>NZ_JBKHKI010000006.1:0-321957 GCF_046546455.1 Rhizobium sp. YIM 134829
GCGGGCCTCTTCCGCACGCTTGGACGAGTTCGCCACATTGGCGGTGATCTCGTCGAGCGCGGCGGCGGTTTCCTCGAGCGAGGCCGCCTGCTGTTCGGTGCGCTTGGAGAGGTCGTCGGCGCTGCGGCTGATCTCGCGCGAGCCGCCATCGATCGAGCCGGTGGCATCGGCGACGGAGGCGAGCGTCGTGCGCAGCTGGTCGACGGCCTGGTTGAAGTCGGCGCGCAGGCTTTCGAACTCCTCGGCGAAACGGTCGGTCAGCTGGAAGGCGAGGTCGCCGGAGGCGAGATGCTTCAGCCCGCTTGCCAGACCCGAAGTCGCTTCGGCCATGGCCTGCGCCCGGCGGCGATCCTCTTCCTCGCGGGTCAGGCGTTCCTGATCCGACAGGCTGCGCTGACGCTCGGCTTCGGATTCCAGGTCGCGGGCCTTCAGGCCATTATCCTTAAAGATCTGCACGGCGCGGGCCATGCCGCCCACTTCGTCTCGACGCGCGGTGCCATCAACGGGGGCCGTCAGGTCGCCGCTGGCCAACGTCGTCATCACGCCCGAGAGCGTGGTGATCGGGCGGATCAGCCAAGCGCGGATGGCAAAGAAGCCGATCAGGACGACGACCAGCGTACCGCCGATCACGAGGCCGAGCGTCGTCCAATAGGTCGCAATCGAGGTGGCCGTCAGCTCGTCGCTGCGGCGGTCGACATTGGCGAGCAGCGTGTTGGTGCCCTCGGTCAGGGCCTTGCTGAGCGGCGGAAAGTTGGGCTCGCATTCGCGCAGATAGGCGGCCTGCGCGCTGATCCGGTCCTGCGAACCGCGTGCCTGCGCGCCGCGGGTAAAGGCATTGGCGCAGGTCTGGTCGAGCACCGTCAGGCCATCGGCCTTCAGCTTGGAAATGATCGTGTCGCTTTCGCTGGCCGCCAGGGCATTGTCCGCATGCAGCACGAATTCGTCGTGGGCCTGCTTGAGATTGTCGGCCGCGGTCTTGGTGGCCTCGGCCGTGTTGACGATCATCAGCGTTCCGGCGGCAGCCCGCGCGGCCTGGAAGGCGCGGTTGGCGCGGGCAAGTTCGGTCGCGGCGCGGCTCTCATTCTTGAGCATGTCCGAATAGGCGTCGTCCGTTCGGATAATCCGGTCACCCGAATAGAGCGCCGTCCCAAGAGAGAACAGAGCGAAGAGACCCATCAGGGCCAGAAATTTTCCGATGATTGGAATGTTTTGCATGGAACGCCTCGAGCGAAGTCTGAGCCGGAACACGGCTCCCTGAGTAAGGGAGCCCGGACGTTATTCGCATCAATTTAAGGCGAGGTTTACGGAGTTTCCTCTTTTCAGGCATCTGCAACCGTACAGAGGATCGTGAGAACTCCGCCGCCCTCCGCCTATCGCTCCTTCGGCTGCGAAGGGGCGAAGCTCGCGGTCAGCGCATGGCGGTCGCCAGGATAGATCAATCTCACATGGGTGATGGTCGCGCTCTGGCTGAAGGTGCGCCGCTCGACGATGAGGCATGGGGCGCCAGGCCCGAGGCCGAGCGCTTCGGCAATCTCGGCATCGGCGGCACGCGCCCGAATCGTGTGCTCGGCCGCATTCCAGGGCACGAGCGTCAGCAGCCAGGCGCCGGGCGCGGTCTCGGCGAAGCTCTCCTCCTCCGCGCCGGGGGCGCAGTCGAGATTGATCAGCCGCTCTTCCAGACAGAAAGGCCGCCCGCCGGCCAGATGCAGGCAGGTGAGCTCGAGCACCGGCCGACGGAGCGGAAGCCCCAGCCGGTCGCGGTCCTGCGCGCTTGCCAGCCGGCGCTTGCGGGAGAGCAGCCTGTAGTCATAGGCAAGCTCCAGCCCTTCCACCTCGGCGCGGATTTCGTGGATCTCCAGAACGGCGGATTGGGAGACCGGGGCGCGCACCGTCGAGCCGCTCTTGCGACGCCGTTCGATCAGGCCGAGCCTGGCCAGTTCGGACAGCGCCTTGTTCGCGGTCATGCGTGAGCAGCCATAGGTTTCCGCCAGCGCCGTTTCCGCCGGGATCTTGTAGCCGGGCGGCCAGGCGCCGGACAGGATCTGGCCCTCGATGGCGTGAAAGATGCGCTGGTGCAGCGTGCCTTCGCCAGCTCCATCCGGCCCTGCCGCCTGCGGCGTCGGTGTGTCGCGTGTCTGATCGTCCGTCATCCGCGGTCCTTCGCCATCCCGTGAGGCTCTTCAGCCGGTCCTGCGGTCTGTCCGCAAGGTCATGCGCCGGTTCCGCAGCTGAAAATCCGCTTGCCGGTTTCGATATTATGTCTATACATAACTTCGGAACCGGAAAGGCGCAAGATTCATGTCGTCCTCGACCCCGCAGGCATCCTCTCCCTCATCCGCCGGCACCCGCTATGATCGGGTCTGGCGTAATGCGCGGCTGGCGACGCTCGATCCGCGTCTGCCGGGCCTTGGCCTGGTCGAGGGTGGCGCGATCGCCGTGCGCGATGGCCGCATTGCCTATGCGGGGTCGGAAGAGGGGCTGGCGCTCGCTGCTGGAGAGGCCGGAGAGGTGATCGACTGCGAGGGTCGCTGGATCACGCCGGGCCTCATCGATTGCCACACCCATCTCGTTCATGCCGGCAACCGGGCCAACGAGTTCGAGATGCGGCTTGCCGGTGCGACTTATGAGGAGATGGCGCGTGCCGGCGGCGGCATCATCTCTTCGGTCAGGGCGCTGCGGGCGGCCAGCGAAGAGCGACTGGTCGAGGAAAGCCTGCCGCGGCTCGATGCGCTGATTGCCGAAGGCGTCACCACGGTCGAGATCAAGTCCGGCTACGGCCTGGACCTCGATAATGAGGCGAAGGCGCTGCGCGCCGCGCGGACGCTCGGTGAGCGGCGCGATGTCACCGTCCGCACCAGCTTCCTCGGTGCCCACGCCCTGCCGCCGGAATACAAGACCGACCGCGCCGGCTATCTTGCTCGGCTGATCGACGAGATGCTGCCGGCAATCGCAACCGAAGGTCTGGCCGATGCGGTGGATGGCTTCTGCGAAGGCATCGCCTTTTCGCCGGAGGAGATCGCTCAGCTCTTCACGGCCGCGCGGGCGTTCGGCCTGCCGGTCAAGCTCCATGCCGACCAGCTTTCCAATCTTCATGGCGCGGCGCTCGCCGCCTCCCTCGGAGCGCTCTCCGCCGACCATCTGGAACATACGGATGCCGAAGGCGTCGCGGCCATGAAGGCGAGCGGTACCGTCGCGGTCATCCTGCCCGGCGCCTATTATTTCATCCGTGAAACGCAGAAGCCGCCGATCGCGCTCTTTCGCGAGGCGGGCGTGCCGATGGCGGTGGCGACGGACTGCAATCCCGGCACATCGCCGCTCACCTCGCTGCTGCTCACCATGAACATGGCCGCGACGCTGTTCGGCCTGACGGTCGAGGAATGTCTTGCCGGTGTGACGCGCGAGGCGGCTCGGGCGCTCGGCATCGGTCACGAGGTCGGCACGCTGGAGACCGGCAAATGGGCCGATTTCGCGCTCTGGAACATCGAGCGCCCCGCCGAACTCGTCTACCGCATGGGCTTCAATCCGCTCCATGCCCGCATTCGCAACGGACAGTGATGTGGCCGCGCCGCCACTGAGGAGGACCCTATCGCCATGACCCTCGTTCTCCATCCGGGCTCCGTTCCGCTCTCGGTGCTGGAAACCATCTACTGGACCGGCGAGCCGGCCCGGCTCGATTCCGCCTTCGATGCGGGCATCGAGAAGGCGGCGCGGCGCATTGCCGAGATCGCGGCCGGCAATGCGCCGGTCTATGGCATCAATACAGGCTTCGGGAAGCTCGCCAGCATCAAGATCGACGCGGCGGATGTGGCGACCTTGCAGCGCAACCTCATCCTCTCTCATTGCTGCGGCGTCGGCGCGCCGCTGCCGGAGGATGTGGTACGGCTGATCATGGCGCTGAAGCTCATCTCGCTCGGCCGCGGCGCCTCCGGCGTGCGGCTGGCGCTGGTGCGGCTGATCGAGGCGATGCTCGATCGCGGCGTCCTTCCGGTCATTCCGGAAAAGGGCTCGGTCGGCGCGTCAGGCGATCTCGCCCCGCTCGCCCACCTGGCCGCGGTGATGATGGGCGAGGGGGAGGCCGTCTATCAGGGTCAGCGCCTGGAGGGTCGCCTGGCGCTGGAGCGGGCCGGGCTGGAGCCGGTGGTGCTGGCGGCCAAGGAGGGCCTGGCGCTGATCAACGGCACCCAGGCCTCGACCGCGCTGGCACTGGCCGGCCTCTTCCGCGCCCACCGCGCGGCGCAATCGGCTCTCATCACCGGGGCGCTCTCGACCGATGCCGCCATGGGCTCCTCCGCACCCTTCCATGCCGACATTCACACGCTGCGCGGCCATCGCGGCCAGATCGATGCGGCGGCGGCGCTGCGCGGCCTGCTCGCCGGCTCGGTCATCCGCGAGAGCCATATCGAGGGCGACGAACGCGTCCAGGATCCCTATTGCATCCGCTGCCAGCCGCAGGTGGATGGCGCCTGCCTCGACCTTCTGCGCGCTGTGGCGCGGACGCTGGAGAGCGAGGCCAATGCGGTGACCGACAATCCGCTGGTCCTCTCCGACGACAGCGTCGTCTCCGGCGGCAATTTCCACGCCGAGCCGGTGGCCTTCGCCGCCGACCAGATCGCCATCGCCGTCTGCGAGATCGGCGCGATCGCCCAGCGCCGCATCGCACTGCTCGTCGATCCGGCGCTCTCCTACGGCCTGCCGGCCTTCCTCGCCAAAAAGCCGGGGCTGAATTCCGGCCTGATGATCGCCGAGGTCACCTCGGCGGCTTTGATGAGCGAGAACAAGCAGATGTCCCATCCGGCCTCGGTCGATTCGACGCCGACGTCGGCCAATCAGGAAGACCATGTCTCCATGGCCTGCCATGGCGCCCGGCGGCTCCTGCCGATGACCGACAATCTCTTCGGCATCATCGGCATCGAGGCGCTGACGGCGGCGCAAGGGGTCGAGTTCCGCGCCCCGCTTGCCACCAGCCCGGAGCTGCAAAAGGCGATCGGCGCGATCCGCGGCGTCGTCGAGACGCTGGAGACCGACCGCTATATGGCGAACGACCTGAAGGCCGCGAGCGACCTGATCGCCACGGGTAAGCTCAACGCTGCGGTCTCGCCCGGCATCCTGCCGAGACTGGAGGCGTGACATGGCCGTTTTCGAACTCATCCAGGGGACGTCCCCCGTCATTCTCGCCTTTCCCCATACCGGCACCGCCGTGCCGGAGCGCATCTATGCCCGGCTGAACGAGAAAGGCCGGATGCTTGCCGATACCGACTGGCACATTCACCGGCTCTATGACGGATTGCTGCCGCGCGCGACGACCGTTCGGGCGCTCTTCCATCGCTATGTGATCGACGCCAACCGCGATCCGGCGGGTGCCAGCCTCTATCCAGGCCAGAACACGACCGGCCTCGTGCCCGAGACCGACTTCGACGGCCAGCCGATCTGGCGCGAGGGCGAGGCCCCGGATGCCGCCGAGATCGCCGAACGCACGGCCGCCTTCCACGCGCCTTACCACGCCGCGCTGGCCGCCGAGATTGCGCGAATCCATGCGTTGCATGGCATCGCCGTCGTCTATGACTGCCACTCGATCCGCTCGCACATCCCCTACCTCTTCGAGGGCACGTTGCCCGACTTCAATATCGGCACCAATGACGGGACGAGCTGCGACGCCGTCTTCGAGGCCGCCGCGATCGAGGGCGCGCGACAGGCGGAGCGCTATACGAGCGTGCTCAACGGCCGCTTCAAGGGCGGCTGGACGACGCGCCATTACGGTCGGCCGGAAACGGGTGTGCATGCGGTTCAGATGGAGCTCGCGCAGGCGACTCATCTCGCAACCGAGGCGCCACCTTTCGCCTATGACGCGGCCAAGGCCGAGCGGCTGCGCCAGTCGCTGAAAGCCATTCTCACCACCATCGAAGGCCGGGCGCTCACGCTGTCGCGCCAACCCCACTGAACGACAAGAAAGGGACCACCCATGAGCAACCCGCGCCACAACCTCCGGGACGTTCGCGCCCCCCGCGGCCCGAATCTCAATGCCAAGAGCTGGATGACCGAAGCGCCGCTGCGCATGCTGATGAACAATCTCGACCCGGACGTGGCCGAGAACCCGCATGAGCTGGTCGTCTATGGCGGTATCGGCCGCGCCGCGCGCACCTGGGAGGATTTCGACCGGATCGTTGCCGCCTTGAAGGATCTCGAGGAGGAGGAAACGCTCCTCGTCCAGTCGGGCAAGCCGGTCGGCATCTTCCGCACGCACAAGGATGCGCCGCGCGTCCTGATCGCCAATTCCAATCTGGTGCCGCATTGGGCGACTTGGGATCATTTTCACGAACTGGATAAGAAGGGCCTCGCCATGTACGGCCAGATGACGGCCGGCTCCTGGATCTATATCGGCAGCCAGGGCATCGTGCAGGGCACTTATGAAACCTTCGTCGAGGCGGGGCGCCAGCATTATGGCGGCGATCTCACGGGCAAGTGGATTCTGACCGGCGGGCTCGGCGGCATGGGCGGCGCCCAGCCGCTTGCCGCCGTCATGGCCGGCGCCTGCTGCCTCGCCGTCGAATGTGACGAGACCCGTATCGATTTCCGCATCCGCACCCGTTACGTCGATGAGAAGGCCACCTCGCTCGACGAGGCGCTCGAGAAGATCGACCGCTGGACGAAGGCGGGGGAGGCGAAGTCGGTTGGCCTGCTCGGCAATGCCGCCGACATCTTCCCGGAACTGCTCGCCCGCATGAAGGCCGGCGGCCCGCGGCCGGATATCGTCACCGACCAGACCTCGGCCCATGATCCGCTCAACGGCTATCTGCCCTCCGGCTGGACGGTCGAGGAGGCGAAAGCCAAGCGCGAGAGTGATCCGAAGGCGGTGGAAGCGGCGGCCCGCGCTTCGATGCGCACCCATGTCGAAGCCATGGTCGGCTTCTGGAATGCCGGCGTTCCGACGCTGGACTACGGCAACAACATCCGCCAGGTGGCCAAGGACGAGGGGCTGGAAAATGCCTTCGCCTTCCCAGGATTCGTCCCGGCCTATATCCGCCCGCTTTTCTGCCGCGGCATCGGTCCCTTCCGCTGGGCGGCGCTTTCCGGCGATCCCGAAGATATCCGCAAGACCGACGCGAAGGTAAAGGAGCTGCTGCCCGACAATGCCGCACTTCACCGCTGGCTCGACATGGCAGCCGAGCGGATCGCCTTCCAGGGCCTGCCGGCCCGCATCTGCTGGGTCGGGCTGGGGGATCGCCACCGCCTCGGCCTCGCCTTCAACGAGATGGTGCGCAATGGCGAGCTCAGCGCGCCGATCGTCATCGGCCGCGATCACCTGGATTCCGGCTCCGTCGCCTCGCCGAACCGCGAGACGGAAGCCATGAAGGACGGATCGGACGCTGTGTCCGACTGGCCGCTGCTGAACGCGCTGCTCAACACCGCGTCCGGCGCCACCTGGGTGTCGCTGCATCACGGCGGCGGGGTCGGCATGGGCTTCTCGCAGCATTCGGGCGTCGTCATCTGCTGCGACGGTTCGGAAGCCGCCGACCAACGCATCGCCCGCGTGCTCTGGAACGATCCCGCCACCGGCGTCATGCGCCATGCCGATGCCGGCTACGAGATCGCGCTCGACTGCGCCCGCGACAAGGGTCTGCGCCTGCCCGGCATTCTCGGCAACTGAGCCGATGGCAAGCGAGACGGGGGTGACGATCCTGCGCAGCGCCAACCACCGGCGCATGCCCTGGAAGAATGGTGGCGGCGAGACGATGGAGATTGCCGTCCATCCCACGAACTCCGGGCTCGAGGACTTCGGCTGGCGGGTAAGCATGGCGCGGGTGGAGAGCGACGGGCACTTCTCGCTCTTCCCCGGCATCGACCGGACGCTGGCGCTCCTTGAGGGTGACGGCATGGCGCTCGCGATCGACGGCGCCGCCGAGCGCCTGGTCACACCCGCCACAGAGCCGCTGACCTTCCCCGCCGATCGGCCGACCGAGGCCCGCCTGGTCGGCGGCCCGATCCTCGACCTGAACGTGATGACCCGACGCGGGCTCTGGGACCATAGCGTCACGCATCTGTCGCTCGCGGGGCCACATCTTCTGACGCCCAGGGCAGAGCTGACGCTGCTGCTTGCGCTCGCACCCATCGAGATCGACGCGCATGGCAAGCTCGATCGGCTCGATGCGGCCCTTCTATCGACGCCCGTTCACGTCGCCGCCGAACAGCCGGCGAGCGTTTACCTGATCGCGCTCACGCCGTCCGCGCGGCGAGGGCGCTGAAGGAGAAGGGGGCGATCGGCAGGCCGGTCTCGCCGTCAGCAGCCAGATCGGCGAGGATTTCGCCGATGACGCTGACGAACTTGAAGCCATGGCCGGAGCAGGGGGAGGCGACGACGATCCGCTTCTCGCCCGGCATTGTGTCGATGAGAAAGGTCTCGCCCGGCAGCATCGTATAGCGGCAGGAGACGGCGCGGCTGCGCCGGCCACGACCGGTCGGAATGCGGCGGGCGATGAAGTCGTCGATCAAGGCCAGATCGACATCGTTGACCGGCGGGTTCGGCTGGTCTGGATCGATCTCTTCCTGCAGATGCAGATGCCGGCCGACCTTATATCCGTCCGGGCCGATCACGGGGAAGCCGAAGAAGCTCCCCTCTTCCCCCTCATCGCGAATGAAGGATGGCATGCGGCCGGGAACGGTCAGGAACCCATCTTCGGGCTGATACCAGGCGACCACCTGCTTGATCGGCACCGCATGCGGCCGAAGCGCCGGGACGAGCCGGCTGATCCAGGGCCCGGTGGCCACGATCACCTTGGCGGCGCGCAACCGGCGCCCCGCGCTCACCACGGTCACGCCGGCATCGTCCGGCTCGATCGCCTCGACCGCCTCGTTGAAGTGCAGCTGCGCGCCCGCGGCGGCCGCCAGCCGGACATGGCCGGCTATCGCCCGCTCCGGCCGCAAATAGCCGCCCTGCGGGTCGAAACAGGCGACTTCGCCCTCGTCCATGGTAAAGGCCGGATGACGCTGGCGGACGGTTTCGCGGTCGAGCATCTCGATCGTCAGCCCGTGCAGCGCGGCGCTCTTCTTTGTCCCGAGCACCACGTCGCAATCCGGTGCGCCGATCTGCAGCACGCCGGTCAGCGTCAGGATTTCCTCCCGCAGCGCCTGTTCCAGTTTGCGCCAGTTTTCGTAGGCGCGGCGGAGCAGGGGGACGTAAGCGGGATCTTCGAAATAGCCGAGGCGGATCAGGCGGCTGTCGCCATGCGAAGAGGAAAGGGGATGCGCCGGATAGGCCGCCTCGAACCCGACCACACGCACTCCCCGGGCGGCGAGATGCGCGGCGGCCGCGCTCCCCATCGCGCCGAGGCCCACAATCGCCACGTCGAAACCATCACTCACTGCCTTGCTCCTGCCGCCGATCGGCCCATGCCCTGCGCATGGCCTCGACTGCGGATTAAGCATGCCGAGCGCCGCGCCGCGAGGGCTTTTGTCAGAATCACACCGTTCGGCGATCGGCGCGAAGCTGAGCGACCGTTTAGATCACATTAACGTTGCATCGTTAGTTTCCGCTTGCCAAGGCCGCAGATCGGCCGGGACGGTCGCATGAGGCGGCCGACAATGCCGGACGCGGCATATGTCTCCTTGCAGCGAACCTCCCCGCTTTCACCCCGTGCTGCCCTCGTGCAGGCCCGGCCGCATGCGCGGTCCCTTGTTGGCTGTGCGGCCGCTCTTGAAGGATTCGAACTTGCCCAGACGGTCCAACCTCATGACGCGCATTCTGCTTGCCGCGTCCGTCGCCGTGGCCGGCGCCTTTGCCGGCTTTTCCCTCTATATCGACACGCTGCAGCACGGCGCCGCGAGGCAGGCGGTGGAATCGACCGTTGCCTCGTCCGGCAAGCAGGCGGCGCAGAGCGTCGCCAACTGGCTGAATGGCCGCGTGACGCTGACGGCGATGACCGCCCAGGCCGCAGGCAGCGCCGAGGGAGAGGATGGCCTCCTCCGCGTTTTGAAGAACGACGTCCTGGTCAAGGAATTCATGACGACCTATGTCGGCGACGAGACCGGACGCTTCACCATGTGGCCGGACAGCCCGATGCCGGCCGGTTACGACCCGCGTCAGCGCCCCTGGTACCAGGATGCCGTCAAGGCGCAGAGCGCGGTGCTGACCGATCCCTATATCGATGCCTCCACCAATGAGTTGATCATCAGCGCCGCCGTGCCGGTCACGAAGGATGGGGCGCTCAAGGGGGTTGCCGGCAGCGACTTCTCGCTGAAGACGCTGGTCTCGATGATCCAGTCGATCGATGCCGGCCCGGGCGGCTTTGCCTTCCTCGTCAACAAATCCGGCCAGATTCTCGTCCATCCCGACGCCAAGCTGGTGACGAAGCCGATCGCCGAGGCCTTCCCCACCAACACGCCGGCTATTGCGAGCGACATTTCCACGACCGAGCTCGCCGGCAAGCCGATGTTGGTCAGCTTCGTCCCCGTGGCCGGCCTGCCGACGGTCGAATGGTATGTCGGCTTTGCGGTCGATGCGGATGCCGCCTATGCCGGCGTCGGCCAGTTCCGCGCCGCCGCTGCGGTCGCAACTCTGCTCGCCGTGGGCATCATGATCGCGCTGATGGCGAGCCTGCTCAGCCGCCTCGTGGTCCGCCCGGTGACCGAGATGACCGGCGCGATGGAAAAGCTCGCTGCCGGCCAGTATGACGTCACCATTCCCGGCGAAGAACGTCGCGACCAGATCGGCTCCATGGCCGCCGCCGTCGCCGTCTTCCGCGGCAATGCCATCGAGCGGGCACGTCTCGAAGGCGAGGCTGAAACCGGCCGTTCGCTTTCCGAGCAGGAACGGCGCGAGCGCGAAGTGGTCAAGGCGCGGGAAACCGCCGATATCCAGCAGGCGGTCGAGGAACTGGCCACCGGTCTCGGCCGGCTGGCCGAGGGCGATCTTGGCTATCGGATCGACCGGCCCTTCGTTCAGCATCTCGACCGGCTGCGGGCCGACTTCAACAATGCCGTCGGCAAGCTTCACGATGCGCTCGAAACCGTCGGCAGCAATGCCAAGGCGATCGATGCCGGCGCCAGCGAGATCCGCCATGCCGCCGATGACCTCGCCCGCCGCACCGAGCAGCAGGCCGCATCGGTGGAAGAGACCGCCGCGGCGCTGGAAGAGATCACCACCACCGTGCGCGACAGTGCGCGGCGGGCCGAGGAAGTCGGCGCCCTGGTCGACCGCACGCGTGCCGGTGCCGAGAAGTCGGGCGATGTCGTCGGCAAGGCCGTCCAGGCCATGCAGGGCATCGAGCGCTCCTCGGGCGAGATCGCCAACATCATCGGCGTGATCGACGAGATCGCCTTCCAGACCAACCTGCTGGCGCTGAATGCCGGTGTGGAAGCCGCCCGCGCCGGGGAGGCCGGCAAGGGCTTTGCGGTGGTCGCTCAGGAAGTGCGCGAGCTTGCGCAGCGTTCCGCCAATGCCGCCAAGGAGATCAAGGCGCTGATCACCACCTCGAGCGAGCAGGTTCGCGCCGGCGTGACTCTCGTCGGCGAAACCGGGCAGTCCTTGCAGGCGATCGTTGGCCAGGTCCAGGAGATCAACGGCCATATCAACGCCATCGTCACGGCAACGCGCGAACAGTCGACCGGCCTGCAGGAGATCAACACTGCGGTCAACAGCATGGATCAGGGCACGCAGCAGAACGCGGCGATGGTCGAGGAGCAGACCGCGGCGAGCCATGGCCTCGCCTCCGAAGCCGCGGCGCTCAACGACCTGCTCGCCCAGTTCCGCCTCGGCGCCACACGGCAAAGCACCACGCCGCATCGCCGCGCGGCCTGAGTCTGCGACGGATCGAACCAGAGAAGGGGCCGGGGAGACCTGGCCCTTTTCCATGTGAGATCATTCCGAATGTCCGCTCCGCCTTGCCAAGCCCGGCCCCATCGGCCATAGGCTTGCGCCTTGAGTGACGTGCATCGGCTTTCCCGATGCCGTCCCAAGCGGAGGTCTTGTCGTGAAATATCATTCCTTTGGGCGCATGCCCTTCACCGTCTCCAATGTCGGCTTCGGCGCCTGGCAGATCGGCGGGTCCTGGGGCGAGATCAGCGAGGCGGATGGCCGCAAGGCGCTGAACGCCGCGCTCGATGCCGGCATCACCTTCATCGACACGGCCGACGTCTATGGCGATGGCCGCTCGGAGAAGATCATCGCCGAGGTTCTCTCCGAACGCGTTGGCGATCGCCCCATGGTTGCCACCAAGGCCGGCCGCCGGCTGAGCCCACATGTGGCCGACGGCTATACCAAGGCCAATCTCGAAGGGTTCATCGACCGGAGTCTCGCCAATCTGAAGGTCGAGTGCCTCGATCTCGTCCAGCTCCACTGCCCGCCGACCGAGGTGCTCTACCGCCAGGAGGTGTTCGAGGGCCTGGCCGAGCTACAGGCGGCGGGCAAGATCGCCGGCTACGGCGTGTCGGTCGAAAAGGTCGAGGAAGCGCTGAAGGCGATCGAGTATCCGGGCGTCGTCAGCATCCAGATCATCTACAACCTGTTCCGCCAGCGCCCGGACCATCTGTTCTTTACCGAAGCGCGGCGGAAAAACGTGGCCGTCATCGCCCGCGTGCCCCTGGCCAGCGGCCTGCTCTCCGGCAAGATCAAGGCCGAGACGCAATTTGCCGCCGACGACCACCGCAACTTCAACCGCAATGGTGAGGCTTTCGATGTCGGGGAGACCTTCGCGGGCGTTCCCTTCGAGGTCGGGCTGCAGGCGGTCGAGGAGGTGCGCAAGCTGGTGCCGGAGGGGGCGAGCATGGCCGCCTTCGCGCTGCGCTGGATCCTGATGAGCGAGGCCGTCACCGTCGTTATCCCCGGCGCCCGCAACGAGGAGCAGGCGCGCGCCAATGCCGCCGCCGCCGATCTGGCACCGCTGTCCAATGAGCTGATGACCGCCTCACGCGAGATCTACACGCGGCTGATCAAGCCGCATGTGCATCAGCGCTGGTAGCGGCACTGCCGCCTCTCATCTCTGCGGTGAGGGGCGGGCCCGCCAACCTGCCGGCCTTTCTGTCAAGCGGGCTCGGTCCTCAAGGGTTTGCCTTGAGATAGGCGATGACGTCGTCGATCGAGGATTGCGACCAGAAGCCCCAGAAGCGCATGCTGGTGCCGGGCACCTTGCGCTTGGGGTTTGAGAGGAAGGCGGAGAGATCGGCCTCGGTCCAGACGAGGCCTTGGTCTCCCGCTGCCTTCATCGCCTCCGAATAGCGAAAGCCAGGCAGGCTGCCGGCGCGCCGGCCGACGACGCCCTGCAGGCTTGGGCCGAAGACGGTGCGGTCACCGACGGCCACATGGCAATTGGAGCAGGCCTTGAAGGTCGCTGCCCCGCGCTTGGCGTCGCCGTCTTCGGCGCACGCGGTGAACGGCACGGCCAGCAGGGTCGCGAGCACCAATATCGTCCGTATTCTCCAAGAACGCTGTCCCATCCGCCGACCTCCTGAGCATGACGCCTTCGCCATCTTGAGCCGGAAGATAGGGCGGCTGCCGGCTTCCCGAAGGCCGCTTATTCTGCGGCGGCCAGAGGTGTGGCCGCCAGAGGTGCGGCGGCGAGCGAGGCGCGGCCTGGGCTGCGCGCCTGGCTCGGCGAGGTGCCGACGATGCGCTTGAAGGCGCGGCTGAAGGAGGCCTCCGACTCATAGCCGAGCCGCTCGGCCACCAAGGCCACGCGCTGGCCGTCGCGCAGCCATTGATGCGCCTGCTGCATCCGCATGCGCGCCACATAGCGGGCCGGCGTTTCTCCGACGGCGTCAGCAAAGCGCTGGGCGAAGCCGGAGCGCGAGGCACCCATCTCGCGCGCCAGGGCCTCGACGCTCCAGTCGTGGGCGGGGTTCAGGTGAATGGCGGCGAGCACCCGGCCGACATCGGGATGGCGCACGGCGGCCAGCCAGCCCGAGGAATCGCCGCAGCCATGCTCCACCCAGGTGCGGATCAGCGTCGCGGTCAGCACGTCGGCGAGGCGCGCGAGAATACCGCCGGCGCCGACACGGTCCATGTCGACCTCGCGCATCATCGCGTCGAGCAGCGGCGGGATCGTGGGCTCGCTCGCGGCCAGATCGCGCGTTTCGATCACTGCCGGCATCATCTGCAGAAGCGGATGGCGCTTGTCGATATTGAACCGCATCTCGGCGAAGAACAGCGTGTTGCGCTTCTCCGCGCAGGGGCATTGCAGGTCGATGATCCCATCGCAGACGGTCTTGCGCGGCATGGCCCCGACCGGGACCGGCGGCAGCCCCGGTTCGCTCGCCAGCACATGCGCATCGCCGCGCGGCAGAAGCACGGCGTCACCTGCCTGCATCTCGATCCAGTGCCCGTCCGGTGCCTGCAGGAAGGCATGGCCCATGGCAAGGAAGTGAAAATGCGCCTCCTCCTTGGCTGGGAAGCCCGTGGCAAACGGATGAGAGGGCTGGCAGCGTCCATATTCCACGCCGTCCAGTCTCAGGCCGCGCAACATTTCGGTGAGGGGATCATGCATGCCCGGCTCCTGCAACAGAGGTTTACGCTCTGCAATGCATGACCTGCATTGGACGAAAGGTCAAGATTTTTGGATTAACTAGCATAGAAACGCCAGGACGTGGCGCCTAGCTTGCGGCTTCCTCCCAAGGAGCACGCTGATGAATACCACCTCCCTTTCTGATCCCTTCGACGACGACCGCACCATGGCCGAGACCGGACCCGAGCAACCCGCTTATTGGGCCGGCGTCGTCTCGCTGGCGCTCGGCGTCTTCGGCCTCGTCACGGCCGAGTTCCTGCCGGCCAGCCTCCTGACCCCGATCGCCAAGGATCTCGGCGTCAGCCTCGGCGCGGCCGGCCAGTCCATGACCATGACCGCCGTCGTCGGCGCCATCGCCGGTCCGGGCGTCGTCATCGCCACCCGCAGCTTCGACCGCCGCCTCGTCCTCTTCGGCCTGACGGCGACGCTGGTCCTCTCCAGCCTGCTCGCCGCCACCGCCGGCGGGCTGGTCCAGCTATTCCTCGCCCGTGCCCTGCTCGGCATCGGGCTCGGCGGTTTCTGGGCCATGTCGCTGGCGCTCGCCATGCGGCTGGTACCCGGGCGGCTGATGCCGCGCGCCATGGCAATCGTCATGTCCGGCGTGTCCGCCGCCACCGTCTGCGCGGCGCCTATCGGCGCCTATGTCGGCGACCTGCTCGGCTGGCGCGCCGCTTTCGCCATCGCCGCGGTTCTCGGCCTCGCGGCACTCCTCTTGCAGATCCTGACGCTGCCGGCCATGCCGCCCAAGGGCTCGGCCAGTCTCGCGACCATGGCGGCCGTGCTGCGCCGGCCGAGCATTCGGCTCGGGCTGCTCACCGTGCTTTTGGTTGTCTCGGGGCATTTCGCCGGCTTCACATTCATCCGGCCCTTTCTCGAAACCGGGCCGCAGATGAGCGTCGGCGGCATTTCCGCGACGCTGCTCGCCTTCGGCGTCGGCGGCTTCCTCGGCAATCTGGTCGGCGGCGTCCTCGCCGAGCGCAACACGCCGCGCGCCATCATCTTCTCCTCCGGCGGCATCGCCGCCATGGCGCTGGTGTTGACGCTTGCCGGAAGCTCGGTCGCCCTCGTTGCCATCGCCACCGCGCTCTGGGGCTTCTTCTTCGGCGCCCTGCCGGTCAGCGTTCAGAGCTTCGTGACCAAGGCGGCCGGCGACGAGGCCGAAAGTGCCGGCGCCATGATGCTCACCACCTTCCAGATCGCCATCTGCAGCGGCGCCATCTTCGGCGGCCTGATCGTCAACACGCAGGGCCCCGCTGGTGTCTTCGCCTTCACGACCCTCGGCACCCTCCTTGGCGCCGCCACCATCGCCTTCGGCAGCCGGAGACGGCTGGTGCCGAGCGAGGGGTGAATTCATCCTCGGCCAGTGGAATGGACAACGCCGTCTCTCGCGAGACGGCGTTGTCCATTGCAAGAGAAGCCGTTTAGTGAAATTGAAAGTGCGAGCTTTAGCAGGAGCTTGCCCGGGCGGCATGATGCAGTCGACGAAAGACTTCATCCACCCTGCGAATCGCCGGAAACGTCCCGCCACCAGCGCCTTACAGCCCCGCCGCCCTATGGCTCTGGATCAGCTTGGCGAGCCAGTCGACGAAGACGCGGACCTTGTTGGAGAGGTGGCGGGTCTGGGGGTAGACGATGTAGAGCGGAATGCTCTCGCCCGACCATTCGGGGAGGATCCGCACCAGCTCGCCCTTCGCCAAGGCCTCGCCGACCATGAAGCGTGGTGACTGGATGACGCCCATGCCGGCGAGTGCGGCGCTGACATAGGAGCGGGCATCGTTGACGGAGACGATGTAGTTGGGCGTAATCTCCCGCAGCTCCTCGCCGCGGCGGAACTCCATCGGATAGACGCGGCCGGTCTGCGTGGCGAGATAGCCGACGGCCCAGTGCTCGCCGTTGAGATCTTCGGGATTTTCCGGCAGGCCGAACTGCTCGATATAGCTGGGGGCGGCGCAGGGCACCATGGCCATCTCGCCCACCTTGCGGGCGATGAGCGACTGGTCGCCCGGCGTGCCCGCGCGCAGCGCGCAGTCGACATTCTCGGCGATATAGTCGACCAGCCGGTCGCCGACGCCGATGTCGAGTCTAATCTGCGGATATTGCTGGTAGAAGTCGCAGAGGGCCGGGACGACGATCAGGTCGGCAAAGGCGCCGGCCATTTCGACCCGAAGCCGGCCGCTCGGCTGTGTCTGGGAGCTGGAGAGGCTTGAATCGAGCTCGTCGAGCTCGGCCAGGATCTGCATGGCCCGCTCGTAATAGAGCGCGCCATCATTGGTAACCATGACGCGGCGGGTGGTGCGATTGAGCAGCGTGGTGCGCAAATGCTGCTCCAGGCCTTGGACCAAAGTCGTGACCGTCGTCTTCGGGATGTTCAGCGTCGTTGCGGCCCGGGTGAAGTTGCCGGTTTCCACGACGCGGACAAAGGCCCGCATTGCCGCAATCTGGTCCATGATCGCTCTCTCTTGCTGCGCCGCGGAATTGTTCGGAAATCCGGAACAGTGATGTCGTCTACAGCTGCTTGTGTCGTTTGCGCGGAATAATAATATGCAAACAGACGAGGCCGCAAGTGACGGCTAACTTTTGGAGTTCGGCGGATGACCGGCGAGTGGCGCGAAATGGCGGTGGAAGGGCAGGGCGGTGCGCCATTGGCGCTGCGCTTGCATGCGCCGCACAAGGCCGACAAGGCCGCGCCGCTGGTCCTCTATTTGGGCGGCGGCGCCTTCCTGGACAAGGGCCTGCCGGTTGAGGCCGGGCCGGCCGTGCGTGCACTCGGTGCCAGCGGCGCGATCGTGCTCGAAGCCGATTATGCGACTGCATCCGAGAACGAGTTTCCCCAGGCGCTTGAAACGGCTTTCGCGGCGCTCCAGCAGCTCTCGGTCAAGCGCAAGCAGTTCGGTGGCGGCGTCAAGGCGCCGCTTTTCGTCGCTGGCGCCGAGGCCGGCGGAAACGTTGCAGCCGGCGTGGCGCTAAAGGCCCGCGATCAGATGCCGGGCGGGCTTACCGGGCAGATCCTGCTCTCGCCGATGATCGACCCGCGCATGACGACCCATTCCATCCGCCGGGCAAACGAAATCGGCATGCTCGACCGCTGGTCGGACGGCTGGCGCAATTATCTGCGCCAGACGCTCTGCGGCACGCAGCATCCATATGCGGCGCCCTGTCTCTGTTCGCGGCTGATGGGCGTTGCGCCCGCGCTCGTCCTCACTTCCGAGGACGACCCGCTGAAGGACGAAGTGCTCGGCTATGCCGACCGGCTGGCGCAGGGCGGAACGCTGGTGCGTCGGACCATTCTGCCGGAAAGCCTCGGCTGGACCGGCATCTATCGGGGGAAGACGGGAGCTTGGGTCGAGGCGCTCAAGGCGGCCTTCACCCATTTCGTCGAGGAGCTTCGGCCCGGCGCTTTGCCGGGTCTTCGGGCGGGGGCGGTCGTCCCCACCTGAGTTGATTTTGATGAGTGATTGAAACGGCCCGAACCGGCCGAGGAGTAGCATCATGACAGCGACACGCAACCGCTGGGCCCTGACGGGCGCCGGCCTGGGCCTTGCTGCGACCATCGCAGCCGCCACCGTCACCTTCGACCTTCCCTTTGGCAGCCATGCCAGCGCGGAGACGACCGCGGCCGCCGCGCCGCCGCCGGCAACGCCGGTGACCGTCACCACCGTCGAGCCGAAGCGCGTCTCCACCTGGCAGGATTTCTCCGGCCGTCTCGAAGCGGTCGGCCGCGTGCAGATCCGCCCGCGGGTGGCGGGCACCATCCAGTCGGTCCATTTCCGCGAGGGCGGTCTGGTCAAGGCCGGCGATCTGCTGGTGACCATCGATCCCGAGCCCTACCAGGCGGTGGTGGCTCAGGCGGAAGGGCAGGTTGCCTCCGCACGTGCCAGGGTCGAGCTTGCCAAGACAGAGCTCGATCGTGGCCAGAAGCTCGCCGCCAAGGAAGTGATCTCCGATACCGATCTCGTCCAGCGCGGCAGCACCTATCAGGAAGCGGAAGCCACGCTTAAATCGGCGCTTGCCACGCTGAAATCGGCCCAGCTCAACCTCGGCTATACCGAGATCCGCGCGCCGATCTCCGGCCGTGTCGGTCGTCTGGAGATCACCGAAGGCAATCTGGTCGCGGCCGGATCCGAGGCGCCGCCGCTAACGACGCTCGTGTCGATGGATCCGATCTATGCGAGCTTCGACGCCAATGAGGAGCTGGTCGGCCGGACGCTCTCCGAGCTCACTCCCGGTCCCGACGGTACGCCCAATCTGGCGGATGTGCCGATCGAGCTGGGGCTGGCCAGCGATAGCGGCACGCCGGTCCATGGCAAGCTGCAGCTGGTCGACAATGAGGTGAACTCTGCCAGCGGCACGCTGCGGCTGCGCGCCATCTTCGACAATCCCGGCGGGCGGCTGATCCCCGGCCAGTTCGTGCGGCTGCGCATGGGCGAGCCCAAGGCCGAGGAGCATCTGATGATCAGCGAGCGGGCGATCGGCACCGACCAGGACAAGAAGTTCGTCTATGTGGTCGGCGCCGACAACACGGTCGCCTATCGCCAGGTGGCGCTCGGCGCGGCCGTCGAAGGTCAGCGCATCGTGACCAGCGGGCTGAACGCCGGCGATCGCATCGTCATCAATGGCCTGCAGCGCATCCGCCCCGGCGCGCTGGTTGCCCCGTCGACCGAGCCCGAAGTCGCCCAGAAGTAAAACGGTGCGGCGGACTGTTCCACCCGCCGCCCGCACCCACTGCCTGACGCCAGAGCCTGCCCTTGCGGTCCATGCCGGATCCGCAAGCGGTAGCCTGCGCCATTCTCGTTCATTCCCGGAGAGGGTTTCGATATGAACATTTCCCGTTTCTTCGTCGACAGGCCAGTATTTGCCGGCGTGCTGTCGGTGCTCATTCTGGTCGCGGGCCTGCTCGGCATGCGCGCGCTGCCGATTTCGGAATATCCCGATGTCGTGCCGCCTTCGATCGTCGTGCGCGGCACCTATCCGGGCGCCAATCCCAAGGTGATCGCCGAAACGGTGGCAACGCCGCTCGAGGAATCGATCAACGGTGTCGAGGACATGCTCTACATGTCCAGCCAGGCGACCTCGGACGGAGTTCTGACGCTGACGGTCACCTTCAAGCTCGGCACCGATCCGGACAAGGCCCAGCAGCTGGTGCAGAACCGCGTCTCTCAGGCCGAACCGCGCCTGCCGGCTGAAGTCCGCGCGCTCGGCGTCACCACGGTCAAGAGCTCGCCCGACCTGATGATGGTCGTCCACCTCGTTTCGACCGGCGACCGCTACGACCTCACCTATCTGCGCAATTACGCGGTGCTCAACGTCAAGGACCGGCTCGCCCGCATCGAGGGCGTCGGCCAGGTCCAGGTTTTCGGCGCCGGCGACTATTCCATGCGCGTCTGGATCGATCCGCAGAAGGCGGCCGAGCATGATCTCGCTGCGAGCGACATCACCAATGCCATTCGCCAGCAGAACGTCCAGGCCGCCGCCGGCACGATCGGCGCCTCGCCGAGCCTCGCCGGCGTCGATCTGCAGCTCTCCGTCAACGCGCAGGGCCGCCTGCAGACGCCGGAGCAGTTCGGCAATATCATCGTGAAGAGCGGCGCCAATGGCGAGATCACCCGGCTGCGCGACGTTGCACGGGTGGAAATGGGGGCAGCGGACTATACGCTGCGCTCGCTGCTCGATGGCAAGCCTGCCGTCGCCGTGCCGGTCTTCCAGGCGCCGGGCTCCAACGCGATCGCCATTTCGGACGCCGTTCAGGAAACGATGAAGCAGCTGAAGGTCGCCATGCCGGAGGGCGTGAGCTACGAGATCGTCTACGACACGACCGAATTCGTCCGCTCCTCGATCGACAAGGTCATCGATACGCTGCTCGAAGCCGTTGCCCTCGTCGTCCTCGTCGTCATCCTCTTCCTGCAGACCTGGCGCGCCTCGATCATCCCGCTGATCGCGGTTCCGGTTTCGATCGTCGGCACCTTCGCCGTCATGTACGTCTTCGGCTTCTCCATCAATGCGCTGACGCTCTTCGGCCTCGTGCTGGCGATCGGCATCGTGGTCGACGATGCGATCGTCGTCGTCGAGAATGTCGAGCGCAATATCGAAGCCGGCTTCTCGCCGCGCGAGGCGACCTACCGGGCGATGCGCGAAGTCTCCGGCCCGATCATCGCCATCGCGCTGGTGCTCGTCGCCGTCTTCGTGCCGCTCGCCTTCATCACCGGCCTGTCCGGCCAGTTCTACCGACAGTTCGCGCTGACCATCGCCATCTCGACGGTCATTTCGGCGATCAATTCGCTGACCTTGTCGCCGGCGCTCGCCGCCCTGCTCCTGAAGGACCATCATGCCAAGAAGGATTTCCTGACCGTCTTCATGGACAAGACGCTCGGCTGGTTCTTCCGCGGCTTCAACCGCGCCTTCGGCGCCATGTCGCGCGGCTATGGCCGCAGCATCGGCGGGTTGCTCACCCGCAAGAGCATCGTCATGGTAATCTATCTGGCGCTGGCCGGTGCCACCTACAGCATGTTCAACGCCGTGCCCGGCGGCTTCGTGCCGGCGCAGGACAAACAGTATCTCATCGGCTTCGCCCAGCTTCCCGACGGCGCGACGCTCGACCGCACCGAAGAGGTGATCAAGAAGATGAGCGCGATCGCGCTCGAACAGCCTGGCGTGAAGAATGCGCTGGCCTTCCCCGGCCTGTCGATCAATGGCTTCACCATCGGCTCCAATGCCGGCATCGTCTTCGCCGTGCTCGACGATTTCGAGGATCGCAAGACGCCCGAACTCTCGGGCGGGGCGATCGCCATGCAGCTGAATCAGAAGTTCACCGGCATTCAGGATGCCTTCATCGCCATGTTCCCGCCGCCGCCGGTCAACGGTCTCGGCACGACGGGCGGCTTCAAGCTGCAGATCGAGGACCGCGCCGGCCTCGGCTACCAGGCGCTGGACGAGGCGGCCAAGGCCTTCATCGGCAAGGCCTACCAGACGCCGGAACTGGCCGGCATCTTCTCGAGCTACCAGATCAACGTGCCGCAGCTCTATGCCGATCTCGACCGCACCAAGGCCGAGCAGTTGGGGGTTTCGGTCACCGACGTCTTCGATGCGCTGCAGATCTATCTGGGCTCGCTCTATGTGAACGACTTCAATGCTTTCGGCCGCACCTACAGTGTGCGCGTCCAGGCGGATGCGAAGTTCCGCGCCAAGCCCGAGGATATTGGCCAGCTGAAGGTCCGTTCGCAGTCCGGCCAGATGATTCCGCTTTCGGCACTTCTGAAGGTGGATGCGACGACCGGGCCGGAGCGCACGACGCGCTATAACGGCTTCCTCGCCGCCGACGTCAATGGCGGGCCGGCACCGGGCTTCTCCTCCGGCCAGGCCCAAGCGGCGATCGAACGGATCGCCGACGAGACGCTGCCCACCGGCATCGACTTTGAATGGACGGACCTCACCTATCAGCAGATTCTCGCAGGCGACTCCGGCATTCTGGTCTTCCCGCTCGCTCTGCTGCTCGTCTATCTGGTGCTTGCCGCCCAGTATGAGAGCCTGACGCTGCCGATTGCCATCATCATGATCGTGCCGATGGGCGTGCTCGCAGCCTTGACCGGGGTTTGGTTCACCGGAGGGGACAACAACATCTTCACCCAGATCGGGTTGGTGGTGCTGGTGGGGCTTTCGGCGAAGAACGCGATCCTGATCGTCGAATTCGCGCGCGAGCTCGAATTTGCCGGGCGGACGCCGGTTCAGGCGGCGGTGGAAGCGAGCCGCTTGCGGCTGCGGCCGATCCTGATGACGTCGATGGCCTTCATCATGGGCGTCGTGCCGCTGGTGATCTCCACCGGCGCCGGTGCCGAAATGCGGGCTGCCATGGGCATCGCCGTCTTCTCGGGCATGATCGGCGTGACCTTCTTCGGCATCTTCATGACGCCGATCTTCTATGTGCTCGTCCGGCTGCTGTCCGGCAACCGGCCGCTGAAGAACCATGGCGCCGTGGAGGATATCGCCCCGGCGCATGTGCCGGCCGAGAAGGACGAGCCGCAGCTCGCCCTACCTCTCGCCGCCGAGTAAAGACCTGCCGATCGTCCGATGGATCGACGCGCCCCCGCCACCCGGCGGGGGCGTTGTCTCGTTCAGGGCCTGTCGCTCAAGCCCACCTGGCGGGCGAAGGCCTTGAAGCTCGCGCTCTCGCCGCGCTCGGCGGCGTCGTTGGCGAGGCTCAGCAGCCGGATGGGGAAAAGGATGCCCTTCTGGTTCGAGCCGGAGAGTTCGCTGCCGGCACTCGCCACTGCTTCCGCCTCCGCCTGGCCGAGCGCGCTGCGGATGTCCTGATGCGTCACCAGGCCCTTTTCCGTCAGCATCCGGGTGATGGCCGCCACCGCCATGGTCAAGCCTTCGAGCTGTAGATTGGCCGTATTCATGCCGCGTCTCCTCCTCCTCATCGATACAACTTCAGAATGGCGCCTCCCTGCCGAGGTTCCAGCTTTCGCTGGGCTCAGTAGCCGGTCATCTCCAGATAGCCGCGGCCCTTGTGACTGCCTGAAATGGTGATCGGGCCTTCCCAATAGGGCGTGCGGGTTGCCATCCAGGCCTGAGTGTTGATCGGTTCGGTCACGATGTCGAGCCCGCGGGCCGGGAGGCGGACCTGCCAGCGTGTCGGAACCGCACGGCCGGCGACCTTGCTACTGCCGAGCGGCACGACGCTGAGGGCACCCGCGGGCAGAGGCGTCGGCGTACCGTTGGCGGCGATCCAGGTGGCGGACGTATAGCCCTCTCCGCTGTCGCGCAGGCGAAAGCCCATCAGCTTCTCGCCGCTGGCAAAATGGAGCGAGAACCAGTCCCAGCCGGTCTGGTCGCTGGCCAGCGGCTGCGAGGACCATTCGCGGTCCAGCCATGCCTGGCCGGTGACGGGGATGGTGCCAGAGGGGAGGACGAGGGTGCCTTCGACCGTATAGAAAGGCTGAGAATAATAGAAGCTCGCCTGGCCCGCGGCGGATTTGACCGAATAGCCGTTCTGCCCCTGTGGCACCAAGGGTCCGGTGGCGGTGAGGCGGAGATCATAGGAAAACTCCGTACCGCTTGCCTGCAACGCGACATGGGAGAGCTCGTCGGCGCCTGCCGGAGCGTCCGGGCGGCGGGCGAGCCGCCAGTCGTCGATCGAGGCGGCGAAGGGTGCGGCGATGACGCCCGCCTGTCCGATACCACCGCGCGACAGCCTTTCGGCGACGAACTGCTTGTCGCGCGTGGTGATCGCCGCATGGCCGAGCCAGATCTGCGGGCTCTGCCAGCCCTCTGCCTCGCGTGGGGCGAGCGCGGAGCGGAACAGCGTCCATTGCACGCCATAGGGCGTGCCGTCGGGTCCTTCGAGGTTGGCCGTCAGGTACCACCATTCGATGCGGAAATGCGGATGGGCGCCGTGGTCGCGCGGAAAGACGAAGGGCTTGCCCGGCGCCGGCACGGAGAAGCCCTCGGCCGTGGTGCCGAGCCCCGCAAAGCCCTGCGCCAAGGCCAGGCGCGGCACAGCGAGGCTCGCGAGCCCGCCCAGCAGCAGGCTGCGGCGCAAGAAGCCCGGAGCGGCGTCATCGTTCATTGGCGAAGACCTTCAAAAGATCGGCCGGTGCGAGCACCGCCAGCCGGCGCAGCGGGATCAGGGCCGAGACCAGGCTGGCGAGGAGCGCCAGGCCGCCCAGCCTCAACCAGTCGGCGGGGAAGATGTGGATCGGCAGCCGCCAGCCGAAGGCCTCGACATTGACGATCGAAAGCAGCACCCAGGCAAGCCCCAGGCCGACGGGCAGGGCGGCGACGAAGGTCAGCAGTGCCAGCACCAGCGTCCGCAGCACTTCGAGACCGACCAGCTGGCGGCGGGTGAGCCCCATCGCCCAGACAGGCGCGAGCTGCGGAAGGCGCATGGTGGAAAGCGTCATCAGGCTCGCGAACATCGCCAGGCCCGCGACCCCGAGGGTTAGAACATTGAGCGCCGCGGTGACGGAGAAAGTCTGCTCGAAGATCTCCAGCGAGCGCCGCTTGAGTGCGGCCTGGTCGATCATCGCCTCTTCTGGCAGGCCGAATCGCTCGCGAAGGGCGGCTTTCAGCGCCGGCACTTCGGCCGGTGGCAGGCGCAGGCCGTAGCGCAGCCGCTCGACTTCCGGAAAGTGCCGAGCCAGCGCCTCGACATTGACGATCACCTGGCCGACCGGATTGCCATAGTCGGAATAGATGCCGGCGACCCGCGTCGCCCAGCCGCCCGGCAGGGCGAGCGGGTCGCCGACCGCAATGCCGTCGCGCCGGGCCATCTGCTCGTTGACGAGCGCGCCGGTGCCGCGTGCCACCTGGTCCCAGGCATCCGGCGCGCGGTCGAGAAGCGGCCAGTTGTCGCGATAGGTGGCATGGTCGGCGGCGCCATAGATCTCGGCGGGCTGTCCGGCCACCATGCCCTCCACGCTCCAGATCGGCAGGATCGCCTGCACTCTACCCGGCAGGAAGGCGCGAAGGGCGGCCGCCTCGCTCTCGTTGCGGGCGGTGACATAGAGTTCGGAGGCGAGCCGCTGGTCGAGCCAGCCGGTGAAGGTGAGGCGGAAACTCGAGACCATGGTGCCGACGCCGATATTGGCGGAGAGAGCCAGGAGCAGAGCCATCAGCGCCAGCGACAGACCGGGCAGCTGCTGGCGCGTATCGGCCCAGAACCACTGCGGCAGCGCTTGATGCGACAGCCGCTCCATGCCCGCCAGCAGCAGGGTGAGAAGAACCGGCAGGAGCAGGGCCGCACCGAGCAGCAGCGCGCCGAGGACGGCAAAGCCGGCAACAAGGCCGTGGCCCCAGACAGCAAGCGCGATCGAGGCCATGAACAGCAGAACGCTCGCCAGCGCCTGGATCCGCAGCGCACGCTCGGAGGCGCGTGCCCAGGCCCGTGGCTGCGCTGGGGCGAGCAGCGGCATATGCGCAACCCGCCAGAGGCTTTGCGTGGCGGCGGCGAGAGCACCGAGGATGGCGATCAGCAGGCCGGAGACCCACCATTCGGGCCGAAGCGTCAGCGCGCCCGGCACCGAGGCGCCATAGAGCCCCTGCAGGGTGGCTGCAACACCCGGCAGCAGCAGCGAGCCGACGAGATAGCCGAGCGCGACGCCGGCCAGCCCGGCGAGCGTTGCGAAGGCGAGCAGCTCGGCGATCAGCAGCAGGGTCAGCGCCCGGGCGGAGAGGCCGAGCGAGCGCAGCGTGCGAAAGGTCGCGCGGCGCTGTTCGAAGGCAAGGCCAATCGCCGAATAGACGATGAAGAGCCCGACGGCGAAGGCCAGGAAGCCGAAGGCGGTGAGGTTCAGGTGAAAGCTGTCGGTGAGGCGGGAGATGTCGCCGCCGCCCTCCGGCGCCTTCACCGTCAGGTCCGGCGCCACCTCGGCGAGCGGCCGGCGCGCCGCAGGCTGATCCGGCGCCAGCAGCAGGCGGCTGATCTCGCCGGGGCGGTTGAGCAGCGTCTGAGCAATGCCGATATCGGCCGTGCCGGTTCCGGGCACCATGCTCTGCTCGGCCTTGAGCGGCACGGGGGAGGCGGCGCGGAGGCGCTCGGCGGTCTCGGGCGCGACGACGATCAGGCCGGGGGGCGTGATGAAGGGCAGGAAGTCGCCAAGCGCGTCGGCGGAGAGGGCGCCGGCCTCGCTTGGTAGGGTGGCAGGGTCGATGCCGATCAGCCGCAACCGCGTCGCCCCGATCTTCAGCTCGCCCTCCAGCACCGGCGAGACGAGCCAGCCCGCCTGGCGGAGCGCGACATAGGTCGCCTGCGAAATCGGTCGTCCATCGGCGTGGACGAGCTCAGACAGCCGGTCCTGGCCGATCAGCCGGGCGGCACGGTCGTAGCTCGCCCGCGCCTCGGCATTGATCGCCTGCACGCCCGACCAGAGCGCGGTGGCGAGCGACAGGCCGAGGAGCAGCATGAGGAGTTGCATTGGCCGGCGCCGCCAGTGGGAGAGCAGCGCCCCGAGCGCGGTGGTGGCGCTCATGCGATGCGCCCGGCGGTCAGATGAACGCGGCGGTCGAGCCGGTCGGCGAGCTTCAGCGAGTGCGTGACCATCAGCAGCGCGGCGCCGGTCTCGGCCACCAGCGACAGCATCAGGTTCAGCACCTGCGCGCTCGTCGCCTCGTCGAGATTGCCGGTCGGCTCATCGGCCAGCACCAGCTTGGGCCAGGCCGCCAGCGTCCGGCCGATCGCGACGCGCTGCTGCTGCCCGCCCGAGAGCTGTTCCGGATAGCGCGCGAGCAGGCTGTCGAGGCCGAGCCGCTTGGCGAGCGTGTCGTTCCAAGCCGGATCATGCCGGCCGGCGAGCCTCGCGTGAAAGGCGAGATTGGCGCCGACGGTCAGAGAGGGGATCAGATTGAACTGCTGGAAGATCAGCCCCACCGTGCTGCGCCGCAGGGCCGCGCGGCCGCGATCGTTGAGCGTGCTCATCTCCGCGCCGTCGATCACGATGCGCCCGCCGTCGGGATGGTCGAGACCGGCGGCGAGATGCAGGAGTGTGCTTTTACCGCTGCCGGACTCGCCGGTCAGCGCCAGGCTCTCGCCGGATTTGAGCGTGAGGTCGATCCCGTCCAGAACCTTGAGCGGCCCCTCGGCTGTCCGATAGGTCTTCGACACGTCCGTCATCGCGATGACCATGCGGTTCCCGTCCGTTTCCTCGTTTGTTGAAGGGCATATAGGCGGGAGCGCCCAGCCTGCGAGGCGTCACAGTGCCGCGCCGCCAAAAGGCACGCTTTGCGGAAAAGCTGCCCGACGCCCTGCAACTTCCCCAGTTTCTATGGGTTGGACGGACCAGCGGCAGGCCAGCACCGATTGCACAGCCCGCCTCTGACCATAGTGAAACGGGACAGAAACAGGCGGAATTCATCATGCGGGCATTGGTTTGGCACGGCAAGGAAGACATTCGATGTGACACTGTCAGCGATCCGGAAATCGAGGATCCGCGCGATGCCATCATCAAGGTGACGAGCTGCGCGATCTGCGGCTCGGACCTCCATCTCTTCCACAATTTCATTCCGGCGATGATGCCGGGTGACGTCATGGGCCACGAAATGATGGGCGAGGTCGTCGAGACCGGTTCGGATATGCGTGGCAAGCTCAAGAAGGGCGATCGCATTGTCGTGCCCTTCACCATCAATTGCGGCGAATGCGACCAGTGCAAGCGCGGCAATTTTTCGGTCTGCGAGCGGTCCAACCGCAACAAGAAGATCGCCGACAAGGCCTTCGGCCACACGACGGCCGGCCTCTTCGGCTATACGCATCTGACCGGCGGCTATCCGGGCGGGCAGGCGGAATATCTGCGCGTCCCCTTTGCCGACGAAACCCATATCAAGGTGCCCGACAGCCTGACCGACGAGCAGGTGCTCTTCCTCGGCGACATCTTCCCGACCGGCTGGCAGGCGGCCGTTCATTGCGACATCGAACCCACTGACACGGTGGCGGTCTGGGGCTGCGGTCCCGTCGGCCAGATGTCGATCCGCAGCGCCATCCTGCTCGGCGCCAAGCAGGTCGTGGCGATCGACTGCATCTCCGAGCGCCTGTCCATGGCGAAGGCCTCCGGGGCGATCACCATCGATTTCTCCGAAGAGAGCGTCGTCGAGCGGCTGAACGAGCTGACCGGGGGCAAGGGGCCGCAGAAATGCATCGACAGCGTCGGGCTCGAAGCCCATGTCTCCGTTGGACAGCCGGACACGCTGCTCGACCGCGCCAAGCAGATGATGATGCTCGAAAACGATCGACCGCATGTGCTGCGCGAGATGATCTATGTCTGCCGACCCGGCGGCATCATCTCCATTCCCGGCGTCTATTCCGGCCTCGTCGATAAGATCCCCATGGGCCAGGCCATGAACAAGGGGCTCACCTTCCGTATGGGGCAGACCCATGTGCGCCGCTGGACCGACGATCTTCTGCGCCGCATCGAGGAAGGCCAGATCGACCCGTCCTTCGTCATCACCCATACGGCGACGCTGGAGGAGGGGCCCGAGATGTACAAGGTGTTCCGCGACAAGCAGGACAGCTGCATCAAGGTCGTGCTCAAGCCCTGATCCTCCCCGCTCCACCTTTCAATTCCTCCAAGGAGTCTCACCATGACATTCCTGTCCAACTACGTCCGCTCGGAGGGCGATCCGAAAGTCATCTCCAGCGGGCCGAGCTCCCGCTCCACCGCCGACAGTCTGGCGAAGGGCCTCGGCTGGTTCAGCCTGGCGCTCGGTTTCACCGAACTCATCGCGCCCGGTCGCCTTGCCCGCACGCTCGGCCTCGAAGGCAAGGAGAATTTGATCCGAGCCTATGGCATCCGCGAGATCGGCTCTGGCATGCTGACGCTGTCGGTCGACAGCCAGGCCGGGCTGATGAGCCGTGTCGCCGGCGATGGTCTCGACATTGTTACCCTGATGGGCGCGATGGGCGAGAACAATCGAAAGCGGCACAATGCCGGTGCGGCTCTGGCCATGGTGCTGGGCATCACGGCGTTGGACCTCATCGCCACCAAGGCCACGAATGCCCGCCATTCCCGGACGGCCGGCGGGCCGACGGGCCGCGATTATTCGGGTCGCACCGGCTTCCCGAAGGGCGTCGCATCCGCCCGCGGGGCGGGTGTCACTCCGCCCAAACAGATCTCCGACCAACGCAGTGCGCCGCAGCCTGCCTGACACTCAAAGACGCGATCATTTTAGAGCAGTGCGGGAGAGCGCTCCTTCCGCACTGCGAAAGATCGCGAGGAACCGAACCGGCTCCCCGGGGTTCTCAATGAAAAGCTGCGAGACGAACTCATGAATGCACATGCCCGTCCCGAAACCACGACAAGCCTCGACCAGCCACCCCGCATCTACTATGCCCACCCGCTCCTTCTGAGCGGACTGGATCAGTGGCGGGAGTTGTTCGACCACGTGCGGTCGCTCGGCTTCGATGCGGTGATGGTGGCACCGCTCTTTCCGCGTGGCGAGGGCGCCAGCGTCTTCGTCAGCCGCAGTCAGGACCGTCTCGATCCCGTCTATGGCCTCGGCGAGGACCTCGACCAGGGTCTGCGCAGTCTCGTGGCTGCGGCGCGGGCCGCCGGCCTGACGCTGATGATGGATCTGGTCGTTGACCGGATCGCCGAGGAGACGGGTGGCGCGCGACAAGCGCTCGACCCGCGCATTCCGCCGGTCGTCGCCGGCAGCCGCCGGCTCGACCCCCTGCAGGATGGGGAGACGTCCACCCGCTGGGCGGAGCGTCTGACGCGGCTTGCCGGCCTGGGCCTCGGCGGCGTCCGCTGCCTCGGACTCGCCGATGCCGATCCCGCTGCCTGGCGGACTCTGATCGCCTCCGTCCGCGCCGCGGCGCCGGGATTCAGGCTCTTTGCGTGGACGCCGGGCACGTCCTTTTCTACCCGTGCGGCGCTCGCCGGCGCCGGGTTCGACGGCTGCTTTTCCTCCTTCGCCTGGTGGGACCTCGAGGAGCGATGGTTCCTGGACGAGGCCGAGGTTCAGGGCGCGTTTCCGCTGCAGATCGCCTTTCCCGAAGCACCCTTCGCCAAGCGTGTCGCCCATGGCACGGAGAGCGCGGAGGTGCTGGAGCGCCGCGCGGCCCGCATGCTGCGGCTTGCCGCGCTACTTGGCGGCGGGCTGATGGTGCCGATGGGCTTCGAGTTCGGCGTGGCAGCGCCGCTTGACCCGCTTTTCGGCCGACCCGACGGATTGCGCGGCCTCAGGGACAACCGCGCCTTCGACCTCTCCGCCGAGATCCGCAGCGTCAATCAGTCGCTCGCCACGCAGGGCGCGGCGCCGCGCCCTGCGCCGCAGCTGATCACGGCAGCGAAGTCGTCCGTGGCCGCACTGATTTCCGGCGATCGCGCCGATCTGCGCCAGGCCGAGCGGGTGCGCGTCGTTCTCTTCAACCGCGATCTGCGCCAAAGCGCCCGCGTGCCCTTCAATGCCGTGCGCGAGGCTGTTTCCGCCTTCCTGCCGCTGGCTTCAGTGGAGGATGGCTCGCTCGTTCTGGACGCGGGCCTTCGTCTCGCTCCCGGCGCTGTCCGGGTCTTCGAAGGCAGCGCCTCGCCCGTGATCCGCCTGGACGACTGGGCCGTCGAGGCAACCGATGCGGCGGCCTCGCCGCGTCTGGCGATCGAGGCGGTGACGCCATCGGTCGATGAGGGGCGCTTTCCCGTCAAGCGCGTCGTCGGCGAGACGGTCCGGGTCGAGGCTGACATCTTCGGCGACGGTCATGACCCGCTCGCTGCTGCCCTCTTCTGGCGTGCGGCGGATGAGGCGGAATGGACGGAGGTGCCGCTGCAGCTGGTCGTCAACGACCGCTGGCGCGCGGAATTTACCCCGCGGCGCATGGGTCGGCATGAATTCGTCGTTGAGGCCTGGCGCAACCCCTTCGCCATCTTCCGCTACGAGCTCGGCAAGAAGCACGAGGCGCGGCTCGATCTCACGCTCGAGAACCAGGAAGGCATCAACCTCGTCAAGGAGGCCGCAGCCGAAGCGCCGGCAGCGCTGAAGACCGAACTCGACGCTCTCGTGAAGCGGCTGGAAACGGCGGATGCCGCAGGCCGCACCAGCCTCCTGCTCTCTGCGGAGGTCTCGGCGCTGATGGCGCGTGCCGACCGGCGGCCGCATCGCGTGCGTTCCGCGGTCATCCCGCTTGATGCCGAGCGCAAGGCAGCGGCCTTTGCGAGCTGGTTCCAGGTCTTCCCGCGCTCGCAGAGCGGCGACGCCAATTGCCATGGCACCTTCGACGACGTGATCGGCCGGCTGCCGGCGATCCGCGAGATGGGCTTCGACGTCCTCTACTTCCCGCCCATCCACCCGATTGGCAAGACCAACCGCAAGGGCCGCAACAACACGCTGACGCCGGCCCCGAACGATCCGGGCAGCCCCTATGCAATCGGTTCGCCGGAAGGCGGCCACAAGGCGATCCATCCCGAACTCGGCGATTTCGACGACTTCCGCCGTCTGATTGCCGCCGCTGCCGATTACGGTCTTGAAATCGCGCTCGATCTCGCCATCCAGGCCTCGCCTGACCATCCCTGGCTGAAAGAACATCCAGGCTGGTTCGACTGGCGACCGGACGGCACGATCCGCTATGCGGAAAACCCGCCGAAGAAATATGAAGACATCGTCAATGTCGATTTCTACGCGAAGGACGCCGTGCCCTCGCTCTGGATCGAGCTGCGCGACACCGTCCAGCTCTGGGTCGACCAGGGCGTCAAGCTGTTCCGCGTCGACAATCCGCACACCAAGCCGTTCCCCTTCTGGGAATGGCTGATCGCCGATATCCGCGCCCGTCATCCGGAGGTGGTCTTCCTCTCCGAAGCCTTCACGAAGCCCAAGGTCATGTACCGGCTGGCGAAGGTCGGCTTCTCGCAATCCTACACCTACTTCACCTGGCGCAACACCAAGTGGGAGCTGGAGGAGTATATGCGCGAGATCACGACGCAGGCGCCGAAGGAGTTCTTCCGGCCGCATTTCTTCGTCAACACGCATGACATCAATCCGGACTTCCTGCAGAACGCCCCGCGCTCGGCCTATCTGATCCGCGCGGCCCTGGCCGCGACGCTCTCCGGCCTCTGGGGCGTCTATAACGGCTTCGAACTCTGCGAGGGTCGGCCGGATGCCAAGCGCAAGGAATATGCCGACAGCGAGAAATACGAGATCCGCGCCTGGGACTATGACAGGCCCGGCCATATCAAAAGCGAGATCGCGATGCTCAACCGCATCCGCCGCGACAATCCGGCGCTGCACTCGCATCTCGGCCTGACGCTGCTTCCCGCCTGGAACGACAATGTCATGTTCTTCGAGAAGGCGAGCGCCGGCCGCGAGAATGTCGTCCTCGTCGGCATCAGCCTGGATCCGCACCACGACCAGGAAGCCGATGTCGAGATCCCGCTGTGGTCGTGGAACCTTCCGGACAGTGCATCCCTTCCCATGGAAGATTTGATCGCCAACCGCGCCTTGACCTGGACAGGGAAAATCCAGCGCCTGCGCTTTAGTCCGCACATGCCCTTCGGCATTTGGCGCGTGAGATGATGGGAGAGATGAGAATGGATGCGACGACCGCCGAGACCCGGGCCGATTACGAGACGCAGACCCAGACGGGCGGCCCCGATGCGACGGCGACCGTGCAGATGGACCCGCTCTGGTTCAAGGATGCGATCATCTACCAGCTGCACATCAAGTCGTTCTGCGACGGCAATGGCGACGGCATCGGCGATTTTGAGGGCCTGCTCGGCAAGCTCGACCATATCGCCTCGCTCGGCGCCACCGCCATCTGGATTCTGCCCTTCTTCCCGTCGCCGCGCCGTGACGATGGCTATGACATTGCGGACTACGGCAATGTGAGCCCGGATTACGGGACGATGGAGGATTTCCGCGCTTTCGTCGCCGCCGCGCATGCGCGGGGCCTGAAGGTCATCATCGAGCTCGTCATCAACCACACCTCCGACCAGCATCCCTGGTTCCAGCGCGCCCGCAACGCGCCGATCGGTTCCCCCGAGCGCGACTTCTATGTCTGGTCGGATACGGACCAGAAATTCCCCGAGACGCGGATCATCTTCCTCGACACGGAAAAGTCGAACTGGACCTGGGATCCGGTGGCCGGCCAGTATTATTGGCACCGCTTCTATTCCCACCAGCCGGACCTCAACTTCGACAATCCGCTGGTGATGGAAGAACTGCTTTCGGTCATGCGCTTCTGGCTGGAGACCGGCATCGACGGCTTCCGGCTGGATGCCATCCCCTATCTCGTCGAACGGGAAGGGACGAACAACGAGAACCTGCCGGAAACCCACGACATCCTGAAGCGGATCCGCGCCGCCCTCGATGCGAGCCATCCCGGCAAGATGCTGCTTGCCGAAGCCAATCAGTGGCCGGAAGACACCAACGAATATTTTGGCGATGGCGACGAATGCCACATGGCCTTCCACTTCCCGCTGATGCCGCGCATGTATATGGCGATCGCCAAGGAAGACCGCTTCCCGATCACCGACATCATGCGCCAGACGCCGGAGATCCCGGAAAATTGCCAATGGGCGATCTTCCTGCGCAATCACGACGAGCTGACGCTCGAAATGGTGACGGATGCGGAGCGTGACTATCTCTGGAACACTTATGCCGCCGACCGGCGGGCCCGCATCAACCTCGGCATCCGGCGGCGCCTGGCGCCCTTGATGGAGCGTGACCGGCGCCGCGTCGAGCTGATGAACGCGCTGCTTCTCTCCATGCCGGGCACGCCTGTGCTCTATTACGGCGATGAGATCGGCATGGGCGACAATATTTATCTCGGCGACCGCGATGGGGTGCGCACCCCCATGCAATGGTCGCCGGATCGGAATGGCGGCTTCTCCCGCGCCGACCCGGCCCGCCTCGTCCTGCCACCGATCATGGACCCGCTCTATGGCTATGAAGCGGTCAATGTCGAGGCACAGTCGGCCGATGCGCATTCGCTGCTGAACTGGACGCGGCGCATGCTGGCATTGCGCGGTCGCCATACGGCCTTCGGCCGCGGCACACTGAAATTCATCAACGCCGGTAACCGAAAGATCCTGACCTATCTGCGCGAGCATGAGGGCGAGACGATCCTCTGCGTCTTCAACCTCTCGCGCCTTCCGCAGGCGGTCGAGCTCGATCTCTCCGCCTTCGAAGGCCGCGTGCCGATCGAGCTGACCGGCATGTCGCCCTTTCCGCCGATCGGCCAGCTGACCTATCTCCTGACCCTGCCTCCCTATGGCTTCTTCTGGTTCCAGCTGGTTGCCGAGGCCGATGGCCCCGTCTGGCGCACCGATCCGCCGGAGCAGCTGCCGGATTTCGTGACCATGGTCATGCGCCGCGATCTGATGGAGGTCGTGGAAGAGCCCCGGCTCTCCGGCGTGCTGTCGCGCGAGGTGCTCCCTGCCTATCTGGAAAAGCGCCGCTGGTTCGGCTCCAAGGGCGAGCGGCTGAAACGCGCCGAGGTGGTGGCCGCGACGCCGATGGGCTTCCCGCACAATGTGTTGCTTGGAGAACTGGAAGCGGAGATGGAGGGTCACACCGAGACCTATCTCCTGCCGCTCGCCGTCGCCTGGGACGAGACGCAGCCGCCGGCCCTTGCCCAGCAGCTGGCTCTCGCTCGCATCCGCCACGGACGGCGCGTCGGCTTCCTGACCGATGGTTTCGCGATGGAGAGCTTCGCCCGCGGCGTCATCAAGGGCCTGTGCGAGCGCGCCACAATCTCAGGCCGCAACGGCACGCTCGAATTCCTGGGCACAGACCAGCTCGACTGCATGGCGGTGACCGATGACATGCCGGTGCGCTGGCTGTCGGCGGAGCAGTCGAACAGCTCGCTGATCGTCGGCGATCTCGCCATGGTCAAGCTCATCCGCCACATCTTCCCCGGCATCCATCCGGAAGTGGAGATGACCCGCTATCTGACCGAGGTCGGCTACCAGAACACTGCGCCGCTGCTCGGCGAAGTGGCGCGGACGAATGCGGACGGTGTTCGCACGACGCTGATCATCATCCAGGGCGCCATCCGCAACCAGGGCGACGCCTGGAACTGGATGCTGACCAATCTGCGCCGCGCACTCGACGAGGTGCTTCTGGCCGAGGGCGAGGTGAGTGGCGAGGCGGAGACGTTCCGCCCGCTGGTCGACTTCGCCGGCATGGTCGGCAAGCGCCTGGGCGAGCTGCATGTGGCGTTGAGCCGTCCGACCGAGGACGAGGCCTTTGCGCCCGTGACGGCGGGCGATGGCGAGATCGATGCCTGGAAGCAAACGATCCTGGCGCAGGTGACGGAAAGCCTCGACATCCTCGCCGACGCGCGAGGGGCGTTGGAGGCAGACGTCGCGAGGGACGCCGATGCGCTGCTCGCCCGTCGTGACGAGGCGATGGCCATCGTCGCCGGACTCGCCGACTCGGCTCTGGGCACGCTGATGACCCGCAACCACGGCGACTTCCATCTGGGCCAGGTGCTGGTGGCCGAGGCGGATGCCTACATCATCGACTTCGAGGGAGAGCCCGCCCGCGATCTCGCCGACCGTCGCGCCAAGACCAATCCGCTGCGCGACGTCGCCGGCCTGCTGCGCTCGCTCGGCTATCTCGCCGCCACCGCCGAACTCGACATCGAGGGTGTGGGCGATCCGGGCGATCCGCGCCGGCCGGGGCTGATCCGCGACTTCACCTGGCGAGCGCACCAGGCCTTCCTCTCGATGTATTTCGAGGCGACGGCGGCCTCCGAAGCGCTGGCGCTGACACAGGATCAGCGTGTGCGCATCCTCGACCTCTTCCTCCTCGAAAAGGCGGCCTACGAGATCGCCTATGAGGCACGCAACCGGCCGAAATGGCTGCCGATCCCGCTCGAGGGCTTCGCTACCATCGTCCACAGATTGTCGGAGCCGACAGAGAATGCTTGAGCGTCTGGACACTCTTTCCGGTCTCGATCCCCAGGCCGTAAGCGCGCTCGTCGAAGGTCGTCATGGCGATCCCTTCGCGATCCTCGGTCGTCATCCCTATGGAGACCGAACCGTGGTGCGGACGCTGGTGCCCGGTGCCGTCGGGGTCGAGCTGATCGATCCCGGCAGCAATGCGGTCGTGGCGCAGATGACGCTCGCCCATCCGGCCGGCCTCTTCGCCGCTGTGGTGGATTCGATCGCGCGGCCGCTCTTCCGCATTCACTGGCCGGACGCGATCCAGGAGACGGAGGATCCCTATTCCTTCGGCCTGCTGCTTGGCGATCTCGATCTGCATCTCTTCTCGCAGGGCACGCATTACAGCCTCGGCCGCACCTTTGGTGCTCGGCCGATGGAGATCGACGGGGTATCCGGCGTGCGCTTTGCCGTCTGGGCGCCGAACGCGCGGCGCGTCTCCGTCGTCGGCGATTTCAACGCCTGGGATGGGCGGCGCAATCCGATGCGCTTGAGGCCGTCGGCAGGTGTCTGGGAGCTCTTCCTGCCGCGGCTCGGCAAGGGCGAGCGCTACAAATTCGAGGTGCTCGACGCCTGGGGCAACCTCCTGCCGCAGAAGGCCGATCCCGTCGCCCGCGCCAGCGAGGCGGCGCCGGCCACAGCCTCCGTCGTCGCCTCCGCCACGCCCTATGCCTGGACGGACGACGCCTATATGCGGGCGCGCGCCGAAAACCGCTCGGGCGAGGAGGCAATCTCGGTCTATGAGGTGCATCTCGCCTCCTGGCTGCGCATTCTGGAGGAGGATCAGCGCTCGCTCGATTGGGTCGAGCTCAGCCAGCGGCTGATTCCCTATGCCAAGACCATGGGCTTCACCCATATCGAGCTGCTGCCGATCATGGAGCACCCGTTCGGCGGCTCCTGGGGCTACCAGCCGCTCGGCCTTTTCGCGCCGACCGGGCGCTATGGCACGCCGGAGGATTTTGCCTATTTCGTCGACCGCTGCCATGCCGCCGGCATCGGCGTCATCCTCGACTGGGTGCCGGCGCATTTCCCGACCGATGTCTGGGGCCTCGCGCGCTTCGACGGAACGGCGCTCTACGAGCATGAGGATCCGCGCGAGGGGTTTCACAGGGACTGGAACACGCTGATCTACAATTTCGGCCGCAACGAGGTGAAGGGGTTCCTGATCGCCAGCGCGCTCGAATGGCTCGAAGAGTACCATGTCGACGCTCTGCGCGTGGACGCGGTCGCCTCCATGCTCTACCGCGACTACAGCCGCAACGCCGGCGAGTGGGTCCCCAACAAATATGGCGGACGGGAGAACCTCGAAGCCGTCGAGTTCTTCAAGCATCTGAACTCGATCATTCATCAACGCTGCCCGCATGCGATGACGATCGCCGAGGAATCGACGGCCTGGCCGGGCGTGACGAAGCATGTCGCCGATGGCGGGCTGGGCTTCGACTTCAAGTGGAACATGGGCTGGATGCACGACACCCTGCATTACATGCAGGAGGATCCGGTCTATCGCCGCTACCATCACGGCATGATGACCTTCGGCATGGTCTATGCCTATTCCGAGCGCTTCATGCTGCCGATTTCGCATGACGAGGTGGTGCATGGCAAAGGCTCGCTGATCGGCAAGATGCCGGGCGACGCCTGGCAGAAACGGGCGAACCTGCGCGCCTATTTCGGTTTCATGTGGGCCCATCCCGGCAAGAAGCTGCTCTTCATGGGCCAGGAGATCGGCCAGACGACCGAATGGAACCATGACGGCTCGGTGGTCTGGAACCTGCTCGATCAGCCGGAGCATCGCGGCATCCAGAGCCTGGTGGCCGATCTGAACGCCCTTTACCAGAGCGAGCCGGCCCTTCAGTTCGGCGACCTCGATCCCGCCGGCTTCGAATGGGCGGTGGGCGACGATGCCGAACACTCCGTCTTCGGCATGCTGCGCAGCGCGCGCGACGGCGCAAGCCGCATCCTGGCGCTGTCCAATATGACCCCCGTGCCGCGCACCGGCTACCGGGTCGGCGTTCCCGAGGAAGGGCGCTGGGAAGAGGTGTTGAACTCCGACGCCGGCGTCTATGGCGGCTCGAACCTCGGCAATGTCGAAGCCTGGACCAGCCCCGATCCGGCCCATGGCAAACCCCACTCCCTCCTCCTGACCCTCCCACCGCTCTCGACGATTTTCCTGCGCTGGCGGCAAGCGTAGCGACTTCTCGCTTTCGCCTTGGTCCGCCGCGCAAGCTCATCATCCTCGGGCTTGTCCCGAGGATCTGCTGCCGTTGCCGCGACTGGGAGGATGATGGCTTCGCTCCGCGTCGGCCGGCGTCCAGCCCGCTGCAGCTTCGGCAGATGCTCGGCACGGGGCCGAGCATGACGATCGCGGTGAGAACCGCTTCTCACCCCCGCCGTGGGCGTTCCTCGCGCATGGCTTCGGCGACCGTGCGCAGGAGAGGGGTGTCGGGCAGGTCTTCCAGCGTGACAGAGAGCTTCGGCTTCCAGTTCGGATAGTCGCCGCTGGTGCCGGGCACGTTGGTTGGCTGGCGTTCGCGGGTCAGATCGGCGAGGCGGACGGCGGCGAGGAGCGAGGGGGTGCGGGCGATGAAGCGGTGGGCGCTGACGATGAGAGCTTCGAGCTTCTCGTCGTCCGGGGAGGTAGCAGAGATCGGGCCGGGCGCCTCCAGTCCCGTCTCTTCCAGAACGTCGGTCAGGTCGCGTCGCTCCGCTCTGCGCTCCTTCTGCTGCTCCCTGGTCAGGTCGGCGGGCTGCAGCCCGTGCTTGTCGCGCATGCGGATGTCGGCGCCCCGCCACCAGCCGTCGAGCGTCTGGTGGTCGTGGGTGGAGATGCAGGCGAGCGCCAGCTCCGGATAGCTTTCCGCCGGCTTGAAGCCCTCCGCGCTGCGCTCATAGGAGAGAATGCGGTAGGCGAGGATCTTCGCCTTGGCGAGATCGTCCTGCAGGCCGGCGGGCAGAGTGCCGAGATCCTCGCCGATCACCAGGCACTGATACTCGCCCGAGCAGCGAGCGAGGATGGCGAAGAGCTTGTCCTGCGGATAGTCGACATAGGCGCCGCCATCGGGCTTCAAATCGAGCGGCACGAGGAACAGGCGGCGAAGGGCCGCCGCATGGTCGATGCGGATTGCGCCGGCATAGCGCATCGCCGCCCGCACCATGCGCTCGAAGGGCGAATGGCGGCCGCTGGCGATCGCGGCGGGTCGCAGCGCCGCCAACCGCCAGTCCTGGCCCCCCGCCGCAAAGGGATCGGGCGGGCTGCCGACCGTTGCGGTCGCGACATAATGCTGCCGCTCGCTCCAGGTGGCCGAGCCGTCGAGCGCCTCGCCGACCGCGAGATCGAGATAGAGGCCGATGCGCAGGCCCGCCGCTTTGGCCCGCGCGACAGCATGGTCCAGCTGCTCATGCGCCACCCATTGCAGCCACATGTGAAAGCGCAAGGCGGCGCCATTCTGCTCGGCAAAGGTCGCGACCTTATCGGAGAGGGGGTCCTGATATTCCTCGGGCCAGCCATGCCAGCCGGTGCCAACCCCGGCCGCGCCGTGCCTCTCGGACAGGGCCTCGAAGAGCGCGTGGCGCCGCAAGGCCTCGCCGCGCTCCTTGATGAAGTCGGTGAAGCGGCCTTCCGCCTCGGCATCGCCCGCCGGCCAGGCTTTGTAGATGCTGTGCAGACCGGCGAGCTTGACGGCGGCGACGCCGGCATAATCGACCTGTCTTGCTGCGCGCAGAGCCGCGAGGCGCCTGGAGGTTTTCTCGTCCATCTCGTGACCCGGCAGCCGGTCGACGGCAATATAGAGCGGGTTGAGGAATTGCCGGTTCGAGGGCTCATAGGGGCTGCAGCGCTCGGGGTCGGCGAGGAAGGGGGCGTGCAGCGGATTGAGGCCGATGAAATCGGCGCCGAGCGCGCCGGCGAGATCCGCCATGACGGCGAGATCCTCGAAATCCCCGATGCCCCAGTTGCGGGCCGAGCGCAGTTCGTAAAGCTGGAGAGACAGGCCCCAGACCTTCTCCTCGCCGAGGAACGCCGGCACGAAACAGGCCGGAATCGGCTTTGCTTTCGGTCGTGGCGGAGCGGCGGTCACCGTGTCGGCGGGGTCGATGCCCAGCGCCTCGAGGATCTGCCGCTTGGTCTCGTCCGAGATCGGCGTCTGCGTGCCGTTCAGTCCTGGCCGCATCAGGTCGATCCCGTTGCGCATCGCCACCGTATCGAGCGGGTTCGGGTCGGACTTCGCGGTCCGGGGTGCGGCGGCGGCTTTGGGTCGGGCGGGAGCGGTCATCGGTCAGTCCTCTTCAAGGGGCAGTGCGCAGGCGCCGGGCCGAGGCCCGGCGTCCGGTCAACCGAGCGTGTCAGCCGAGCGTCCAGCGAACCGACCAGGGGCCGAGCGCCCCATCATCCGCCGTGCCGAGCAGGTAGAGCACCTCGGCCTCCTGCTGGTCTTTCGGCAGGGGCGCCGGCCGGTTGGAGGGGTTCGCGGCAAGTGCCAGGCGCTTTCCGCCCGCCAGCGTCCAGCTGACGGCAAGCGTTTCACCTTCGGCCTCAAAGCGGCCGCTGTCGCCGCCGACACCTTTCAGCAGAGGAGTGATGCGCTCTTGCCGGAGCGTCAGCAGGCTGCGGTAGAACTTAATCAGCGCGCGGCCCTCCGGCGTCTCGCGCTGGCTCCAGTCGAGCGTGCCCGAGGCGAAGGTCTCCAGTGCGGTCGGATCCATCAGGTCGTCGGCATCGAAGCCCGGCAGACGGGACAGTTCCTCGCGCCGGCCCTTGCGCACCTTCTCGTTCAGCTCCTCGTTGAAATCGCAGAAATAGGGGAAGGGCTCGCGGGCACCCCATTCCTCGCCCATGAACAGCATGGGGATCTGCGGGCTGAGCAGATAGACGGCGGCAACGGCCTTGATCGCCTCGAGCGGCTGCGAGACGATCATCCGGTCGCCGAGTGCCCGGTTGCCGATCTGGTCGTGGTTCTGGATGAACGAGATGAAGGCGGTTGGCGGCAGGCCGGCGCTCGGCTTGCCGCGTGCCTCGCCGCGATAAGGCATGTGTTCGCCCTGGAAGACGAAGCCTTCCGCTAGCGCCCGCGCCGTCTTTTCAGGCCGGTTCTCGGCGTAATCGGCGTAGTAGCCGAAGGTCTCGCCGGTGGCGGCGATGTGGAGCACATGGTGGATGTCGTCGTTCCACTGCGCTGTGTAGAGCGGCACGGAGCCGTCCGGATTGCGCTTGAGCAGGTCGCTGTCATTGTCCTCGTTCTCGACGACCAGATGGACATGGCGGCCGCGGGCACTCTCGCGCACCCGGCGCGCGAGCTCCACCAGCAGATGTTCGCCATTATCGTCCTTGATCGCATGGACCGCATCGAGCCGCAGGCCGTCGATCTTGAACTCCGTGATCCAGGAAATCGCGTTCTCGATGACGAAATCGCGTACCGGCTTGGAGTTCTCGCCATCATAATTGATGCCGTTGCCCCAGGGCGTCTTGTGGTTTTCCGTGAAGAGCGGCGCGTAGAGGGGCAGGTAGTTCCCGTCCGGGCCGAAATGGTTGTAGACGACGTCGAGGAAGACAGCGATGCCCCGCGCATGGGCGGCATCGACCAGCGCCATCAGATCCTCCGGCCGGCCATAGCTGTTGTCGGGCGCATAGGGCAGCACCCCGTCATAGCCCCAATTGTAGCGGCCGGGGAAATCGGCGATCGGCATGATCTGGATCGCCGTGACGCCGATCTCCTTCAGCCCGTCCAGCTTGTCGATCGCCGTCCGGAAAGTGCCTTCCTTCGTGAATGTGCCGGTGTGCAGTTCGTAGAGCACGACCTCTTCCCAGGGCCGGCCCGCCCACTCCACGCTCTTCCAGCGATAGGCTGCCAGGTCGACCACCTCGCTCGGACCATGCACGTCCTCCGGCTGATGGCGGGAGGCGGGGTCGGGCACCTCCAGGCCGTCCGGCAGGCGAAAACGGTAGCGCGTGCCGGGGCCGGCACCCTCGACGCGGAGCGTGTGCCAGCCCTCCGGCGACCGCTCCATCCGGCGATCGTCCTCTCCCTCGATCACCAGCGTGATGGCGTCATGCAAAGGGGCCCAGAAGCGGAACAGAACGGCATCGGAAGAAACAACGGGACCGAAGGTGAATGCCATGGAGGAGAGTGCCTTTCGAGCAGTAGGGGCGAACGGGGGCACAAATCGCGAGATGGCCAAAAGGTTCAGCGCTTGAGGCCAGATTCTCTGCTTCGGCCTTTATCCTGCCAAAGCACGCCTGAGACCCGACGCTCCTCGATTTTCCCAGGGAACCGCCGAGGCCTTCCCCGGTTCGATTGCTGATGGCGTTGGATGCATCCCCGCAACCGCGCCGGAAGAAGAACCCGGAGACAACCATGACCGATGAAACGACAAGAAGCGGCGGCGGTACGACACCCGCTTCGCCGAGCCCGCAGGGCTTTTCCACCCAGGCCACATCCGGCCCCACCACCGCGGGCTCAACCGGCGCGCAGGGCGGCGGCAGTCAGTCGACCGGCGGTCAGGACAGGCAGGACGATGCGTCTTCGGGCGACCAGTCCTCCGGCAGTCAGTCCTCCGGCAGCAAGGCGTCGCCCGGCGATCTGAAGGCCCGCCTGCACGAGGATGTGGAACAGGCGCGGGAAGGCCTCAAATCCTATTCGAACTCGGCCATGGACCGCATGCACGAAACGCTGAACGAGGAGGCGGGATACGCCGCCCGCCAGGTGGCCGGCGTCGCCGATGCCTTGAAGCGGGTCGGCGAGGAGTTGGAAGGCGGCGAACAGGCGCGTATCGGCCGCACGGCGCGTCGTCTCGGCGAAACCGTCCAGTCCTTCGCCCGCGATATCGAAGGCAAGGATGCCGGCGAGATCGTCCAGCTGGCCGAGAGCTTCGGCCGCAGGCAGCCGATCGCCTTTCTTGGCGTCGCCGCCCTTGCCGGTCTGGCCGCCAGCCGCTTCATCACCGCCTCTACCCGTGGCAGCAGCAGCGGGAGCAGCACGCGCGGCTCGGCCGGGACGACGGTCAACCGCACCGGCAGTTCCGGCTATGAGACGGCCGGTCAGTCCGCCAATCGCGCGCCTGGATCCTCGCCTCGCACTCCGGCCAGCTCGGCCCGCCCCACCACCGGTTCTACTTCCGGCGCTGGGACAGGCGGCTCAACGGGGGGCCCGACCAATGGCTAACCCGACCGACAATGTCTCGTTGACCGAACTCATCGGCGGCCTCGTCTCCGATGTATCCGGTCTTCTGCGCAAGGAGATCGATCTCGCCAAGACTGAAGCGTCCGAAAAGGTTTCGCGCGCGCTCGGCGGTGTCGAGGTGCTGCTGATCGGCTTGATTCTCGCGATCGGCGCTGTCGGCGTGCTGCTCGGTGCGCTCGTTTCCGGCCTCTCGGCCCTGCTCGTCTCGATGGGGCTGAGCGAGGTTGCGGCCGATGCCGTGGCGGCGCTGGTCGTCGGCGTCGTCATCGCGCTGATCGCCTGGGGCATGATCTCGCGCGGAATCAACCACATGCGCGGATCCAATTTCAAGCTCGAGCGGACGGCCGACTCGCTTCGCCGTGACGCCGCCGTGATCAAGGAGACACGCTCATGACCGACAAATCCTCCGCTGAACTCCAGCAGGAAATCGAAAACGACCGCCGCCGGATCGAAGATCGCATCGGCGCCATCCAGGAGCGCATGTCGCCCGGCCAGATGGTCGACGAGGTGCTCGCTTATGCCAAGGGCAGCGGCGGCGGCGACTATCTGCGCAGCCTCGGCGGCCAGATGAAGTCCAATCCGATCCCGCTGGCGCTGATGGGCGTCAGCCTGGCCTGGCTGATGGCCGCCCCGAACAGGGGTGACAGCAGCGAGACCACGTCCCGCTCATCGACGGGCACGGGCTCCGGCTCGAACGAGGACTATCCGCTTTACACGACCCAGGGCGTCGTCCGCCGGGTCGGACCGCCTGAGGTGAGCAATGGCGCACGCTATTCGCATTTCACGGATGAGTCGGGCCGAAAGCTTCGGGCGCTGAGCGACCGAAGCGGCCGACGCGCCGGGCATTTCGTCGATGAGGCCGGCAAGACCTATCGCGGCCTTGCAGATGCCACCGGCCGGCAGGTTTCCTCGATCCTGGACGAAGCAGGCTCCGCACTCGACGCGTCGCTCGGCTGGCTCACCCATACGTTCGAAAGCGTCACGCATAGCGCCGGTCAGACCGGTGCGCGGGCCGGTGCCTCCGTGCGCCAGGCGGCGAGTGGCGTTTCGCAGCGCTCCTCCGAACTTGGATCGGGGCTGCTGGACCGGTCCAGCGGGATCAACGAGTCGTTGATGTCGACCTTCCGCGAACAGCCCCTGATCGGCGGCGCCTTGGCCTTTGCGCTCGGCGCGGCGCTTGGCGCGGTGCTGCCCAATACGGAGGTCGAGGACGAAGCGATGGGCGAAGCGGCCGAGCAGATGCGATCCGACCTTGCCGACCGTGCCGCGAGCCTTGCCGACAAGGGCCAGGACATTGCCGCCTCCGTGGCGGAAAAGGCCGCCGAGGTGGCGACCGATCTCCACGACACAGCGCGCGACCGCCTCATGGAAGAGGCGGAACGCGTTCGCCAAGGCTAGAATCGATCACCGGAGTGGGTTCCTCCGGCCGGCAGCGGCCTCGGCTGCGGCCGTGATCGATGAAACCCCCGACGTGTGCGGCGTCGGGGGTCTTCCTGCGTTCGGGCTCGAAAATCATTAAATTAAAGGATGCTCCTGCAAATCCTCCCCTGTGCTCCTATCTAGGCAGCCGAAAGCCGGACTCGCGACGCGAGCGGAGCGGCTGTCTGCCGCCGTCGCGGCCGGCAAGAGACAATGGGACGGTTGGAGCGCGTGGACGTACAGGACGGGATGGGACAGGACGAGCGCCGCGGACAGGCGCTTCTCGAATATGGCATCCTCGATACGCCGCGCGAGCAGGACTTCGACGAGATCGCTGAACTGGCCGCCAACATCTGCGAAACGCCGATCGCGGTCGTCAATCTCATCGCGGAGAACCGGCAGTTCTTCAAGGCAGAGATCGGGCTTGGCGCGCGCGCCGCACCGCTCGATGGCGCCTTTTGCCGCCAGGCGGTTCTCGAAGACGAGCTGCTCGTCGTCGCTGACGCCCTGCAGGATCCGCGTTTTGCCAAGAGCCCGCTGGTCGAAGGACCGCCGCATCTGCGCTTTTATGCCGGTGCCCGGCTGACAACGCCGCAGGGCGTGGCGATCGGCACGGTCTGCGTGCTCGATCATCAGCCACGTACGCTGACCGAGACGCAGAAGCGGGCGCTGAAGGGCCTTGCCCGCCAGGCGATGGCCCAGCTGGAACTGCGCCGGCTGGCGCGGCTCGAAAGTGCGGCGCGCCTTCGCGCCGAGAGTGGCGAACACCGCTATCGCGCCGTCTTCGACAGCGCCGTCGACTACGCGATCGTCGTCCTCGATCAGGAGGGCGTGATCCGCGACTGGAACGAGGGCGCGGTCCAGATCCTTGGCTGGAGCCGGGCCGAGGCCGTTGGCAAGGACGTCGAACTGTTCTTCACGCCCGAGGACCGCGACCATGCGATTCACAAGAAGGAGATGGCGAGCGCCTATACGGTCGGGCGTGGCATGGACGAGCGCTGGCATCTGCGCAAATCCGGCGAACGGTTCTGGGCGAGCGGCGAGATGATGCCGCTGCGCCAGGATGACGAGACGCTGGTCGGCTATGTGAAGATCCTGCGCGACCAGACCGGCCAGAGGCTGGCGGAGGAACGCCTGAAGGCCAGCGAAAAGCGCTGGCGCGAGCTGTTCGAACAGATGGCCGAGGGCTTCTTCGTCGGCGAACTGATCCGCGACGAGGCGGGCCGGCCGATCGACTATCGTTTCATCGAGATCAACCCGGCCTTTGCCGCCCAATCCGGAATCCCCGCCTCCGCGGTCGGCACGACGATTCGCGCTTATGCGAGCGACGTGCCGCAGCAGCTGATCGACCATTGCGCCATCGCCGTCGAGACCGGCGAACCTCAGTCCTTCGAGATCGAGATCCAGCAGCTCGGCCGCTGGTTCGATGTACGCTGCGCACGCGAAAGCGAAGGGCGCTTCCTCTGCCTGTTCTTCGACATCACCGCCCGCAAGTCCGCCGAACAGGAGCGCGAGCTCCTGACCGGCGAGCTTGCCCACCGCGTCAAGAACACGTTCTCCGTCGTCCAGGCGATCGTGGCGCAGACGCTGCGCAAGGCGGACCCGGTGTTGGGCGAAACCTTGCAGAACCGGCTGGCGGCGCTCAGCAAGGCGCATGGCGTACTGCTGCAGACCAATTGGGAAACCTCGACCGTCGAGAGCCTCGCGGTCGGCGTGCTGAGCCTCCAGGCCGAGCCCGATCGCTTCGACCTGGCCGGTCCGGCGGTCATGGTCGGGGCCAAGACGGCGCTGTCGCTCTCGCTCCTCCTGCATGAGCTGGCGACCAATGCGCTCAAATATGGCGCGCTCTCCGTCGATGGCGGACGGGTCAACATCCGCTGGAGCCTCGAAGAGGACGAGTTCAGGCTCGTCTGGCAGGAGGTGGGCGGTCCACCCGCCACGCGCCCCGAACGCCGCGGCTTTGGCTCCCGGCTGATCGAGATGGGCATCAACGGCGCCCGGGATACGCAGCTCGACTACGGCCCGACCGGCCTGACGGCGACCTTCACCGCTGTGCGCGGCGCGATGGCGAGCTGACGCTGGCTCGATTGGTTTCAGATCTCCTCGATCCGCCGGTCCTCGAGCGGCAGGATCGAGAGTTCCCGCCAGTCGATCTCTTCCAGAAGCAGGTTGTATTCATCAACATTCATTCGGTTTTCCGCCCGCAATCTCTCCAGCTTGACGCGCTGGGCACCGATGGCGGTCAGTGCCAGGTCGCGGTAGGCGCGCATCGCGCCCTTCTCGTCGCTGTCGGCGAGTGCCTGTTTCTCCATTACGAATTTCGAGCGGATCAAGTCCGCCTCGGGGCCGGTCTCGTCCTTGATCGTGGCTAGGCCGGCACGGGCGATCTCGGATCGGAGTGCTGCGAGCTCGCGCGGTCCATCATGCCGGCGGTCGAGGCCGAGCCGGACGATCAGTGGCGCAAGCGTCAGCCCCTGGAAGACCAGCGTCGCCAGCACGACAGCAAAGGCTGCGAGCAGGACGACGTCGCGCTGGGGGAAATCGGCCGGCAGCGCAAAGGCGGTGGCGAGCGTCACCAGGCCACGCATGCCGCACCAACTGGCGAGGATCGCTTGTTTCGTTGACGGGATATCGGTCTCGCCGCGCCGGCGCAGGAGGATTGCATGAATGCGGTTGAAGCCGATGCAGACCGCAAAGCGCGTGGCGATGACGATGGCGACGACCAGCGCCGCAAAGCCGACGGCTTCGCCGAGGTGCCCGTTCGGCATGCTGCCGAGAATATCGCGGACCTGCATGCCCATCAGCAGGAAGGCCATGACGTTCAGGACGAAGACCACGACGCTCCAGACCGCATAGGACTGCACGCGCATACGGGCCGAGGAGCGCACGTCGGGGCTGCGCGCGATGGTCATTGCGAAGGCGACGATGGCGAGAACCGGTGAGAGATGCAGATGTTCAGCGACGATCCAGAGCAGGAAGGTCTGGACGAACTGAAGGAGATTGCCGCCGAGCGTCGAGGCGACGGCCGTGCCGAGCCGCTGGATCACGAACGCAGAGACGATGCCGAGCAGGATGCCGCCCGGTGCGGCGATGATGAATTGCAGGCCGACCGTCGTGCCGATATTGCCGGTGGTCTGCACGGCGAGCGCCGCCGAGAAGATCAGCAGCGCCGCTGCATCGTTGAACAGGCTTTCCCCGCGCAGGACCGCATCGGTGTTGCGGGGGATGGACATGCCGGAGAGCACGGCGGTCGCCGCCGCCGCATCCGGTGGAGCAACGACTGCGCCGAGTACCAGGGCGGCGGCGAAGGGCAGCCCGGCATAGGCCCAGCCGGCGAGCGCGACGCAGAGCGCCGTCACCACCACGCCGCCGATGGCAAAGACGACCAGCGGCACCCAGTAGCGCCGCGCGGTGCCGATCGGAAAGTCGAAGGCGGCATCGAGCAGAGCGGGAGAGATGAAGAGGGCGAGCGCGATTTCCGGATCGAGCGCGATATAGGGCACGCCCGGCACCAGCGCCACGGCGGTGCCGGCCATGGCGAGCATGGAGGGGTATGGGACCGAAAGCCTGCGGGCGAGCTGCAGAAGCAGAATGGCGACCAGCAGCAGAACCAGCAGCGTTTCGAAGAAGTTCATGTGAGGCGGCTCCGGCGTCTCGCGACTGTCAGCGCCTCATTACCGAACAAAAACAGGCATTGCGCAAGTGCAGGGAGGCGGTTGACGTGAAAAGACCGGCAGGCTTGCGCGCTGCCGGTCTTCGAGGTCGGATTGACGGGTATGCCGATCGCCTTAGGCGATGCGGGTGCCAGCCCGCTTGGTGCCGGCCATGCCGCCGAACCAGGCAGCGAGAGCGCCGAGAGCCAGAGCGACGAAGCCGGCAATCGCACCGGCCGAGACGGCGGCGGTTGCGGCTTGGGCGGCTTCGACGGCCTGCTGCTTGGCAGTCTCGATATTGGCGCGGTAGCTCTGCTCATACTGGGCAACCTGCTGGCGCGCCTGGTCGATCGGGATGTTCTGGGCACGCGCCACGGCTTCGGCTGCACGGTTGCGGGCTTCTTCGGCCTGGGCCTGATCACCGGTCAACACGGCCTGGACGGCGGTGACGGCGGCGCTCTGCAGGGCCTGCGGGTCATTGCCGGTGGCCGAGCGAATCTGTTGCTCGATGCCAGCCATCGGGTTCGTGCTCTGGGCGATCGACGGAGCAGCGGCCGTGGCCGCGGTGGCTGCCGTGCTGCCGACGCCGCCGATGACGCTGGTGATGCCCGAGAAGGCACCGCCGACCAGCGCGCCGATCGAGGTGGTGAGCAGGTAGAGGACGACGAGGGTGGTGACAGCCCAGGCGGTTACGCCGTGATAGCCACCGGTCGAGCGGCTCGGACGGCCGGAGAGACGGCTCGCAATATAACCGCCGACGAAGGAGGCGATGATGCCCGAGACGATGAACCAGACGCCACCGGCGATCGAGAAGGTGCCGGCTGCCGGATTGTCGGATGTGGCCGGATCGAGCACGGCTGCGCCGATCCCGACGCCGAGCAGGTTCAAAAGGAACTGGATGGCGAGCGCGAGCACGACGCCCGCGAAGATCGCTCCCCACGACACTTTGTGAAACGCCGACGTCACCGAGGCGCTGTCGTAAGTGTCGGTGGCGACGGGAGAATTGATGTGTGTTGTCATGGCGGGTCCTTACCGTTCGGTCCACATGCCGGCCGCCGATATGCCTGCCGTCCCATGTGAGCGTCCCAAAACGCCGTCGCGCCGCTTAAGTTCCCGCTGTTTAAGATTATTCGGGCCAATGATAGTTTTTGACGCTGATCATGCCAGCGAAGGTCGCCGAGCTGGCCCGCCGCGGTCAAAAACACGGCGGGCGCTGGTCGAAGCTGTCGGATCGGACGGCCTCAGGCGGCCCGCAGCGGCGGCGGGGCCTTGGCGCTCCAGCCGAGAGCGGGAGCGACATGGGTCAGCACACTTTCAATGACATGGGCGTTGTAGGCGACGCCCAGCTGGTTCGGCACAGTCAGAAGCAGCGTATCGGCCTCGGCAATCGCCTCGTCCTTCAAAAGCTCTGCGACCAGCCGGTCGGGCTCGGCGGCATAGCTGCGGCCGAAAATAGCGCGGGTCGTGGCGTCGAGATAGCCGATTGTGTCGCTGCCTTCCCCCTGGCGGCCGAAATAGGCGACGTCGCGATCAGAGACCAGCGGGAAAATGCTGCGGCTGACAGAGACGCGCGGCGTGCGGCTGTGTCCGGCGTCCTTCCAGGCCTCGCGATAGAGGCGGATCTGCTCGGCCTGCTGCTCCGCAAAGGGCTTGCCGCTCTCGTCGGTCTTGAGCGTCGAGCTCTGCAGATTCATTCCGAGCTTCGCGGCCCAGACGGCCGTGGCATTCGAGCTCGCACCCCACCAGATCCGATCGCGCAGGCCGGGTGCATGCGGCTCGAGACGCAAGAGGCCCGGAGGATTGGGAAACATCGGCCGCGGGTTCGGCGCGGCAAAGCCTTCGCCGCGCAGTACGTCGAAGAACACCTCGGCGTGGCGGCGGGCCATGTCGGCCTCGTCCTCACCCTCAGCCGGCTCATAGCCGAAATGACGCCAGCCATCGATCACCTGCTCTGGCGAGCCGCGGCTGATGCCGAGCTGCAGCCGGCCGCCGGAGATGAGGTCGGCGGCGCCAGCATCTTCCGCCATGTAGAGCGGGTTCTCGTAGCGCATGTCGATGACCGCCGTGCCGATCTCGATCCGGCTCGTCTTGGCGCCGATGGCAGCCAGAAGCGGGAAGGGTGCGGCGAGCTGCCTGGCGAAATGGTGCACACGGAAATAGGCGCCATCCGCGCCGAGCTCTTCCGCCGCGACGGCGAGATCGATCGATTGCAGCAAGGCATCGCCCGCCGAGCGCGTCTGCGATTGCGGGGAGGGGGCCCAATGTCCGAAGGACAGGAAGCCGATTTTCTTGGTCATGATCATCCCCTTCTCGGGTTCTCTTCAAGGCGGCAGTCTCGCATGAATCGGCATTTTTCGACAGCTGGGGCCGTCGAACGCACTGTTCGCAGATTGATGCCAATTGACGACCAGTCGATCCTTGATCGCGCGGCGCCAGGCGCCGGGCTTGTTCAAGGGCGGCTGGAAAAGCATGGTGAAGCGGCTCCGATCGGCAAAGCGGCAATCGATCGCGATTTCATCCAGCCGCACGGCGGTGGTGCGCAGAGCGAAATCGCCTTCATGCTCCCGGCCGATCGCGCGGGGACACATGGTCGTCGCGCTGGAAAGATCATCCCGATGACGACGACCAGTCGTGACGGAGAGTCATGCTTTTGGAGAAAAGTGGGGTGTGGAGCCGTGATCAGCGATAGGCGTCATTCTCGCTTTTGCCCGGCTCGGCCGGCTTGCGGTCGTAATGGCCGCCTTCGGGAACGGCGATCTCGCGGAAATCCCGGGCGAGAAGGTCGAGCTTCTCGCGCGCTTCGAGCCCGTGAACCGGCTGGCCGTGACCGGTGACGATCAGTTCCGGCTTGAGCCCGGCGAGCAGGCGCACCGAAGTCTCCGCCTCCATCCAGTCGGGCGTCAGATAGCGCGGCGGTCCATGCATCTCCAGCCGCTGCGTCATCACCGCATAGGCGGATTCTTGGCCGGTGGTGACGATGGCGTCGCCGGCGATCAGCGTCCGGTCGCTCTCGCGGAACAGCGAGACGTGGCCGGGCGTATGGCCGGGCGTGTGGACCCATTGCCATCCCGGCATGCCGGGCACCGACTGGTCGGGCGGCAGCATGTGCAGCCGCGGCCCGACATCGACCGGCGAGCGCGGATAAAGCGGCGAAAGGAGCGCCATGACGCCGCCCCCGACCAGCGGGTCGGCCGGCGGATAGGAGGCCTGGCCGTTCAGATAGGGATGTTCGAGCGGATGGGCATAGACCGGCACATCCCAGCCGCGCGACAGGCTCTCCACCGAGCCCGCATGGTCGAAATGGGCGTGCGTCATGATGATCGCCTCCGGCCGGGCGTCGCGGCCGAAGCGGCGTTCGACGCAGTCGCGGATCGTGTCGGCCGAGGTCGGCAGGCCGGTATCGATCAGCACGAAGCGCCCGTCGGTCGATGGATTGCCGTAGAGAAAGACGTTGACGATGGAGAGCGTGCGCATGGCAAGCTCGGGCAGGACAGCCTGCGTGCCGTCGCCGGGGTCGGTCAGCGGCGCACGGGCCTCTTCGCTCAAGCCAAGCTGGGTGGTCATCGCCGTCTCCTCGATCCGCAGGTTACCGGAAGGCTCGCCAACAGCGCGCGGGGGCAAAGGTTCCAGGCGCGGAGCGAAAGGCACGCGCCGAAAAGTCGAGCCTCGGCGGAAACTTCGCCTATTCTCTCTCTCTCAAGATGCGCTCCGGCCGTTGATGCTCCACGGCCGCGGCGCGCTGCCGGCGGGCGGCATCGCGGGCCGCGGCTGTCTCGGATTCACAATCAGCAGGACGTGAAGGAGGTGGGCCGAAGCGGTCTCTGCGACCCTGATCGGCCCGTTGCGTCAGACGTCGTTCATGCTCGGCAGCAGCAGTTCCACCTCGCGGCGGCGTTTGTCGTCGAGCGGCGCGATATGTTCCTGCCAATAGGCATCTGCCTCGGCCGGCTCGTCGTCCCAGGTGCGGGTGCTGACGATATTGTCGTCCACCTTGGCCTTGCGGCGTCCGCCGAGGCGCAGATATTCGTCGGCCAGTTTCTTGCTTTCGGTCATTCCCGTCTCCTTGCGAAAGGGTCGTTCCCCTTACCAACCCCTTCGCAAGGGCAAAGTTTCGTGTCCGTGCGGGCTGATCAGCCGTGGTTGATCATGATGTGGCGCACGGCGGTATAGTCTTCCAGCGCATAGGCCGAGAGATCCTTGCCATAGCCGGACTGCTTCAACCCCCCATGCGGCATCTCGCTCACCAGCGCGAAATGGGTGTTGATCCAGGTGCAGCCATATTGCAGCCGGGCGGCGGCCTGCATGGCTTTGCCGATATCCTTCGACCAGACGGAGGAGGCGAGGCCGTAATCGCTGTCATTTGCCCAGGCGACCGCCTGTTCCGGCTCGGAGAAGCGGGTGACGGAGACGACGGGGCCGAACACCTCGCGCCGGACGATCTCGTCCTCCTGTCGGGCGCCGGCGATCACCGTCGGCTGGAAGAAGAAGCCGCCGCTCGTGCCCGGCGAGCCGCCGGTGGTGACCTCCATATGGCCGAGCTCGCTGGCACGTTCCACGAAGCTCGCCACCCGGTCGCGCTGGCGCCGCGAGATCAGCGGGCCGATCTCGTTCTGGCTGTCGTCTTCGCCCGCATAGCGGATGGTGGAGACGGCGCTGGTGAGATCAGCGACAAGCGTCTCGTAGATCCCGTCCTGCGCATAGATGCGGCAGGCGGCGGTGCAGTCCTGGCCGGCATTGTAATAGCCGAAGGTGCGGATGCCGGAGACGACGGCCTTGAGATCGGCATCGTCATAGACGATGACCGGCGCCTTGCCGCCGAGCTCCAGATGGGTGCGCTTCACCGTCTTGGCGGCCGCGGTCAGCACCTTCTTGCCGGTCGCGATATCGCCGGTGATCGAGACCATCGCCACTTTCGGATGGTTGATCAGCGCATTGCCGACCGTTTCACCGCGGCCGAGCACGATGTTGACGACGCCCTCGGGCAGGATGTCTGCCAAAAGCTTCGCCATCTTCAGCGCGGTCAGCGGCGTCTGTTCCGACGGCTTGAAGACGATCGTGTTGCCGCCGGCGAGCGCCGGGGCGAGCTTCCAGGCCATCATCATCAGTGGGTAGTTCCACGGCGCGATGGAGCCGACGACGCCGATCGCGTCGCGGCGGATCATCGAGGTGTGGCCCGGCAGATATTCCGCCGAGACAGGGCCGTTCAGCATGCGGATGGCACCGGCGAAGAAGCGCCAGCAGTCGATGATGCCCGGCAGCTCGTCATTGCGCACCGCATTGATCGGCTTGCCGCAATTGAGCGCCTCCAGTGCCGCGAAGGCATCCGCCTCACGCTCGATCGCATCCGCGATTTTCAGGAGATAGCCGGAGCGCTCGGCGGGCGTCGTGCGCGACCAGCCGGTGAAGGCCGCTTCCGCCGCGTCCACCGCCGCGTCGATCTGGGCATGCGAGGCTTCCGCCAGGCTGAGGATCGTCTCGCCGGTCTTGGGGTTGAGAATGGTCTCCTCGGCTTCGGTGCCGGGCTCGAAGCGCGCGCCGATCAGAAGGTCCGTGTCCATGGTCGATCTCCCAGTATGGTCGGTGAAAGGGGCATCATTTCCCGCCGCCGGCGATGCGGTCGCCGTCGCGGGTGAGCAGATAGGCAAGCAGAATGGGCAGCAGCGTCACCAACACCACCACCATTGCCACGACATTGGTGACCGGGCGCTGGCGGGGGCGGATCAGCTCCTCCAGCATCCAGATCGGCAGGGTCGATTGCTGGCCGGCGGTGAAGGTTGTGACGATCACCTCGTCGAAGGAGAGCGCGAAGGCGAGCATGCCGCCGGCGAGCAACGCCGTGCCGATATTCGGCAGGATCACATAGCGGAAGGTCTGGAATCCGTCCGCGCCGAGGTCCATCGACGCCTCCACCAGCGAGCCAGAGAGGCGCCGGAAGCGGGCGACCGCATTGTTATAGACGACGACGATGCAGAAGGTGGCGTGGCCAAGCACGATGGTGAAGAAGGAGAAGGGGATCTCCGCCAGCGAGAAGGCCTGGCGCAGCGCGATGCCGGTGATGATGCCGGGCAGGGCGATCGGCAAGATGACGAGCAGCGACACGGCCTCGCGGCCAAAGAAGGCCGAGCGCGAGACGGCGGCGGCGCAGAGCGTGCCCAGCAACAGCGCGATTGCGGTGGCGAGCGTTGCGACCTTGAGCGACAGCGTCAGTGCTGCCCAGACATCCGGCCGGTCCCAGGCGACCGCGAACCACTGCAGCGTCAGCCCCGGCGGCGGAAAGCGATAGCTCTTCTCCTCCGTCGTGAAGGCATAAAGGAAGATGAGCAGGATCGGCGCATGCAGGAAGACGAGGCCGAGCGCGGCGGAGAATTTCAGCGCCAAGGGCGCGCGATCGGTCCGGTCAGAGCGCATCGAAGGCCCCCAGGCGCCGGGCCATGGCGAGATAGACGCCCATGATGACGATCGGCACGACGGTGAAGGCGGCGGCGAGCGGCACGTTGCCGGCCGTGCCCTGCTGGGCATAGACGGCCTGGCCGATGAAGAGGCGCGAGGAGCCGATGATCTGCGGGATGATGTAGTCGCCGAGCGTCAGCGAGAAGGTGAAGATCGAGCCGGCGACGATCCCTGGCAGGGCGAGCGGCAGGAGAACGTGACGGAAGGTCTGGCCCGGCTCGGCGCCGAGATCGGCGGAGGCCTCGATGAGCGAGCCCGGCACCCGCTCGAGCGACGCCTGGATCGGCAGGATCATGAAGGGCAGCCAGACATAGACGAAGACGAGGAAGGTCCCGAGATAGCTGACGGAGAGCGAATTACCGCCAATCACCGGCAGCGCCAGCACGGCATCGAGCAGCGGGGACAGATGCAGCGTCGCGAAGGCCCAGGTGAGGATGCCTTCCTTGGCAAGGATCAGCTTCCAGGCATAGATCTTCACGAGATAGCTCGACCAGAGGGGCAGCATAACGCCGAGATAGAACGCCGCCTTCCAGGCGCCGCGGGCATAGCGGGCGGCGTAATAGGCGATCGGGAAGGCGACCAGGATCGAGGCCAGCGTGACAGCGCTCGCCATGGTGAGCGTGCGCAGGATGATGTCGAGATTGGCGTCGGTGAGCAGCTGGGCATAGGTGGCAAGCGTCGGCTCGTAGGTGATGAGGCCCGAGAAATCGTCGATCGCAAAGAGGCTCTGCGCCAGGAAGACGGCGAGCGATCCCAGATAGACGATGCCGAGCCAGAGGAGCGGGGGAGCGAGAAGAAGGGCAAGCAGCAGCCGGGGCCGCTGCCAGAAGAGATCGGACAGGCGGCCGGCGAGGCCCTGTCGCGGCTCGGTCACCGCGAGCGGGGAGCTTAGCGCCGCCATCAGGCCTGCTCCATCAGATGCAGGTCGTGCCGGTCGAAGGAGAGCGTCACCATAGCCCCTTCGGCGGGGACGGGCTGACTGGCGGGCAGGGCGGCGATCAGCCGCTCGCCCTCGCAGTCGACGGTCAGCCGCGTGACCGGGCCGAGAAAGCTCGCGCCCACCGCCCGACCGCTCAAGCCGAGCCCGTCACCCAAGGGGGCATCCAGCCGGATCGCTTCCGGACGTAGGCTGGCGGCCGGCGCGTCGAGCCCCAGCCGGTCGCAGAGATGTTTGGGAAGGATATTGGAGGAGCCGACGAAGCCGGCGACAAAGCGGCTTGTCGGCCGGCGATAAATCTCCTCGGGCGTGCCGACCTGCTGCACCTTGCCTTCGTTGAACACGGCGACGCGATCGGCCATGGACAGTGCTTCGCTCTGGTCATGGGTGACGAAGACGAAGGTGAGGCCGAGGCTTTTTTGCAGGCTCTTCAGCTCCTCCTGCATCTGCTCGCGCAGCTTCAAGTCGAGCGCGCCGAGCGGCTCGTCGAGCAGCAGCACGCGCGGGCGGTTGACGAGTGCGCGGGCAAGCGCCACCCGCTGGCGCTGTCCGCCGGAAAGCTGGCCGGGCTTGCGGGCGCCATAGCCGGGCAGGGCCACCATGGCGAGTGCTTCCTCCGCCTGGCGCCGCCGCTCCGCCTTGCCGACGCCCTTGACCATCAGCCCGTAGGCGACATTGTCGAGGATCGTCAGATGCGGGAAGAGTGCATAGTCCTGGAACACGGTGTTGACCGCGCGGCGATAGGGCGGCACGCCCTCGGCCGTCTCGCCGAAGATCTCGATATGGCCCGACGTCGGCTGCTCGAACCCGGCGATCAGCCGCAGGCAGGTGGTCTTGCCGGAGCCGGACGGACCGAGCATGGCGAAGAATTCCCCCTCGGCCACCGCCAGATCCACCCCATCCACCGCGCGCACGGCGCCAAAATGCCGGGAGACGGACTGGAAGAGAACCGCTGTCATGATCGTTCCTTCTCAAACAGATGTGCCATGTCTTGGGCTTCTGCGTGCTCGTGTCCGTGTAGCGCCGACGCTCCTCCGTCATCCTCGGGCTTGTCCCGAGGATCTGCTGTTGGACCGGCTGGATTCGAGGCCGATTGTTCGGATCGGCGTAGGTAGATCCTCGGGACGAGCCCGAGGAAGACGATCATTGGAGTCCGGTCCTCAATCCTTGCCACGGTTGCCTATCGGCCGCCGATGACGCCGATATAGTCGGAGACCCAGCGGTGATAGGGCACGCATTCGCTCTGGCTGGCGCATTTGGCGACCGGCGTCTTCCAGAACTTGACCTTCTCGAACTGGTCGTAGCCATTGGTCTTGCACCCTTCGTCGGTCAAAAGCGCATTGCCCTTGCAGGCTGCGCCGACGGACGGGTTGGCGCCGAACCAGGCGGAGACATCGCCCTGCACCTTGGGCGAGAGCGAATGCTCCATCCAGAGATAGGCGCAGTTCGGATGTTCGCTTTCGGCGGCGAGCATGGTCGTATCGGCCCAACCGGTGGTGCCCTCCTCGGGGAAGACCGAGGCGATCGGCTGCTTCTCGCCTTCGAGCAGGTTGACCTGGAAGGGCCAGGAGCCGGAGGCGACGACGCCTTCGTTCTTAAAGTCGTCGATCTGGATCATGGCGTCATGCCAGTAGCGGCTGACCAGGGTGCGCTGGACGCGAAGCAGATCGAGCGCCGCCTTGTACTGGTCTTCGTTGAGCTCGTAGGGGTCCTTGATGCCGAGTTCCGGCTTGTGCGCCATCAGATAGTTGGCGGCGTCGGCCACATGGATCGGCCCGTCATAGGCCTGGACGCGGCCCTTGTTCGACTTGCCGTCGGGCAGCGTCATCTCCTCGAAGACGACCTTCCAGCTGGTCGGCGCCGCGCCCTTGAAGGCCTCGGTGTTGTACATCAGCACGTTCGGGCCCCAGACATAGGGCACACCGTAGTGCACGCCCTTGACCGTATGCCAGGGCGCATCCTGCATGCGGGCGTCGAGCGTCTTCCAGGAGGGAATGAGGTCGGTGTTGATCGGCTGGACGCGCTTGCCGGCCACCAGCCGCAGCGAGGCATCGCCGGAGGCCGTCACGAGGTCGAAGCCGCCCTCGTTCATCAGCGCCACCATCTCGTCCGAAGTCGCGGCCGTCTTCACCGAGACCTTGCAGCCGGTCTCCTTCTCGAAGCCGGTGACCCAGTCGTAGTTCTTGTCCGTCTCGCCGCGCTCGATATAGCCGGCCCAGGCGACGATCGACAGGGCGCCTTCGCCCTTGCCAAGTTCCTTCAGCGGTTCCTGAGCCATGGCAGCGGTCGTAAGGCTCAAGGAGAGGGCAAGCACAGTGCAGGATTTGAGGATGGTCTTCATCGGTCGGCTCCCGGTTTGGCGGCCGCTTTGCGGCTCGTTCGTTCCCGAGAGGAAAGGTGCCTCGCTTGCCGAGCCTTCGCAAATTCATTTAACAGAACGGCGATATCGGAAAAACCGAAGGATCAGCGCGCCCGCCCGCTGCGCAGTGCCTCTGCGACGCCGATGAAGTCGCGGGCGGATTGCGGCAGGCTGGAGCCCTTGCGCCAGACCATGCCGACCTGGACGACCGGCAGGGCGCCGGAGACGTCGCGGCTCTCGATCCGGTCGCCTTCGAGCGACCAGGGGCGATAAACGAGGTCGGGGAGCAGCGCGATGCCGGCGCCGGTCGCGACCAGGCTGCGCACGGCCTCGACCGAGCGCGTGCGGAAGGCGACATGCGGACGGGCGCCGAGCGCGGTCAAGAGCTTGCCGGTGTTCTCCTCAATCTCGTCGACGGTGAGCATGATCAGGGGCTCGCGCGCAACATCGGCGATCGAGATGATGTCGGCCGAGACAAGCGGATGGCCGAGCGGCAGCCAGAGCCGGTAGGGCGAGGTCTCGATGATTTCGGCCTGGAGCGCCATGCGGTCGCGCAGGTTGGAGATGACCATGACCGCGACGTCGAGCTCGCCGCCGACGAGGAGATGTTCGAGATAGGAGCCATTGTCCTCGATGGCGCTGACATCGACCGCCGGGCAGGCGCGGCGGAAGCGGGCGAGGAGATCGGACAGCACATAGCCGGCGACGAGCGAGGTGACGCCGAGATTGAGCCTGCCGCCCTCGGCGGTGGCCTCGACCGTGCCGAAGGAGCGCCGCGCATCCTGCACGCCGGCAAGGATCTTCGTCGCGTGGCGCAGGAACTGATGGCCGTTATGGGTGATGTGCAGGCCGCGCGGATGGCGCTCGAACAGCGCCACTCCCAGATCGCTCTCCAGCTCCTTGATCGCCTCGGTGATCGAGGATTGGGAGATGGAGAGGCTCTGCGCCGCGCGCGTCACCGACCCCTGTTCGGCGACGGCGACGAAATATTGCAGCTGGCGAAGTGTGAAGGCCATCGCCGCTTATCACAAGCCCGCGCAGGGCCGGCAAGGTCTCGGGGCGCGCCCTCCCATCAAAAAGCGCCGCCTCTTCGGCGACGCTGATGATGGCCTGCGCTTTCGGCAAGACGTGACGCGTTCGTTCAGGACGACTCAGCGCGGCCCGAGTTGGGCGACATTGGCACCGATCTTGCCGGCCACCGCCTTCGGCATCGCAGTCGGATCGACTCGGGCAATATGGCGGTAGCGGGCCTCGATCAGGCTGTAGGCACCGAAGGCGAAGAGGCCGAGGGCGGCGAGGGCGTAGAGGATGCCGCCGAAGGGCAGGCCGCGCACCCAGTCCATGGCATCGGCCAGGCTGCCGGCCTGGCTCGGGTCCACCCGCCAGGCGGCATAGAGGAAGAAACCGCCGGTGATGAGGAAGACCGCGCCGCGGGCGATGAGCCCGAAGGTGCAGACCGGCTCGAGGAAGCGGCGCTTGTCGAGCGGGATGGAGATATATTTGCTGTAGCCCTTCTTCACGCCTTTGGCGATCTGGGCGATGCCGGCGCCCAGAATAGCGAGACCTGCAAGCAGCGCCAGGATACGGCCGAAGGGCTGGCTCATCAGCCAGGCGGCCAGGCTCTGTTCGCCACTGCCGCCGCCATCGGCGCCGAGCGAGAGGGAGAGCGCATGGCTGGCGGCATAGAGCGCCAGGCTGAGATAGGTGATGGCGCTGACGGCGAGCCCGGCACGAATGGAATAGCCCTTCGAACTGTCCGGCTGGCGGTCGGGATTGTAGACGGCCTGGACCACGCGCCAGAGCACGAAACAGAGAAGGCCGACCGCGACAAGGCCCAGCCAGATCCAGCCGAGCGGCTGTTCGAGAATCACATCGAGCGCGGATTTCGAATCGACCTGCCGTCCGCCGCCGATCGATCCGAACAGCGCCATGGCACCGACGAGCAGATAGACGATGCCGCGGGCGCTGTAGCCGAGCTTGGCCAGCATCTCGGCCTTGTGCATGTGAAGGGGGTTCATGGCAGTCTCCAGCTTCCACCGGCGGGTTCAAACCGGCTCAACGAAACGTGATCGCAGCGGCTGGGTTCCCGATGCGCAGCGTCAATCGCCGCTAACACGTAAGAATCGCGCAAGGCTCCAGCCTCGGGCAGGGAAGGGAGTTTAATTCTTTGTTAACCATTCGATCCCTAAAACAAAGCAACGATTTCTTAACCTCGATGAACGAAGTGCTAACAGATCCCCGCTCCATCCGTATCAAGGGCCGTTCTTTCCTTGCGGTCGTCCTGTCTCCGGATTTGCCGCTGGATCAATGGCTTGTGCGCCTCGATGACCTTGCGGCCCGCTCGGCCGGCTTCTTCTTCGGCCGTCCGGCGGTGCTCGATGTCGCCGATCTCCAGCTCGACAAAGCGGGTCTGAAGGCGCTGCTTGCCGAACTCGCGGCCCGCAATGTCAGCATCATGGGCATCGAGGGTGCGCGGCCTTCGCTGATCAGCCCCGGCATGCCGCCGGCGCTGAAAGGCGGCCGCCCGGCCTCCGATTTCGAGGTGAAGCAGAGCGATCCCGCCGAGCCGGCAGGGGCCGAGGAGTCGCCGCGGGTGATCGAACCGCCAGTATCCGAGATGCGGACCAGCACCCCGTCACTCGTCATCAACGAACCCGTAAGGTCCGGGCAATCCGTGATCTTTACAGAAGGAGACGTGACCGTGATCGGGTCCGTCGCCTCGGGCGCCGAAGTGATCGCCGGCGGTTCCGTCCATATTTACGGCGCGCTGCGCGGCCGGGCCATGGCGGGATCGATCGGCAATGCCGGAGCGCGCATCTTCTGCCGCAAGCTCGAAGCCGAGCTGGTGGCGATCGACGGAGTCTACAAGGTGGCCGAGGATATCTCGCCCAGTCTGCGCGGCCAGCCCGTGCAGCTCTGGCTGGAAGACGACGCCATCAAGGCAGAACAACTCAATTGAGCCGAAACGGCCAGCAACAGGAGAGCAAGATGGGGAAGGTTATTGTCGTGACTTCCGGCAAGGGCGGGGTTGGCAAGACAACCTCGACGGCCGCGCTCGGCGCAGCGCTTGCGCAAAGGGGCGAGAAGGTCGCCGTCGTCGATTTCGATGTCGGCTTGCGCAATCTCGATCTGGTCATGGGTGCGGAGCGCCGCGTGGTCTATGACCTCATCAACGTCATCCAGGGCGATGCCAAGCTGCCGCAGGCGCTGATCCGCGACAAGCGCGTCGACACGCTGTTCCTGCTGCCGGCCTCGCAGACCCGCGACAAGGACAATCTCACCCAGGACGGTGTGGAGCGCGTCATCGGCGAGCTCAAGGAGCACTTCGACTGGATCATCTGCGACAGCCCGGCGGGCATTGAGCGCGGTGCGACGCTGGCCATGCGCCATGCGGATGTTGCGGTGGTCGTCACCAATCCGGAAGTCTCCTCGGTGCGCGACAGCGATCGTATCATCGGCCTGCTCGATTCCAAGACGATGAAGGCCGAGCGCGGCGAGCGCATGGAGAAGCACCTGCTTCTGACGCGCTTCGACCAGGCCCGCGCCGAGCGCGGCGACATGCTCAAGGTCGAGGACGTGCTGGAGATCCTGTCTATCCCGCTGCTCGGCATCATTCCGGAGAGCATGGACGTGCTGCGCGCCTCCAACCTCGGCGCTCCGGTGACAGTGGCCGACGCCCGCTGCGCGCCGTCGATGGCCTATTTCGAAGCCGCGCGCAGGCTGGCCGGCGAAACCCTGCCGGTGACCATTCCCGGCGAGAAGCGCAGCCTGCTCGGCAAGATCTTCGCACGGAGGGCCGCATGAACATTTTTCGCCTTTTCGGCAAGCAGCAATCGGCGCCGCAGGCGCGCGAGCGCCTTCAGGTGCTGCTTGCCCATGAGCGCGCTTCGGCGGGCTCGGATCTCGTTGCCATCCTGCGCGAGGAGATCCTCGCCGTCATCGCCAAGCATGTTCAGGTCGACGCAGACCGTGTGCGGGTGAAGATGGACCGCGACGAGCATATGTCGATCCTGGAGATCGACGTGGAGATCCCGCTCGGCGCGCTGTCGCAGGCTGCCTGATCAAGAGGCCGCGTCATCAAGGCTGGCTCGCCTCGCGGACCGTATCGACGGAGACCGGGCTTCCTGCCCGGTCTTCGTGTTTGATCTGACCGGCTGAAAGCCTGAAGTGACCACGGTGCTGGCGGACGGCGGACAGAAAAACGCCGGTGGGGCGCAGCGGATTGCCTCCGCGTGCCTCACCGGCGAACCGCCATTCCGCGCTTACTATGCGGATCGCAGCGTCACACCATTCCAGTCTTCCATGCAGTGCAGATTCGTTCGGGCGGACCTCCTCCCGAACCCGCCTCAGCAATGTCCCGCTTTTTCGGTCAAAAGCAGGGCAACCTGATCCTCGGGGATCACAGGACCCAGTTCCTTGCTGAGGTCAGCCACAAGGGCAATCAAGGCTGCTTCCAGATGATGAACCGTAGCCGTGGCCTGTGCATCTCTGGCACCGTCTCGAGCGTAGGTAATGACGCGGATCAGGCCAATCAATTCATCGCGACGGCTGTCCTGCATGCTCTCGATTGCGTCCACTCAACTCCCCCTGTCCTGACAAGCATCTTTAACCACGCACTGTCAGAAAAATCCCGTTGCATCGCCGTTGCACACGCGGAACGGGTTCGCCACAAGGCGCGCTCATCTTCAGGATATGGAATCAGTCCGGTTCAGGCAGAACCTGAAGGGTCCAGTCAACAAGCCCTTGATTAAAAGCCGATCTTTTTAGGGCCAGCTCATTTAGGAGGGTTAGCGCGTCTTCACGTTTTGGATCGACAGCGTGTGGGAGGATGCGTTGCATGAGTTGAATTCGCGTTGCATCGAGTTGTTCGGCGATTCGGCGCCAGCTGCGTTCCTTGAAGTAGACCGCGCGCGCAGCAAGCGCGACGAGGGCAGCCTCGCGAGCATCGATGGCGCCGGCTGCTTGCGCGGCAGCGAGCGTCGCATCGACCGTGACGAGCGGGACGCTCAAGGCCGGATAGCCGAGTTCGGCTGGTCCGTGGCTCAGCGCGACATCGCCATCGTCGACACGGTGACCACCGCGATAGGCCTCGAAGATACGGCCGATGCCGCGCATGCCATAGGCTTCGCATTCGACGGCCCGCAGCGCACCGAGGCTTGCGGCGCCAAGCACGGGGATGCCGCGCGACAGCGCCAGAAGGATCTCCTTGTGCCAGACCGAGGGGACCTCGTCGAAATAGCCATCGACGAGCCCGATCGCGCGTGCTCCGTCTTCCACCGCGCGGCGAAGGTCGCCGCGTCGCGCCGGTGGTCGGATCTCGATCCCTGCGTCCGGCCAGGCGGCGGCCAGCGCGGCAGCATCGGGAAGGCTGGGGCCGACGAAGACGACCTTCATGACAGGACCTGCCGCAGGGCACGCGACCCGAACGTCTGCCGCCGTGCACCGGGCGGGTTTTCGAGCGCGGGGACGATGACCTTGACGACCGCCACCGGCAGGCGGCCATCATCGAGCCGCACGGTGTAGACATCACGGATACCGGCGCGCCGCACTCTGTCGAGAACAAAGGGCAACCGCTCGGCTGCGACCTTCGGCGCGGAGTCGAAGACGGCTGGCTCGCGCGCTTCGATCGGCCTGCGCAGGATCTGGCAGAGATCCTCCGGCGCCGGCTGCGTGAACATGGCGGCCGGGACATCGTCGCGGGCGCCGCCGATGAAGGTAAGGCGAGACTGGGCGGCCTCGGTGATCGCCCGCAGCGCGGCTGCCTCAGCGGCAAGATGGGCACCGCTGCCAAGTGTCAGCTGGACATGGCGCACCGGTCCCCCCTTCAGCACCGCCCGGGGCGCGATCAGGGCCATGAAGCAGGGCAGGCCGAGGTCGGAGGTGATGTCGAACAGCCGCAGGACGAGACCCGCCGACTCGATCCGCGCGATGAGGCTATCGATCATGTCGGAGCGGAGCAGGGCGGGGTCGAGCGCCGCCGTCCGTCGAGTGGCCGGCGTCACCTGCCAGAGCGTCAGCGCATCCCGTTCGACGCGTTCGAGCAGGCCGTGTAGCACGGCTTCGTTCCAGCTGTTGCCGGAGGCCAGACCGTCGGACGAACGCCAGTAACGGGGATCGGGCAAGGTTCGATCGAGATGCACGGCGTCGAAGGGAAGGTGGACCGGCTTGCCGTCCAGAAGATGGTCGGCCACGACCCATTCGAGCGCTTCGTCCGGGGAAGGGGCCGAGGCGTTCGGGCTGAGCAGCATGTCGAGGTCGTCGGGCCGGCCTCCGGCGGCCGCGATCTGCGTTTTCGATAGGGTGTGGCGAGGGCAGGAGGGAGCGGAGGCGATGGCCCGCTCGACCGCTTCCATGACGGCCGAGGCCCTGGCGTCGTCGTCCGTCACCCCTTTGCCCTGAGCAATGGCGATCGCCCGGGCATTGGGCGTCACGGCAAACCAGACGGGAATGCCGAGACGATCGAGCCCTGTCTGGCAGCCGACCCGGGTGATGCCGAGGGCTGCCAGGTGAGGCGTCATCATGGAGACGGTCTCGGCCGGATCACGCGACCGATAGGGATCTCCCGTCATCGCGCATCAAGCGCGCAGGTCGTCGCAGTCTGCAAGCCGGCCTCACCGACCTTCGTAGTGGCCGGCAGCCGCCTCGGAGACCGAGGAGATGGCGACTGCGAAGTCGACGCCTTTGGCCACCATGCCGGTGCGGCTGGCTGTGGCGCCGGCGGCCAGCGCCCCGGCGGTCTTATCCTTGAAGGGGGTCACCGTGCCAGCGCCGAGATCGGCGATCCAGAGTCCCTCTTCACCTTCCAGTCCGAGAATTACAACCTGGGCCATGTCAGTCTCCATGCTAAAACCCGGCCTTGCGCAAGCCTTCTCGATAGAGTTCACGCTGCCAAGCTTCCCGGTTGGGAACCAGCTCGAGCCAGCGCTCCAGCTCGAAGTCGGGATGTTCCTGCAGAACACGCTGTCTATATACACGCGCTTGCCGTGTATTGCCAAGCATTCCCCAACTCGCGGCCGCCAGTCTGTCGGCCGGGCGCGGATTGTCCATTCGCTTGATGTAGGCGAGCGCGGAATCATAGTCGCCGAGGAAGTAGCAGGCACCGGCAGCCGACCATAAATAGCTGTCCGGACACAGGGGGTTGAGGTCGATCGCGCGGGTGATCTTCTCCAACGCCTCACGCGGCCGTGCGCCGTGCACCAGCGTATCGGCATGGCTGTAGAGCACATCGGCATAATGTGGGCTGATCGTCTCCGCCTTCTGAAGCGCTTCCAGGCTCTCATCCAGGCGGCCGCGGTAGAGGGCGACAACGCCCAGTTCCCGATAGGCGGAGGCGAGGCCAGGATCACTCTGAACGGCGCGAAGCGCCTGTCGCTCCGCCGCGAGCAGCAGGTCCTTGTCGCCCCGTGCGGTCAGAAGCCATTCCGTCACCAGTGCGCGTGCCATGCCTGCCATCGCCGGCGCGAAGCCGGCATCGAGCTGCAGCGTTTCGCGCATCATCCGTCGCGCCTTGCGGATGTCCGCCAGCTCGAGACTGCCGAGATGCTGGGTCCCCTTCAGATAGGCGACATAGGCATCTGGCCGGCGCTGATAGTCGAGATGGCTGGCCTTGCTCTGCTCGAGGCGGTCCGTCGTGTTCTCGATGATGCCGCGGGCGATCGCGACGCGCTGTGCGGCGAGGCTCTCCGAGGTCAGCGGGAAGCGCGCCGCCCAGATGATCTCGTCACCCGGCACGAAGATCAGCTGCGCATAGACGCTGTCGTAGGAGCGGCGCGTGTCGAGCGTATAGGTCACACCATGCCGCTCGAGGAGAGCCGCCTTGTCGGCCGAGGCGCGGTAGCGCTCGGCGGTGAACGGGGCCACCACCGAGACGCTGCGCAGCGAGCAGAGGCCGATGGTGACGTCCTCGATCAGCGCATTGGCCAGCGCGCCTGCCTGGCGCGTTTCCCGCGCCGTGTCGGGCGGCAGCAGAGCGAGACGGGGCAGGACGGGCCGTGGCGGTCGAGCTATCGGCAGATGAGCCTCCGCCTGCGCCGCCGCAGTCGCTTGGGGACGTGAGGGCTCGGCCGGTTCGAACCCGCCGCCTGTGGGAACGATCGGCGACGAGGGGCCAAGACCGGGATAGACGAAGGGGAGGACGGTCGCCGAGGGAGCGGCGGGATCATCAGGCGCAACGGACATTGCCACGGTGCCTGGCGGCGCAAGCGGGCTGCGGACCGGCACGGCGCTGGCGCTCAAGCCCTGGAGCGCCCGGCGCACCTCCTCATCGGCAGGGTCGTGAACAAGCAGCGACACGGCGGCCGCTTGAAGCACGTCATCGCCGGCGGCTGCACGGTGCGCCCCGTAGCAATGGAAGAAGGCTGCCCTCAAGAGCAGGCGATGGGTGGCGCGGACGCCGGCAATCCAGTGTTCGATCGCAGGCGTGTGACGAAGATCGCGATCAAGGAAGCCGCGCGCAACGGCGGCCGTCAGCCAAGTGAGCTGCGCGACCGGGCGCTCGGAAGGCGGAACGGCATCGAGATCGCAAAGGAGCGCAACGGGATTGCGCCGCAGCGCCGTTCCCTCGCTTAGGAGGAGCGGCGCATTGCGAACGGCCAGACGCATCCGACGAAGGGCCGACCTGAGATTGGTGTCGGCCGCTTCGTCCGGTGCATCCGGCCAGATCAGATTGGCGAGATCGCGCCGATTGCGGGCGCCATCCGGCTGCGTTGCGAGGAAGGCGAGCAGCAGCAGGACCTTATCGGGGCAGCTGACCGCAACCCCGCTCTCGTCCTTAAGCGTCAGCTCCCCGAGCGTGATCAGCGTGAAGCTCGTCGCCGGTGGATCTGCGACGCTGGTCATCTTCAGCTCCTCCCATGCTGCTGGCGAGCGACTTGGTCAGCGCGACAATCGACTGGCGAACCTTGGTATCGGTAATCGCAAAGAAGGCGCGATTCAACTCCATGCCTTCCTTGGTGCTGACGAAGCCGGCGACATCCTGCGCCTCGCCCAGTCCGCCTTCCTTTTCCGGCTCGCCGCCATTCTCGAAGAAGAAGCTGATCGGCACCTTCAGGACGTCGGCAATGTGCTGCAGACGGCTGGCGCCAACGCGGTTGGCCCCCTTCTCGTACTTCTGCACCTGCTGGAAGGTGACGCCGAGCTGGTCGGCCAGCTTGGTCTGGCTCATGCCGAGCATCAGACGGCGAAGGCGAATGCGGGAACCGACATAGACGTCGATCGGATTACCGGGAATGAGTGGCATAGGGGCCTCTGTGGGTTCTGTCAGAACGCGGTGATGATGCGGGAGCGGATCAACTTATGCAATTGGAGCTCCCCCTCTCCCCGGGTTGTAAGACTAGTTATTTTTACTAATTCTAAAATTGTAGCGGGTGTCGATCTCGTGTGATGCCAAATGGAATGGGCAGTTCCCTCCAGCCAGTTATTTTTTTCAGTATATGCGCATTCTTGCAGGCTACAGTCTGAGTTGCACAAACCGGTCGGCTTGTCAAAAGGCACGTCGGCTTCTCTGAGAAAGTTAAAATAGCACTTACCAATTCACGTTTATAGAGGTCTCAACCTGTCCATGTGGTGTCGAGGTTGCAAAATGCACGGTCAGGGATGGTGTGGGCGTCGTCTCGTCGCAGGGAACACGCAGAGGCTGCCGATTCCGTACCGATGCCGTGATGGGTAAAATGCGTCGCCCCCGGGGGCGAGCGCCCATGCGGGTGCCGATGAGGGATTGATTGGCTTGACTGTCCGATTGCTACAACAGGCCACGACACGACCGGGCGTGGGTCGAGGCGTCAAGCAGCCTCATGACCGCAATGCGGATCGTGGCTCACGCGAGGAGGGGCAGAGCGTCGATCCTGGCCGACACCGCCGGTTGTGCATCAGACCATGAGCCGGGGAAACAGGCTGGTCGTCAGGCGCCTCAGTGGCTGGTTCCCTGACGGGCCTCGCGGATGGCGGCGAGGATCTTTTCGCCCGGCTTGGCGGAGAGTGCTGCGACGCGGACGCGCATCTCCTCGCGTGCTGCCTCGGCCCGCCGACGCGATGCCTCGCCCTGGGCGAGAAGCATGCGCACACTTTCACGGATCTGGATCTGCTCTTCCATCGCGACCTCGCTTCCTGCTGCCGATCGGCGGCTCATCCGGCCGATCGTCTGCCATTCCTCGTCGGCGCCGCCACCTCGGGCTGGCCGGTGACCTGTGAGCCCCCTTCGCACTGGGATGGTGCGAAACGAACGCAGTGATTTGTTCTCTATATGTTCTGTTATCCACAGCTTGTCAACAGGAGCAAGGATCGGTAGGGGGCGGAAGTCCGATCCTGCTCTGACTGGTTGTAATGACACATCAACCAATCTTTGAGATCGCACGGTTTGGTAGGGAATGCGAAAGAACCGCCGTCATAGGGTCTTCTTCGAAACCTGGAACTTTCCAATGCCGCTCAGTCTTCCCACCCTCTTTGCCGTCGGCCTCGGCACGCTTGCCGTTGCGGCCGTCATGACGTTCTGGGAGCGGCGATTTAACGCCGAACGGGCCCGGGAGCTGATGTGTTGGACGGTCGGCTATATCCTGATGGCGATCGGGTGCGGAATCTTCCTCGGCCGCGCCAGCCTGCCGCTCATCGTGGTGCAGGGCGTCACAAACATCCTGATGGTCGGCGGCTATTGGCTGCTTCTCTTGGGCGCCATGCCCTTTGTCGGCGTGCGGCTGCCGCGCAAGACGCTGGTGTTCGCGCTCATGGCTGCCACCGTCTGGCTCCTGATCGGGCCCAATCTCTCCTATGCGATCTGGAGCGCGGTCGGCAGTTTCTTCATCACCATCCCCTGTTTCGCGCTCGCTTTGATGCTGGTGCTCAACGGCACCACCGGCCCGACCCGTTCCTGGGTTCTCGCCGCCGTCGTTTTCGGCCTGCACGGCATGGTTTATCTGGCCCGCGTCGTCGTCATTCCCTTCGCCTATTCGCTGAACCAGGACGGGGTGCTGGACGCCATCGCGCTCTTCACCATGTTCGAGGGCGTGGTTTTCTCCATGGCGGCGCCGATGGCGCTCCTCTCGCTGACGCGCGAGGAGAGCCGGCACCAGCTGCTGCGCGCCTCGCAGACCGATTTCCTGACCGGGCTCGACAACCGCCGCGCCTTTACACAGCGCGCCACCCCGGTCATTGCCGAGCGGACGGAAGAGCTCGAGCCGGCGCCGCTGCTCGTTCTCTTCGATCTCGACAACTTCAAGCAGATCAACGACGACTATGGCCATGATGCCGGCGATCAGGTGCTGAAAATTTTCGGCCGCGTGGCTCGCAGCATCTTCGGTCCGCAGGATTGTGTGGCGCGCATGGGCGGCGAGGAGTTCGCGGCGCTGCTGATCGGGCGTGAGCATGATGAGGCCAAGCAGCTGCTTCGAGCGGTCTCGGCGCGTTTCGCTGTCGAAGTCCTCGCCGAAACGGCGATCACCCGCCACGTCACCTTCAGCGCCGGCCTCGTGGCGGTCCGCCCGGGCGATACGCTGCGGGCGCTGATGACCACGGCCGACCATCTGCTCTACCGCGCCAAGCAGGCCGGGCGAAACCGGGTGGAAACCGATCTCGACGTGGCACCCGCGCCGGCCTCCGTTGTTGCCGATGACGACGAACCGCACGCAAGGCCCACCCTCGCCAGGGTTGCCTCGCGCTCGGCATAGTCCTCACGGCTCGCTTCTTCGAAGCGCGAAGCCGATCATGACTCCTACCGCGTGTCACACCGTCTCGATCCGCGCTTCGGCTGTCACAGCGGCTGGATCGACGGTCGTGAGACGGTCGAGGAACCGCCAGGCGAAGGAGCCGGCGCCGTCGGCCTGGGCTCCGGCCTGGCTGCCGGCCACGGCGAACAGCGCCAGGGCGCCGGTGGTGGCTTCAAAGGGATCGTCCGGGCGCGCGGCGGCATAGGCGCCGATCAGGCAGGTCAGCGCGCAGCCGAGCGCGGTCACCTGTGGCATCAGCTCCGAGCCTCCATGAATGCGCCGCGCGCGGCGCCCGTCGGTCACGAAATCGACGCTGCCGGTCACGGCGACGACCGCTCCGCTCGAATGGGCGATGCGCCGCGCAGCATATTCGGCCACGGCGACCGGGTCGCCGCTATCGGCGCCTTGGCCACGGCTCGCAGCACCGGACAGCGCCAGGATTTCAGAAGCATTGCCGCGGATGATGGTCGGGGAGAGCGCCATCAGCGACGCCGTCACCTCGCTGCGATAGCGCGTCGCCTGGTGAGCGACCGGGTCGAGAACCCAGGGGCGGCCGGCGGTCGTGGCGCCGCGGATCGCGCGCCGCATGCCGTCTACCCAGGGCGCGGATAAAGTGCCGATATTGATCGTCAGCGCACCGGCGAGCGCTGCGAATTCCTCCGTCTCCTGCTCGGCATGGACCATGGCCGGCGAGGCGCCGGCCGCCAGCAGCACATTGGCGGCGATCGACATGGCGACGTAATTGGTGATGCAGTGGACGAGGGGGCGCGCCTGCCGCACCTCGTGCAAAAGCTGTCCTGTGAAATGATCCTGCGTCATGGTGCTCCTCAGGCGACGGAGCGGACGCGACTTGAAGGGAAGGGCGGTGATCGCCGCCAGGACCGTCCCCCAAGCGACTCCCTCCGCCGGCATTATCCGGTTCAGGTTCAAAGGGTGCTTCTCAGCCCGCCTCGCAGCGAGCGCCCCTGTCTCTCAAGCAGATCCATCTTGCCGATCGGGGCGCGCTTGTCACGCGGAAAAGCGAGGCACTGGCCCCTCGCGGGGTCACGCAAGGGCTGGCCTGATCGCCACGGTTGACAGGACAGGCATTTGCCGTCACTGCTTGGCCATTCCGAGGGGAGCACCGCACGGTGCTGAGATGGGCGTGGAGCCCGGACCCTTGAACCTGATCCGGGTCATACCGGCGTAGGAACGGAAACGGGTCGCCCGCCAGTGCGCCTTCCCCTTCTTCGCTTGCTCGGATCTCCATGATGATTGTCAGGAGATCGCCATGTTGCCTACCCGCTCTTCTCTCGCCTCCCAGCTTGCGGCGCCGGCGTCCGCCGATTGTGAGCCGTTGATGGTGCGCTCCGGCGGCCTGCGGTAGGGCGGCTGCTGCATGCAGACGCGCCATGCGGCGCTCGGCCTCTTCGGCGTCCTTTTGCTCTGGCAGGGCGCCGTGGCGGCCGCGCTTCTTCCCCTCTACGTCCTGCCGACACCGGCCGCCGTGCTTGCCGCTCTCTGGCGCCAGCGCGCCTTTTTGCTCGACCAGACCACCGTCACGCTGGGCGAGATCGTCGCCGGCCTTGTCCTCGGCAGCCTGTTCGGCGCGGCGATCGCCTTTCTACTTGCCGCCTGGCCGCGGCTTGGGCGGCTCGCCTGGCCGATGCTCCTCGTGCTGCAGGCCTTCCCCGTCTTCGTCCTGGCGCCGATCCTCGTCCTCTGGCTGGGCTTCGGCATGGCGTCCAAGGTGGCGATGACGGTGATCATCATCTTCTTTCCCGTCGCCTCTGCCTTTGCCGATGGCTTGAACCGGACCCCGCAGGACATCGTCGATGCCGCGGCGCTGACGCCGGCCAGCCATTGGCAGATCCTGACGCAGATCCGCGTACCCCTTGCCCTGCCGCAGCTGGCCACCGGCCTGCGCGTCGCCGCCCCGCTCGCTCCGCTCGGCGCGGTGGTCGGCGAATGGGTCGGCGCTTCCGGCGGGCTCGGCTTCGTCATGGTGCAGGCCAATGCGCGCATGCAGTCCGACATGGTGTTTGCCGCCATGGTGCTCCTCGCCATTCTCGCTGTCGCTCTGCGCCTGCTCATCGACCGGCTGACCCGGCCCTTCGCGCCCTGGGCGCGCACCCGTCCCCCTGTTTTCGATTGACCGTCTGGAGAAACCCATGATCCGATCCCTGTCCCGTTTCCTCGCGCCCCTGCTGTTTCTGGCGGCGGCCCTGACCGGCCCTTTTCCGGCGGCTGCGGCCGACCGGTTGACGGTGATGCTCGAATGGTTCGTGAACCCCGACCACGCGCCCCTCGTGATCGCGGCGGAGAAGGGCTTCTTTGCCGAGGAAGGGCTGGACGTGACGCTCGTGCCGCCGTCCGATCCCTCCTCCGTGCCGCGGCTCGTTGCCGCCGGCCAGGCCGAGATCGGCCTGCACTACCAGCCGAGCCTTTATCTCGACCGCGAGGCCGGCCTGCCGCTCAAGCGCTTCGGCACGCTGGTGGAAACGCCGCTCAATACGCTGACCGTCTTGAAGGACGGACCGATTGCCGGCATTGCCGATCTCAAGGGCAAGACGATCGGCTTCTCGGTTTCGGGCTTCGAGGATGCGCTGGTCAAGCGCATGCTGACCTCAGCCGGGGTCGATGCCTCTTCCGTTACCTTCGTCAATGTCAATTTCGCCCTGACCTCCTCGCTGATCGGCGGCAAGGTCGATGCGACGATCGGCGGCTACCGCAATTTCGAGCTCACCCAGATGCGGCTCGAAGGGCATGAGGGGCGGGCCTTCTTTCCCGAAGAGCATGGTGTGCCGGCCTATGACGAGCTGATCTACGTCACGCGCGATGATTTGATCGACGATCCCCGCCTGCCGCGCTTCCTCCGAGCGGTCGAGAAGGCGACGATCTTCCTCACCAATCATCCGCAGGACGCGCTGGACGTCTTCATCAAGGCGTACCCCTCGCTTGACGATGCACTGAACCGCCAGGCCTTCGCCGATACGCTGCCGCGCTTTGCCAAGCGCCCGGCGGCGCTCGACCCGGGACGCTACCAGCGGTTCGGCACCTTCCTGGCGGAAGCAGGGCTCCTGAAAGCGCCTCTGCCGGTGGAGAGCCTCGCCGTGGAGCTTCATCCATGAGCATTGGTTTCGACACCTGCGGCTTCACAGGGGACCGGGCCGCGGAGATCCTCCAGCGGGTGCGCCAGCGCCGGCCGCGCGTCCATTGCCTGATGAACACGGTCGTCCAGAAGTTCACCGCCGATGGCATCACCGCCATTGGCGCGATCCCCTCCATGACCGGCTCGCCGGAAGAGATCGCCGATTTCGTCGACCGCGCCGATGCGCTGACCATCAATCTCGGCACGCTCGATGCCGGCCGGCGCGCGGTGATCGAGACGGCGGTCGAGCGGGCGGCAGCGCGCGGCATTCCCTGGGTGATCGATCCCGTTCACTGCGACTATTCCCCGACCCGGCTCGCCTTCGCCCGCGCCTTGATGGCGCGCAATCCGACGGCGGTGCGGGGCAATCGGGCGGAGATGGCCCTGATCGGCGAGCGCGAGGCCGGTCTCACCATCGTCACCGGACCAGCCGACCTCCTGAGGGATGGCGACCGTACGCTGACAGTGCGCAACGGTCATGCACTGATGGCCGCCGTGACCGGCACCGGCTGTCTTTCAGGCGGCGTGATTGCCGCCTTCATGGCAGTCGAGCCCGATCCTCTGCTCGCCGCCGGCGCAGCGCTGGCGACGACCGGGGTCGCAGCGGAGCTCGCCGCCATCGGGGCGCCGGGGCCGGGCAGTTTCGGCATGTCTCTGCTCGATCGACTCTACGCGCTGACGGCGGCGGACCTTGCGGCCCACGCCCATTTCGACGGAAAAGAAGGACGATCCGATGACCAAGGTTGATCTGCGCTTGAATGCCATCGTCGACGCGTCGCTTGCCGATGTCGCCGACTTGCCGCTGCTGGCGGCCCAGGCGGTAAGGGGCGGTGCGACGCTGCTGCAATATCGCGACAAGACCGCCTCGACGCGGCGCATGGTCGAGCAGGCCATGGCGATCATCGTCGCGATCGCCGGCAGCGGCGTGCCCCTGCTTGTGAATGACCGGGTCGATGTGGCGCTGGCTGCGGGTGCGGATGGCGTGCATCTCGGCAGCAGCGATCTCGATCCTGAAACGGCGCGCCGGCTTCTGGGACCGTCTGCCATCATCGGCCTTTCGGTCAAGACCGCCGAGGAGGCGCACCGCGCCGCGCTCGCGCCAGCCGATTATGCCTGTATCGGCGGCGTCTTTGCGACGACGTCGAAGGACAATCCCGGTCCGCCCCTTGGCATCGACGGCTATCGCCTGCTCCGCAAGCAGTTGCACGCCGACCGGCCCACGCTCCCCGTCGGCGCCATCGCCGGTATCACCGAAGCACGCATTGCGCCACTGATCGCCGCCGGCGCCGATGGTGTCGCGGTGATCGCCGCCCTCTTCCGATCAGGCGACGTGATTGGCACCGCTCGGGCCTTTCGGAGCGCCGTCGATGCCGCCCTTTCGGAGCGCAGCGCATGACGGCGATCGCTCTCACCATCGCCGGTTCCGACAGCGGCGGCGGCGCCGGCATTCAGGCGGATCTCAAGACCTTTTCCGCGCTTGGCGCCTATGGCGCGAGCGTGGTGACGGCGATCACGGCGCAGAACACGCGCGGCGTTCGGGCGGTGGAGGATGTCTCACCGACAATGGTCGCTGCACAGATGGCAGCTGTCTTCGAGGACCTCGCCGTCGATGCGGTCAAGATCGGCATGGTCTCGCGACAGCAGACGATCGAGACGATCGCAGCCGGGCTCGCCCCCTATCATGGGTCGGTCGTCCTGGATCCGGTGATGGTTGCAACGTCGGGCGATCGGCTGCTGCAGGCCGATGCGATGGACGCCCTGCGCAGCTTGCTTCTGCCGCGCGCGGCGCTGGTGACGCCCAACCTGCCTGAGGCGGCGCTGCTGACCGGCCTGCCGATCGCCGAAGACGAAGCCGGGATGGTCGCCCAGGGTGAGGCGATCCTGAGGGCCGGGGCGAAGGCGGTGCTGGTCAAGGGTGGGCATGGCCGCGGACCCGAAAGTACCGATCTGCTCCTCACCGATGGGGCCTTGCACCGCTTGACTGCGCCCCGCATCGAGACGCGCCATGACCATGGCACCGGCTGCACGCTGGCTGCGGCCATCACCGCCGGTCTCGCCCGCGGCGAAGCGCTCGCCGCCGCCGTCTCTGCCGCCAAGACCTATCTCCACCAGGCGCTGGAGGCGGGGCGGACGCTGGGGGTCGGCAAGGGCCGGGGGCCGGTCCATCATTTTCATGCCTGGTGGCGACCGGATTGAGTGTCTGCCGGGCGGTTGCTCGGGCGCGCGACGCCGCATCTTGCATCTTGCTGCGGGGGCATCGGGCACTGTAGCGTCCCGGCCGGTCGAGCAGCGGGGAGATGAGCATGGCGGACTATGGCGCGCAGGATATGATCGAGACCCTGGCACGGGTCCTGATGCGCCGGCCCGCGCGGCGCGCGGCGAAGACCGTCGATCAAGCGGTTTCGGCCGAGCCAGACCCGGACCGGGCGGTGGCGCAATATGAGCGCCTGGCCGGTCTGGTCGCCGGCTCGGGCGCCGAGATCCTCTGGCTCGACGATCGGGACGATGCTCTGACCGATGCACATCACGCGGCCGACATCTCCCTGGTGACGGCTGCGGGGGCGGTCCTACTGTACCCGTCGAAACCGGGACGCAAGAAGGAGATCGCCCTCCACGAGGCGGCCTACCGAAGGGCCGGTGTGCCCATCCTCGGCCGGATCGAGGCGCCTGGAACGCTGGAGGGCAGCGATTGTCTCTGGCTCGACGCCCGTACTCTGCTCGTTGGCCGGGGATTTGGCACGAATGAGGAGGGCGTGGTGCAGCTGGCCGAGTTGCTCGGGCCTCAGGACATCGACGTGCTGAGCTATGATCTGCCCTATTGGAAGGGGGAGGCGGCCAGTCTCACTCTCCTGTCGCTGATCAGCCCCGTGTCGCGTGACACGGCGCTCGTCTACCTGCCGCTTCTGCCCGCCGCGCTCTACCAGTTCCTGGAGGAGTGGGGCGTCGCCATGGTGGAGGCGCCGGAGGACGAGTTCGTGGAGAGCCAGGGCCTCAGCCTGCAGGTGCTGGCCCTGAGCCCGAAGAGGGTAATTGCGGTCGAAGGCTATCCGAAGACCCGAGCCGTCCTGGAGGAAGCCGGCTGCACCGTTTCCACCTTCAGCGGCGATGCGCTCTGTGCTCCGGGCCCCGGCGGGCCGCCTCGCCTCGTCCGGCCGGTCCTGCGCGAGGGCTTGTAGGACTTCGTGATCCTCTGCCGCGAGCCGCAGGTCGGTTCGCCAGTCGTGTCGCTGTAAGTCCAAGCGGACCGAAGGTCCTGACGGGCCTGCGGCGTCCAAACTTCGCTAACTATGCTCACAAAGGTGATCGCTTCTTAACATTGACGTAGCCCCTTTCCGCCATGATCGAGAAAACGGAGGCGCCCAGCCCATCATGTCGCAACTGTCGAAGTTTTTCGCATGGCTGATGATTGATCCGCGTCAGACCGATCTTGCTGCCGCGCAGCTGATCGAGCTGCAACGGCAGGTTCCGCTCCTCTATCTTCTTTTGACCGTCAATGCCGTCGCGGTGGCCTATACGCATCGGGGCGTTGCGCCCTGGTCGCTGACGGTTGCGGTTCCCTGCGTCCTCGTCGGCATTTGCGTGCTGCGCACGCTCGTTTGGCTGCTGCGCCGCCACCAGAAGACCGATCCGTCCGAGGCGGTCACGAAACTGCGCCGCACCGTCCGCCTCGGCGGGATCATTGCCGTCGCCTATATCACCTGGTCGCTGCTGCTCAACGAATATGGCGGCCCCTATGAACAGGGGCATGTGGCAATCTTCATCGCCATCACCGTCATCGGCTGCATCTTCTGTCTGATGCATTTGCCGCAGGCGGCCGTCACCATCACGCTGCTCGTCACCATTCCCTACGTCGTCTACTATATCCACCTCGGCAACACGGTCTTCTACGCCGTTGCGCTCAATATCCTGCTGGTGACGGTCGTCATGCTGCAGGTGTTGCTCAACAGCTTCTACGGCTTCACCCGGCTCATCCAGTCGCAGGGCGCGCTTGCGCAGAAACAGGCGGAGACCGAGCGGTTGGCCGAGGAAAATGCGCGGCTCGCCCATACCGACATGCTGACCGGTTTGCCGAACCGGCGCTATTTCTTCAACCGCCTCGACCAGATGATCGAGACCTCCGCCGCCTCCGGCGAGGTCTTCACCGTCGGCACCATCGATCTCGACCGTTTCAAGCCGGTCAACGACACCTATGGGCACCTGGTCGGCGACCGGCTGCTCGATCAGGTGGGCTTGAGGCTCGGCAGCTTCGCCAGTTCCGAGATCGTCGTAACCCGCCTCGGCGGCGACGAATTCGGCTTTCTCATCGCAAGGCCCGGGCCCGAAGCCCAGCGCATGTCCCAGGAGATCTGCGACCGGCTGTCCGAACCCTACCAGGTTGGCGCGATCACCCTGTCGATCGGCTGTTCCTGCGGCCTGGCCTCATATCCCGAGGCCGGCGATACGGCGCACATGCTCTTCGACCGCTCGGACTATGCGCTCTACAGCTCCAAGACGGCGCGCATGGGCAAGGCGACGCTCTATTCGGTCGATCACGAGAACAAGATCCGCTCGGGCCAGGCGATCGAGACCGCGCTGCGCGCAGCAGATTTCGATGCAGAGTTCTCCGTCGTCTTCCAGCCGATCGTGGCCGGGCGCAGCAACATGGTCTTTGCCGTCGAGGCGCTGGCGCGTTGGGACCATCCCGAGCTCGGCCGCGTCGCGCCCGATCAGTTCATCCCCGTCGCCGAGCGCACCGGCCTTGTCCATCCGCTGACGCTGGCGCTGTTCCGCAAGGCGCTCCGCGAGATGGAGAAGCTGCCGCCCGGCATCAAGCTCTCCTTCAACCTCTCCGCCAACGACGTCACCTCCACTTCCACCATCCTCTCCCTCGTCAACGCAATCGGCGAGGGACGGATCGATGCCCGGCGGATCATCTTCGAACTGACGGAAACCGCGGTCATCCGCAATTTCGAGACGGCGGTCGAATCGATCAATCTCCTCCGGCGCCTCGGCTCGCAGGTCGCGCTCGACGATTTCGGCACCGGCCAGTCCAGCCTCGGCTATCTGCACCGCTTGCCAATCGATGAGGTCAAGATCGATCGCAGCTTCGTGGCCGGGCTCGAAAATCTTTCCGGCCGCAAGATCGTCGCTTCGATCCAGGGCCTCTGTCGCACGCTCGACATCGAATGCATCATCGAAGGTGTCGAGAATGGCGAACAGCTGCGCGTGCTGAGCGCGCTTGGCTGCGAAGCCTATCAGGGCTACTTCTTCTCGCGTCCCTTGCCGATGGATGAGCTGGTCGACTGGATCGCCGCGCGCATGATGGATGCCCCACGCGTCGCCTCGCCCTGGCGCTGAGGCGCCGTCCAAATCGCTGCTGCCTGTTGCCTTCCTCCCCCTTCATCCGGCATGAGGGACTTACGAAACCGGTGCCCGCGGCGCCGGTCGATGATGGAAGGAAGGAACGACCATGCTGACCGGTGACCTCTTGATCGGCGGACGGGCCGTGCGCGGCACGAACGGCGAGATCTACGGCCTTAACGCCGCGACGGGCGAGCGCCTGCCAACCAGCTTCGGTGGCGCGAGCGAGGCCGATCTCGATCAGGCTGCGGCGCTCGCCTGGGACGCCTTCCCGCTTTATCGCGAAACCGCGCTCGAGGCCCGTGCGGCCTTCCTCGAAAAGATCGCCGAGGAGATTCTCGCGATCGGCGACGATCTCATCACCCGTGCCATGGCCGAGACCGGCCTGCCGCGCGGACGGCTGGAGGGGGAGCGCGGCCGCACCATGGGCCAGTTGCGCCTCTTTGCCTCGGAACTGCGCGCCGGCCGCTTCCAGGATGTGCGCATCGACCCCGCCGATCCGGAGCGCAAGCCGGCGCCGAAGCCGGATCTGCGTTTGCGCAACATCGCTATCGGCCCGGTCGCGGTCTTCGGTGCGTCCAACTTCCCGCTGGCTTTCTCGGTCGCCGGCGGCGATACGGCCTCGGCGCTCGCGGCCGGTTGCCCGGTCATCGTCAAGGCCCATTCCGCCCATCCCGGCACCTCGGAACTGGTCGGCCGTGCCGTCCAGAAGGCGGTGGCCGAGAGCGGTATGCCGGAAGGCACCTTCGCGCTCCTTTATGACAGCGGCCTTGCGATCGGCCAGGCACTGGTTGCCGATCCGCGCATTCGCGCGGTCGGGTTCACCGGCTCGCGGGCCGGCGGGCTGGCGCTGATGGCGGTGGCCGCCAAGCGCAAGCAGCCGATCCCCGTCTATGCCGAGATGAGCTCGATCAATCCGGTCATCCTGTTCCCCGAGGCGCTGCAGGCGCGGGGCAGGGCGATCGGCACGGCCTTTGCGGGCTCGCTGACGCTCGGCGCCGGCCAGTTCTGCACCAATCCAGGCCTGCTGCTGGCCTTGGAAGGGCCGGGTCTGGACGATTTTCTGGCCGGCGCCAGTGAGGCGCTCTCGACGATCCCCGCCCAGACCATGCTGACCGCCGGCATTGCCAAGGCCTATGCCGAAAACCGCGCCCGGCTTGCCGGACACGAGGCGGTGAAGTTGGTGGCGGAAGGGCAGGAGGGTGAGGGTGCCCAGGGTCGCGCCGGCCTCTTCGAGACCGACGCCGCGCAATTCCTGGCCGACCATGCGCTGCAGGACGAGGTCTTCGGCGCCACCGGGCTTGTCGTTCGCTGCCGCGATCTCGGCGAGCTCGAACAGGTGCTCGACGCGCTGGAAGGTCAGCTGACCATCGCTCTCCACATCAGCGATGGTGACGAGGCGGACGCCCGCCGGCTTCTGCCGAAGCTCGAGCTGCTGGCCGGCCGCATTCTCGTCAACGGATTCGGTACGGGTGTGGAAGTGTCGCCGGCCATGGTGCATGGCGGGCCCTACCCGGCAACCTCGGACGGGCGCTCGACCTCGGTCGGCACCCGCGCCATCGAGCGCTTCCTGCGCCCCGTCTCCTACCAGGATCTGCCCGAAGCGCTGCGGCCGGCAGCCCTTCGCTAATCGACCCCTCCGGGCAGGGTCGCGCGACGCGCCTGCCCGGTCGACCCTATGGACAGTCTCGCCGAATGCGCACATCCGCGAAACCGTCCTCGGCGACCTCGGTGCAGAGTGCCTTCCATTCGCAGCCGGTGCAGGCGCGGCGGAGGCTTCCGACGCGGAAGGCGCGTCGCAGCGCGGCCAGACGCTCCCGCGTGATGCGCAGGCGCGTCCCGGCCTCGATCTCCACGCCGAGCAGCGCGCCGGCATCGAGGGCCGCGCGCGTGTCGCGCTCCGTCACGCTGTCGAAGCGGCAATGCGAACCGGGCGCATCCGCCACCGGCCCGCAGATCTCGTCCGGTCCCTCGACGATCACGATCTCCTCGCCGGCCGAAAGTCGTTCGGCGATCCCATCGTAATTCTCCACGAAGGCCGGGCTATAGCCCTTGCCGACATAGGTCAGCATGCAGAGCAGATGATGCGGGCGAAGCCGGACGGTCATGCGGTCAGGGCGCGGCGGGCAGTGGCAGCGGCTTGGCGTCGGAGACAAGGCAGCTGCGGTCGAGTTCGGAGAGCGACTTGACGCCGGTGAGCGTCATCGCCACGCGCATCTCCTTTTCGAAGAGGTCGAGCAGGGTGGTCACACCCTCTTCGCCGGCCGTCGCCAGCGCATAGAGGAAGGCGCGTCCGATCAGCACCGCATCGGCACCGAGCGCGATCATCCGCACGACGTCGAGGCCCGAGCGGATGCCGGAATCGGCGAGGATCTTCAAATCGCCCTTCACCGCATCGACGATCGCCGGCAGGGCGCGGACAGAGGAGAGAACGCCATCGAGCTGGCGGCCGCCATGGTTGGAGACGACGATGCCATCGGCGCCGAAGCGCACGGCGTCGCGCGCATCATCGGGATCGAGAATACCCTTGATGACGATTGACCCCTTCCAACTGTCGCGGATCCATTCGAGATCCTTCCAGCCGATCGAGGCATCGAAATTCTTGGCGAGCCAGCCGATATAGTCGGCGAGGCCGGTCGGCTTGCCGAGATAATGCGAGACATTGCCGAGATCATGCGGCTTGCCGTGGATGCCGACATCCCAGGCCCAGCGTGGATGCATCATCGCCTGCAGCACGCGGCGCATCGGCCCGTTCTTGCCCGACATGCCGGAATGCGCATCGCGGTAGCGCGCGCCGGGGGTCGGCATATCGACGGTGAAGACCAGCGTGGTGATGCCGGCCGCCGCCGCCCGCTCCAGCGCCTGTTTCATGAAGCCGCGGTCGCGCAGCACATAGAGCTGGAACCAGATCGGCGTCGAGACCTTGGACTGCACCTCCTCGATCGGGCAGACGGAGACGGTCGAGAGCGTGAAGGGAATGCCCTTCTTGGTCGCCGCGCGCGCGGCCTGCACCTCGCCGCGCCGCGCATACATGCCGGTGAGCCCGACGGGGGCCAGCGCCACCGGCATCGACATGCGCCGGCCGAAGAGCTCGGTCTCGAGGCTCAGGCCCTCGACGTTGCGAAGGACGCGCTGCTTGAGTGCCACTTCCGAAAGGTCGGCGACATTGCGATTCAGCGTATATTCGGAATAGGCGCCGCCATCGGCATAGTGGAACAGGAAGGGCGGTAGCCGCCGGCGCGCAGTCTCGCGAAAGTCGGTGGGCGCGGAAATGATCATCGGTTTCCCCCTCATGTCTCTGAACGCCGTCTTTTCAGCCCTCCACAGGCTGCTGCGGCTCGCTCAAGGGCTCGTAGCAGACCTCTTGGCAAGCGTCGAGATCGACGGATGTCGCGTAAGTGGCGCCTTTGATCTTGCGTCGAGGGGCGGGCTGTGGTGCCTGTTGGCCCCGCGACTCTGCTGACAGGTGCCTCATGCCGCTCGACGATTCCCGCCTCGACCATCTCGATACGCCCGCCGTGGTCGTCGATCTCGACATCGCGCGGCGCAATATCGAGCGCTTCCAGGCCTATGCCGATGCGCATGGCCTCAAGGTGCGCCCGCATATCAAGACCCACAAGCTGCCGGCCATCGCCGAACTGCAGCTCGAAGCCGGCGCGATCGGCATCACCTGCCAGAAGGTGTCGGAAGCCGAGGCGATGGTGGAGGGGAGCGCGGCAATCCGGGACGTGCTGATTACCTACAACATCCTTGGCGCCGAGAAGCTTGATCATCTGGCCGACCTGGCCCGCCGCGTCCGCCTGGCCGTCGTTGCCGACAGCGCGGCGGTGGTGGATGGGCTTTCCACCCGCTTCGCCGGCGAGCCAGAACCGCTTCGCGTCTTCGTCGAATGCAACACCGGCGCCAATCGCTGCGGCGTGCCGACGCCGGACGTGGCAGCGGACCTGGCCGGGCATATTGCCAGCGCCCCCGGCCTGACTTTCGCTGGGCTCATGACCTATCCGCCTGGCCGCGGCGAGGCCCGCGTGCAGGCCTTCATGACGGAGGCCAAGGCGCTGATCGAGGCGAAGGGGCTTGTCGTCGAGACCATCACCTCTGGCGGCTCGCCGACGATGATGACGGCGGCCGAGGCGCCGGTCACCACCGAATATCGCCCGGGCACCTATGTCTATAACGACCGCTCGCTCGTCACCTACGGCACCTGCGGCTTCGAGGATTGCGCCTTGACCGTGGTGGCGACCGTCGTCTCCGTTCCGGCGGAAAACCGGGCGATCATCGATGCCGGCTCCAAGGCGCTCACCTCCGATCTCCTGGGCCTGACAGGCTACGGCCATGTGCTCGGCCGTGACGATCTGTCGATCGACCAGCTCTCCGAGGAGCATGGCCGGATCGTCAGCGAGGGGCCGATCGGGCTCTCGGTCGGCGACCGTGTGCGCATCGTGCCGAACCATGCCTGCGTCGTCACCAATCTCGTCGATGCCGTGCATGTGGTCGGCGGCGGGCGGAACAGGCCGGAAGCGTGGCCGGTGGTGGCGCGCGGACGCATTGTCTGAACCTTTTGAGAAACTGAGTCCGGTATTCAGCTGCAAGCCGATGATGGACAAGGATTTCTTGTCTTAAAGTACTGCATGAGACGCTCTGGGAGGAGCTGGATGGAAAACACGTCGCGACGCTTCGTTTCGGTCGGCGAATGTATGGTGGAGCTGACCGGGAGCGGTCCGGACCTGTTGCGCAAGGGCTATGCCGGGGACACGTTCAACGCCGCCTATTACGCCCGCCTGGCGCTGCCTGATGACTGGTCGGTCGATTACGTCACCGCGCTCGGCACGGATGCCGTCTCGGATGAGATGATCGCCTTCATGCGGTCCAAGCACATCAACACGGAACAGATCCAGCGACTGCCCCACCGCCTGCCGGGCCTCTATATGGTCCATGTCCATGAGGGAGAGCGCAGCTTCTCCTACTGGCGCTCGACATCCGCGGCCCGTCAGTTGGCCGCCGACGAGGCCGCACTGTCGTCAGCGCTCGAAGGCGCGGAGATCCTGGTCTTCTCCGGGATTACGCTGGCGATCCTCGAGGGCGATGGGCGGCAGCGGCTGATCGAAGCCATGCAGCGCGCCAGGGGAGCGGGTGCGCAGGTCGTCTTCGACCCCAATATCCGCCCGAGACTCTGGGAGGATGCCGAGACCATGCGAAAGACCATCATGGACGGGGCGGGGGCGGCAACGCTGCTGATGCCGAGCTTCGACGACGAGGCGACCCATTTCGGCGATGCGGATGTGACGGCGACGATCGCGCGCTACCGCGCGGCGGGCGTGCCGAATGTCGTGGTCAAGAACGGGGCGGACGGCGTGACGCTCGCCTTCGGCGGCGAGACGATAGAGGTAAGCTCGCAGCCGGTCGAGACGGTGGTCGACACGACCAGTGCCGGCGACAGCTTCAACGGCTCGTTCCTGGCGCATCTCGCCGTTCACGACAATCCGCGATTGGCAGCGCAATTCGCCGCCAAGGTCGCGGCCCATGTTATCCAGCATCCGGGCGCCATCGTGGCGCATGACCTGCGGCCCTGAGGCCGCAGGTCGGTTTCTCGTCTCGCCTCAGGCCTGCGGCAGGCGGTCGATCAGCTTGTCGAGCGTGATCGGATAGTCGCGGACACGGATGCCGGTCGCATTGTAGATCGCGTTCGCCACCGCCGCGCCGACGCCGCAAATGCCGAGTTCGCCGACGCCCTTGGCCTTCATCGGCGAGGAGACCGGATCGTCCTCTTCGAGGAACACGACCTCCTGATGCGGGATATCCGCATGCACAGGCACTTCGTAGCCGGCGAGATCGTGATTGACGAAGAAGCCGCGGCGCTTGTCGATTGCCAGCTCCTCCATCAGCGCCGCGCCGGCGCCCATCGTCATGGCGCCGATCACCTGGCTGCGGGCGGACTTGGGGTTCAGGATGCGGCCAGCCGCACAGACGGCCAGCATGCGACGCAGCCGAACCTCGCCGGTGAGCGAGTCGACTCCGACTTCGACGAAATGCGCGCCGAAGGTCGATTGCTGGAACTTCTTGTCGAGATCGCCATACTCCATCTTGTCCTCGACCGTGAGGCCGTCGCCTGCCGCTTCAGCGAGCGGCACCGAGCGGTTGCCGGAGCGAACCTCGCCGTTCTCGAAGGTGACGTCTTCCGAATTGAAGCCGAGCTTGGCGGCAACGGCCTCGCGCAGCTTGACACAGGCGGCATAGACGCCGGCGGTGGAGGAATTCGCGCCCCACTGACCGCCGGAGCCTGCTGAGACCGGGAAGGAGGAATCCCCCAGCCGTACCTCGACCTTGTGCAGGGGCAGGCCCATCATCTCCGCCGCGGTCTGGGCGATGATCGTGTAGCTGCCGGTGCCGATGTCGGTCATGTCGGTCTCGACGGTGACCACGCCGCGATTGTCGAGCTTCACCCGCGCGCCAGACGTCATGACCATGTTGTTGCGGAAGGCAGAGGCGACGCCATGGCCGATCAGGAGCGTTCCCTCGCGCGTCGACCCAGGCTGCGTCTTGCGGGCACTCCAGCCGAAGCGCTCCGCGCCGATCTTCATGCACTCGACGAACTGGCGCTTGGAGAAGGGTCGTTCCGGCTTTTCCGGATCGACCTGCGTGTCGTTCAGGATCCGGAACTCGACCGGGTCCATCTTCAGCCGCTCGGCCATCTCGTCGATGGCGATTTCGAGCGCCATCATGCCCGGCGCTTCGCCCGGCGCGCGCATGGCATTGCCTTCCGGCAGATTGAGCACGGCGAGCCGCGTCTTCGTCATCCGGTCCTTGCCGGCGTAAAGCAGGCGGGTCTGGTTGACCGCGGTCTCCGGCTGGCCGTCCGGCAGGTCGCCGGACCAGCCCTCATGCGCGATGGCCAGGATCTTGCCGGCCTCGTCCGTGCCGATGCGGATGCGCTGGATCGTCGCGGGGCGGTGGGTGGTGTTGTTGGCCATCAGCGGCCGCTGCAGCGCCACCTTGACCGGACGCTTGGCCTCACGGGCGCCGAGCGCCGCCAGCAGCGTATCGGCGCGCAGAAACAGCTTGCCGCCAAAGCCGCCGCCGATGAAGGGCGACATAAGCCGCACCTTCTCCTTGTCGATGCCGAGCGTCTTGGCGAGATCGCCCTTCGTCCAGTTGATCATCTGGTTGGAGGTCCAGACGTTCAGCTGGTCGCCATTCCAAGCAGCGATGGAGGCATGCGGCTCCATCATCGCATGGGAGTGATCGGGCGTGGTATAGGTCTCGTCGAGCTTCACCGGCGCGGTGGAAAAGGCGGCGTCGAAATTGCCCGCCGCCGTGTCCGGATCCTCGCTGTCGGGCTTGACGGCCTGGTCCTTGACCGACTTCAGGTCGAAGGCGCCGTCTTCCGGCGCATAGTCGACCTTGACGAGATTGGCAGCGGCGCGGGCCTGCTCGAAGCTCTCGGCAACGACCAAAGCAACAGCCTGATGATAATGCTGGACGTCGGGGCCGGCCAGCAGGTGCGCCGTGTTCATCTCGCCCTTGTCGAGCTTGCCGGCATTTTCGGCAGTGACGATGGCGATGACTCCGGGCGCCGCTTTGGCCGCGGCGAGATCCATGCCGCGGATCTTGCCCTTGGCGATGGTGGCGCCGACGACATAGCCATAAGCCTGGTTGGGCACGACGTCGTGACGCTCATAGGCATAGGGCGCGCGGCCCGAAACCTTGAGCGGCCCGTCGATCCGGTCCGTCGGCTTGCCGACGACCGTCATGCGGTCGATCGGGTTCATGGTGGCGGGGTTCTCGAACTTCATGGGCTTAGCCTCGCGCTTCTTCGAGGACGGCACCAATGGTGCGCTCGACCAGGGTGATCTTGAATTCGTTGTCTTCCTGCGGCCGGGCATCCGCCAGCAGCTTGGCACGGACGGCGCTGGCCCCGTTCGGCAGTTCGGCATCGGCGGCCTCGACCCGCCAAGGCTTGTGCGCCACGCCGCCGACGGCGAGAACACCGGTCTTGTCGTCCTTGATGATGGCGGCGACCGAGATCAGGGCGAAGGCATAGGAGGCGCGATCGCGGACCTTTCGGTAGATCTGCTTGCCGCCGACCGGCTTCGGCAGGGTGACGGCGGTGATGAACTCGCCCTCTTCCAGCGCCGTCTCGATATGCGGTGTATCGCCGGGCAGGCGGTGGAAGTCGGTGATTGGGATCGCGCGGGTCGAGCCGTCTGCCTTCACCGTTTCGACCGTCGCGTCGAGTGCCCGCATGGCGATCGCCATGTCGCTTGGGTGGGTGGCGATGCAGGCATCGCTGACGCCGACGATGCCGAGCTGGCGAGCGAAGCCGCCAATGGCGGAACAGCCGCTGCCGGGCTGGCGCTTGTTGCAGGGTTGGGCCGTGTCGTAGAAATAGGGACAGCGGGTGCGCTGGAGCAGGTTGCCCGCTGTGGTCGCCTTGTTGCGCAGCTGGCCGGAGGCGCCGGCGAGCAGGGCCCGCGAAAGGACGCCATAGTCGCGGCGCACGCGCATGTCGGCGGCGAGGTCGGTATTGCGCACCAGCGCGCCGATGCGCAGCCCCCCCTCCGGCGTTTCCTCGATCGTGTCGAGCCCGAGCCGGTTGACGTCGATCAGATGCGTCGGCGTCTCGATCTCGAGCTTCATCAGATCGAGCAGGTTGGTGCCGCCGGCAATGAAGCGGGCGCCGGGCGTGCGGGCAACCAGCGCCGCGGCTTCGGCCGGCGAGGTGGCGCGCTCATAGGTGAAGGCTCTCATGCTTTCCTCCCGGCGACTTCGGTCATCGCCTCGACAATGTTCGAGTAGGCCCCGCACCGACAGATATTGCCGCTCATGCGCTCGCGAAGTTCCATCTCGGATAGCTCCGGCGCGACGGTGATGTCGCCGCTGACATGGCTGGGGATGCCGGCCTTGATTTCCTCGAGCACGGAGACGGCGGAACAGATCTGGCCCGGCGTGCAATAGCCGCACTGATAGCCGTCGTGCTTGATGAAAGCGGCCTGCATCGGGTGCAGATTGTCCGGCTGGCCGAGGCCCTCGATCGTGGTGATCTCGTCGCCGTCATGCATGAGCGCGAGCGACAGGCAGGAGTTGATCCGCCGGCCCTCGACCATCACCGTGCAGGCGCCGCATTGGCCGTGGTCGCAGCCCTTCTTGGTGCCGGTAAGGTGCAGATGCTCGCGAAGCGCATCGAGAAGTGTGGTGCGGGTGTCGACGTCGAGCGTTTTCTGCTCGCCGTTGACGGTGAAGGAGACTTGAGACAAGACCGGTGCGCCTTCCTTTGAGCCTGGTGATGTTCCGGCGGGCGTTGCCGCGCCGGCCCCCGAGGCAGTGCCGGCCGCGACCGATGCCGCGGCTGTCGAGATAAGAAGATCGCGTCGCGTCAGTTCCATCAATGTAGGAGGGTGCATGTCTCTCTCCGTTCCCGATCAGGGGCTTGGTCCGAAAGCGAACGAAGTAGGGCGAAGGGATCCGACGGCCAGAGCTTACACATTTTCGTGTGCCGGACGGTTGTGGCGAGGGTCGCTTGAGCGAGGGGCTGGAAGCCCATGCGGAACGACGATGCGCGTCAACGTTTTCGTGGAACCAGCGGATCGTGCCTTGGTTAGTCGACTGCAACATTAAGCCGACTGCAACATCAGGAAACCGGAGTATCCCCATGCGTGCGCTTAATCTTCTCACCCTGCTGCTGATCATCGTCGGCGGCGTGAACTGGCTCTTGGTCGGGCTGGCGAATTTCGATCTCGTGGCCGCGATCTTCGGCGGTCAGGACGCGGCGCTGTCCCGCATTGTCTATGTGCTGGTCGGCCTCTCGGCTCTCTGGCAGCTCATGCCCTTCTCGCGTGCCTTTTCGATCGGCGAGCCGGCTGCGGAAGCCAATGTCATTCATCGCTAAGCCAAAGGCGATGTGACCCTGACAGAGACCAGGCGCTGCCCGGCGGGCGGCGCCTTGTCTCGTTCGCTCAGCCGAAAGGCCGGGTCGGACTTTCACAGGGTGGGGTAAACCAATGCGGCCCGTCCTCGGCCATGTAGATGTGGTCCTCCAGCCGGATGCCGAAGCGGTTTGGATGGACGAGCATCGGCTCGTTAGAGAAGCAGTGACCGGCCATGAGCGGTGTGCGATTGCCGCGCACGATATAGGGCGCTTCGTGGATCTCAAGGCCAAGACCGTGGCCGGCACGATGCGGAAGGCCGGGAAGGCGATAGTCGGGCCCGAGCCCGTTTTTGAGCAAAACCATTCGGGCCGCGTCGTCCAGCGCATGGCAAGGTGTGCCGAGCCGGGCCGCCTCGAACACAGCCTGCTGCGCTGCGCGCTCCACAGCCCAGGCTGCGGCATAGTCCGGCTCCGGCTCGTCCAGCATATAGCTGCGCGTCAGGTCGGAATGGTAGCCGTCGATCCGCGTGCCGGTATCGACGAGGATCGCATCGCCCGGCGCCAGCACTTGGTCGCCTTCGGCCCCATGGGGAAGCGCAGTCGCGGCACCGAAGGAGACGATGCAGAAGGTGGAGCCGCGCCCGGCAAGCCGCCGATGCTCGGCATCGATGAAGCGCACGACATCGGAAGCGCGGATCCCCGGCTCCAGCATGGCATGCGCGCGCCGATGCACCTCCAGCGTGAGCCCCATCGCATAGCGGATGATAGCGATTTCGGTCGGCGACTTCACGGCGCGAAGCGGCCCGATGAGCGGGCCGCCATCGACGAGCCGTTCGGGTCCGAGAGTGGCCGACAGAGCGTGATAGACGAAGAGGGGCAGCGCCTCGTCGAGCGCGAGCCTGCCCGCTGGCGCAAGCAGCGTGGCGATGAGCGCGGACGGGCTCTCCTCCTCCTGCCAGACCGCGATCCGGCCGGGGAGATGCGGCAGTGTCTCGACCCGGCTCTCCTCGAAAGCGGGGACGATGTAGGTGAGCGCCTCCGCCGTCACCAGCGCGCCGAGCAGCCGTTCGCTTGCATGCCAGACGAGACCGGTGAAATAGCGCAGGCTTTCGCTGGAACCGAGCAGAACACCGGCAACGCCAGCATCCTCCATCGCCAGTCGGAGCTTCGACAGGCGGGCGGCGCGCTCGGCATCGGTGATCGGCGGAGGCGGGGCGAGATCGGTCATCGGCAGATCCTGGGCGTTGTCATAAGGTCACTGCTCTAGACGCCCCGCCGGCGCTTGTCGACGTGCTGCCGGCGTCCATCGGCGGGCGACCTAACGCGGTGCTCAAGGATCGAATGTTCGCCCATGCCGACATAGGCCATTCCTCGGGGCTTGACGCTGGAGGCGGGCTCGGCGATCCATGGGGCACGCAGGACCGGGACGCGCGACGGGCCCGTGCCATGTGTCCCTCCGCGCCCATCGAGCCCCAATTTTGATGATCGAGCATACACCGCTGGTGGTCGCCGTCGCGGTCATCTCCGCCTTTCTGGTTGGCCTGTCGAAGGGTGGGCTGCCTTCGGTCGGGGCAGTGGCCGTGCCGTTCCTGGCGCTGGTCATCTCGCCGGTGACTGCCGCGGCCCTGCTGCTGCCGATCTTCGTGGCCAGCGACATGGTCGGGCTCTATCTCTATCGCCGTGAATTCTCGGCCCGCAATCTTGCCATCCTGACACCGGCTGCGCTCCTCGGCGTCGGCATAGGCTGGGCCTTCAGCGCCCATGTCTCGCCGGTCTTCGTCGGCTTTCTCGTCGGACTGTCGGGACTGGCCTTCTGCCTCAACGCCTGGTTCGGCGCCCGCTTTCGGGGTGACGCGCCAAGACGGGCCGAGGTGCCGTCTGGTCTTTTCTGGGGCACGCTCACCGGCTTCACGAGCTTTGTCTCCCATTCCGGCGCGCCACCCTACCAGATGTATGTGCTGCCGCAGCGGCTGGAAAAGATGGTCTTTGCCGGCACCTCCACCATCCTCTTCGCCATCGTCAACGCCGCCAAGATCGTGCCCTACTGGGCGCTGTCGCAGTTCGAGCGTTTCGACACGTCGCTGCTGGCCTTCCTGGCACCCGCTGCCATCCTCGGGACGGTGGTCGGCAAGCGCCTGACGGTGATGATCCCGGAAGTGCTTTTCTACCGCCTGATCCAGGCAACGCTGTTCCTGCTCTCGATCAAGCTGATCGCCGACTATCTGCAGACCCTGTAACCTGCCTCTCCAAACACGCCCTCCCGCCGGAACTGCGATGGGCGGTCTCCGATCACGCGTCCGTTATTCCTGAAACGCGAATTGGGATCGGCCGCGCCTTGCCGTGCTGCAGTGCAGCACTTTATGGTGCCGGCGTCTTTGTCAGTCAGGAGTGTCGCATGGAAGATCTTGTTCAGAGCATGATGCAGAATTTCGGTGCGTTCGGCATCGCGCTTCTGATGTTCCTCGAACATATCTTCCCGCCGATCCCCTCGGAACTCATCATGCCGCTTGCCGGCTATCGTGCCTCGCAGGGCGACATGTCGATCGTCACCGTCATCATCGCCGGGTCGATCGGGTCGCTGCTTGGGGTGATGCCCTGGTACTATGCCGGGCGGTTCCTCGGCGAGCAGCGGCTCAAGAAGTTCGCCCGCAAGCACGGCCGCTGGCTGACGTTGACGGAAGAGGATGTACACACCGCCAACCAAAAGTTTCGCCGCCATGGGCCGGTCGCAATCCTGATCGGCCGGCTGATCCCGACGGTGCGCACGCTGATCTCCGTGCCAGCCGGCGTCGCCCAGATGCCGCTTCTGACCTTCACCCTGTTCTCCGCCATCGGCACCGTCATCTGGACGGCGGGGCTGGCGCTCGCCGGCTATCTGCTCGGCCAGGCCTATGATGTCGTGTCGCATTATGTCGATCCGGTCTCCACCGCGATCGCCATCGGGCTGGTGTTGTTCTACGGCTATCGCGTCGCCACCTTCAAGGACGAGAAGGTCCGCTCTTGATCGCGTCCGCGCGAGCGGCTTCGGCCACTCTGATGCGCGAGGCTCTGGACAGGCCGGATGGGCGCGCTATGGTCTGCGCCGTCGAAGACCTTGAGTTTGAGAAAGGCCCCGCGTGGCATCCTCCGATATTGCCGATCTGATCGCGCGCGTCGCCCTGCGCGACCGTGCGGCGCTTTCGGCGCTGTACCGCCAGGCCGGCCCGAAACTTTTTGCAATCTGCTTGCGTATCTTGAAAGACAGGACGGATGCCGAGGATGCTTTGCAGGAAGTCTTCGTCAAGATCTGGCGGCGTGCGGATGCTTTTGCGCTGACGGGCGGCAGCCCGCTCGGCTGGCTCTCGGCCATCGCGCGCAATCATGCGATCGATCTCGCCCGGGCCCGGCGGCCCTTCGGCATGGCCATTGACGTGGACGGGCTGGAGATTGCCGATTCCGCGCCGGATCCGGAAGCCGCGGCAATCGTTCGCGGGGAGGGCCGGCGGATCGACCGCTGCATGGCCGAACTGCCGCCGGCGCGCGCTGAGGCGGTGCGCAGTGCCTATGTGGAGGGCCTGAGCTATCAGGACCTTGCGGAACGCCATGGTGTGCCGCTCAATACGATGAGAACCTGGCTGCGCCGCAGCCTTTTGAAACTGAAAGAGTGCCTGGACCGATGACGATGCCGGACGAGAGCGGGGAGGATCGCGCCCGCGACGAGCTTCTTGCCGCCGAATATGTTCTCGGCGTCTCGTCGCTTGGCGAGCGAAAGCAGGCGGAGCTGCGAATCCGTCGCGATCAGCGCTTTGCCGCGCTTGTCTCCAGCTGGGAAGAACGGTTCCTGTCGCTCGACGACACCGGCGAGGAACCGGTGACGCCGGAGCTCTACGACCGCATCGAGAAGCGCCTCTTCGGCGCGAAAACGGCCCCGGTCAGAGCCACTGGCGGCTGGTGGCAGTCGGTCGCTCTTTGGCGCGGCCTTGCCGCCGCCTGCTTCCTGGGCCTTGTCGTCTCGCTCGGCCTGCAGCTGCGGAGCGTGACGTCCGCCCAGTCGACGGCGCCGCTGGTTGCTACCATGTCCGGCGCCGACCCGGCGCTCTCCCTGCTTGCCCGCTATCAGCCGGAGGATGGCCGCTTCACCGTGACGCCGGTGGCGGCAAAGGCGGAACCGACCCATTCGCTGGAGCTCTGGGTAATCCCGGGCGCCGATGCCGCGCCGATCTCGATCGGCGTCCTGCCGCAGAGCGGCGAGGGCAGCTTCGAGGTGCCGGCAGAGCTGCGGCCGAAGCTCACCGAGGGTGTGACGCTCGCGGTCACCTTGGAGCCCTTCGGCGGGTCGCGTGACGGCCGTCCGAGCACCGCGCCCTTCGCCGCTGGACCAGTGATTCGTCGCTGAACCTCAAATTTCCACGTGTTCACAATTATTTAAGATTTTTCTCCTCTATCGACAGGTGCATCTGAAACTCTTCTCGAGAAGCGCTCGTCTCTTGCCCGTCACCAGGATGTGACCAGCCTCGCAACCAGCGCGACGCGCGCCGGGCGAGGCCAACCAAGAAGGATGAGGAGCTTATCATGTTTAAGTTTGCACTTCGCACCGTCACTGCTGCTGCCCTCGTTTCCGCTGCGGTCGTCTCCGCACAGGCTGCCAACCCGAAGGTCGGTGGCGCGGCCATGTATGAGAACAAGAACATCATCGAGAACGCCGTCAATTCGAAGGATCACACCACGCTCGTGGCTGCCGTCAAGGCTGCCGGCCTGGTCTCGACGCTCGAAGGCAAGGGCCCGTTCACAGTCTTCGCACCGACCAACGAAGCCTTCGCCGCCCTGCCGGCCGGCACCGTCGACACGCTGCTGAAGCCGGAAAACAAGGCGCAGCTGACCAAGGTGCTGACCTGCCATGTCGTGGCCGCCGATGCCATGTCCATGGCCATCGCCAAGATGATCAAGGACGATGGCGGCGAGCATGACGTGAAGACCGTCGGTGGCTGCGTGCTGAAGGCCAAGCAGAAAGGCAAGATGATCACGCTCACCGATGAGACCGGCGGCGTCGCCACCGTCACCATTGCCGACGTCAAGCAGTCGAACGGCGTGATCCACGTCATCGACAAGGTGCTGCTGCCGAAGTCGTAAGTACGGCACCAATCGGCCGGGATGACCGGCCATCCTCCCGAGCCGGCCCGCCTCGCGCGTGGCCGGCTTTTTGTCTTTGTCAGCCGCTCTCTCCTTCCGACAGCCGCATCGGCCAGAGCCTGCGCCGGACGGCGTCCGGATAATGGGCGGCGTAGGCTGGCATGGTGGAGAGCAGGCTTTCGGCAAGCGCGATGCCAAGGTCGCGCAGCGAGAGTTCGAAACAGGTGAGCCGCGGCGAGAGATAGCGTGCCTGCGGATTGTGCAGGCCGATGACGGCGATCTCCTTGCCGGGCGTCAGCCCCGCCGCGTCGAGCCCATGATAGAGCCCGTTGACCGTGCCGTCGTTCAGAACGACGACCGCGCTCGGCCGCTCCGCCATCGCCGCAATTGCCTGAGCTGCGCGATAGCCGCCCGCTTCGCTTGGCAGCGCCTTGATGACCAGCTCGTCCGGAATGGTGAGACCATAGCCTGCAAGGGTCTCCCGGCATTTCTCCAGGAAGACAGGGCCGAGATTGAGGTCGTCGACCGGTCGCAGAAGGGCGATGCGGCGATGCCCCCTGCCTGCCAGGCGATGCATGGTGATCTCCGCCATCCCCTCGAAATCGAGGTCGATCCAGGGCTGGCCGACATCGATCAGGCTGCGGCCGAGCGTCACGAAGGGGATCTTCCGCCGGTCGAGAAGTTCGAAGCGATGGTCGATCCGCCGGGTGGCGGAGAGCATCATGCCATCGGCAAAGCCGCGCGCCACCACCCGCTTCAGATAGGCGTCCGGGTCCTCATCGGATGAGCAGAGGAGGGCGACGAGGTCGAGGCCGTGGCGGGCAAAGACCGTCTGTACACCGTCGAAGACGCTCATGAAGAAGGTGTCGCCATGGCCGGTGATCTCGTGACCGGTCTGCATCATGAAGCCAATGACCCCGGTCGCGCCCTTTCGTAGCGCCCGGCCGGACTGGTTGGCAACATAGCCGAGCTGCTCGGCCGCATCGAGCACCCGGCGCCGCGTCTCCTCGTTCACGTCCTTCTTGCCGTTCAGCGCGCGCGAGACCGTGCCGATCGAAATGTCCAGATGCTCGGCCAGCTGCCTTATGCCCTTCACGACGCTCATGATTTCCCGTGCCCGCTCAATTCTCTCCCAGACTATTGACATGTCAGACCATCTGTAAATAGGATCGTAAACGTTTACGGGGCCGGGTTGAGGAGCTTTTGCCCCGTTCAGGAGGATTCATTCGTGACCTATAGGGCCGTTTTGTGCGGGTGCGGAGCTATGGCCAGAGGCTGGCTGAACGCGCTCCTGGAGAAGCCGGAGTTGAAAGAGCGGGTCGAGATCGTCGGTCTCGTCGATCTCGATGCGTCGGCTGCCCGCGCCCGGGCCGAGGAGTTCGGCCTGAGCCGGGCGGAAATCGGTACGGATCTCGGCGAGATGATCGAGCGCACCGGCGCCGAGCTCGTCTTCGATATCGTCGTGCCGGCCGCGCGCCGGGCCGTCGTGGCACTGGCGCTGTCGCGCGGCTGCCATGTGCTCAGCGAAAAGCCGATGGCGGCCTCGCTCGAAGAAGCGCGCGAACTGCTGGCGCTTTCGCAGAAAGCCGAGCGCATCCATGCCGTCGTCCAGAACCGCCGCTACATCGACGGCGTCCGGCGCATGCGCCGTTTCGTCGAGAGCGGTGCCATCGGCACGCTGACCGGCGTCCACTGCGATTTCTTTCTGGCGCCGCATTTCGGCGGCTTTCGCGAGCAGATGGACAATGTGCTGCTGCTCGACATGGCGATCCACACCTTCGACGCAGCGCGCTTCGTCTCGGGCAGGGTTCCGGAAACGGTCTACTGCGTCGAGACCAACCCGGAAGGCTCCTGGTACGCCCACGGCGCAGCGGCGAACGCCATCTTCACGCTGTCGGGGGGCGCGGTCTTCACCTATCGCGGCTCCTGGTGCGCCGAAGGCGAGCGGACCAGCTGGGAAAGCGCGTGGCGCCTCGTCGGCTCCAAGGGAATGCTGACATGGGACGGCGCCGATCGTTTCGAGGCCGCCGTTGCCGGCAGCGACGCGGGGCTTCTGCGCGGCGCGGAGCTGATCGACGTGCCGCCGGCCGAGGACGAGACGAAGACGCACGGGCACGCCAGCGTGCTGATCGACTTCCTGCGCGCGATCGAGACGGGCGAGGGGCCCGAAACGGTCGGCCACGACAATATCCACAGTCTCGCGATGGTGTTCGGCGCCATCGAGAGCGCCCGCACCGGCCAGCCGGTTTCCCTGACAGCATAAGGACGATCCCAGCGTGAGCACGCCCGCCACCTCCATCCGTATCGGCACCATGATCAGCGCCAGCGCCGGCAAGGCGGCCGAGCGGATCGGCCAGATCGCTGATCTCGGCTTCGAAAGCTTCGAGCCCTTCTTCTGGCAGACCACCAACGGCCAGGATCTCGCCGAACTCGGCCAGCGCTGCCGCGAAGCGATCGGCGATCGCGACATCACCATCTCGACGCTCGGCATGTTCGGCAATCCGCTGGAGGGCGAGGATCTCGATCTGCAGACGCTGCAGGGCTGGAGGGATTGCATCGACAACGCCCATCATTTCGGCGCCACCTGCGTCGCCGGCTTCACCGGCCGGGTGCGCGGCAAGCCGCTGCCCGACAGCCTGCCGCGCTACAGGGAGATCTGGAGCGAGCTCGCAAAACGGGCGGCCGACAAGGGCGTGAAGATCGCCTTCGAGAATTGCGCCATGGACGGCAACTGGAAGACCGGCGACTGGAACATCGCCCACAACCCGGATGCCTGGGAGCTGATCTTCAACGAGACGCCGGACGATCATATCGGGCTTGAATGGGAGCCCTGCCACCAGATGGTCTATCTGATCGACCCGCTGCCGCAGATCCGCAAATGGGCGCCCAAGATCTTCCACGTGCATGGCAAGGACGCGACCATCCGCTGGGACGTGATCCGCGAGCACGGCATTTTCGGCAAGCTGCCCTTCGTCTTCATGCGCACGCCGGGCTTCGGCGACAGCAACTGGACCGACATCATCTCCGAGCTGCGTCTCGCCGGCTGGTCGGGCTCGATCGATATCGAGGGCTGGCATGACCCGGTCTATCGCGATGCGCTGGAGATGACCGGCCAGGTGCATGGCCTGAATTACCTCAAACAGTGCCGAGGCGGCAGCTTCGTCACCGATCCGAGCTGAGCGCGCGTCTGCGTGGTTCAAGACTGCCGGCTGGCATCGGGAGGATGCCGGGCGGATCGACGAAGACCATTAAAGGAGGAGAACATGATGATGAGGACATGGCTTGCCGCCGGCGCGCTGGCGCTGGCAACCGTTTCGAGCTTCGGCCTTTCGGCCCGGGCCGAGGACGTCAAGATCACCGTCTGGTCGCTCGACCGCGCCATCCAGCCGGCCCCGAACCTGATTAAGGATTACAATGCGATGAAGACCGGTATCACGGTCGAATATCGCGAGATCCAGTTCGATGATGTGGTGAGCGAGGCGATGCGCGCCTTTTCCACCGGCCAGGCGCCGGACATCATCGCCGTCGACAATCCCGAGCACGCGCTGTTTTCCTCGCGGGGCGCCTTCCTCGACTTGACCGACATGATCAAGGGGTCGAGCGAGATCAAGACCGAGAACTACTATCCCGGCCCGCTTGCCTCCGTCATGTGGGACGGCAAATATTACGGCGTGCCGAAGGCGACCAACACGATCGCGCTCTACTACAACAAGGACATGTTCAAGGCGAAGGGGCTGGACCCCGACAAGCCGCCGCAGACCTGGGCCGAGCTGCTCGACGCGGCGCGCAAGCTGAATGACCCCGCCAAGAACGTCTATGGCCTCGCCTTCTCTGCCAAGGCCAGCGAGGAGGGCACCTTCCAGTTCCTGCCCTGGGCGCAGATGGGCGGCGGCTCCTATCAGGCGATCAATGCGCCGGGCGCGGTCAAGGCGCTCGAGACATGGAAGGCGATCATGGACGAGAAACTCGCCTCGCCCGATACGCTGACCCGCGGCCAGTGGGATTCGACCGGGACCTTCAACTCCGGCAATGCCGCCATGGCGATTTCCGGCCCCTGGGAGCTCGATCGGATGAGCGAGGAGGCCAAGTTCGACTGGGCGGTGGCGCTGCTGCCAGTGCCGGAAGCGGGTGCCGAGCGCTCCTCCGCCATGGGTGACTTCAACTGGGCGATCTTTTCGAACACGCAGCACCCGCAGGAAGCCTTCAAGGTGCTCGAATATTTCGTGTCGCAGGACAAGCGGATGTTCAAGGATTTCGGCCAGCTGCCAGCTCGCTCCGACATCGCCATTCCGCCGACCGGCAATGAGAAGAAGGATGCGGCGCTCAAAGTGTTCGAGGAACAGCTGAAATATGCCAAGCCTCGCGGCCCGCATCCCGAATGGCCGAAAATCTCCAAGGCGATCCAGGGCGCCATCCAGGCGGCGCTGACCGGCCAGATGAGCGCGCAGGAGGCGCTCGACCAGGCGGCGGAGAAGATCAAGGCCGTGCTCGGCTGATCGCCGACGCGCCGAAGCAGGCAAAAGAGCTTTCCTCCCAGGAAGCGAACCTGGGGCGGGTGCCGGGACGACGGAACGTCCAACCGGCGCCCGCCTGCAGGGTCGGCTCGAGGAGCAGCCTTGTCCGGTTAGGCCCGAGTGGCCGCACCGCCCTTCGACCGAGAGGCCCCGCCGCCCGAAAGGGCTCCAGCGACCGAGATCACGGGATCGATCCATGAAACGCGTCATCGCCAGCATTGCAGATGGAAAAGGCTTCGATCTCGTCCTGATCGCCTTTCCCTTCGCCTATCTGCTCGTCCTGTCGGGCCTGCCGCTCGCCTATAATGTGCTGATGAGCTTTCAGGAGGTCGACATGTTCAGCCTCGGAACGCTGATGCGGCCCTTCGTCGGCTTCAAGAACTACGTGACGCTGTTCTCGCAGCCCGAGACCTGGCCGATCCTGAAGAACACCGCGATCTTCGTCGTCGCGTCGATCGCCGGCCAGTTCGTCATCGGCTTTTCGCTCGCTCTGTTCTTCTGGACTAATTTCCCCGGCGCCTCCTGGCTGCGCGGGCTGTTCCTCGTCTCCTGGGTCATGCCGGGGCTGGTGGTGGGCGCGATCTGGAACTGGATCCTGTCCGGCGATTTCGGCATCCTCAATTTCATCCTCAACAACCTCGGCCTGATCGACGGCAACATCTTCTGGCGCTCGGATCCGAACTATTCGCTCTTCGCCGTCATCATCGCCAATATCTGGCTCGGCACCTCTTTCAACATGATCCTGCTCTCGGTCGGCCTTTCGGCGATCCCCAAGGATCTCTATGAGGCCGCCGAACTCGACGGGGCCAATGCCCTCCAGCGGTTCTGGACCATCACGCTGCCGATGATGCGCTCGACCATCGGCGCCATCATCTCGCTGGGTCTGATCTTCACCCTGCAGCAGTTCGACCTCTTCGCCGCCATCACCTCGGGTGGGCCGAACAATTCCTCCAACGTCACGCAATATTGGGCCTGGGATCTCTCCTTCCGCCAATATGATTTCGCGGCCGGCGCCACCATTTCCGTGGTCATGATCATCTTCGTCATGATCGCCTCGGTGGTCTATGTCCGCTCGACCAGGCATGAGGTGCGCGGATGAGCGAGACCACCCGCCACCGTCTGATGTTCGCGATCGCGCTGGCGCTCGCCGCCATCTATCTCTTCCCGCTCTACTGGATGTATGTGACGGCGCTGAAGACCGGCTCCTCCATGTTCGCCACCCCGCCGGAGCTTTTCCCGAGCGAGCCGCAATGGGGCGTCTATGCCTTTGTCTGGGAAAGCCGGAACATGGGCCGCTATCTCTGGAATTCGCTCCTCATCGCAGTCGGCGCGGTGACGCTGGTCACCGTGCTCGGCACAGGCTGCGCCTATGTGCTCGCGCGCTATCGCTCGCGCTGGGTAGATGCCGGGCTGTTCCTGATCCTGATGCTGCAGGTATTGCCGGCTTCGCTGATGATCACGCCGATCTTCGTCGGCTTCTCGCAGATCGGGTTGATCGCCAGCCCGCGGCTCGCCGTCATCATCGCGATCGCCGCCAAGGCCATGCCCTTCTTCGTCGTCCTGGTGCGGGCCACCTTCATGAGCGTGCCGATGGAGCTCGAGGAGGCGGCACTCGTCGACGGCAATTCCCGCATCGGCGCCTTCTTCAACATCGTGCTGCCGCTCGCCCGCAATGGCATCTTGGTCAGTGCGATCCTGATCTTCATGCAAGCCTTCGGCGAGTTCGTCTATTCGAAGTCGATGATCCAGACCATCGAGCTACAGCCGGCGAGCGTCGGGCTCAACAGCTTCATGGGGCCGAACACCAATGAGTGGAACAACATCATGGCCTTCGCCACGATCTATGTGACGCCGATCCTCGCCCTCTTCGTCCTCCTCCAGCGCCGCATCGTGTCCGGCCTCACCTCAGGAGCCCTCAAGTGATGAACCAGATCGAGCTTACGGGCGTGAACAAGCATTACGGCGCCTATCACGCGCTGAAGAATATCGACCTCAAGATCCGCAAGGGCTCGTTCGTCGCGCTGGTCGGCCCCTCCGGCTGCGGCAAGTCGACCCTGCTGCGCTCCATGGCCGGGCTGGAGCGGATCACCAGCGGCGATCTGCTGATCGCCGGCGAGACCATGACGAATGTGCCGCCGCGCAAGCGCGACCTTGCCATGGTCTTCCAGTCCTATGCGCTCTATCCGCATATGACGGTGGAGGAGAATCTCACCTACAGCCTGCGCATCCGCGGTGTACCCAAGGCCGAATGCCGCAAGGCGGCCGAGGAGGTGGCGGCGACCACGGGATTGACCCCCTTGCTCAAGCGCTATCCGCGCGAGCTCTCCGGCGGCCAGCGCCAGCGGGTCGCCATGAGCCGGGCGATCATCCGCCACCCCAAGGCCTTCCTGTTCGACGAACCGCTCTCCAATCTCGATGCGGCGCTGCGCGTTCATATGCGCAAGGAGATTCGCGCGCTGCACGACCGGCTGGGTGCCACCTCGGTCTATGTGACGCATGACCAGATCGAAGCCATGACCATGGCCGACCATGTGGTCGTCATGCGCCAGGGCGTGATCGAACAGCAGGGCGCGCCGCTCGACCTCTACGACCGCCCGGTCAACCGCTTCGTCGCCGGCTTCATCGGCTCGCCCGCCATGAACTTCGTGCCGGCGACCGCGGGCGCCGACGGGCGTTCGCTGGTGCTCGATCTCGGCACGCCGCAGACGATCCCGCTCGATCGCGCCGTGCCCGCCGGGCGGCCGCTGATCGCCGGCCTTCGGCCGGAACATTTGACCGTGGTGCCGGAGGGGGAGGGGACGATCCGCTGCCGGGTGGCGGCGGTGGAGAGCACCGGCTCCAACAGCTACATCACCACCGACAGCCGCCCGGAGATCGTCCTCGTCACCAATGGCCGCAGCCCGGCCGCGGTCGGCGACGTGATCGCGATCGCGATTCCGCCGGGGCAGATCCATGTCTTCGATGCGGAAAGCGAGATGCGGATCGATGCGGTGCCACAGGCGGTCGCGGCCACGCCGGCCATGGCCTGATCGCCCCGCGATGGGCCGGATCGTCGCCAGCCTGTCAGATCATAGAAAGCTTTCAGATCCCTTAAGAGTGCATATCGAAAAGCACTAAAACGGTTTAGCCATGCGGTCGCCGCATGGGTGCCGTGAGGGCTTCGCGCTGGTTGTGGACCGTCGTCCTGCGTATAACAGTCTCAAGAAAGCGGGACAGACAGACGCAAGGTCGGGACCGCGAGATTAGCACAAGCTCAAGATCAAAAAGGTGATCACAATGAACGTCGCACGCACGCTGAACAACTGGGTCAAGTATCGCCAGACCGTTCTCGAACTCGGCCGCATGTCGAACCGCGAACTCAACGACCTCGGCATCGCCCGCTCGGACATCCGCACCGTCGCCCGCGCTGCAGTCCGCTAAGACCGCAGCCGGACATACTTTCCGGCTTCGGCTGGAAAGGCCCCCAAACGCCCGCACTTGCCGCGGGCGTTTCGCGTTTCAGGGGTACTCTCGGGTCCGGCCGGGTCGGAAACGGGTCGGGCCCGCTGCGCGTGGCAGACGGGCCCGGTCCGCGATGGCTGGGAGGGGGCCTTCTGGTCTCAGGTCAGAGATTGGCGAGCAGGTCGTTGACGCGGCTCTCCATGTCGCTCAGCGCCGCATCGACATCCTTCTGTCCGGTGACGGCCGAGTTCATCTCCTGGCCAATAATGTCCTGGATGGCGAACTGGCGCTGCACCGTGCTCGGCAGGGACGTGCCGAGGTCGGCGATGGCGGCGACCGTGTCGCGATGCGGCAGGGCCTTGAACTCGGCGCTGTCGAACACCGCCTTGACCGACGGCAGATGGCCGGTGCGCGACCATTCAAAATCATTGTCGGCGAAGAATTTCAGGAACTTGCCGATCGCCGCCGTCTGCTCCTCGGTGCGGTCCTTCTGCGAGACGGCCCAGGCATGGCCGTCGGCATATTGCGCCTTCTTACCGGGGAAGAGCTGCGGGTAGGGGTAGACCGCATAGCCGCCTTTGTTGAGGGCCGTGCCGGGCGTTTCCGACGAGGCGTTGTAGTCGCCGATCATCCAGGTGCCGTTCAGATGCACGCCGCCTTCGCCGGCGAGGAAAGCATTGATGCCGCCGGCATAATCCAGGTCCTTGGTCGTATCGCCATTGTCATAGATCGCCTTGTACATCTCGACGACCTTCTTGGCCTCCGGCGTGTTGAGCTTGACCTTGACTGGATCGGCGAAGAAGTCGGAATCCTGCTGGAAGAGATAGGTATAGAGATTGCGCGTGTAGAGCGCCGTCTCGTTGGCGAGGTTCTGGACGAAATAGGGCTTGCCGGTCTTCTCGCGGAACTGCTTGGCGTCAGCCATCAGTTCGTCGACGCTGGTCGGCAGCTTCGGCGTGCCATCGGCATTGACCAGCCCGGCCTGCTTGAAGAGGTCCATGTTGATGTGGAAGAGCATGGTCCAGTTGTCGATCGGCAGGCCATAGAGCTTGCCTTCCTTGGTCACCCCGTTGCGGCTCGCATCGGTGAACTCCTCGGGTTTCACGCCCGCGGCGGAAAGCACGTCGTCGAGCGGCATCAGCAGGCCCTTCGACTGATAGTCCGACAGCACCGAATGGTGAATGGTGACGATATCCGGCGGATCGCCGGCGGCGAACTGGGCGGTCAGCTGGTCATAGCCCGGCCATTCCACCGTCGTCACCGAAACCTTGATGTCCGGATTGTCAACGCTGAACTTGTTGATCAGCGAGGTGATGATCCCGCATTCGCCGACGGCCTTGCGGACGTCGGTATTGCTGCCGAAATCGGCGTCGCAGGCGCCGAAGAAGCGTTGGACGGTCAGTTCCGTCGCCGCGAAGGCCGGGCTCGCGCAGCTGATCGCGATCAGCGAGGCGGCCGCCAGGACTGTGTGTCGAAAGGCATGCATCATCGGGTCGTTCCTCCTGTTTATGGGTATCAGCCGGTTCTCCTCAAACCGGATGTCGTGATCGTCCCCGGATCAGCGCATCGCTGCGCCGGATACCGCTTGGACGATGTATTTCTGGAAGAAGAGGTAGAGGATCAGGATCGGCGCGCCGGCGAAGACCGCCTGCGACATCAGAAAGCCGAGACCCTCGGATTGCGCGAAGTTCGTCTGAGTCGAGGCGATGCCGACGGTGAGCGTGTACATCTCCTTCTTGGTGCCCGAGATCAGCGGCCAGAAATAATCGTTCCAGGTCCCGAGGAAGGTGAAGATGCCGAGCGTCGCCTGGGCGGGGAGCGTCAGCGGCAGCAGCACCTTCCAGAAGATCTTCAAGCGGCTCGCATTGTCGAGCAGCGCTGCCTCGTCGAGCTCCTTCGGGATCGCGCGGAAATATTGCGTCATCAGGAAGACGCCGAAGGGGGCGGAGAGACCGGGAAGGATCAGGCCCTGATAGGTGTTGTGGAACTTCAGCCAGGAAAAGATCTGGTGGCGGGCGATCAGCACGGCCTGCTCCGGCACGGCGAGCCCCATCAGCACGATGATGAAGAGCGCGTTGCGGAAGGGAAAATTGAGCCGCGCAAAGCCGTAGCCGGCCAGCGAGCAGAGGATCAGTGTGCCGATCGTCACGCCGCCGGAGACGATGATGCTGTTGAGGATCCAGCGGAACACCGAGGAGGTCGCCAGGATATTGATGTAGTTCTGGATCGTGTAGGGCGCCGAAAAGACGGCGTTCATGCTGACCATCAGCTCCTTGTTGTCCTTCAAGGAGAGGCCGATGACCCAGAGGATCGGCGCCATCATCAGGAGCGCGCCGAGCATGGTGAGGCCAAGGATCACGCGGTCGCCAGAGGAGCGGCCGACCATCCGGCCGGCGCCGGTCAGAACGGGGGCGGGCGCGCTCATGCATCTTCTCCCTTCCGGCGCGAGACGAGAAACTGGGCCATGGCGGCGATCAGGATCAGCACGAAGAGCACTTCGGAGGCGGCGGCGCCGAGGCCGAGATCCCATTTCCGGAAGGCGGCTTCGTAGATGTAGAAGACCAGAGGCATGGAGGCGTTATTCGGGCCGCCATTGGTCATCAGCCTGGCTTGGCCGAAGAGCTGGAACTGCAGCACGATCTGGATGACGATCACCAGCACGAAGGTGCGTTTGATCGAGGGGAGGGTGATGTGGCGCAGCGTGCGCCAACGGCTGGCATTGTCGAGCGCGGCCGCCTCGTAGATATCCGGCGGGATCTGCTGGAGGGCGGAGAGGAACAGCATCATCGGCAGGCCGATGCACCACCAGATGGTGGCAATCGCAATGGCGATCAGCGCCAGATCGGGATCGGACAGGAAGGCGGGCGCAGTGGCGTCGAACCAGCCATAGATGGTGGTGAGCAGGCCGAAATTGGGGATGAAGACGATCCGCCAGATGAGCGTGACGATGGTGACCGAGAGCACCGAGGAGGCGAAGAACAGGGCCCTGAGCGACGCCGCCGTCTTGCCCGGCCGATTGAGCGCCAGCGCCAGCGCGAGGCCGATGATCGCAAGCGGCGGGACGGTCATGAGAACGAAGGTGAAGGTGTTCCAGATCGCCTGGAGAAAGATGCGGTCGTTGAAGAGGCGAATGTAATTGCCGATCCCGACGAAGCGCCCCGTGCCGAAGGCATCCGCCTTGTGCAGGCTGAGCCAGATGCCCCAGACGAGGGGGAAGGCGAGCAGGGTGACGAAGAAGAGGAGATAGGGCGCGACGAAGAGGGCATTGCGCCAGTCCGGCGCGCTGACATCGACGCGGCGGATCTTGACGCGGGCGGCCCCTGCGGCGGCCTGTTCGGTGAGCATCGCATCAGCCATGGCCGGCGCCCTCCGCATGATGGGCCTGGCCATCGGCCTCGAACAGATGGGCGCGGCTGCCGTCGATGGCGAGCGGCACCGTATCGCCGATCGCCGCCCGGCTGGCGCCGGCATCTTCGGCGACCACCAGGCTGCCATCGGCGAGCCGCGTGTAGAGCAGTGTCCGGTCGCCGAGCCGCTCCAGGACCTCGATTTTGCCGGAGGTGACGGGCGCCACGCCATCGCGCGCTGGCCGCACGGCTTCGGCGCGAATGCCGAGTTCCAGCGCGCCGGAGAGCGCCGGCGTGGTGCGGATGGCTGTCGGCAGGACCGCGCCATCGGGCAGGGTTGCGACCGCGGCACCGCCCGAGCCGCCGAGCGTGACCGGCAGGAAGTTCATGGCGGGCGAGCCGACGAAGGCGGCGACGAAGCGCGTCGCCGGCCGATCATAGATCTCCATCGGCGTGCCGATCTGCTCGATCCGGCGATTGTTCATCACCACCACGCGGTCGGCGAGCGTCATGGCCTCGATCTGGTCGTGGGTGACGAAGATCATGGTGGAGCGCACGCGGTTGCGCAGCTGCGCCAGCTCGACGCGGGTGCGGACGCGGAGCGCGGCGTCGAGGTTGGAGAGCGGCTCGTCGAACAGGAAGGCCTTCGGCTCCTTGACGATCGCCCGACCGATCGCCACGCGCTGGCGCTGGCCGCCGGAAAGCTGGCTCGGCTTACGCTCCAGAAGATGGCCGATCTCCAGCATGCGCGCGGCTTCTGCGATGCGGGTAGCGATCACATCTTCGCCGATGCCGATATTGCGCAGGCCGAAGGCCATGTTATCGGCGACCGTCATATGCGGGTAAAGCGCATAGGACTGGAAGACCATGGCAATGTCGCGCTGGCCGGGCGGCAACGTGTCGATGCGCGTACCGTTGATGGCGATCGTGCCCTCGTCGACGCTTTCGAGCCCGGCGATCATGCGCAGAAGCGTCGATTTTCCGCAGCCGGAGGGCCCGAGGAAGACCATGAACTCGTTGGCCTTGACCGAGAGCGAAAGATTCTCGAGCACGGTGAGCGCGCCATAGCGCTTGGTGACGCGGTCGATCTCGATCTGCGCGGTCATGGGCGAGCCTCCGCATGGAATGCGGTGCGCACGGCGATGGCTGATCCTGTCATCGTTCCTCCCAACTGTCTTCTTGACGGCGACACCTCCCCGTGTCGCCGGCCTGCCTCGCTTATGCCTTCAAGCGGATCATCCGATAGCTGAGCGGCGCGATGCTGGCCGTCAGCCGCCCTTCCTGCGCCGCCGCCCCTTCGCCCCTGACCGGCTTCACCGCATCCGGGTTTTCGGCGGTGTTGGTGATGGTGAGGTCCGGGTGGGTCATCACCTGGTCGTCGACGACCGAGAGCGCGCCGAACTCGATCAGCGTTACGTCAAGATCGAGCGCCTCGGTCAGATGGCGGTTGACGATGAAGAAGGTGACATGGCCGCTCTCCGCATCATGCACGGCGGAGACGTCGAGATAGGGAACCGCGCCGACATCCCGGGCTACATAGTTCGGGCTATCGACCATCAGCTTCAGCGCCGTGCCGCGACCGAAGACAGAGGCGAAATAATAGGGATAGAAGATAGTCTGCCGCCAGGCCGGCCCGCCGGGCACGGTCATGATCGGCGCGATGACGTTCACGAGCTGCGCCAGGCAGGCGATCTTCACGACGTCGGAACGGTTGATGAAGGTATTGAGGATCAGGCCGACCTGCAGCACGTCCTCGAAATTATAGTCATCCTCCAAAAGCGGCGGCGCCTCCGGCCAGCCGGACCCGCCTTCGAGGATCGCGCGGTCTCGCTCCTTGGAATGATACCAGACGTTCCACTCATCGAACGAGATGTAGACGTCTTTGGTCGAGCGCTTCTTCGCCTTCACATAGGCGATGACGCCGGCAACGGTGGCAATATAGGTGTCGAGCTCCAGGCTGCGGGCGAGGTAGTTGGCCGTGTCCTTGGCCCGGTTCTCGAAATACATATGCAGCGAGATATAGTCGACCTCGTTATAGGTATGCTCGAGGACGGTCGCCTCCCATTGCGGATAGGTCGGCATATGGGCGTTGGAGGAGCCGCAGACGACGAGCTCCAGCCGGCTGTCGAAGGCGCGCATGGCCTTTGCGGTCTCATGCGCCAGGCGGCCATATTCGTCGGCGCTCTTGTGGCCGATCTGCCAGGGGCCGTCCATCTCGTTGCCGAGGCACCAGAGCCGCACGTCGAAGGGCTTCTCACGGCCATTGGCGCGACGCTTGTCGCTCCAGGCGCTGCCGCCTTCGTGATTGGTGTATTCGAGGAAGTTGCGGGCCTCGTCCAGCCCGCGCGAGCCGAGATTGACCGCCAGCATGATCTCCGTGCCGACACTGTCGCACCAATCGGCAAATTCATGCAGGCCGACCTGGTTGCTCTCTGAGGTGTGCCAGGCGAGATCGAGGCGGACGGGGCGCTCGTCCTTCGGGCCGACGCCATCCTCCCAATTATAGGCGGACACGAAATTGCCGCCGGGATAGCGGACGATCGGCACGTTGAGCTCCTTGACGAGGTCGATCACGTCGCGGCGCATGCCATTCTCATCGGCGGTCGGGTGGGTCGGCTCATAGATGCCGGTATAGACGGCACGGCCGAGATGCTCGATGAAGGACCCATAGAGTCTCGGGTCGATCGTCGAGATCGTAAACCCCTTATGCGCGACCACCGCTGCCTTCATGCCTGCCTCCCAACTGTATCGTCTTTTGTGATTTGTATCACGAATTAAGATCAATAAAGCGGAGGCCACTCTTGTGGTCAAGCAGATTGTGTTGTGCGTTGCGGTAAGACGAAATCGGGCCGAGGCTGCCTAACGCGTCTTTACCCGTAGCAGGATATCCTGGTCGTAATTGCCGAAGCCGCGGCCGAAAATGTTGATCCCGCCAGGATGTTTGGCATCGTCCTTGACGCCGATCCGCAGGCGGATCGAGTGATGGTCGCCGAGCTTGAGGTCGCCGAGCGTCACGTCCGACATGCGCAGGCCATCGACGAAGGTGCCTTCGGCGCCGACGCGGAAATTCTTGAGCTTGCCATATTGCGAGCCCTTCAGCTTCCACCAGTCGGGCGTGTAAACCCCTCTTTTGTCACCGAAATCCCCCGGCGAGGTCCAGGTCGCGACCTCGATGCCGTTGACGGCGAGGGTGATGTCGGAGGGCCAGTCGGCGCTGGTGCCGGGCACTTCGGAGCTGAGCTCCAGCACGAACTCGATCTCGCGGATCTCGGCATTGGCGAGCCGGGCATTGTTTGGAAACTGATATTCGAGATGGCCGCGGGTGAACCAGATCAGCCCGGCCTTCATCCGGTCCGGATCGAGGAAGGTGCTCGGCACGTCGAGCAGGCCGATAATGCCTTCGGGCGAGCAGAGGCCGCAGGGTGCGGAGACCTCGAAGCTCGTATAAAGCCCGAGCGGCATCGAGACTTCGATCGCGTCTTCTTCCGTTTCCTTGATATCGCTCTTCAGCACAACGAGGATCTCGTCGTAAAGCGGGTGGCAGACCTTCTGATTGCCCTTGCGCGCCTTGACCGTCTCGGTGCGGATCAGCCCCGCATCCTGCAGCGCCTGCACATTGATCGAGACGCTCGACTGCGGCAGCGCCAGAAGGTCGGTAAGCTCGTTAACATTGGTCGGGCCGCGGCTGTGCAGGAGTTTGAGGATGGAAGCCCGGGCCGGTGAGGCGAGGCCCTTGAGCACCGCCATATCGGTTTCGGGATCGACGACGAGGAAATTGCGGCTCATGACGGCTCACGGAGAAGGAGGGTCTCTCGTTCATATCGAAGTTCCTGATCCGGTCAATCACTTCCTTCGTCGGCTGTCTATAAGAAAAGGCCCCCGCTCTTGCGAGCGGAGGCCTGATCGGCCTTGCGGCCTGCGGGTCTTGGGAGACCTATTCTGCCGCCTGGAGGACCGGGGCGGGGGTCGGCTCGACGGCGAGCGGTGCGCCGCCCAGCGCCGCATCGAGCTGCGCCTTGTCCAGCTCGTTTTCCCAGCGGGCGACGACGACGGTGGCGACCGCATTGCCGACGAAGTTGGTCAGCGCGCGGCATTCCGACATGAAGCGGTCGATGCCGAGGATCAGCGCCATGCCGGCGACCGGAACCGAGGGGACGACCGAGAGCGTGGCGGCGAGCGTGATGAAGCCCGCGCCGGTGATGCCGGCCGCGCCCTTGGAGGAAAGCATGGCCACGAGCAGCAGCAGGATCTGGTCGCCGAAGGAGAGCGGGATATCCGTCGCCTGGGCGATGAACAGCGCGGCCAGCGTCATATAGATATTGGTGCCGTCGAGGTTGAAGGAATAGCCGGTCGGCACGACCAGGCCGACGACCGAGCGCTTGCAGCCGGCCCGTTCCATCTTGGCCATCAGGCCGGGCAGGGCGGCTTCGGAAGAGGAGGTGCCGAGCACCAGCAAGAGCTCTTCCTTGAGATAGCGGATCAGCGCCAGGATCGAGAAGCCGTTGTAACGGGCGACCGCGCCGAGCACGACGAAGACGAAGAGCAGCGAGGTAAGGTAGAAGGTGCCGATCAGCATGGCGAGGTTGGCGATCGAGGCGATGCCATACTTGCCGATGGTGAAGGCCATCGCGCCGAAGGCACCAATCGGTGCGGCCTTCATGAGGATGGCGACGAGGCGGAACATGGGGGCGGTGACGGCATTGAGGAAATCCGTCACCGGCTTGCCACGCTCGCCGACCATGCCGAGCGCGATGCCGAACAGTACCGAGAAGAACAGCACCTGCAAGATGTCGCCATCGGCGAAGGCGCCGACGATCGTCGTCGGAATGATGTTCATCAGGAAGCCGATGACGGTCGAATCATGCGCCTTGGCGGCATAGGTCTCGACCGCGGAGGCATCGAGCGAGGCCGGCGAGATGTGCATGCCGGCGCCGGGCTGCACGACGTTGGCGACGACGAGGCCGATCGCGAGCGCCAGCGTCGAGAAGGTGAGAAAGTAGAGCATCGCCTTGCCGGCGACGCGGCCGACCTTCTTCAGGTCGCTCATGCCGGCAATGCCTGTCGTCACGGTCAGGAAGATCACCGGCGCGATGATCATCTTGACGAGCTTGATGAAGGCATCGCCGAGCGGCTTCAGCTGCGTACCGAGCTCGGGGTAGAAATGGCCGAGCAGGACGCCGGCGACGATCGCCGTCAGAACCTGGACGTAGAGATGGCGATAGAAGGGCAGCTTCGCCGTGGGCGCGCTGCTTTCGGGAATGGCATGCATAGACGTCTCCTCCGGTAAGTGCGCCTCTCGTCAGTTCTCCCGAGGCGCCGTGTCATCCTGCAGACCTCTGTGCAACCCGCATGCCAGATATGCGCCATCGACATAAGTGCCTGTTTTTCGGTCGGTTTCAGCGACGGCCAGCGCTTAGGGGAAATCGCCTAAGCCCGGTTTGTGCGGATCGTCGCACATTGTGATTTTCCTTCTGTGCGGAAATCTGCACAGTGTCGTTCATGGATGCCATCACAGACCAGGTTGTTTGGGAGACGCGGGACGCCATGGGTCAGCGTGGTGCGCGGAGGATCTGGCTCGCCTTCCTCCTCGCCGCTCTCGCGCTCGTTGCGGTCGCCTGGGTCGCAGCCGGGGTCATGGCGCGGGGCGATGCGCTCGACACGCTTGCCACCCAGGCGAAGACCGATGCGAGCCTCAAGGTCGCGCACCTGCGCGCCGTCCTCGAACGGCCCCGGGCGCTGCCCTTTCTCCTGGCGCAAGACGGGCAGGTGGCAGAGGCGCTGGGGAGCCGGAGCCAGGCCGTGCACGAGACGCTCTCGGCCAAGCTCGCCGCCATCGTCGCCGGCACGGAGGCCTCGGTCATCTATGTCGTCGGCAAAGACGGCGTCGCGATTTCCTCTAGCAACTGGCAGGACGCGACGAGCTTCGTCGGCAACGACTATTCCTTCCGCGATTATTTCATCCGCGGCATGGCGACCGGTAAGGCCGAGCATTTCGCGCTCGGCTCGGTCAGCAAGCGGCCGGGGCTCTATCTCTCGCAGCGTGTCGAAGGCCCAGGCGGCCCGCTCGGCATCGTCGTGGCCAAGGTCGAGTTCGACCAGATCGAGGCGGACTGGCAGGCGGCGCGCCGGCCGACCTATGTCACCGACGAGAACGGCGTGGTGCTGATCACCAGCCTGCCGTCCTGGCGCTTCATGGCCACCGAAGCCCTGTCGACGGAGAGCGTGGCCGCAATCCGTGCCAGCCTCCAGTTCGGCGATGCGCCGCTCACGCCTCTGCCCTTGACGGTAACGGAGGCGCTGGGGCCGGGCGTCGACCGGCTGCGCGGCGTGCTGCCCGGCGGGCGGGAGAGCGAGTTCCTGCGTATCGCGACAACCGTTCCATCCACCAGCTGGCAGCTCAATTCGCTTGTCGAGACGCAGGCAGCGGTCAATGCGCTGGTGCGGGAGCGCCGGCTGCTGGCGCTGGCCGGCATCGCCCCGGTCATCGCGCTCGCCGCACTGCTGCTCGCCCGCCGTCAAAGTGCCGCGCGTCGGCTCGCCCGCGAGCTCTCGGCGCGGGAAGAGCTGGAGGCCCGGGTCAAGGCCCGCACCGACGATCTGCTGCGGGCGCGCGATCGGCTGGAGAGCGAGATTGCCGATCACCGCGCCACCGAGGCGAAGCTGCAGGGCGTGCAGGACGATCTCGTCCATGCCAACCGGCTGGCGATCCTTGGCCAGGTGGCGGCCGGTGTCGCCCATGAGATCAACCAGCCGCTCGCCACCATCCGTGCCTATGCCGACAATGCCCGCATCTTTCTCACGCGCGAGCAGCGGGCCTCCGTCGACGACAATCTACAATCGATCGCCTTGCTCACCGAGCGGATCGGCGGGATCACCGACGAGCTGAAGAGCTTCGCTCGCAAGGGCCGCGCGCCGGCCGAGACCGTGGCGGTCGCTGCCTTGATCGACAGCGTCATCATGCTGCTGAAAAGCCGCTTTGCCGGCCCGCTCGATCGCGTGCGCATCACGCTGCCCGATCCGAGCCTCACCGTGATCGGCAACCGGTTGCGGCTGGAGCAGGTGCTCATCAACCTCGTCCAGAACGCACTGGAGGCGGTGGCGTTGCGGCCGGCGGGGTCGGTCACGGTTACGGCGCTGTCCGATGGAGAGGCGGCGACGATCGCGATCGCCGACAATGGCCCCGGTATAGAAGCCGGCATCCTGGCGCAGCTCTTCAAGCCCTTTAACACGTCGAAGGAGAGGGGCCTCGGCCTCGGCCTGGTGATCGCCAAGGACATTCTTGCCGATTATGACGGCACCCTGTCGGTCGAGACAAGCGAGACCGGCACCTGTTTCACCATCCGCCTGCGTCGCGGCCACAGGGAGGAGAAGAGCCGTGGCTGAGCCCGGATCCGTCATCTTGGTCGATGACGACCACGAGCTGCTGAAGGCAACCCGCCAGACGCTGGAGCTTGCGGGCTTCACGGTGACCACGGCCAGCGGCGCGCTCGACGCGCTGGCGCTGATCGACCGCGACGTCTCCGGCGTCGTCGTCACCGATATCCGCATGCCGCAGATCGATGGCCTCGAACTCTTCGCGCGGATCCGGGCGCTGGACGAGGATCTGCCGGTGATCTTCATGACAGGTCACGGCGATATCCCGATGGCGGTCAAGGCGATTCAGGACGGTGCCTATGATTTCCTGCCGAAACCCTTCGCGAGCGACAGGCTGGTGCAGAGCGTGCATCGCGCGGTCGAGAAGCGCCGCCTGGTCATGGAGAACCGGGCCTTGAAGGAGCAGGCGGAGGAAGCACAGGGCGCAGGCCTGATGATCGGCCAGACCCCGGTCATGGAGCGGCTGCGCACCACGATCCGCCAGATCGCCGATACCGATGTCGATGTGTTGATGCTCGGCGAAACCGGCAGCGGCAAGGAGGTGGTCGCCACGCTCCTGCATCGCTGGAGCCGGCGCGCCAAAGGCCATTTCGTCGCGCTCAATTGCGGTGCCTTGCCCGAACAGGTGATCGAGAGCGAATTGTTCGGCCACGAGGCCGGCGCCTTTACCGGCGCGCAGAAGAAGCGGGTCGGCCGCATCGAACATTCAAGCGGCGGCACTCTGTTCCTGGACGAGATCGAGAGCATGCCGCCCGCGACCCAGATCCACATGCTGCGCGTGCTGGAAATGCGTGAGGTGACGCCCCTCGGCACCAATGAGGTTCGCCCTGTCGATTTGCGCGTGGTGGCCGCCGCCAAGGTCGATCTCGGCGATCCCGCGGCGCGTGGCGATTTTCGCGAGGACCTCTATTACCGGCTGAACGTCGTGACGCTGTCGATCCCGCCTTTGCGCGAGCGGCGAGACGATATTCCGCTCCTGTTCCGCACTTTTGCGGAGCGGGCCGCGCGCCGCTTCGGGCGGGAGGTGCCGCCGCTGTCGGATGCGGTGCGCCGCCACCTTCAAGACCATGCCTGGCCCGGCAATGTCCGCGAGCTCTCGCACTTCGCCGAACGCACCGTCCTCGGTGTGGCCCCACCGGAGGGGAAGGCGGAGGTTCGCCTGCCGGAGGGCGGCACGCTGCCGGAGCGTCTGGAGCGGATCGAGGCGGAGATGATCCGCGAAACGCTGAAGGAGACCGGCGGCGACGTGCGCCGCACCATCGAGGCGCTCGGCATTCCCCGCAAGACTTTCTATGACAAGCTGCAGCGCCACGGCATCGTCCGCAGTGCCTTCCGCGATCCCGATCTTTCTCCGTAACAACTTGCTTACCATGGCGCACGGGCATGACCCGATCTTAAGGCCTCCGCAAGGAACAAACTTGCATGGTCGCCGCGCAGATCGCTGTCCCCTCGCGGGATGGAGATCGCTTCTAAGGCATAATGGAAAGCGCAGCGATGATCAGGGTGGTGACGTGTCTGTTCGGGGAGCATGATCTGCTCCTCGTTGCCCTGGCGGTCCTGCTCTGCCTGATCTCCTCGCTCGCCACCTTTCTGCTGCTCGCCCGGGCTCGCCAGACCGAGAAGCTGGCGCGCGCCACTTGGATCGTCAGTGGCGGCATGGCCGGTGGCTTCGGCATCTGGGCCACGCATTTCGTCGCCATGCTCGCCTATGATCCCGGCCTGACGCTCGGCTATCACGCCGGGCTGACGCTTGCCTCACTCGCTATCGCGATCATTGGCACCGCCACCGCGCTTGTAGCGGCGACCCTTGGCGCGGGCGCCGTGAGTGCCTGTGCGGCTGGTATCATCTTTGCGATGGCGACCTCGGCCATGCATTTCGTCGGCATGGCCGGCATCGACCTTCAAGGGGTGATCGTCTGGGAGCGGGAGCTCGTGGTCGCCGCGATCGTGCTGGCCGCTGTGTTCGCCATTCCTGCCTTTCTCCTCGCCGAGCGCGGCGCGCGCGGCTTGCGCGGCGTCGTGCCCTCGGCCCTCCTGATGCTCTGCGGCATTGCGAGCCTGCATTTCACCGCGATGGGGGCGGTCACGCCGGTGCTGCTGGCCGATGCGCTGCCGCCGGCGGAAACCCTGTCGCGCCCCTCCATGGTGCTGATGATCGCCACCGTTGCCTTCTCGCTGCTCTTTTCCGGTCTCGCCGCCGTGGTACTGGCGCGACGGGCCGAGCGCCGGGCGCTTGCCGGCGAGCGCGCCTTCCGGCTGCTGGTCGCCAACATCACCGATTATGCCATCTACCTGCTCACGCCTGCGGGGATCGTCGCCAACTGGAATGCCGGTGCCGAACGGACGAAGGGCTACAAGGCGGAAGAGGTCGTCGGTCAGCATTTTTCTACCTTCTATCCCGCCGAGGATCGGGCCGCCGGCCTGCCGCAGCACAGCCTCGACACCGCCCTTCGCAAGGGCACCTTCGAGGCGGAAGGCTGGCGCCTGCGGAAGGATGGCAGCCGCTTCTGGGCCCATGTCGTCATCGATCCCGTCTATGACGAGGAGGGGCGGCATCTCGGCTTCGCCAAGATCACCCGCGACTGCACCGAGCGCATGCAGGATGCGGCACGGCTGAAACAGGCCTCCGACAATCTGTCGATCGCGCTCAACACCATGAACAACGCGATCTGCCTCTATGACGCGGAGGAGCGGCTGATTTTGCACAATGAGCGGTTGCGCAAGATTTTCGGCATCCCGGCATCGGTCGTCCTCACCGGCCGCACCTTCCGCGAGCTCTGCCACGCCCGCTACGAGCAGGACTTCTCCAGCGATGTCGGTTCGGAAGAGTTCTACCAGCAGCACCGCGCGCTCTTCACGCGGGCTGGCGGTGGCGAACACCTCTGCACGACCGCGGGCGGCAAGTTCATCCGCACCGTCCACTCGCCGACCGGCGACGGCTCCTTCGTGACGACGGTGGAAGACATCACCTCGCAGGTGAAGTCGGAAGCGCAGATGGCCTTCATTACCCGTCATGACGGGCTAACCGGCCTGCCGAACCGCCTTGCCGTCTGCGAGAAACTCGACACGGCTCTCCCCGGCATCGGCTCTGACGAGCGCATGGCCGTGTTGAGCATCGATCTTCACGGCTTCAAGGACATCAATGACGGCTACGGCCATGGCTGCGGCGATACGATTCTGCGAATGATCGCCGAGCGCATCCAGGCGGCCGCCAAGCCGCAGGATGTGTTCGGACGCATCGGCGGCGACGATTTCGTCGTCGCGCGCATTGTGCGCGGCGAGGCCGAACTGACCGATTTCATCGCCCGCATGTCCGACCTCTTCAAGGCGTCGTTCTCGGCTGGCGATGTCGAGGTTCAGGTCGGCGCGAGCTTCGGCATCGCGGTCTATCCGGATGACGCGCCCGATCGGGAGAAGCTCCTGAGCAATGCCGATCTGGCGCTCGCCCGTGCCAAGGCAAAGCTCGAGGAGAGGATCTGTTTCTACGAGCCCGCCATGGATGAAGCGGCGCGCAACCGCCGTTTCCTCCAGCGCGATCTCTGGAGGGGGCTCGATGAATCCCAGTTCCACCTTGCCTATCAGGTGCAGCGGGATACGGCGGGCGAGCGGATCAGCGGCTATGAAGCCCTGTTGCGCTGGCGCCATCCGACCCGCGGACCGATCGGCCCGGATGTCTTCATTCCGATCGCCGAGGAATGCGGCGCCATCATCGGTCTCGGGGAATTCGTGATCCGGCAGGCCTGCCGCGATGCCATGGCCTTCGATCTGGTCAAGGTGGCGGTCAATCTTTCGCCGCTGCAGCTGGGCTCGATCAAGATCCTTGATACCGTCCGCAACGCGCTGACCGAGACCGGGCTCTCGCCGGATCGGCTGGAGCTCGAGGTGACGGAAAGCGCCGTGATCGGCGACCGGCGCCAGGCCATCTATATTCTCGGCCAGCTGAAGACGATGGGTGTCACCATCGCCATCGACGATTTCGGCACCGGCTATTCCTCGCTCGAGACGCTGCGCTCCTTCCCCTTCGACAAGGTCAAGCTCGACCGCAGCTTCCTGACCGGGATCGACGGTGTGCAATCGCGCGCCTTCGTGCGGGCCATGGTCGCGCTTGGCAAGAGCCTCGGCGTGGCGGTGCTGGCAGAGGGCGTCGAAACCGCCGAGCAGTTCCAGGTGCTGGTCGGCGAAGGCTGTGACGAGGTGCAGGGCTACCTGTTCGGCCGGCCCATGCCCATCGGCGAGCTCGGCCTTCCGCGCATCGCCGCCCAGGCCTTGAGCGCTTGAGCGACGGTACCTCCGCACGGCGAGAGACAGGATGACAGGCGTGCGGACAGGGACCTTCAGTCTCGGCACCAAGCCAGGCGAGCAGACAACAAAAGGCCGGAGGATGCGCACATCCTCCGGCCTTTTGTTAGTCTCGATCTGATCAGGCGATGCGGCGCTCGTCCTGGCGGAAGGCCGGTGCGAGGGCGGCGTCGGAGCCGGGCTCGCGTCGGCGGGAGCGGCGGTTCAGCTTGAACTGGCCGACGAGGCCGGTCAACGTCACCGCGCCTTTGGCCAGCGTGTGGCTGAGCTCGGTCGTCTGGGCCACCATGCTCGCGTTCTGCTGCGTCATCTGGTCGAGCGTGCCGACGGCCGAGGCGATTTCGCCGAGACCGGTGCTCTGCTCGGACGCGGCGGTGGCGATCGCATCAATGTTGGAGTTGATCTGCTCGACGAAGGCCTCGATCTCATGCAGCGCCTTGCCGGTATCGCCGACCAGGCGAACGCCTTCCAGCACCTGGTTGGAGGCATTGCCGGTCAGAGCCTTGATCTCCTTGGCCGCGCCGGCGGAGCGCTGTGCGAGTTCCCGCACTTCCTGGGCCACGACGGCAAAACCCTTGCCCGCTTCCCCGGCGCGGGCTGCCTCGACGCCGGCGTTGAGCGCCAGCAGGTTGGTCTGAAAGGCAATTTCATCGATGACGCCGATGATCTTGCCGATCTCCGTCGAAGCCTGCTCGATGCGCTGCATGGCAGCCACCGTATCGCCGACGACGGCGACCGAGGAGGTGGCGGCGGTGCGCGTCTGCTTGACCAGGTTGCGGGTGTCATGCACCCGCTCGGCCGAGCTGCGCACGGTCGAAGTGACCTGGCTCAAGGCCGCGGAGGTTTCCTCCAGTGCGCCCGCCTGTTGTTCGGCGCGATGGGCGAGCGCATCCGATGTGGTGCGCAGCGTTTCGCTATGGTGGTTCAGCGCCTGGGTCTGGGCGAGCACCTTTTCCAGCGTTTCCTGAAAGGTGCCGATCGAGGTGTTGAAGTCCGAGCGGAGCTTCTCGAATTCCTTGGCGAAGGGGGTGTCGAGCGTCTCACGGATATTGGCCTCTGCCAGCCGGCCGAGCCCGGCGCCGATCTCCTCCATGGCCCGCATGCGCTCGGTAATGTCGGTTGCGAACTTCACGACGCGGATCACCCGGCCGCGATCGTCGAGGATCGGATTGTAGGAGGCCTGGATGAACACCTTGCGGCCGCCTTTGCCGAAACGCAGGAACTGGTCGGTCGAATATTCGCCGCGATTGAGCGCCTCCCAGAAGCGTCGATAGGCGTCCGAGCGGGTGTAGTCGGGGTCGCAGAACATCGAGTGATGCTTGCCGACGATTTCGTCGATGCGGTAGCCGAGCGTCGTCAGGAAATTCTCGTTCGCCGCCAGGATCCGACCTGCCGTATCGAATTCGATGACCGCCTGGGCGCGCGACAGCGCTTCGAGCTTGCCAGCCTCGGCGAGGGCCCGCAGCTTCGATTCCGTGATGTCGGTCGCGAACTTGACGATCTTGAAGGGTTTGCCGTGGCGCATGACCGGGTTGTAGGAGGCTTCAATCCAGACCTCCCTGCCGCCCTTGGCCAAGCGACGATATTGCTTCTGCTGAAAGGTGCCGCTTGCCAATAGCCGCCAGAACTCCGCGTAATCGGGCGAGGCCGCTTCGGCCGGATCGACGAAGAGCCGATGGTGCTTTCCGACGATCTCGTCCAGCGAATATCCCATCGCTTTGCAGAAATTCTCATTGGCACGCAGGATCTTGCCCGTCAGGTCGAACTCGATGATAGCCTGAGACTGATCGAGGGCACGCAGGGTCGCGGTGTCGGCGCTGGAAAAAATGTTCATAGGAAATCCAATACGAATGTGCTTGCATCTGAACATAAAAGGGAAACCTTTAACTGTCGGTTATCCCTAACAAGTTCGGCCCGGAACGGTATGCAAGCGTACACAGGATGACGGTCGAAACCTGCCACCTGCAGAGGGTGGGGACCCGCCTTCTACGACCGGGCCGGGAGGATTGCCGAACAAAGGCACCAATTCCCCACCTCCGGGCGGAGTGATCAAAAAAACTTGACCAGCCTCTTAAGATGAAGGCGCAGCTTTCCTACCTGACCTGTTGTGTTCATTGAACAGAAAGAGACCGTGAGATGGTTGCAGCAGCTGAGACCTTTACCCGCACCGGTGAGATCATCCCGCCGGCAGAGCGGCTCCTGCGTCTGCGCCGGCTTGCCAAGGTCGCGCGGCTGATGGATACGGCGGTCGGCATTCCCGGCACCCGCTTCCGGTTCGGTGCGGATTCCGTTCTTGGCCTGGTTCCGGTCGTGGGAGACGCAGCCGGTGCCTTGGTCGGTCTTGCGATTGTCAACGAGGCACGTCGGCTTGGCCTGCCGCGTCACAAGATCGCAAAGATGGTCACCAATGTCGGCGTCGATGCCGCCTGTGGCTCGGTGCCGCTACTGGGGGATGTCTTCGACTTGTTCTTCAAGTCGCACCGCCGCAATCTCGCGATCATCCTCGACCATTTCGGGATGACGGAGCGCGACCTCGACCAAAAGCGGTGATAGCCGCCAATGCCATGACGATGCCGCCGTAACGGCATCGTCTCGCCTGATTTATCGCAAATCTTGATCAAGCCCATGGAACCGATCTTCGGTTCGGGCATTGCGAACGATTCCGTGCTTTCGAACCAAAGGAGCAACCAATGCGCTCAGCCGCAGGACAACTTCCCGTGACACCGCCCCATCATCATGTCGTTACCGCCCGGGAGGCGCTGGAACCGCTCTATTTGCGGCTGGCTCTCGAAGCTGAAGCGCGATTGATCAAGGCAGGCGTCGAGGCCGGGTGGTCAGCGGATGATGTGGTGGACGCTCTGGATGCTCTGCGTCGTGAGGGCGACCAACCGCGTCACTGAGTTTGAGCCCGGATGGGCCTTGCCGCACGTGAAACGCGGACAAAGAAAAAGGCCGGGCTGTTAAACCCGACCTCTCCAGATCGTCTCGACGGCATTGTGCCAGTACATCCGTGGTCACTACCGGAAACGAATTCGTTACGCTTTAGATGGGGTGCCTCTTTCGAATATCAAGAGGCGCCGACATCAATGTGCCGCTCCGCTCGTCGGCTCGGTATACTCCCAGTTCTCGCGGGCGAACTGAACGGCAGCGCGCTCGGCACTTTCCTTTGTGCGGAAACGTTCCGCCAGAACATGGCTGCGGTCTCTGCACTGCAACAGCACGGTGCCGCTACGGAAGTCATATTGAACGCGCAGATGATCAGTGGCTTGCATGGCATGTCCTCCCAGACCCGCTCCGTTTGGTGCATTTGAGCGGTGATAGGAATGTAGGCCTAAATGCGTCAGTTTCAATCGGACTTAACGGTTAAGTGAACGTGCGATTGCATTCGGTCCGTTCCGTACCGTCACAGGTGACCTGCGCAGCGTGCAGGGCCGCCACTCTATACAAAATCGGTCCGCTGGGGTAAGAAAGCGCATGAAGCGGGCCCCGGATGGGCTCGATGACCGCCGCTCTTCCCACTGCGGACTTGTCGCGCGGCACCAGATTTCCGAAAGACGGATCCATGACCGAATTCGCAGGCGTCGTCCCCGCGATCGCCGAAGCGTTGACGAAACGCGGTTATACCACCTTGACGCCGGTCCAGCAGGCGATGATCGACACCGAGATGGATGGCCGTGACGCGCTCGTCTCGGCCCAGACCGGCTCGGGGAAAACCGTTGCCTTCGGTCTCGCCCTGGCGCCGACCCTCCTCGGCGACGCAAACCGCTTCAAGGCGGCCGGCCTGCCGCTCGCGGTGGTCGTCGCGCCGACGCGCGAGCTGGCCATGCAGGTCAAGCTTGAGCTGGAATGGCTCTATGAGATGACCGGCGCCGTCATTGCCTCCTGCGTCGGCGGCATGGACATCCGCTCCGAGCGCCGGGTGCTGGAGCGCGGCGCCCATATCGTCGTCGGCACGCCGGGCCGTCTCTGCGACCATATTCGCCGCAATGCGCTCGACCTGTCGCAGACGCGCGCGGTCGTGCTCGACGAGGCCGACGAGATGCTCGACCTTGGCTTCCGCGAGGATCTGGAGTTCATCCTTGAGACGGCACCGGCCGACCGGCGCACACTGATGTTCTCGGCCACCGTGCCGAAGACCATCGCGGCGCTCGCCCAGAGCTACCAGACCAACGCACTGCGCATCTCTACCGAGGCTGAGAAGGCCCAGCATGTCGATATCGAATATCGCGCGCTGGTCGTCGCCCCCGCCGACCGCGAAAACGCGATCATCAACGTGTTGCGTTATTACGAGGCGCGCACCGCGATTGTCTTCTGTTCGACGCGCGCAGCCGTCAACCACCTGACAGCGCGCTTCAACAATCGCGGCTTTGCCGTCGTCGCCCTGTCCGGCGAGCTCAGCCAGAGCGAACGCACCCATGCGCTGCAGGCCATGCGCGACGGACGTGCCCGGGTCTGCATCGCGACCGACGTCGCCGCCCGCGGCATCGACCTGCCGGGCCTGGAACTGGTTGTTCATGCCGATCTGCCGACCAATCCGGACACGTTGCTTCACCGCTCCGGCCGCACCGGGCGCGCCGGCAACAAGGGCGTCAGCGCGCTGATCGTTCCCACCTCGGCCCGTCGCAAGGCTGAGCGCATCCTCCGCGAGGCCCGCATCGAGCCCGTCTGGGCCAAGCCGCCGACTGCCGAGGAAGTTCTCACCCGCGATGACGAACGGATCCTCAGCGACGCGGCTCTGACCGATCCGCTGATCGAGGACGAGGCCGAGTTCGCCGCCAAGGTTTTGGCGCGCTACAGCCCCGAGCAGGTGGCCGCTGCCTTCGTGCGGCTCGCCCGCGTCGGCCGTTCGGCACCGGAAGACATCATGGAGATCGAAGTCTTCACGCCTGGCAAGCGCGCCGAGCGCAGCGACCGGCCGGAGCGCGGCGAGCGTCCGGACCGTGGCGAAACGCGGGCCCCGCGCGGCGATTTTGGCGATAGCATCTGGTTCTCGCTGTCGGCCGGCCGCAAGCAGAATGTCGAGCCGCGCTGGCTGATCCCGGTCATCTGCCGGATCGGCCATGTGACGAAGCAGGAGATCGGCGCGATCCGGATGATGCCGGACCATACCTATCTCGAAATGACCCGCGATGGCGCCGATGCGCTGAACGAGGCAATCGGCGGTAAGCGCGTGCTCGAGAAGGGCATCGTCGTCACCCAGCTCGACAGCCCGCCGGATCTCTCCTCGCCGGCCCGCTCGCCGAAACCCTTCGCTCGCAAGGATGGCGATGCCAAGCCGCGGTTCAACAAAGAGGGCGAGGGCAAGCCGAAATTCAACAAGGACGGCGGCAAGCCGGAACGCAGCTTTGCCGATCGCGGCGAGCGCGCCGAGGGCAAGCCCTGGGCCAAGGGTCCCGGCAAGCCCAAGTTCGCCAAGCCCGAGGGCGGGGCGGCCAAGCCATTCAAGAAGCCGTTCAAGAAGAAGGCGAACTGAGGCGCAGCCTCGCCGACCAATCCGATTGACACCCAACGGAGCGCGTGGCGCTCCGTTGTTATTTCAGGGTAATGGATCGGAAGCGGGTTGGGAGTCTTTGACGTCAGTCGTCCGAATAGCGCTGTTCGCGCCAGGGGTCGCCCAGCATGTGATAGCCGTTCTTCTCCCAGAAGCCGGCGCGGTCGGCCCCGAGGATCTCGATCCCGGTGATCCATTTGGCGCTTTTCCAGAGATAGAGGTGCGGCACGATCAGCCGCACCGGGCCGCCATGCTCGCGCGTCAGCGGTTCGCCCTCCCAATGGGTGGCGAGCAGCGCATCCTCGCTGGCGAAATCGGCAAGCGGCAGGTTGGTCGTGTAGCCGTCATAGCTCTTGAGCATGACGAAGGCGGCCTCGGGCAGGGGATGGACGAGATCGAGGAGATCACGCGTCAGCACGCCCTGCCAGTGATTGTCATAGCGCGACCATGTCGTGACGCAGTGGATGTCGGAGAGGGTGCGGCTCGTCGGCAGCGCCTGGAAGGCCGTCCAGTCGAAGCGTTGCGGAGTTTCGACCAGCCCGCCGATGGCGAGCGACCAGCTCAGCGGATCGATGATCGGATGCTGACCGAGATCAAGCACGGGCCAGTTCTTCACCAGATGCTGGCCGGGGGGGAGCCGATCAAACTCGGGGCGGGAGATGCGCCCGGTCAGGAAACGGCCTTCATCGGCCCATTTCCGCTTGGTCGCTGTCAGCTTGGTTTCAGGGCTCTGATCCTCGGCCATCCACGCTCGTCCTTGCTTGCGCGCCACGATCAGGCATCGCGTCGCTCGCTCCTTCTACCGTCAAATGACGGAAGCGGCAATTGAGGGCTGTGGTGTCGCGGCAAAGAGAAGGGACGTGTCAGGCGCGGGCCGCGCCGACATCGGCGGCCACCATGCCGGCCCGCTGGACAGCGGCGACGAAGGAGGCACGGGCTTTCTGCGGGCTCAACAGCCCATCCAGTGCATCGAGGCAATGCTGCAGGGCGATGCGGAAGGCCTTGAGACGCTCGCCGCCGGGCAGACGCCGGATGAACTCGATGGCTTCGAAGGCCGTGGCGACGATGAACTCCTTGCTCCCTTCAAGGATGACGCGGACCGGCCGCAGAAAACGCTTGTCACTCATACTCGCCTCGACACCATGCAGATTATTGCGGGCGATGAACGCGGCGGCGAGGCAAGGGTTCCGCGAGATTTCCAAAAAATTTGAATGAATTGCGTGAGCGTGCGGAGATGGCGGTGCAGCGGCGTTCAGAGCCGCAGCGCCTCGCGCAGATCGCCGGCCGTGCGCTGGCGCAGATCGAGGTCGGCCTCGATATGAGCGATATGGGCGATCATCAGCCTGCTCCCCTCGGCAACGTCGCCGCGGGAGAGCGCGTCGACGATCGCATGGTGCTCGTGATGTCCACAGCTCGACACCGTCGACTGTCCGTAGAGCGCGATGACCAGCGAGGAGCGGGCGACGAGTTCGTCCATGAAGCGCTGAAGCACGGCATTGCCGGTCATTGCGGCAAGTGCCAGGTGAAAGTCGCCAGAGGCCTTGATCTCGGCCCGGCGGGCGGTGTGCCCGCGCCTGTCGACCAGTCCGCCTTCCAGATCGAGGAGCTGATGCAGGCGCGTGAGATCGGCGGGCGTCATCCGCCGTGCCGCCTCCGCCAGCATGCCCGGTTCGATCATCCGCCGGGCCTCGAAGATCTGCCGCGCCTCTTCCGGAGAAGGGTTGGCAACGAAGGCACCGCGGTTGCGCTCCATGGTGACGAGCCCCTCATGAGCGAGCGCCTGCAGGGCGCCGCGCACCAGCGTGCGGCTGACCTTGAAGAGCGCGCCGACCTCGACCTCGGTCAGCTTCGTTCCGGGCGCGAGACGCCGGTCGACGATGGCGTCGCGGAGGACCTCGCGGATCGCCGGCTGCCCGCCGGCATCGCCCTCATCCAGGAGAGGCGACAGCGTGTTGTCGGTTTCGCGAAAGGAGTCCTCGGTCATGCACCGATCTTACCCGCAGATCGGCCGCAGGAAAAGCAGGCATTGCCGACAAGAGCTGCGGCAATTGTATACCGTTTGAGGCAGTATCGAATGCACTCGCTCAAGAATTAGGCATCAGCTCTGCTCGCGTAATTGCCAGGCGACAGAGTTTCCGCGTGTTCCGCGATGATTTCAAGCAGGACACGTGGCCTGGATGGGGTTGGCACGGTTGATGCATTGTCGTCATCAACAAGGGAGCCATCATGTCCAAAGCCTCTGAGATCGACATCGTCTCCGTCTCCAAGACCTACGGCACGACGACGGCGGTGCATGCGATCAGCCTCAAGATCCCCTCGGGCAGCTATTGCTGCTTCCTCGGTCCTTCCGGCTGCGGCAAGACCTCGACGCTCCGGATGATCGCCGGGCACGAGACCATCTCGTCCGGCGATATCCGCCTCGGCAATACGGTGGTCACGGACCTCCCGCCAGCCAAGCGCGGCACGGCGATGATGTTCCAGTCTTACGCCCTGTTCCCGCATCTCGACCTGATCGACAATGTCGCCTTTAGCCTGAAGATGAAGGGGGTCGAGAAGGAGGAGCGCCGCGCCAAGGCGCTCGCCATGCTCAAGCTCATGCAGATGGAGCCTTACGCGACGCGCCGGCCGGCGCAGCTCTCGGGCGGTCAGCAGCAGCGTGTGGCCTTGGCCCGTGCGCTGATTACCGATCCGGAAGCGCTGCTGCTCGACGAGCCGCTCTCCGCGCTCGACCCCTTCCTCAAGATCCGCATGCGGGCGGAGCTCAAGAAGCTGCAAAAAAACCTCGGCATCACCTTCGTGCATGTGACGCACAGCCAGGAAGAAGCGATGGCGCTCGCCGATCTGATCGTCGTCATGAATGACGGGCGGATCGAACAGGCCGCGACGCCGCGCGAGGTCTTCGAGCGGCCGGCCACCGCTTTCGTCGCCCGCTTCATGGGCGACCACAATGTTCTGAGCGGCCGGGTCGTGTCGGCCGAGGGCGGCCTGGTCCGGCTCGACGTGGCCGAGGGGCAGGTCTTTGCCGTGCGCGGCGAGGAAAGGGAGGTCGGCGCGCCGGTCGATATCGGCATCCGCACCGACCGCGTGCGCGTTGCCACCCCCAATGATCCCGATCTCGGCTTCAACGGCGTCGTCACCAACATCGAATATCGCGGCGCCTCGGTGAAGCTCACCGTGCTTGGCGCCGGCTCGGAGGATTTCACCGTCATCCTCAGCGATGCCGATTATTTCGCCAAGCCCGTCAGCGTCGGCGATGCCGTGGCGCTGAGCTGGGCGCTCGACGACGCCGTGCTGCTCGGCCGTGTCAACTAGAGCACGGCGCGTGCTCGCCGCCATCCATCATCCTGCCAAAACATAAAGGGGAAGCAGACATGACCGAGACTACGAAGAGCCAGACGAGCGGGCTGACACGCCGAAGCCTTCTCAAGACCGGGGCGGCAGCCGCCGGTGCGATCGCCGGATCCGGCGCCATCACCGGCTTCCCGACCATCTGGGCGCAGAACCCCATTACGCTGCGCCAGTTCGGCACCGGCGTCTCGAACATCAACGCCATCGCCCAGAAGTGCAAGGAAGACCTCGGCATCACGCTCGAGATGACAGCCACCGATTCCGACGCAGCCGCCCAGCGCGCCGTCACCCAGCCGGACAGCTACGACATTGCCGATATCGAATACTGGATCCTGAAGAAGGTCTTTCCGGCCGGCGTGATCCAGCCGATGGAAATCTCCAAGCTGAAATATTACGACCAGATCGTGCCGCTCTTCAAGACCGGCAAGCTGAAGCCCGACAGCGTGATCGCGCAGGGCACGGCGCCGCACACGGTCGGCTTCGTCGAGAAGGCCGGCGACAAGACCTTCGCCAAAGGCGAGACCGGCCTCTTCACCATGGTGCCGACCATCTACAATGCCGATACGCTCGGCATCCGTCCCGACCTCGTTGGCCGCGACATCACCTCCTGGGCCGACATCATGGACCCGGCCTTCAAGGGCAAGACCTCGATCCTCAACATCCCCTCGATCGGCATCATGGATGCCGCGATGATCATGGAAGCGCTCGGCAACATCAAATATGCCGACAAGGGCAACATGACCAAGGAGGAGATCGACGCCACGATCGACTTCCTGATCAAGGCCAAGCAGGACGGCCAGTTCCGCGCCTTCTGGAAGTCCTTCGACGAGTCGGTCAACCTGATGGCGTCGGGCGAAGTGGTCATCCAGTCCATGTGGTCGCCGGCCGTCGCCGCCGTCCGCTCGAAGGGCATTGCCTGCAAGTATCAGCCGCTGAAGGAAGGCTACCGCTCCTGGGGCGGCGGTCTCGGGCTCGCCTCGCATCTCAAGGGTGCGCAGCTTGATGCGGCCTATGAATATATCAACTGGTACACCTCGGGCTGGGTCGGCGGCTATCTCAACCGCCAGGGTTACTATTCCGCCGCCATGGAAACGGCCAAGAAGTTCATGACCGCCGACGAATGGGGCTACTGGATCGAGGGCAAGCCGGCCCAGGGCGACATCCTCTCGCCGGAAGGCAAGGTCATGGAAAAGGCCGGCGCCGTGCGCGATGGCGGCTCCTTCGAGGACCGCATGGGCAAGGTCGCCTGCTGGAACTCGGTCATGGACGAAGACCGCTACATGGTCCGCCGCTGGAACGAGTTCATCGCCGCCTGACCATCGGCTTCCGGCGGCGCGTCTTGGGGCGCGCCGCCTTGCTTTTCTCCGGCGCGCCGTGTCGTGCGCCGGAGAAGTCGACCGCCCGGGCTGGCCCGGAACCCGGCAGAGGATGAGAGACAATGGCGAGCATCGCATCGACCGCCGCTGAGGCGAAGGGGGAGGGCAAGGCCGCCCGCAGGCTCCGCCTTGGGCCGGGCATGATCTCGGGCCTTGAGGCGACGCCGCTTATCGCCATTCTCGGCTTCTTCTTCCTGCTGCCGATCCTGATGATCGCGGTCGTCAGCTTCTGGGACTATGACTTCGCAGGGCTCTATCCCGATTTCCTTACCATGAACTACGAAGAAACGCTCGGCTCCTGGGTGACCTGGAAGACCTATCTCAACACGCTCAAATATACGGTGATCGTCTGGGCTCTGACGGCGGTGATCGGCTTCTGGGTCGCCTATTTCCTCGCCTTCCACATCCGCACCACCACCATGCAGATGGTGCTCTTCCTCGTCTGCACCGTACCCTTCCTCACCTCCAACATCATCCGCATGATCTCCTGGATCCCGGTGCTGGGACGCAACGGCCTGGTCAATTCGACGCTGATCGAGATGGGCCTTATTCCGGCGCCGATCGAATGGCTGCTCTATTCGGAATTCGCCGTCGTGCTCGCCATGGTGCATCTGAACACGCTGTTCATGGTCACGCCGATCTTCAACACGCTAATGCGCATCGACCGGTCGCTGATCGAGGCAGCGCGGGATGCCGGGGCGTCGGGATGGCAGATTCTCTGGAATGTCATCCTGCCGCTCGCCAAGCCCGGCATCGCCATCGGCTCGATCTTCGTCGTGACGCTGGTCATGGCGGATTTTTCCACCGTGCAGATCATGTCGGGCGGGCAGAGCGCTTCGGTGGCGCTCATGATGCGCAACCAGATGTCGCTGCTGCAATATCCGGCCGCCGCCGCCAATGCGGTGGTGCTGCTGGTCGTCGTGCTGCTGATGGTCGCCGCCATCCTGCGCGTCGTCGATATCCGCAAGGAGCTCTGACATGCACCACGAGAAACGGAACCTCGAATTCTACCTGCTGGCCGGCTTCTTCGCCCTCTTCGTGCTCTTCCTTTACGGCCCGCTGTCCGCCGTCCTCATCCTGTCCTTCCAGGGGCCGAATGGCGGGCTCACCTTCCCGATGAACGGCGTCTCGCTGCGCTGGTTCGCCAATCTGTTCGAGCAGCAGGCCGTCGGCGATTTCGGTGCTTCCTTCACCCGCTCCTTCACGCTCGGGCTGATGGTAATGGTGGTCAATGTCGTTGTTTCGCTGCTGGCGGGGCTCGCCTTCCGTCGGCGTTTTCCGGGCTCGACGCTCCTTTTCTATGTGACCGTCGCGAGCCTTGTCGTGCCGTCGATCATCATCTCGCTCGGCATCGGCGTCGTCTTCCAGCAGTTGGGACTGAAGCCCGCCTGGTATTCCTCCGCCTTCGGCGCGCATCTCACCTGGACGCTGCCCTTCGGCGTGCTGATCATGTTCGCCGTCTTCAACCGCTTCTCGCCGAGCTATGAGGAGGCCGCACGCGATCTCGGCGCCTCCTCCTGGCAGACCTTCCGCCACGTGCTCCTGCCGATGATCGCGCCGAGCCTGATCGGCGTCGGCCTGTTCGGCTTCACGCTCTCCTATGACGAATTCGCCCGCACGCTGATGACGGCCGGCACCTACAACACGCTGCCGCTCGAAATCTACGGCATGACCACCAATGTCACGACCCCGGTGCTCTATGCGCTGGGCACGGTGACGACGCTTTTCTCCTTCACCATCATCCTGCTCGCCCTCGGCACGATCATGATCCTGCGCCGCCGGCAGGCCAAGCTGAGCTGATCCCACGCATGCGCATTCTCATCGTCAATCCGAATACCACCGCCTCGATGACCGACAAGGCGGCCGCGGCCGCGCGCCAGGTCGCAGCCGCGGGCACCGAGATCCTGCCCATGACGTCGAGCATGGGGCCGGCCTCGATCGAAGGGCACTATGACGGGGCGCTGGCGCTCCCGGGCCTCATGGCTGCACTCCGGCGCGGCGAGGCTTTGGGCGCGCATGCGGCCATCGTCGCCTGTTTCGACGATACCGGGCTCGACGCCGCCCGCTCGCTCGCCTCGATTCCCGTGCTCGGCCTTTGCGAAAGCGCTTTGGTCACCGCAGGCTTTCTCGCCCAGCGATTCTCGGTCGTTACCACGCTGGAGCGCTCGCGCGTGTTGCTCGAAAATCTGACACGGCATTATGGCTTCGGCAGCCGGGTCAAAGTTCGAGCCGCCGATATTCCGGTGCTCGACCTCGAAGAGGAGGGCTCGGGCGCGCTCGACAAGCTGCGCAGCCAGATCGAGCGGGCGTTGCATGAAGACCAGGCGGAAGCGATCGTGCTTGGTTGCGCCGGCATGGCCGATCTTGCCTATGAGCTGCAGCAGATCTACCACGTCCCGGTCATCGATGGCGTCTCGGCAGCGGTGAAACAGGCCGAAGCCCTGGTCTCCCAGCGACTGACCACCAGCAAGCGCGGCTCCTATGCGGCGCCGCTGGCCAAGCCCTATGCGGGCGAGATGGCAGCTTTCGCGCCGGGCTGAGGCCAGCGCCCGCGAGTGGAACGGTCAGCAACGTTCGAAGAGGGGCTTGGAACTGGTGGCAGGCGACGAGCGGGTGCTGCCGTTCGGCCAAACGAAACGCTAGCAAAGCCTGGATCTTGCTCATGCTATCTGTCGTCCAGCCGAGAACCATGACCGGTCCTGTTCGAAGGATGAGCTTCGGCGTGATCAACGCCGTCCGATAAACATGATGGTCGGGCCCAAGGGGATTGCCTCCACCTCCTGCAGTCCGCGTGCCTGTAGCGCTCCGCTCAGTTCCTCCGCGGTCCAGGGATAGCCGCCGGCCCGCAGCAGCCGCAGGCGGCCGATGGCCGCGCCCGCAGGATCGGCAGGAATGGCGAAGGTCACGGTGACCAGCCAGCCATTTGGCTGCAGGGAGACGACCAGGCGATCGAGAGCCGCCTCCGCGACCGGGCGGGGCATGAAGGGGGTGGGGAGCCAGGCGAGCGTGTAGGCGGACGTTTCCGTCAGCGCCGTCACATCCTCGTTGCGCAGCTCCAGCCGATCGCCATACGGGCTCTCGCGCCGCCGTGCTTCGGCTTCCGCCAAGGCTTCCGGCCAGATGTCCAGACCGACAACCTGAAGGGTCGGCTCGAGAGACAGGGCTTCGAGCGCCAGCGCGCCGATGCCGGTTCCGACATCCAGCATCCGCCCGCGCAAGGCGGCGGCCAGGCCGGGGCGGGTCGCCGCTAGCGCATGCATATGATGGGGAACCATGCGCGACGCCTCGCCCATGGCATGCATCAGCGGAGAGACGACCTGCGACCATCCAGGTCCACGATCCGGCTTTGCGAGAAAGTCTTGAGCCTCTGCCAGGCGCGCGATGATCAGCTTGCTGAGGAAGCCTGCGGTCTTTGGATCGACCTCTTCCACGCCGCTGGGCACCAGATGTTGAAGGGCAGTTCGGAGGGGCACATCCGGATGAGGATCCGCCCCGAGAGCGTGAAGCTTCAACGCGGCGCCCAGAGCCGCTATCGCATCGACGCCGCGCAATAATGTGCCGAGTTCATCCTGAAAAGACGCCATCGCAACGGTCCAGACCCATCCCGTGATCAAGGGATCTCTAATGGATTGGGGTCGGAACGTCAATGAGACGGGCTGTCTCTGCCCGCCGCAGACGCATGCCGAGTTCGGCGAAGGCTCGCGTCTTTCAGCCTCGCGCTTGGGTTCGGGCGACAGTTTCTGAGGCGTCAGCCCTGGGCCGATTTAAGTTGAGTGAAAAAGTCACCATTTCGCTTTTCTTGTGGCAAAAACTTGATAAAACGAGTCGTCTTTCATTCTATCCCGGACCCGTCGCGCATGCCTTTCCCCGTTTCTCGCCCTTCCTCCCGCCTGGTTCTCGCCACCGGTACTTCGCTCTTCGTCCTTGCTCTTACTGCAAACGCGCAGGAGCCGACCGAGCTCGATGAGCTGGTCGTGAAAAGCGGCAGCGGCGGGGTCATCACCGCGGAGGGCTATGTCGGGACGGCGAGTGCCACCGGTGCCAAGGTCGATACGCCATTCCTGGAAACGCCGCAGTCGATCTCCTCGGTCACGAAGGCGCAGCTCGAGGACCGCAACCCGCAGACGCTGTTGGAAACGCTCAGCTATACGCCCGGCACCCGCATCGGCGCCTACGGCTTCGATCCGCGCTTCGACAGCTTCACCGTGCGCGGGTTCGACGTCACCTATAGCGGCATCTTCCGCGACAATCTGCGCCAGCCGGGCGCCGGTTCGTCCCTGTTCAAGACCGAGCCCTATGGTCTCGAAGGCGTCTCGATCCTGCGCGGCCCGTCCTCGGCCCTCTACGGCGCCTCCGGTGCCGGCGGCCTCTACAATCTCATCACCAAGCGGCCCACGGCCGATGCGTTGAACGAGGTGCAGATCCAGTACGGGACGCATGCGCGAACTCAGGGCCAGTTCGACTTCTCCGGCCCGCTCGACGAGGAGGAGGCGGTCCTCTACCGCATGACGGGCCTCCTGCGCAGCGCCGACACGCAGCAGATCTCGGTCGATGACGACCGCGCCTATATCGCTCCCGCCATCACCTGGAAGCCGGACGAGGACACGACGCTGACCATTCTCGGCGAATATTCGCGCACCAAGACCGGCGGCACGGCGGCTTACTACTACGACGCCGCCAACAATGAGGTGACCGACTATTTCGCCGGCAACCCGGCCTTCAACGACAGCGTCCAGCACCAGGGACGCATTGGCTACGAGTTCGAGCACCGGCTGAACGAGGTCTTCACCTTCCGCCAGAATGCTCGCTTCTCCTCGCTCAACACGGATGCGGACTGGGCCTTCGCCTATGCGCCGAACGCCACAGACCCGCGCCTGATCGACCGCAGCGCCGGCACCTTCGACGAGCGGCTGAACGCCGGGGTGATCGACACGCAGATCGAGGCGAAGTTCGACACCGGCCCCCTCGACCACACCCTGCTGGCCGGGATCGACTATACCCAGCTGCGCTATAATTCGCTGAACGGCAACGGCACCTCGCCGCCGCTGGACCTCGACGATCCCGATCGCGGCGATCCGGTGGACGAGATCCCCTTCCAGATCAAGGTCCGGCAGGACCAGTCGCAGATCGGCACCTATGTGCAGGACCAGATCCGCTACGATGCCTGGACGCTGACGCTCGGCGGGCGCTACGACTGGGTCGATACGACGACCCGCAGCACCGATCTCGCCACCGATGCCGTGACCCGCACCGAGCAGAGCGACAGGGCCTTTTCCGGCCGTATCGGCCTCACCTATCAGTTCGAGAACGGCATTGCGCCCTATGCCAGCTATTCGACCGCCTTCTCGCCCAATGCCGGCGTCAGCCAGGAAACGGGGCAGCCCTTCAACCCAACGAAGAGCGAGCAGGAGGAGATCGGCGTCAAGGTGCTGCTGCCGGACAGCAACACGCTCCTGACCGCCTCGGTCTTCAACATCGACCAGAAGGACGGGCTCTATTACGAAGTCGTCGACCTGCCGACCGGCCCGGCCAATATCCAGGTCCAGCGCGGCAAGCTGCGCTCTCGCGGCTTCGAGCTGGAGGCTGTCACCAGCCTCGACAACGGCCTCTCGCTGACGGCCGCCTACAGCTACACGCATATGAAGATCATCGAGGGGCCGGAGACGACGATCGGCAACTTCGTCTCCTCCGTGCCGCTGCACACCGCCTCCGTCTATGCGGATTATACGCTGCAGGCCGACGGCGCCTGGTCGGGCCTCGGTTTCGGCGGTGGTGTCCGCTTCATCGGTTCGAGCTACGGCAATGACGAGAACACGCTGAAGAACGGCACGCGCGCGCTGGTCGATGCGGCGATCCATTATGACTTCGCCGCGCTCGATCCGAAATATGACGGACTGCGCCTGCAGGTGAACGCCACCAATCTCTTCGACCGACGCGACCCTGTCTGCTCGGCCGGCTTCTGCTACCGCGACCAGGGCCGCACGGTCATCGGCTCGCTGAAATATAGCTGGTGAGCGCGGTGGAGAGCGCAGGCCCCATGACCGTCGCCACCGTCTTCGACCCGCCGGGCCTGAAGACGGTGTTTGCCGGCGAGCATGCTTGGTGCGGCGAGAAGATGAAGGTCACGGCGGCGCTCGAGGGTGCCGTCCCACTGTCGCAGTTCTTTGCGAGCGGCGCCTTTGAGGCCGCGTTGCAGCGCTATGGTGAGGCGCATCCTGGCGGCGATCGGCGGGCGATCGTCTCCATGTGGTCGCTCTATTATTTCTCGGCGCTTGCCATTCCCTTCATCGTCGCCCGCCGCGCCGAGCGCCTGTTGCCCGTTTCGCTGGGGACGATGACGATCGCGCTCGCCGAGGATGGCCTGCCGCGGGCTTTCGGTCTTATCGATGAAGGCGTGTGGAGCGATGAGGGCGGAGAGGATCTGGCTCGGGCGGTCGTGCCGCTGCTGCGCGGCCATCTGGAACCGGTCGTCGATCGGTTGAAGAGCCGTGCCGGCATGGCGCCGAAGCTCGCATGGAACAACGTGGCCGTCTATCTCGACTATGCCTTCAATGCGACCGCGACGACCGCCGATGCCGAAACCTGGCCCGCCCGCCCGCTCTTCGAAGCCGATCGTCTTGCCGACGGCGGCGTCAATCCCTTCAAGGGATGCCTGAAGCGGGAGTCGGACGAGATGGGGCCTGAACCAGGTCGGCTCGTCTGTCGGCGCAAGGTCTGCTGCCTGCGCTACCTGCTGCCGGGCATTCCGAGCTGCGGCGCGCTCTGCGCCTTGCCCGCCCAGCGCCATTGATCGATGTCATTCCAAGGAGCCCGCGATGATCCGGCTGCTCACGCTTCTCTGTCTTCTTCTCATGCCGATGAGCGCATGGGCCACCACCTATCCCGTCGAGGTCACGGATTCGCTTGGCCGCCGCGTCACCATCCCCGCCCGGCCGGAGGCGATCCTGCTCGGCAGCGGCTTCAACCTCGTGGCGCTTTCGCTCATCGAGAAAGATCCTGTCAGTCGCCTGGCCGGCTGGTCGACCGACATGAAGGGCGACAATCCGGAGCTCTATGTCGCCTTCGCCGCGAAGTTTCCGGCTATTGCCGATCTGCCGGTGATCGGCGACGGCACGGGCGGCGGCCTCTCGCTCGAAACGATCCTGACGTTAAAGTCCGATCTCGCCATTCTTGCCAATTGGCAGGCAGAGACGGAGGAGGGCAAGCGGCTGATCGCCATTCTCGAAGAAACCGGCGTGCCGGTGATCGTCGTCGATTTCAACAGCGATGCGATCCGCAACACGCCGTCGGCCATGCGGCTGCTCGGCCGGGTTCTCGACCGGGAGCAGGCGGCGTATGATTTTGCCCGGTTCTATGAAGAGCGCCTCGCACGAATCCGCGACCGCGTGGCCGCCGATGCCAAGCCAGGGCCAAGCGTGCTGATGGACGCGTTCCCCAATGTCGAGAAGTGCTGCTACGCCTATGGTACCGGCGGTCTGGGCGCCTTCATCACCCTTGCCGGCGGGCGCAACATTGCGGACCGCAATCTGCCGCCGCAGGGTGGCGTCGTCTCCAGCGAATATCTGATTGCGGCCGAGCCAGAGATCTATATCGCGACCTCCTCGCCAGGTGGCGCCTACAGCCCGTTCTCGATCGGTCCGGGTGTGGCGGAAACGGAAGCACGTGCAGGATTGGCCGGGGTGACCGCCATGCCGGTGCTGTCCAGCCTGAAAGCGATACGGGAGAGGAAGGTGCACGGCCTTTGGAACTTCTTCAACGCCGTGCCGCTGAACATCGTCGCGGCCGAAGCCTTCGCGACCTGGATCCGGCCCGAGCTTTTCGGCGATGTGGACCCGCGCGCGACCCTTCAAGAGATCAACCGACGCTTTGCCGCCGTGGCCTTCGAAGGGGCGTACTGGGTCAGCCTGCCACCCCGAGAATGACTGAATCGGCCGGAGCGCTGTCCGGCCGACGACTTCTAGGGAGAACCGGCATCGACGGGAGATGCCGGTGGGAGTGCCTTGCCTCAGGCGGCCTTGCCGAGGGCAGTCTTGTTGACGGCCGATTCTGCGAGCTGCGTCAGAAGTTCGTCCGTCTTGCCTTCTTCCTGCAGCGTCTCGTCGAGAAGCTTGACGGCTTCATCGAGGCCAAGCAGGCCGGCCCAGGTCTTCAGCGTGCCGTAGCGGGCGATTTCGTAGTGTTCGACAGCCTGGGCCGTTGCCAGCAGGCCGGCATCGATGGCGGGCGAGCCCTTGAATTCATCGAGAATTTCTTCGCCTTCCTCGATGATGCCTTCGATCGCGGCACAGGTCTTGCCGACGGCGCGCTTGCCGAAGATCTCGAACACCTTCTGCAAACGTTCAATCTGGCCTTCCGTCTCCTCGCGATGGGTTTCGAAAGCCTGCTTGAGCTTCGCATCCTGTGCGCCGCGGGCCATCTTCGGCAAGGTCTTGGCGATCTTGCGCTCGGCGTAGTAGACATCCTTCAGCGTGTCGTAAAACAGATCTTCGAGGGCCTTTTGAGCCATGGGTTCGATCCTTTCTCGGATGGAGTGGATATGTTCGACGCCTTCAAAACCACGCCTCCGGCGCTTTGTTCCGACTCGCAATGCGGGAATCTCCCATCACCTCTTCGCGCTTTGACCGTGACGGCGTGAGCCCTATAGTGGCGGCAGGAGGACGATGGATGGTTCTATTGCTGCTCGCCGCTGCGGGCCTGACGATCGTGTTTTTCGCCGCGCGCTTCACCCGCTTCCGGCGACTGGCCGAACCGGTTCTCTCCGTTCTCGTTGCGTTGCTTTTGATCTCCGCTTTCGTCGTCTGGCTCAAGGATGGCTCTGCCAAGCAGGTCGATCCGGCGCCGCCGCTGGCGCCTGCGCGCGCCAAGGTCGAGATCGCACCGGCCGAGATTGCGCTCGATGATCTGACATTCACGCCCAGCCAGCCGGCCGGCAGCTATGTCGCCACCGGCACGGTGCGCAATGACGGCGCCGCCTTCCTCGATTATTTTGACCTCGAAGTGACGCTGGAAGACTGCGCCGCCGATCCTTGCCGCGCAATCGGCAATGACGAGGCGCTGGTGATTGCGCGGCTGCCGCCGGGCCGGTCGGTGCCGCTGAAGGTGACGCTGGTCTTCCCCTTTCGCCAGGGTGAACCCCCGCAGGCGCCGCGCTTCAACGCCGTTGCCGGCAACATTCGCGCCGTACCGGTCGCCCGCTAGAAGCGAGATGCAGCTGCGCTCTTCGGATCGACATCGCTAAAGGAGAAAGGGCCGACATGAGCACCGACGCAAGCGAATTCGAACTCGTCCTCACCTGCCTGATCGACGCCACGCCGGAAGCGCTGTTCCGCTGCTGGACCGAGCCGGCATTGATCGAGCAATGGTTCGTGCCGAAGCCCTGGACGGTCAGCGAAGCCGTGGTCGATCTCCGCCCCGGCGGGGCCAACCGCATCGTCATGCGCAGCCCGGACGGTGTCGAGATGCCCAATCGCGGCGTCTATCTCGAGGTCGTGCCGAACCGCAAACTCGTCTTCACCGATGCCTATATCGAGGCATGGGTCCCGTCGGAAAAACCCTTCATGACGGCGATCATCAGCTTCGAGCCGGAGGAGGGGCAGACCCGCTATACGGCGCGCGTGCGTCACTGGTCGAAGACCGACCGCGATGCGCATGAGCAGATGGGGTTCCAGGAGGGTTGGGGAACCTGCGCCGATCAGTTGGCAGCGCTCGCACGCAGGCTTTGATGGCCCATGGCAAGTGCGGGCGATTGACAGAATGCCATCGCCGCGTCACATCATGATGCATCGAACGGTTCCCCGGCTGCTGCCGTATCCGGGGAGTAAACGGGAACGTGACAGGTGGACCTAGGCCAGGCACCGAAATCACGGCCGACCCCGCGACTGTAGAGCGGTCAGGGATCGTCAAGCCGGCATGCCGGCTGAAGCCACTGCATCGAAGGGCCCTGGGCCCGACGATTTGGGAAGGCGAGACGATCCTGCCGGCGATGTGCGAAGGCGCGTCGCCTGAGGCCGCGAGCCAGGAAACCTGCCGGGCGATAGGGGCATCGGGCCCCGAGGCGGGATCTCTCCCGCACACGCCATCACGGAGGTTGTCATGGCTCATTCGCGTTCCACCGTTGCGGCTCTGCCGCTCAATGACCGGCTCGTCGCCGGTGTTCTCGCTCTCTTTCTCGGAGCCGCGCTCGTCTTTGGCGCTGGTCTGGCCAATTCTACAGCGCTGCACGACACAGCGCATGATGTGCGCCATTCCTTCGGCTTCCCCTGCCACTGACAGGGTCGCCCTGACGCCGCGTCGCCTTTGCTGCTGGTCTTCGACCGGTGGCAGCTTGGCGACGTGGCCGGGCGATGAGAGGAGACCTCACTGATGATTCTTCGTACACTTCTGGTCGCCCTGGTGGCCGGGCTGATTGCCGGTGTCTTCATGACCGGCGCCCAGCATCTGCGCGTCGTGCCCCTGATTCTCGAAGCCGAGGTCTATGAACAGGGTGCGGCTCATGCAGACCATGCCGGCTTGCGATCTTCGGGTCCGGGGCTCTTCGCGCAGCTCTCGCCGGTAAGCCCTGCCTATGCCCATGACGCCGAGGGCGCGCATGGGGAAGAGGGCGGGCTGCTCTTCGGCCTCAACCGCTTCTCCGGCACCCTGCTTGCCAATCTCGTCGCGGGGGCCGGCTTCAGCCTGCTGCTGATGGGCATTGCGCTCGTCACCGGAGAGGGCGTCACGGCCCGCAACGGGCTGATCTGGGGCGCGTTCGGCTGGCTGGCCGTGCACCTGCTCCCCTCGCTCGGCCTGCCGCCGGAGCTGCCGGGTTTCCCGGCGGCTGAACTTTCGGACCGCCAGCTCTGGTGGATCGCGACTGTTCTCTTCTCGGCCGCCGGGCTCGGGCTCCTTGCCCTGCGTCGCGAGACCGCGGCCCGGATCGGCGGTCTGGTGCTGATCGCGCTGCCGCATCTTTGGGGTGCGCCGCAGCCGACCGATCTCGCCAGCCCGGTGCCGGCCGTTCTCGGAGCGGAATTCGCAGTCGCGGCGCTGGCGACGACGCTGGCCTTCTGGCTGGTGCTCGGTCTCGTGCACGGTTTGCTGAACGACCGCGCCGCCCGCGCAAGCTGATCCCAAACCTCAGGCTGGCGGCTCATGTTTGACATGGGCCGCCAGCCTCTGCCGGCGTGTCGCCGGCGGGTGCAGGCCGCAATTGTCGCACAGCCCGCCGCCCGGCGCCTGATAGGCAAGGCAGCACCCGGCCCGCTCCAGGAAGTAGTGCGCGCGCCCGTCGCCCTGACCGATGATCCGCACGAAACCGGTCTTCGGCGAGAAGAGAAGCGACCGGACATCATTCAGAATGGCGAGCCCCGCCTCCCGTCCTTCGGACTCCATGCCAAGCGCCCGCCCGCTCTCCAGAAAGGCGAGCGCCAGACTGTCAGCCACCAATTTCCATTGCGCTGTTGCAGCCAACCCGGTCTCACCCTCGATCGCGATGATAAAGGGCGCCGCCCAGCCGGCCAGTCGTTCGCCGACCTCGGCCATGTCCGAAATCGGGACCAGCCGGGCGAGGCGGAGATGCAGCTTTCGCTCATCTCCTTCCGCCCAGAGGAGACCGGCCGCATCCGCCTCGGGTGCCGCTCCGAGGCGCGCATCGAGTGCTAGGAGGGCGAGGATGCCCGCCAGCTGATAGCTGAGGAAGGCGATGGCATGGGCTCCGCGGGCCTTCAGCGGCAGACCGGGCGCGACCGCCTCGGGCAAGGCGAGAAGCGGGCCGAGCAGCCCCGGGTCCTGTGCCGCGGTGGCGAGCCGCAGGAAAGGCGGCGCGATCGGACCGAGCGTCAGGCCAATGTGCCGGGCGCGGGCTGCCGTACGCGTGACTGCGTCGCGCGATCGGCTTTCGGTCGGCGCGGAGGAGGAGGGCGGCGAGGGTGGGGTCTCAGGCAACACCCGACCGGCTTAGCTCAAAGCCAGCCGCCGGAAAAGCCCGCGCGCTGCAGCCCACGCCGCAGGACCGTGTTCGAGCGCATCAGCTGCCAGAAGAAGCCGGTGCGGTAGTTCTCGATCATCATGATCAAGAGGCCCTGGTCGAGGCCGATCCGCCGGCGGTTCTTCCAGCCCTCCGGGTCTTTGCCGGAGATGCTGGGATTGAAGCTGCCGATGAAGCCGCCATCCTCGACGGTGCCGGGATAGGCGGCGAGGATATGCCGCAGCGAGGCGAGCGCCTCCTCCGGAGCGAAGGGCAGGCAGCTCGCCGCAATCCAGGGGGCAAGGGTGCCATCATCCGGACCGAAGGGAGCGCCGCGGGCGAGATAGCCGGAAAAGGCCTGCTGGCGCCCGTCGCGCAGGCGCCGGGGGCGCTCCGGCCCATCGCAGGCCGTCAAGCCCCAGACCTCGCTGCCATAGCCGGTGAAGCCATGCGGATTGCGGATCGCATAGTCGCGATGCACGGCGATCGCCCGCTGGGTGTTGATGAAATAATCGCTGTCCTTCTCCCGCATCCCCGCATCCTGAATGCCGCGGAAGTCGATGAAGGCATGCGAGAAGAGGTGGATGAACAGCGGGCCGGCATAAAGGAAGGGCTCGCCGTCGACATCCATCCAGCCGCACTGCCGGGAGAAGCTCTCATAACTCTCGGGCGGCACGGGATAGGAGCGCGAGCCGAGCGCCAGTGCATAGAGGATGATGGCCTCGCTATAGCCCTGCCAGCGATAGGGAAGGAACCCGCCGCGCGGCTTCCAGCCGAGCACCAGCGCATCGGATGAATCCAGCGCCCAGGCCCAGTTGGCGCGGGCATAGAGCATGTCGGCAAGGTCGCGGATCTCGCGCTCCTCCGGCCGGTCCTCGTTAAAATAGGCGGCGGCGGTCAGCATGCCGGAGAGCAGCAGCGCGGTGTCGATCAGCGACAGCTCGCTGCGCCAGGCGCGCTTGCCCGTCTCCATGTCCAGGAAGTGGTAGTAGAGACCGCGATAGCCGGTCGCCGCGCGTTCGCGTGATTGTTCGCTGGTGCTGAAGAAGCAAAGGGTCGTCAGCACCCGCTCCGCCGCCGTCTGCCGCGGCAGCCAGCCGCGCTCCGCCGCCAGGCAGAGAACGGAAAGGCCAAAACCGGTCGCGGCGATGCTGGCAGGAATGTTCGGCTGGGAGGCGTCGGCAATCAGTCCCGTCGTATCGCTGCGGTATTCGTCAAAATAGCGGAACGCACCCTGCTGCAACTGGTCAAGCAGGATGGTCTGGGGAGTATCGGCAACCAGCATAAAGGGGTCTTTTCCTTCTACCTGCGCCGGGGCAGGTTTCACCGAGTGTTGACCGGGAAGCGGCTCTTGTCGGTCGCGTCAAATTCCGGTCTGATCTATCGTTGCGGCGGGTCGATCGCCGCGTGTCGGATCTGCCTACGATTGAACGCCGGGATTGGATGACATGATCTTTGCTGCGCTCTCGATGATTTTTGCTCTGACGGCCACCGCCGAGCCGGTCGCGGTGGCGAAGGGCGATCAAGTGGATGTCGAGCTGGTGCTCGCGGTCGATATGTCAGGATCGATGGACATTGAAGAGGCGCGAGTTCAGAAGCAAGGCTATATCGAGGCGCTGCGCCATCGCGAATTCGTCGATGCGGCGACCGGAGGCCTGACCGGACGGATCGCCATCAGCTATGTCGAATGGGCGGGCAGTGTCGACCAGTCCTCGCTCGTCGGCTGGCGCGTGATCGCCAATGCCGCGGATGCGGAGGCTTTTGCGAGCGAGATCGACGCGCGGCCGACTGCCACGCGCCGGGGAACCTCGATCTCCAACGCGCTCGATTTCGCGACACGGCTGATCGTCGACAATGACTATGCGGGCCTGCGCCGTGTCATCGACGTCTCCGGCGACGGGCCGAACAATCTCGGGCCGCCGGTCACGCCGGCGCGCGATGCGGCGGTGCGCAGCGGTGTGATCGTCAACGGTCTTGCCATCATGATCCGGCCCTCGGGTAGTGGTGCCGGACCTTCGCTCGACCGCTACTACGCCGATTGCGTGATCGGCGGCCCGGGCGCCTTCGTGCTGCCCGTGCACCAGGCCGAGGATTTCGCCGTCGCGATCCGGCAGAAACTGATCATGGAGGTCAGCGGACTTCAGCCCGCCCCGGCACCGAGCGTGATCCCGATCGCCGATATGGGCGTCAGCGACTGCCTGATCGGCGAAAAGCTGCGGCCCGGTTTCCTCGACCGATAGAACGGGAACCTTAAGCGTGTAAGCTGTGAGGCGCTCGTCCGTTCAAGCTCGAATCGTGTGTTGCGCTTGACTCAGCTGGCCGTTGCCGCCCTCTCGTTGGACCCAGACAAGGCCGAGGCGGCGCGTTCGGCCGCTTCCTCGCCGGCGATGATCGCGCCTTCGATATAGGTCGGGAAACTCGGGGAGAGTTCCGACGAGGCGAAGGTGATCTCCGCCGTCCCCGCCCGCAGGCGGTCTTCGGCGCCGCGCGCGGCCGCGTCGATGATCACATCGCTATAGCCGCCGCCGCTCCACCGATCGTCGATCCAGTCGCGCACAAGGAAAGCCGTCGGCTCCGCGCCTTGCGGGCCAAGCACAGCCGAGAGACGACCAAGGATTTCGGCGCGCATGAACCCCTCGTCGCGCTGATGCCAGTCGGCGGCCAGCGAGCCGCCGATGAAGGCGATGAAGCCGGCGCGCGCATCGTCGATGCTGCCGTCATAGAGGAACAGGCCCTGGCGGTCGCGCCACATCAGCCCCGAGGACAGGCTTTCCGGCCAGAAGCGGCGGCGATAGAGGATGAGAATCTTGATGACCATGCCGCTCCGCCAGGCCGAAAGCGCGGTGGCGAGCGGCGAGGGCAGGGGCGGCGCATAGGTGATCGCGCGCGCCTTGACCGGTGGGACGGCGACGATGACGTGCCGCGCCTCGATCCGGCCCCGGCTGCTGTGGATCGTGACCCCGCTGCCGTGGGTTTCGATTCGCGCCACTGGCGTGTCGAGCGAAAGGGCCGCGCCGAGATCGTCCGCCATGCGTTCCGCCAGCGTCGCCATGCCGTCCTTGAGGAAGAATTGCAGCTCGCTGTCTTCCGCCGTGTTGCGCTGGTCGCTTTCCGCCAGGTGCCAGAAGGGGATGATGTCGGGCGGCAGGCACCAGAGGCCCTGCACCATGCTGGCGAAACGCCGCTTCGCCTCGGGCGATTCCTCGCGCCTTGCCAGCCAGTCGGCGGCACTGAGCCCATCGAGCGCGGGATCGGCGGGGTCGATCTCGTCCAGAGCCTCGAACAGCGCGTCCAGATCCTCGCAGCCATCTTCCGCGCGGGGAGCGGGAACGATATGGGGCTCGCCCTGCCAGCGCGTTTCGACCGTCTCCAGCCCATAGCATTTTGCGCGCGCCATCAGCTCCGGCATGTCCGTGCAGAGGAACTGGCCGCCGGCATCCCAGCGCTGGCCACCAGGTCCTTCGATCGGCTCCACGCGCCCGCCGACGCGGGACCGCGCCTCGAGAACCCGCAGGCTGAAGCCGCGGGCCTTCAGCGACAGAGCGGCGGAGAGGCCTGCAAAGCCGGCGCCCACGACCACCACATCCACCTGCTCGCCTGCCATGCCCGTCGCTCCACTTCTGTCCTTCCCGGACATAGAGCGTTTTGCGGCGGAAGGGCAGGTGGCGGACGCGAAATAGGCTGACGTGGGCAAGCCGCACGGAAGGGCGAGCGGCCATCATGGAGAAGGCGCTGGGTTCAACCTCTCGCCTGGGAAACCAGAGCCGGCTTCTCGGCATAGAGGCCTTGGAAAAGGCTCTTCAGGTTCCCGATCTTCGGCAGGTCGTTATAGACGATGTAGGGGTAGGTCGGGTTCAGGGTGAGGAAATCCTGGTGATAGGCCTCGGCCGGGTAGAAGCCGCGCAGGCCCGAGACCTTGGTCACCACCTTCTCCGGAAAGACGCCCGCCTTGTCGAGCTGGGCGACATAGGCCCGGGCGACCTTTTCCTGCTCGGGCGTGACGGCGAAGATCTCCGAGCGATACTGCGTGCCGTGGTCCGGCCCCTGATAGTTCAGCTCGGTCGGGTTGTGGGCGACGGAGAAGAAGACCTGCAGCAGCTGGCCGTAGCTGACCTTGGCCGGATCATAGGTGACCTCGACGGATTCGGCATGGCCGGTCGTGCCGGAACTGACCGTCTCGTAGCTGGCCGTTTCCCGGCTGCCGCCGGCATAGCCGGAGACTGCATTCTTGACACCCGCCACATGCTGGAAGACGCCCTGAACGCCCCAGAAACAGCCGCCGGCAAAGACCGCCTTGGCGGTGCCGCCTTCGGCTTTCGCATCGACGGCCGGTGGCGGGATCACGACCGCCCGTTCCGCCGCGGTGGCGAGCGGCATGGTGAGGACGGCAGCAACAAGGCCGGCGCCGAGAACGAGACTGGACAGGAGAAGACGGGGACGTGCCATCATGACGAGAGCTCCGAAAGGGCGGCCGCGGAAACGGGTCGCACCCGACCGCGCAGCAAGCTGGCGGAGTCTGGCCGAAATGCAGGCGGCGCGTCAAATCGCAACTGCGTGTTCGCCGCTCGGCGGACGGACAGGCGCTGGGGAAGGGGATGCTGGGAGACGGTCGAGATGCCGCCATCGCCCAGCGGCGCCTAGTCCCGCACGATGAGCAGGTCGCCAGCGGTGAAGCGCAGGGTCACGGTGTCACCGATAGCCGGCGGCACGAGGCCGGGGCTGTTGAACATGTCGAAGGAGATCGGGCTGTCCCCGACCGAAATGCGCGTGCGGATGACCGAGCCCAGAAAATTGGTGGAGACGACCGGGCCGGTCAGCGCCGTATCGCCCTTGGCGCCTTCGGCGATCGAGCCCGCTTCCGGGCGCAGCGCCAGCGACACCGTGTCGCCGGCCTGGACGGGGCCAAGCCGTTCCTTGAGCGTGACGCCCTGGTCGCCGATCGTCACGCGATTGGCGGCCGGGTCCAGCACCTTGGCCTCGATCAGGTTGAGCGTGCCGACGAAGGAGGCGACGAAGCGGGTGGCCGGACGATTGTAGATCTCAAAGGGCGTGCCGATCTGGTCGGCGCGGCCGGCATTCATGATCACGATGCGGTCGGAGATCGACAGCGCCTCTTCCTGGTCATGGGTGACGAAGACGGTGGTGATGCCGAGTTGCTGCTGGATGAGGCGGATTTCCTCGCGCAGCGAGACGCGGATCTTGGCGTCCAGCGCCGAGAGCGGCTCGTCGAGTAGGAGCACCTGCGGCTTCGGCGCCAGGGCACGGGCGAGCGCCACGCGCTGCTGCTGGCCGCCCGACATCTGGTAGGGATAGCGATCCGCCAGATGGTCGAGGTTGATGAGGCCGAGCATCTCCTTCACGCGCTTGCCGATCTCTTCCTTGCCGGCGCCGGCGATCTTGAGGCCGAAGGCGACATTGTCGAAGACCGTCATGTTCGGGAAGAGGGCATAGGCCTGGAAGACCATGCCGATATTGCGCTGGTTGGGTTTCAGTGCGCTCTGGTCGCGGCCGTTGATGGTGATCGTGCCGGCGGTCGGCGTCTCGAAGCCGGCGACCATGCGCAGGATGGTCGTCTTGCCGCAGCCCGATGGCCCGAGGAAGGAGATGAACTCGCCCTTCTCGATGGCCATGTTGAAGTCATGCACGACATGAACCGGGCCGAAGGACTTCTTGATGTGGGTGAGGGTCAGGAAGCTCATAGGAGGTCAAACCTTGGGCGGGGCAGCCTTCTGGAGGCGCGAAACAAGTTGGATGAGGCCGAGGCAGCCCCAGGTGATGGCGAAGGCGATGACGGCCAGCGCCGCCGGCTCATAGGCCCTGTTGGCGCCCAGCAGCTGCATATAGGGACCGAAGGCCGGGCGGTTCAAAAGCGCAGCCATGGTGAATTCGCCAATGACGATGGCGAAGGTTAGGAAGGCGCCGGAAAGCACGGCGAGCAGCACATTGGGCAGAATGATGCGGGCGAGAATGGTCGCCCAACCGGCGCCGAGGCTCTGGGCGGCTTCGGTCAGCGTCGTGACATCGATGGTTCGCAGGCCGGTGTCGACGGCGCGGTACATATAGGGCAAAGCGAGCGTCGTATAGCCGAAGATCAGCAGCAGGTTGGTCCCGGCGGAGGTGCCGGTCAGCGGCAGCCAGCTCGCCGTGTTGTACAGCCGGATATAGCCGAACACGATGACGATGGCCGGAATGACCAGCGGCAGCAGCGTGACAAATTCCACATAAGGCCGCAGCCAGGGCAGCTTCAGCCGGATCCAGTAGGCTGTCGGCACCACCAGCAGCACGCCGAAGATGATGGTGGCGAGCGCCATGACCACGGAATAGGTGAAGGTCGCCTGGAAGGCGGGATCGGCGAAGACCTTGGCATAGGCGTCGAAGGAATAGACGCCGCGCCGCATCTTCAGCGAGAAATTGGTCATGCCGATGAGCGGCAGGAAGAAATAGAGCAGGCCGATCGTCAGCGCGCCCCAAGCCCAGAGCTTTCTCATTTGAGCCACCTTTCGCTGCGGGCGCGCAGCCAGATGTAGATCGCATTAGCGATCCCTGTGACGACGACCATGCCGAAGGCCAGCGCGTAACCCAGATGCGGATCTCCGAGCACGTCGCCGCGGATCTGGGCATAGAGCAGGATCGGCGCGATGTTAAGCGAGGAGCCGGTCAGTGCGATCGCCGTGGCGACGGCGCCGAAGGCATTGGCGAAGAGCAAGGCGAAGGTGCCGAGCAGCGAGGGCGTTAGGATCGGCAGGGCGACCATCCGCCAATATTGGAACCCGCTCGCCCCGAGGATCGAGGCCGCTTCCTTCCATTCCCGCTTCAGCCCGTCGAGCGCGGGGGTGATGATCAGGATCATCAACGGGATCTGGAAGAAGAGATAGGTCAGCGTCAGGCCCCAAAAGGACAGCAGATTGAAGCCGAGCAATCGCAGGTCGATGCCGAGCTCGGAGCGCAGGAAGACGGTGATCATCCCGGCCGGCCCAAGCGTGGCGATGAAGGCGAAGGCCAGCGGCACGCCGGCAAATTGCGAGGCGACCCCGGAAAAAGTCAATAAGAGCGAACGGATGCGGGCTGGCAGGCCACCCAGAACCAGCGCGGCGGCAACCGCGAAGCCGATGAGGCAGCCGAGCAGCGCCGAGGCGACGCTGATGCGAATGGAAATCCAAAAGGCTGAAAGTATTGAAGGCGTGAAAAGCGCAAAGATATTGGCGAGTGTCGGGGTGCCATCCGGTGTTTGAAAGGCGCCCAGGACGATCTTCATCGTCGGCAAAATGAGAAAAAGCAGAACGAAGAGGCCGAAGGGAAGAACGCCGACCCAGGTCAGGGGAAGGCGCCGCAGCTTTGGCTGCGTCGGCGCGGTCGTTCCGTCAGCGGTCATGGCTGGCGGCATGGTCAAGTCCCTCTCTGCGCCGCCCCCGGCGCATCGTCATGGGTCGTGTCTGCCGCCCGGCGCCTCATGCACCGGGCGGCAGAACGGCATGAATTACTTCACGTTGGCGCCGACGACGCTGTCCCAGCCGGCGGTGACGGCCGCCTTGTTGGCGTCGACTTCCTCGAGCGTCGGGAAGTAGGCCTTTTCATAGGACGCTGCCGGCGGCAGGGCGTCGATCAGGTCCTGCGGAACCTTGCCGGCCTTGACCAGGGCATTAAAGCGGATCGGGTGGCAATAGCCCTTCAGCCAGCCGATCTGGCCTTCGTCCGAATAGAGGTGCTCCATCCACAGCTTGGCTGCGTTCGGGTGCGGCGCGTAGGCCGAGATGCCCTGAACGTAAACGCCGGCCAGAACGCCCTTTTCCGGAACGACGACTTCGACCGGCGGGTTGTCGGCGAGCGTCTTCTTGGCGGAGAGCGCGTTATAGTCCCACATGACGACGATCGGAGTCGCGCCCTGGGCGAGCGTGCCGGACTTGCCGATCGTGGGGACGAGGTTGCCGGCCTTGTTGATGTCGGCGAAGAGCTTCAGACCGGCTTCGCCGGCGTCCTTGCCAGACTTGGCACCGCTGGCGAGACCGGCGGCGAGGATCGCGAGGATCGCCTGGTTGGATGCGCGCGGGTCGCCGGCCAGAGCGACCTGATTGGCGTATTCGGCCTTGGTCAGATCGGACCAGTCCTTCGGCGGGTTGGACACGAGGTCCTTGTTCACCAGGAAGGACATGACGCCGTAATAGTCGCCATACCAGTAGCCTTCGGAGTCCTTCACATTGTCCGGGATCTCGTCCCAGGTGGAGACCTTGTAAGGCTGCAGCAGGCCTTCCTTCTTCATCTGCGGACCGAAGGCGAGGCCGACATCGACGACGTCGGGGGCCTGCGGGCCCTTATTGTCCTTGTTGGCCTTGATGGCTTCGACCTCGTCGGCAGAGCCCGCATCCGGATTCAGCTCGTTGACAGTGATCTCCGGATACTTAGCCTTGAAGCTGGCGATGACATCGCCATAGCCGCACCAGTCATGCGGAAGCGCGATGGTGGTCAGCTGGCCTTCCTTCTTGGCGGCGGCGATCAGCTCTTCGCTCGGCGCGGCCGTCGCGACCGCGCTGGAGGCGATCAGGATGGCGGTGGTCAGTGAAAGTAGGCGTTTGGTCGTCGACAGCACGTTTCTCTCCTTGGGTTTTTGAACGTCATGGCCAGCACTCACCGTGCCGTTCCAATCGATCGTAGATGCTAATACGGAGCCCATGTAACGCTTGCATGACAGCTATGTTTGCATATGCGAATAAACTCATGTGTCCGGTTTGCGCCGTTTGGTGCAAGATGCGCGGCGCGGCTAAGGGCCCTCCCTGTATGGCTTGCGAAAGAGGGGCGTGGCATCGAACAGCGTTTCGAGCGCCTTCATGCGCTGGCTGGCCTCGGGCCAGATAGCGGCTTGCACGGCCTCGATCAGCGCCTCGACCGTGAAAAGCGTGACGACAGAGGAATCCCAGGCCGAGGGAGCCTCGATCTGCAGCCGAAAGACCTGCCGCGCGACAGACGCGATCGGCGAGGCCCAAGGGTCCGTAAACAGGATGATGTCGGCGCCGCGCTTCTTCGCGGCGCGCGCCAGCGTCTCCATCTCGCGCTCGTAGCGGCGGATGTCGAAGACAACGAGCACGTCACCCTTCTTCATGTCGAGCACATGATGCGGCCAGGGGCTGGTCCCGGTCGCGATCAGCGTTACCCCAGGGCGGATGACCTGGAGGTGGGTGTGGAGGTAATCGGCGAGCGTGCGGGTGATGCGGCCGCCGACCAGATAGACCCGGCGCCTGGGATCGGCGAGCAGCGTTGCCGCGCCATCGAAGTCGCGCGGGTCGATCTGGGCGAGCGAGGTGCGCAAGTTTCCGATGATCGCATCGGCAAAGCGGTTGAGGACATGGGCCGTCGGCGCCTGGGAGGCGAAGCGGTCATGTTTGGCGATCGGGTTCTGGATCGTCGCCTCGAGTTCGCTATGCAGCCGGGCCTGGAAATCCGGGAAGCCGCGAAAGCCGAGCTTCTGTACCATGCGCGCGACCGTCGGCGTCGAGACGCCGGCACTCTCTGCCACCGTCGTGATGCTGCCGAGGCCTGAGACGGGATAGTTGTCGAGCAGCGTCTGTGCCAGCTGACGCTCCGCACGCGTCAGCGCCGCAAAATTGGCAGCGATCACCTCGGACACGGTCATGTCCCTGGCAGCCGTGGCAGACGGCAGTGCACCCATTCTCGCCCAGTCCCCTCAAGGCCGATCTCTTGCCAGCCCTTAAAGCCGAGTAAAGAACGGTCAGCGAGGGGTGTCAAACGATATTTGAAGAGATCGTTTCAGTGTGGATTGACACTCTCAGTTTTGTGAAGAATTCTCTTCAAAAAAATCGCGTGGGCTTCAAGGCTGCCATGAGGGCAGCTCGTCCCGCGGCAGAATGCAGCGTGATGCTGATGATGAGGGAGCAGAGGCCTATGGGGGCGCTTCTGACGACAGGGGACGGCGCGGCGGTTGCCGAGGAAAGACCCGAGGCCAAAGGCCCGGTCATCCTCGTCTGCGAACATGCCTCGGCAACCCTGCCGGAGCGCATCGGCACGCTTGGCCTGACAGAAGCGGCGCTTTCGAGCCACATTGCCTGGGATCCGGGCGCGCTTGCCGTCTGCCGCCTCTTGAGCGAAGCGCTCGATGCCACGCTCGTCTTCCAGCGCTTCTCGCGCCTGGTTTATGATTGCAACCGCCCGCCGGAGGCAGTCAGTGCCATGCCGCCGGTGAGCGAGGTCTTCGAGATCCCCGGCAATCAGGGCCTGACGCCTAAGGAGCGTCTGGCGCGCACGGAAGCGCTCTATTTTCCGTTCCGCGACCACCTCGCCCGGCTCGTTGCAGCGCGCAAGGCGGACGGCCGGGCGCCCGTGCTCGTCACCGTTCATTCCTTCACCCCCATCTATTTCGGCAAGCCGCGCGAGGTCGAGCTCGGCATTCTGCATGACAGCGATAGCCGGCTTGCCGATGCGATGCTGGCGGCGGGCGAGGGCGAAGCGGGGGTCGTGATCCGCCGCAACGCGCCTTACGGGCCGGCAGACGGGGTGACGCATACGCTCATCGAACATGGCGTGAAGGCGGGGATCGCCAATGTCATGATCGAGATCCGCAATGATCTGATTGCAGAGGAGAGCGGCCAAAGGGTCATGGCTGCACTTCTTGCAAGGCTGCTCGGCTCCGGCCTGGCGGCGCTTGCGAATGAAAACAACAAAGACCCGGGGAGCGGCATGTCCGCGGATGGGGCGCGGCGCTGAGAGGCGCCATGCCGACACAAGGGTTTCCGGCAATTCCGCCGGAGCCGGGACAATCAGGGGAAAACCATGTCGGATTACAACGACGTCGACAAACATGCGGATCTGCAGATCCTGCATTCCATGGGTTACGCGCAGGAGCTCGAGCGGCGGATGAGCTCGTTCTCGAACTTCGCTGTCTCCTTCTCGATCATCTGCATCCTCTCGGGCGGCATCAATTCGCTCGCCCAGGCGACCGCGGGCGCCGGTGGGGCGGCCATCGGCATCGGCTGGCCGATCGGCTGCCTGGTCTCCGCGGTCTTCGCCGTCGCCATGGCGCAAATTTCCTCGGCCTATCCGACCGCGGGCGGCCTCTATCACTGGGGCTCGATCCTCGGCAACCGCTTCACCGGCTGGCTCACCGCCTGGTTCAACCTGCTCGGTCTCGTTACCGTGCTCGGCGCCATCAATGTCGGCACCTATTATTTCTTCATGGGCGCCTTCGGCACGCCCTATTTCGGGCTGGCCGACACGACCACCTTCCGCATCCTCTTCCTGGTGGTCATCACCGGCGCCCAGGCGCTGGTCAACCATATGGGGATCGGGCTCACCGCCAAGCTGACCGACTTCTCCGGCTATCTGATCTTCGCGACCGCCATCCTTCTGTCGCTCGCCTGCCTGATCGCCGCCGATAGCTATGACGTTGCCCGTCTCTTCACCTTCGCCAACTATTCGGGTGCCGCCGGCGGCAATGTCTGGCCGGAAACCTCCAGCGGCTGGGTGTTCCTGCTCGGGCTCTTGCTGCCGATCTACACCATCACCGGCTATGATGCCTCGGCCCATACGTCGGAGGAAACAGTGAAGGCCGCCACCTCCGTGCCGCGCGGCATGATCTCCTCCGTGCTCTGGTCGGCGCTGTTCGGCTACATCATGCTCTGCTCCTTCGTGCTGATGATCCCGAATGAATCGACGCTTGCCGATGGTGCCGTCGTCGATGGCATGACGGCAGCGGCCGCGCAGGGCTGGAACGTCTTCTTCTGGGCAATGGATACCCAGCTCAACTGGGTGGTGAAGGATCTGCTCTATCTCGCCATCTTCGCCAGCCAGTGGCTCTGCGGTCTCGCAACCGTCACCTCCGTCTCGCGCATGATCTTCGCCTTCTCGCGCGATGGCGGCCTGCCGGCGTCCAAGGCGCTGGCGAAGGTCAGCCCGAAGTACCGCACGCCGGTCGCGGCCATCTGGACCGGGTCGATCCTCTCCGTGCTCTTCGTCTGGGGCTCCTCGCTGATCTCCATCGGCGAAACGCCGGTCTATACGATCGTCGTCTCCTGCACGGTCATCTTCCTGTTCTTCTCCTTCGCCATCCCGATCACCCTCGGCCTCTTTGCCTATGGGACCTCGAAATGGCCGAAGATGGGCCCCTGGAACCTCGGCCCGGGACTGTTCAAGCTGTTTGCCGGCCTGACCGTGCTGGCCATGATCCTGATCTTCGTCCTCGGCGTGCAGCCGCCGAACGGGGCAGCGCTTTATGTCACCGTCGGCTTCCTGGTGCTCACCGGCATCATCTGGTTCGGCTTCGAGCAGCGCCGCTTCCGCGGTCCGCCGATCGGCGACGAGGTGGCCAAGCGCGCCGCCGAGATCGCCGCCGCCGAGCGTGCCGTCGGCCAGGCCTGAGCCTGATCCTCGAGACCAGCGGGCGGGCGCGACCGGATGCGCCCGCCTTTTCTCCCTTGCGCTTTACCGGCCGCGCCTGCCGGCCAGACACAGGACCTGCCCCATGACCGCGCCTTACACCTTCGATGCCCTGAAGACCGATGTGGAGGAGGGGCGGATCGACACCGTGCTCGCCGTCCAGGTGGACATGCAGGGGCGGCTGATGGGCAAGCGGTTCCAGGCGGAATATTTCGTCGAGAGCGCTTACGAGGAAACCCACAGCTGCAACTATCTGCTGGCCACCGACATGGAGATGGAGACCGTCTCAGGCTACAAGTCGACCAGCTGGGAAGCCGGCTATGGCGACTATGTGATGAAGCCGGACCTTTCCACCCTGCGCCGCATTCCCTGGCTCGAGGGGACGGCGCTGGTGCTCTGCGACGTGCTCGACCACCACACCCATGAGGAGGTGCCGCATTCCCCGCGCGCCATCCTGAAAAAGCAGGTACAGCGGCTGGAGGCCATGGGGCTCAAGGCCTTCATGGCGACCGAGCTCGAATTCTTCCTCTTCGACCAGAGCTACGACGATGCGCGCGAGAGCAGCTATCGCGACCTGCGCCTCGCCAGCGGCTATAACGAGGACTACCACATCTTCCAGACCACCAAGGAAGAGGATGTGATGCGGGCGATCCGCAAGGGCCTGCAGGGCGCCGGCATCCCGGTCGAAAATTCCAAGGGCGAAGCCTCGGCCGGCCAGGAAGAGATCAATGTCCGCTATGCCGATGCGTTGAGCATGGCCGACCGGCATGTGATCATCAAGAATGGCTGCAAGGAGATCGCCTGGAGCCGCGGCAAGGCCATCACCTTCCTGGCCAAATGGCACTACAACGCCGCCGGCTCCTCCTCCCATATTCACCAGTCTCTCTGGAGCCTCGACGGCAAGACGCCGCAGTTCTTCGACAGCCAGGCGGAGCACGGCATGTCGGAGACCATGCGCCACTATGTGGCCGGGCTTCTCACCCATGCGAGCGAGATCACCTATTTCCTGGCGCCCTACATCAATTCCTACAAGCGCTTCATGGCCGGCACCTTCGCGCCCACCAAAGCCGTCTGGTCCAAGGACAACCGCACCGCCGGTTACCGGCTCTGCGGCGAGGGCAGCAAGGGCATCCGCATCGAATGCCGCGTCGGCGGCTCCGACCTCAACCCCTACCTCGCCATGGCCGCGCTGCTGGCCGCCGGCATCGCCGGCATCGAGGGCAAGCTTGAGCTCGAGGCGCCGTTCGTCGGCGACGCCTATGGCGGCAAGGACATCCGCGAGATCCCGAAGACCTTGCGCGACGCCACCCGCCATATGACCGGCTCGACCATGCTGCGCGAAGCCTTCGGCGACGATGTCGTCGATCACTATACGCGGGCGGCCGAGTGGGAGCAGGAGGAGTATGATCGTAGGGTGACGGATTGGGAGGTGGCGCGGGGGTTCGAGCGGGCGTGAGCAGAGTTGCCGACACTGAGCGGGCGATGATATAATCTCGGTGCTTGTGGAGATTTTCTCATGATCGACAGCGCCTGGTTCTATGAGCAGCTCGCCTCCAATGGCCGCTCTGTGCGTGATTTAGCCCGTTTTCTCGATCTCGATCCGAGCTCGGTCTCGCGGATGTTGCGAGGCGAAAGGAAGATGAGCGCCGAGGAACAGGACGGCGTTGCCAAGTATCTTGGCCTACCGCTCGCGGACATCGTCGCCCGCCGGCGTGGCGAGGCGGTGGGATTGGGAGAGCGCGGGCTGGAGCCACTGGTGATGGACGAGACTGATTTCGAGGTGCGGGAGCGCGGCGCTGTCCGTCGTGCGGTCGCAGGCCTGAGCTTCTATGATCGCGTGCGCGGCTGCATGAAGGGGACGATCAGCGTCGCGCCGGGCGTGGATCTGAGTGCGCCGACGGATCCGGACTGGGCGAAGGTTTATGACGACTGATCGCTACCTGCTCGACACCTGCGCAATGCTCTTCATTGCGCGCGACGAGCCGGTGTCGAGGCCGGTTGCAAGCTTGCTGGGGGCCCTGCCATCCTATCCCACCGAGATCGCTCTGTCGGCCTTTTCTGCCTGGGAGATAGGACTGCTCGTTGCAAAGGGGCACCTGACGCTGGAGCGCGATCCGCTGACGTGGTTTCGGATTGCGGCATCGCGATTTGATGTGGAGGTCTTGGTGCCGACGCCAAGCGTTCTGGTTGCCGCGTCCTTCTTGCCGGAGCCGATGCATGGCGATCCCGCCGATCGCATCCTCATCGCCACGGCGCGGGAGAACGATTTGACGATTATCACCCGCGACCGCGCCATCCTGGCCTATGGCGCAGCGGGGCATGTGAAGGTACTGGCCTGCTAGGCAAGCGCGCCTGGGGCCGAAGGAGACGGATGATGACGACCATTCAATGTATTTCGCCGATCGACGGCTCGGTCTATGCCGAACGTGAGGCGGCGAGCTTCGAGACGGCGAAGGCCGCGATTGCGCGTGGCCGCGCCGCGCAGAAGGATTGGGCACGCCGCCCGCTGGAGGAGCGCGTCCAGCTCGTGCTGAAGGGCGTGGCCCGGCTGAACGAGATGGTCGACGAGGTGGTGCCGGAGCTTGCCTGGCAGATGGGCCGGCCGGTCAAATATGGCGGCGAGTTCAAGGGCTTCAACGAGCGGTCCAATTACGTGGCGACGATCGCCGCTGACGCGCTGAAGCCGATGATCGTGGAGGAAAGCGACCGGTTCGAGCGGCGCATTGCCCGCGAGCCGCATGGCGTCGTCTTCGTCATCGCGCCTTGGAACTACCCCTACATGACGGCGATCAACACGATCGCGCCGGCCCTGATGGCCGGGAATGTCGTCGTGATCAAACATGCGAGCCAGACGCTGCTGGTCGGCGAACGCATGGTGCGTGCCTTCAACGAAGCGGGCGTGCCGCAAGAAGTGTTTCAAAACCTCTTCCTCGACCATGACACCACCTCGGCGCTGATCGCAGCGCGCAGCTTCGACTTCATCAATTTCACCGGCTCCGTGGAGGGCGGCCGGTCGATCGAGCGGGCCGCGGCCGGCACCTTCACCGGGCTCGGCCTGGAGCTTGGCGGCAAGGATCCCGGCTATGTGATGGAGGATGCCGATCTCGAGGCGGCCGTCGATACGCTGATGGACGGCGCGACCTATAATTCCGGCCAGTGCTGCTGCGGCATCGAGCGCATCTATGTGCACGAGTCGCTTTACGACGCTTTCGTGGAGAAGTCGGTCGCCTGGGTCTCCAACTACAAGCTCGGCAACCCGCTCGATCCGGAGACGTCGCTCGGTCCGATGGCCAACAAGCGTTTCGCCAGGACCGTGCGCGAGCAGATTGCCGATGCCAAGGCGCGCGGCGCCAGGGCGCTGGTCGATCCGGCGCTCTTTCCCGCCGATGACGGGCAGGGCACCTATGTCGCGCCGCAGATCCTCGTCGATGTCGACCATACCATGCCCTTCATGCGCGACGAGACCTTCGGTCCGGCCGTCGGCATCATGAAGGTGTCGAGCGACGAAGAAGCGCTGGCTCTGATGAACGACAGCCCCTATGGCCTCACCGCCTCGCTCTGGACGAAGGATAGCGAGCGGGCAGGCCGCATCGGCGCCGAGATCGAAACCGGCACCGTCTTCATGAACCGAGCCGACTATCTCGATCCGGCGCTCTGCTGGACCGGGGTCAAGGAAACCGGGCGCGGTGGCGCGCTCTCCATTATCGGCTTCCAGAACCTGACCCGGCCGAAATCCTACCACCTGAAGAAAGTCACCGCATGACCATCACCGCAAATTGGAGCTACCCGACCGCCATCAAGTTCGGCGCCGGGCGCATCAAGGAACTGGCCGATCACTGCAAGGCGAACGGCATCCGCCGTCCGCTGCTGATCACCGATCGCGGCCTCGCCGCCCTGCCGATCACCGCGCAGGCGCTGGATATTCTCGATGCGGCGGGTCTCGGCCGGGCGATCTTCTCCGACGTCGACCCGAACCCGAACGATGTCAATCTCGATGCTGGCGTCGCCGCCTTCAAGGCCGGCGACCATGATGGCGTCATCGCCTTCGGCGGCGGTTCGGGGCTCGATCTCGGCAAGGCCGTCGCGTTCATGGCCGGGCAGACGCGGCCGGTCTGGGATTTCGAGGATATTGGCGATTGGTGGACACGGGCGAGCCTTGAGGGGATCGCGCCGATCATCGCCGTGCCGACCACGGCCGGGACGGGCTCGGAGGTCGGGCGTGCGAGCGTCATCACCAATTCCCAGACACATACCAAGAAGGTGATCTTCCACCCGAAATTCCTGCCGGTGGTCACGATATGCGACCCGGAACTGACCGTTGGCATGCCGAAGGTGATCACGGCCGGCACCGGCATGGATGCCTTTGCCCACTGCCTGGAGGCCTATTCTTCGCCCTTCTATCATCCGATGAGCGCCGGCATCGCGCTGGAAGGCCTGCGGCTCGTCAAGGAAAACCTGCCGCGCGCTTATGCCGATGGCAGCGATATCGAGGCCAGGGCGAACATGATGTCGGCAGCCGCCATGGGGGCGGTCGCCTTCCAGAAGGGGCTGGGCGCGATCCACTCGCTTTCCCATCCGGTCGGCGCGATCTACAACACACATCATGGCATGACCAATGCCGTCGTCATGCCGCCGGTGCTGCGCTTCAACCGTCCGGCGATCGAAGCCAAGATCGCCGCGGCGGCGGCCTATCTTGGGATTTCCGGCGGGTTCGACGGTTTTTATGACTATGTCCTGGCGCTGCGGTCCGAACTCGGGGTGCCGGATAAGCTGTCCACGCTCGGCGTCGGGACGGACCGGATCGACGAGATGGCGGAAATGGCGATCGTCGACCCTACCGCCGGCGGCAATCCGGTGGAACTGACCCTCGACGCAGCGAAGACCCTCTTTGCCGAATCCATCTGATTGATGCGTCGGATCCCTCCCTGTGCAAACGGGGAGGGAGATTTCACAGTAAAATCGCGACGAAGCTTGCGTGGAGCTGAAGACTTCATCTCCCTGTCATCAGCAACGGGAGCAGCGATCTGCGCGTGACGAGTTTCCGTTTGCAAGACGGAAGATGAATTTGACCGATTAGCATGATCGATGCGCAGGTTGGTTCTGCTCGATCCCTGTTGTTTTTCCACATTTATTTAGATTCTCTTTTGTCAATCTGCGACCTTGGGTGATTCGAAGGGCTCGGCGCAAACAAGCCCGGACTACTTCGTCAAGTCCCGCATGGGTGCAGGTTCTACCATATTGCTTTTTTCTTGCTCTTGGCCTCTCTGTGGAGCTGTTGGATCGAAGCCGCTAATATTTGAGGCGGGTTGCGGCGGGCGCGATCTCAATTTGAACCGGGGGCTTCATGGCAGTTATCACTTTCGCGAACACCAAGGGCGGCGCTGGGAAGACGACCGCGGCTCTGATCCTGGCAACGGAGCTGGCGCGTGGCGGGGCGCGGGTCACCGTGCTCGACGCGGATCCGCAGCGTTGGATTTCCTCCTGGCACGGCTTGTCCGGCGCCATCCCGAACATCGAGGTGATCTCGGAGATCACGCTGGCCTCGATCCAGGGGCATATTTCCGAGAACCGGCGGACGACGGACTATTTCGTCATCGACCTCGCCGGCGCGCGCAACAGTCTGCTGGCCACGGCGATCGGTCTGTCTGATCACGTGCTGATTCCGATCCAGGGCTGTTCGATGGATGCCAAGGGCGGTGCGCAGGTCCTGGAACTGCTGGGTGAGATCAGGCGCACGTCGGGTATCGAGATCGATCATTCGGTGGTGCTGACGCGGGTCAATTCGCTGGTCACGACCCGGGCGCTGCAGGTGGTCAAGGATCTCTTGGCAACCCGTCAGGTGCGGGTGCTCAACACGCCGATCATCGAGCGCGCTGCCTTCCGCGATATTTTCGACTGGGGCGGTACTTTGCAGACGCTCGATCCGCAGCGTGTCAGCAATCTCGACAAGGCGCGCGAGAATGCGCGGTTGTTCGGCGACGAGGTGCGTCGCCTTGTGCCGATGCGCCGGGCGCCGAGCCGCTTCAGCCGTGCTGCCTAAGGGCGGTCGACCGACACGCAAGGCGAGCGCAGTCTCTCGTCTCAGATCCGCCGGTCGATGAAGTGCTTGGCCTGCGCGCCGGCATGGAAGAAGGCGGATTTGAGTTGGCGCAGACGGTCCGGGACGATCGGCGTTTCGGCGAGCGGCAGGGCCTGCGGCTCGCCGGCAATGTGGGCAGCCAGCGCGCGGCCGAAGACCGTGCCGGGCGCGATGCCGCGACCGTTGTAGCCACCGACCGAATAGACGTTGGCTGCCAGCCTGTGCAGTCTTGGAAGCGCATCGACCGTCATGCCGATCCGCCCATCCCAGCCGTGCTCGAACTCCGTCGCGCCGATCTGTGGGAAATGCGTTCGTAGCGCGCGTTGCGCGTAGGCACGATGGGTGCCGGCGGCGATGGCGTCCAGTCGGCCGATGCTGCCAAAGATCAGCCGGTTCTGCTTGTCCATCCGGAAGGAGGTCATCACCGTTCCGGTATCCCAGCAGCCCTGACGCTCTGGCAGGATGCTGCCGGCGAGATTGGCCGAGAGAGGCCGCGTGGCAAACTGGAAATAGGGTAGGATGGTGAGTTCCTGCGTATGGGCGGTGAACGGCATGCCGTCGATCATCCGGCCATAGGCATCGGTGGCCACCACCACCGTCTTCGCCCGTACCTCGCCCTGCGGCGTCATCAGCCGCCAGCCGTCGCCTTCCTCGGCCGCTCGGACGACCGGGGAGTGGGTGTAGATCCGAGCGCCTCGGTCCAGCGCAGCCCGCGCCAGGCCGCGGACATAGGAGAGCGGCTGGATCGTCCCCGCCCGGCGGTCGAGCAGGGCGCCTGTAAAGCCTTCGGCCCCCGTCAGCGCTTTTGCCGCGGTCTCGTCCAGTGTTTCCACCGGCGCGCCGTGACGTTTCCATTGCGCCTGGCGTGCGCTGATTTCGGCGACGCCGGCCGAGCCGATGGCCAGGTGAAGCGTACCGTTTCGAACAGCCTCGCACTCGAAGTCGAACCGCTCGATCAGGTCGAAAACCAGCGACGGTCCGTTCCCGAGAGCCGTCAAGAGTCTCTCGCCGGCCTCCTGCCCCAGAGTGGCGATGAGATCGTCGGGCATGGTCCACATGCCGGCATTGACGAGGCCGACATTGCGGCCCGAGGCGCCGAAGCCGATCATCTCCGCCTCGAGCACTGCCACCGTTGCGCCGCGCTCGGCGAGATGGAGCGCGGTAGAGACGCCGGTGAAGCCGCCGCCGATCACCGCCACGTCCGCTGACGCTGTATCCGTAAGCGGCGTCGTCTCCGGCGCCGGCTTGGCACTGGCATGCCAGAGGTTGGAGTGGGAGCGGTCGGTGGTCATGGGCGGATCCTGCAGGGCGCAAAGCTGATCCATAAGATGAGTTCTCGCCGAATTACAGAGCCCCGTCATGACTTTATGCCATCGGTTCATTCCATCGGCGGAGGCAGATGAGGCAGGCCAAGCCCAGCTTCGCGAATGGCTGCGATGGAAAGACCAGAAAGACGCGAGGGCCGCAGCCGGTTGCCCGGCCGCGGCCCCGTCGGCTAACGCCGAACGAGCGCAGTATCACTGGTGCGCGCCGGAGAGGCAGCGCTTAAGCGCAGGGCTCTAAGACAGGGTTCAATAAGTGGCGGAGCCGGCGAAATACGGGGTCAAGCCGGCGGGCTTGCATTCTTTAGAGATTCATTATGACTGTTTTATGGCGAGCGCACCGGTATGTTTTCTGTCATCCAAATATTACGCATCTCGGCCAGAAACGTAACTGTTAGCTAACATATCGACTCAATCGACGAACTCCACAACCGTGCCGACGCTCACCATCTTGGCGAGTTCGGTCGCGTCCCAGTTGGTCAGGCGAACGCAGCCGTGGCTCTGGGTCTTGCCGATCTTTGAGGGTTCGGGTGTTCCGTGAATGCCGTAGGTGGGTTTGGAGAGCGCGATCCAGACGGTGCCCACCGGCCCATTCGGCCCGGGCTGAAGGGTCAGCACCTTGTCATTGTTGCCCTGCTTGAAGTTGATCTTCGGATTATACGTATAGCCCGGATTGAGCGCGATGCGATCCACCTGGACGGTTCCAGACGGCGAGGGGGTATCGGACGACCCGATCGTTGCCGGATAGGCCGCGACCAGGCCGCCATTGGCATCATAGGCGAAGACCTGCTTTCGGGCCTTATCGGCCAGGATGCGGGTGACCGTGCCAGTCTTCGGCGCGCCGGGATTGATGACCTTCACGATCGTGCCGGGGATGGTGAAATCGACGCCCGGGTTCATCGCGCGCAGATAGGTCTCGTCCATGTGGAACTTCTCGCCCAGCATCTCCGGCACCGAGGTGAAGGAGAGATGTGGCAGCTCCGCCTTATGCGCATAGTCTTCGGGGATCGACGCGACATAGGGGCCGGCGGCATCGGCGGCGGTGATCGTATAGGTCGTGAAGGGCAGGCCGCCGCTCAGCCGCAACCGCTCCAGAATATCCTCGGTATTGTTCGGATCCAGCGTCTCGCCGGTCGCTTGCTGCCAGGCCTCGATCGCCTTGGTGACGTTCGATCCGGTCTTGCCGTCGATCACGCCCGGCGAGAAGCCCTCGCGATCGAGGAAGACCTGCAGGGCGGTGATTTCCGCGCTGGTCTTGCGGGTGATCGCGGCGGCCGGCGGCAGCTGGATGCGCGGCTCGGACATCGATGAATCCGGCGGCAGCGCCGCCATGTCGTTTTCGTCCTGTGGGAAGCCATCCGCCGGCGGCAGCGAGTCGGCGGGTGGCAGGCCACTCTGAAACCCATCGCGCGGCAGGCCCGATGGCAGCGCGCTGCGCTCCACGCCCGGCGGCACCACGCTGCGGAAGCCCGGATCGGCGCCAGTGCCATAGCGGTAGTTCGGATCGCGGTAGTCGCGAACGGCGCCGGTGACGCCCGAATCGAAGCCGTTGCCCGATGCCTCTTCGCCATAGCCGCCCGGCGCTTGGCGGCGCGCTGCGCGCCGGCGGTCGCCCATCACCGTGCCCACAACCTGACCCCAGTCGTCGACGAGCACCGTGCGTCCCTGGCGATCGCGCATGACGCGCACTGCGCCGCTATCGGGAATATAATCCAGCACTTCGCCCTGCGGCGTGACGATGACGGCGTCGGGCGCAAGGCGGTAGGTGGACTGCGCCAGTGCCGGCGGCGTGCCGGCGAGCAGCGTGATGCATGCCAGGCCGGCGGCCAGGAGACGGGAGAGGCAGCGGTGAGATGCGATGATCACGAAACAAACCTGTTGACGGGCAGACACGCGCGAGCGCTACAAGCGGAATTCGACGGTAATATGGAAAGATTGAATTGATCGTAAAGACTTCGCTAACGGCGAGGGTAAGGCGCGGTTTTCTGCATGGGCCCGTGCCGGAACGAGGACGATGGAAGGCAGGATTTCGCGAATGCGCATGACGATGACGCCCGGCGCGGCTGAGATGACGCCCGGCGCGGCTGAGGGGCATCTCCTGCTCGATCCGTCCTCAGCGCTTGATCTTGCAGCCTTTGTGGTGGACGGGGTCGATCTTTCGCCGGGCTCGGCGATCCCCTCGGATGGCGATCCGCGGATCGACCATGCGCTGAAGGGCTTTCTCTTCACCTGCGGCCCGGAGCATATCCGCCATCCCGAGCCGATCGCCGCCGGTCGCGGGTCCGACACGGGCGCCTATCCGCTGCATGGGTCGCTTGCCGGAACGCGGGTAGCGGAGCGGGACATTCTTTCGACGCCGACCGCATCGGAGGCACGTTTTTCGTGCCGGCTCGCCGATGGCGGAGAGGCGGAGATCTGGCGACGTTGGTCGATCGGAGCCGGCGGCTGGGTCCATCTGGACGATCGCATCACCAATATTGGCAGCAGCGCCTTTCCGGCCATGTGCATGTACCACGTCAATCTCGGCGGCAGCCTGCTTGGCGCCGAGACGCGCGTGAGCGGCGGGATGCTGCCGGAAGGCGGGTTGCCCTGGCGCTTCGGCGAGGGGGAGAGCGCACATGTCTGTCTCCCGGCCGCCTCCTCAAACGGCGAGGCGCAGGTCCGTCTCGGCCCGATCCCGGCTCTTGGGCAGCGGTCGCTGGAGCTCCGTTTCGCGACGGACAGCCTGCCCTTCTTCCAGATGTGGCGCTGCCAGCGGGGAGGGGCGGATGTGCTAAGTCTCGAGCCGGTCTCGCACCGGATCGCCAAGCGGCCCGCGCTCGCGGAGGCTGGCGAACTGCCGGCGCTTCTCCCCGGTCGATCGATCTCCTATGCGCTCGCCTTCCGCGTCGCCGCCGCTGAAGCGTGATCTCTCGGCCGGGCGCATCGGTTGACGGGCCGGGCAGCCACGTCCTACATCAAGACGATCGATTGGGTGGCAGCGCCACCCGCGCCGGCCAGCATGGCGGCGACGCTGATGAGGAGATGAGCAGGATGGATATTCGCAAGATCGATGACACCTATTCGGTGACCGGCCAGATCACGCCTGCCGATCTCGACCAGATCAAGGCTCTGGGCTTCAAATCGATCGTCTGTCACCGGCCGGACCAGGAAGCCGCCGACCAGCCGCATTTCGCCGAGATCGCCGCGCGCGCCAAGGAACTTGGTCTCGAAACCAAGCATATTCCGGTGGGCCCCGCCGGAGTCACGGCCGAGGCCGTTCATGCGATGGTCGATGCGCTCGACGAATTCGAGCGGCCCATGCTCGGCTATTGCCGCTCCGGCGCGCGCTCGACCGCCGTTTACGAACAGACCCGCCACATCCGCGGCTGAACTTCAGCGCCGGCTGGCTTCGACGAGGCGCAGCGCCCAGGCGGCGAAATCTTCGATCGCCGCCTCCCGGCCGTGGTCGTTGAGCGTCTCATGGCGCGCCCGCGGATCGATGCGCAGGGTCACGTCCGACAGCCCCGCCCGGCGAAGACGGTCCGCCAGACGGCGGACAGCGACGCCATGGTCGGTCGCCGGATCTTCGCCGCCGCCGGCCAGATGAATCGGCAGGCTGTGCGGCAGCCGGGCCACGCTCTCCCGCGACACGCCTGCAAAGGCCAGCTGGAACAGCGCCTGCCAGAGGCCGACAGTGGCGGGGAAGCCGCAGAGCGGATCGGCCAGATAGGCTGCGACGACGGCCTCGTCATGCGAGAGCCAGTCGAAGGGCGTGCGGGCGCCGGGCACCGCCTTGCCCCAGGCCTCGAAGGTCAGCCGCGGCAGGAGAACGCTCGGGACATCGGAGCCAAGGCGCATCCGCTCCATCGCCAGTACGCCTTGGGCGAGTCGGCCGGCAATACCAGGGAAAAAATTGCTGTTCCAGACAGCGAGGCCGTCATAGGGCGTCTCGGCCCGCGCGGCGGCGTTCAGCGCGATCAGCCCGCCCATCGAATGGCCGAAGAGCAGGACCGGCAGGCCCGGCTCGGCGGCACAGGCATGCGCCCGCAACGCTTCCAGATCGTCGAACACCGCCGCCGCGCCGCCTCTGCCGAAACTGCCGAGGGGTGCATCCGGCGCCCGCGTCGCCCCATGGCCGCGATGGTCGAGTGCATGCACCGAAAAACCCTTTGCGGACATGGCACCGGCGAAGGCCGCATAGCGGCCGGAATGTTCGGCCAGTCCGTGGCTGATCAGAAGAATGCCGCGTGCCACGCCTTCGGCAGGCCAGTGGCGGATCGAAAGCGCGGCGCCGGTCGGGCTCGCGAGCAAAGCGGGGGAGAAAGGTGGCGTCGTCATGGCGGGATCCGGTGTGGCGATCAGGTGAAATCTAGCCGACGCGCGCAGCGCGCGCAGCATCTATTTTCCTTGAGAGGTCGCGCATATTCCCCTTGCAATGTTCACGTTTCTATCGTGTATTAGACATGTTTTGTTCTCATGGAGGCTCGCATGATCCGCCGCATGCCCGCAAATTTCTCCATTCTCTCGCTGCTGGTTCTCGCACTCACCGTCCTTCTCTCTCCTGCACCGGCCGAGGCGGCGCAGAAGAAGCCTCCCTATGTTCTGGGGATCGGCTGGCAGAACGCCTATTGCGAGACCAAGGCCAAGCGGCCCGAATGTCAGGGGGAGGGTGAGGGGGCGCTGTTTTCACTTCAGGGGCTGTGGGTGCCGGGCGAGCGCTTCTGCCATGTCGAGGAAGCCGATCGGCAGCGTGACACGGCGCGCGACTGGCTGGGGCTGCCGGCCGTTGCCCTGCCGCCGGAGCTCGATCAGCGGCTGAAGACCGCAATGCCCGGTGCGGTCTCCGGCCTCGATCGGCATGTCTGGCTGATGAACGGCACCTGCCAATCGCGGACGCCGGCCGATTACTTCGCCCTGCAGCTGCGCCTGCTCGACGAAGTCAACGGTTCGGCGGTGGCGCGGCTGTTCAAGGCGAGGATCGGACAGTCGGTCGATCGGGCCGCAGTCACCGCCGCCTTCGCCGAAAGTTTCGGCCCGGACAGTGCATCACGGGTGAAGATGCGCTGCCGCAAGATCGGCGGGCGCCAGCTCGTCACCGGTCTGACGATCGGCCTTGGCGGAGAGCTGGACAAGGCGCCGCTGAAGGAGGCGATCGACGCGGCGCCGGCCACCCGCTTCGGCTGCGAAAGCGGCATTGTCGATGCAGCCGGCTCGACGCCGAAATCCCGCTGAGGCTCCAGCCCTAGGCTTTCATGCGTGGCCGGAAGGCTGACGGGCGACATTGCTCCGCGGGCGCAATTCGCCTACATAGCGGCCACTTTCATTCCCGCGGGAGCACCCATCGACCATGGCGCGTCAATTCATCTATCACATGGCCGGACTGAACAAGTCCTATGGCACCAAGAAGGTGCTCGAAAACGTCCATCTCTCCTTCTATCCCGATGCCAAGATCGGCATCCTCGGCCCGAATGGGGCCGGTAAGTCGACAGTGTTGCGCATCATGGCGGGGCTCGACAAGGAGTTCACCGGCGAGGCCTGGGTCGCCGAAGGGGCGACCATCGGCTATCTGGCGCAGGAGCCGCAGCTCGATGCGAGCAAGACCGTGCTCGAAAACGTCATGGAGGGCGTGGCCTCGAAAAAGGCGATCCTCGACCGCTATAACGAGCTGATGATGAACTATTCCGACGAGACGGCGGACGAGGGCGCCAAGCTCCAGGATGTCATCGACAGCCAGAACCTCTGGGATCTCGACAGCCAGGTGGAGATGGCGATGGATGCGCTGCGCTGCCCGCCGGGCGATGCCGACGTGACCGCGCTCTCGGGCGGTGAGAAGCGCCGCGTCGCGCTTTGCCGCCTGCTGCTCTCGCAGCCGGACATGCTGCTGCTCGACGAACCGACCAACCATCTCGACGCCGAGACCATCGCCTGGCTCGAGAAGCACCTGCGCGAATATCCGGGCGCCGTGCTGATGATCACCCACGACCGCTACTTCCTCGACAATGTCACCGGCTGGATCCTCGAGCTCGACCGCGGTCGCAGCATTCCCTACGAGGGCAATTATTCCGCCTATCTGCAGGCCAAGGCCAAGCGCATGCAGCAGGAAGGCCGCGAAGAGGCCTCGCGCCAGAAGGCGCTCACTCGCGAGCAGGAATGGATCGCCTCCAGCCCCAAGGCTCGCCAGGCCAAGTCGAAGGCCCGCATCCGCGCCTATGACGAGCTGGTCCAGGCGGCAGCCGATCGTCGCCCCGGCGACGCGCAGATCGTCATTCCGGTCGGCGAACGGCTCGGCAATACGGTCATCGATGTCGAGGGCGTCTCGAAGAGCTATGGCGACCGCCTGCTGATCGACAATCTGACCTTCAAGCTGCCGCCCGGCGGCATCGTTGGCGTCATCGGCCCGAACGGCGCCGGCAAAACCACGCTATTCCGCATGATCACCGGCCAGGAAAAGCCGGATGCCGGTGACGTCGTGATCGGCGAGACCGTCGATCTCGGCTATGTCGACCAGAGCCGCGATGCGCTCGACGGCAACAAGACCGTTTGGGAAGAGATCTCCGGCGGGCTTGAGGTTATCAAGCTCGGCAAGCACGAGATGAATTCCCGCGCCTATTGCGGCGCCTTCAACTTCAAGGGTGGCGACCAGCAGCAAAAGGTCGGCACGCTTTCGGGCGGCCAGCGCAACCGCGTGCATCTTGCCAAGATGCTGAAAGCCGGCGGCAACGTCATCCTGCTCGACGAACCGACCAACGACCTCGACACAGAAACGCTGTCGGCGCTCGAAGATGCGCTGGAAAACTTCGCCGGCTGCGCCGTGATCATCAGCCACGACCGCATGTTCCTCGACCGCCTCGCCACTCATATCCTCGCCTTCGAGGGGGACAGCCATGTCGAATGGTTCGAGGGCAATTTCGAGGACTACGAAAAAGACAAGATCCGCCGCCTCGGCCCGGATTCCGTCAACCCGAAGCGCGTCACCTACAAGCGCTTGACGCGATAAAGGACACAGCCGCGGCGGAGGGCGCCTTCGCCGCGGTTTCTGGGCCATGAGGGTGCGGTGTGGTGTGCGCCAAGCCTTGTGCTCAGCTGATCGAACCCGTGCTCAGCTCACATGTGCACGGTGTCGTTGCGACGGGGATAAGGCTGCCCACTGGTGCGGCAAAGCCCCCCTCTGGCCTGCCGGCCATCTCCCCCACAAGGGGGGAAAGACCCAGCCGCGAGCGATCAGCACAAGCTACTGGCTTGCCGAGAACAGCCTGTAAGAGATCGGCTTGAGACCGGGAGCGTGCCCCACGGTCTCGCCCTTGTGGGGGAAATGGCCGGCAGGCCAGAGGGGGAATTCGTTGACGATGCCCCGCCTTGTCCTCTCCGTCGCGTCCAAGCCCATAGTACCTTTCAAATCTCCATTCATCGAAACCTTCTTGCACCCGTTCCCAAAATCATATAAACATATCTTTATGTCTTGATGAGGGGTGTTATGGCGGAGCAGAAGCTGCGGCTGGATGAGGCGGTGGATGTGTTGAAGGCAGCGGGCGAGCCGACGCGCCTGCGTCTCCTGCTGCTGCTTGCGGGCGGCGATCTGACCGTCACCGACCTTACCGAGATTCTCGGCCAGTCGCAGCCGCGCATCTCGCGCCACCTGAAGCTTCTGGGCGAAGCCGGGCTGATCGACCGGTATCAGGAAGGCGCCTGGGCCTATTTTCGCCTGCGCGGTCAGGGGGAAAGCATCGCCCTTGTCCGCGCGATTCTTGGGGCGGCCGATGGCGGCGATCCGGTGCTGGAGCGCGACAGCGCCCGGCTGAAGGCGCTGAAACAGACCCGCTCGGAGCGCGCCCAGGATTATTTCGCCCGCAATGCCGCCGAATGGGATGCGCTGCGTCGCCTCCATGTCGGCGAACAGGAGGTCGAGGACGCGCTGCTGGATGCGCTCGGCCGCACGCCGGTCTCGCGCCTCCTCGATCTCGGCACCGGCACCGGTCGCATGCTGCAGCTGCTCGACGGGCTCTATGAAGAGGCGACCGGGGTCGACGCAAGCCGCGACATGCTGGCGGTCGCCCGCGCCAATCTCGATCGGGCCGGCGTCTCGCGCGCGGCCGTCCGGCTCGGCGATATCTTCAATCTGCCGCTCGAGGCCGAGAGCTTCGATCTCGTCACCATTCACCAGGTGCTCCATTTCCTTCAGGAGCCGGAAGCCGCCGTGCAGGAAGCGGCGCGGCTGCTTGCCGATGGCGGACGCTTGGCCATCGTCGATCTCGCCCCGCATGCGGTCGAGGACCTGCGTGACGAACATGCGCATCTGCGCCTCGGCTTCTCGCATGCGCAAATGCTGTCCTGGCTGGAACAGTCGGGCTTGAGCCTCACCCGCGTCGTCGATCTGACGCCGAGCACGGCGGCCAACAGGCCGTTGACCGTGACCATCTGGATTGCGACCAAGGGTGTTGCGCACGTGTCGCCGCCGGTGGATGTCGGCCAAGCCGCCCAACCGCTTGCTGCAGGAGCCCGCTAATGTCCGACCGCACTCTCTACCCGGCCGAACGCGGCGATCTGCGCCTGTCCTTCGAATATTTCCCGCCGAAGAACGAGGAGATGGAGCAGCAGCTCTATGACACCGCCTCGGCGCTCGATGTCTTCGCCCCGGGCTTCGTCAGCGTCACCTATGGTGCCGGCGGCTCGACCAAGTCGCGCTCGCTGACGACGGTCAAGCGCCTGATTCAAGAGTGCGGCATGGCCGGCACCGCGGCGCATCTGACCTGCGTCGGGGCGAGCCGGTCGGAGGTAGACCAGGTGATCGAGGATTTCGCCGCTGCCGGCGTCCGCCATTTCGTGGCGCTGCGCGGCGATCCGCCAGGCGGCATCGGTGCAGCCTATACACCCTTTCCGGGCGGCTACGAAAACGCGGCTGCGCTTGTCTCCGGCCTCGCGCGCAGCGGCCGGTTCGAAATCTCGGTGTCCGCCTATCCGGAGAAACATCCGGAAAGCCAGACGGTCGATGTCGATATCGACATGTTGAAGCGCAAGGTCGACAACGGCGCGACGCGGGCGCTGACCCAATTCTTCTTCGACAATGATGATTTCGAGCGCTATCTCGAGCGCGTGCGCGCGGCCGGGATCACCATTCCGGTCGTGCCCGGCATTCTGCCCATCAATAATTTTGCGCAGGTGACCAAATTCGCCGGCCTCTGCGGCGCGCGCGTTCCGGACGTGCTGGCCACACGGCTTGCCCATCTCGACGACAAGCCCGAGGAGCGGTTCAAGGAGGCGACCCACATCGCGGCCGAACAGATCGCCGATCTCGCGCGGCGCGGGGTCCGCGACTTTCATCTCTATACGATGAACCGCACCCCGCTGATCGCCGCCGTCTGCGACCTCGTCGGCTTCCCGCGGCGTCACTCCGCCGAAACGGCGCTTCCGCAGGGTGCCGCGGCCTGAGAAATTCCGATCGCCATCCGGTTCTGGCCCGGCGCGATCGGGCATGGAAAAAGCCCCCGAGGGTTCCACCCGGGGGCTTCATCGTCCGCCAATCTCGTCGCTCATCATCCGCGGACCTGAAGCCCGCGATGGGTGAAAGTTTGGCTTTGTTTTGCTGATCCGATTGCTGCGGAACGATCTTGCTCCATCACCGGCCATCGAAGGCGACTGACGCCCTTCCCAGTCCCACGTCCCGCCGACCCTTCTTTTCGAGGTCGCGCGGGCTGCTCATCATCTCCTCAAATGAAGAGCATCATCGCAACGAAAGCGAAGGCTGCACCTATCATGACGACATTCAGCGAACGCGTGATACCCATGTCCGGCCCTCCTGGCGTTAACGATTGAAACATAGGGTGAAAATGCCACACCGCAAAGGAAATTTTGTGCTGCAGCGCGGTGGCGCAGACCGTGGCAGGGATTGTCCCCAGGGTTAAGCTGTTGAATCCGTTGTTAGTCGAGCAATTTGATCGCGTCTTTCGATTTCCTGCCGCATGTCGCGCTGACAGTCGTAATTTGGCCTGCTTGTGCACTGCGATGCGCCGCCATGCGACCTTCATCGTGATCGCCGTGCCACCGCGTTAACCAGCCGCCCGTCGAGGATCGCCAGGCCCAGAAAGATCAGTGCCATGCCGGCGATCTGATTGAGACCCAGCGCCTCTCCCAGAAACAGGATGCCGAAAAGGATGGCGCTCGGCGGAACGAGCAGCGTGACAAGTGTCGTGTTGGTCGCGCCTGCACGCACCATGATGCGGAAGAAGAGGATATAGCCGAAGGCGGTCGAGATGAGAGCGAGGGCCAGGACCGCGAGAATCGTCCCGAGCGGCGGGAGCGGCAGGGCCAGGGGATCATCGAAGACCAGCATGACCGGCAGCATGATCAGGGTCGAAGCGGTCAGCTGGCCGGTGGCGGTCACCGGCGCGGCGAGGCCGCGAAAGCGCCGTCCATAGATCGCCGCCACGCCGTAGCTCATGGCGGCGCCGATCGGCAGCAGCAGCGCCCAAAGCGGAATCGTCTCGCCACCATCCGCAAGGCGGGAGAACGCGCTCGGGCCGATCAGGACAGCGGTGCCGGTCAGTCCCAGCAGCGTGCCGGCGATCTTGTTGGGGGTCATCCGCTCATCGCTGGTCGACAGATGTGCGAAGATCACGGTCCAGATCGGCGTGGTGGCGTTGAGAATGGCGGCAAGCCCGGCGCCGATCTGCGTCTGTCCGAGAAAGATCAGGCTGTGCGGTAGGGCGTTGTTGACGAGGCCCAGCAGTAGGAAGCGCAGGGCATTCTCGCGCAGCGCGGGGTAGAGCCCGTGGCGGCCGTGCAAGAAAAGATGGAGCGCGAGCGCTGCGATCGAGACGCGCAGGAAGACCAGGGTGAAGGCCGGCACATGGGCAACGGCCACCCGACCGAAGAAGTAGGAGGCGCCCCAGATGAGGCCGAGCAGGCCAAGGAGCCCCCAGGTTACAGCGGTCATGCGATGTTCGGGTGCAGGGGCAGGGGATTGCATGGGTAGACCTCGCGCTCACTGACGGGGTCCTAACAAGTGGCCCTTGCGCCGGCCACCCGAAAAACGAGGGGGTGGCCGGCGGCTGATCGATCAGAGGCGGTCGAGCACGGCCTGGGTTGCCCAGCCATCGGCGGGTAGGCCGAGCCGCTGCTGCTCCTTCTGCAGCGCCGCGCGCGTGCCGGCGCCGAGGATGCCATCGATCTTGCCGACGTCGTGGCCGAGCTCGTCAAGCCGCGTCTGCAGCCGCTTCATCGGCTCGTCGGCCAGGCCCGGCTCCGGGTTGCGGGGGTCATAGGCCGGCGCGCCGGCAAGCCGCGTGGCAAAATAGGCGGCCGAGGTCGTATAGATGAAGGACTGGTTCCATTCGAGATAGATGTTGAAGTTCGGATAGGTCATGAACGCTACGCCCTTGCGCCCCTGGGGGATGACCACCGAGGCCGGCAGGCTGGAAAATTGCGTGTTGCCGTCGCGCGGCTTGACGCCGAGGGCGAACCAGTCGCCAGCGGTCATGCCGTCCTGCAGCCCGGTCTTTTCCCAGGGCAGGTTGTCCGGCAGGCTCACTTCCTGGATCCAGGGCTGGCCCGCCGTAAAGCCAAGGCTCTTGATGAACTTCGCGGCGGTCAGGATGGCATCCGGAGCGCTGGTCTTCAGCGTCACATGGCCGTCGCCGTCACCATCCACACCTTGAGCGATAATGTCCTCGGGCAGCATTTGCACCTGGCCGATCTCGCCCGCCCAGGCGCCGGTGGTGGTGGCGGGGTCGAGGTCGCCATGCTGCACCATCTCGATCGCGGCGATCAGCTGCGGACGGAACATGTCCGGCCGGCGGCAGTCATGCGAAAGCGTCACCAGTGCGTTGCGGGTGTTGAAGTCCCCCTGCACGGCGCCGAAATCGGTCTCCATCGCCCAGAAGGCGGTGATGACCGGTGCCGGCACGCCGAATTCCTGCTCGGCGCGGGCGAAGACCGCCTCATACTCCTTCATCTTCTTGGCGCCGATCGAGAGCCGAGCCTTGCTGACCGTGCGCGTCGAGAACTCCATGAAGGTCTGGCGGAAGACGCCCTGGGCGCGGTCGCGCGAGAGAACCTTCTCGTCGATCTGAGCACCGGCCAGCGCCTTGTCGATCGCCGCGGCCGGGATGCCCTTGGCAAGCGCCTCCTCCCGAACGCCGGCGAGGAAGCTCTGCAGGTCGCCGCCGCAGGGCGCAGCGGGCTGCGCTGGCGTAGCGGCTGCCGGGGCGATTTGGGCCGCTGCGGTGCCGCTCATTACGGCCAGAACACTCAAGGAAAGAAGCAGATGCCGGGGGGCTCGGATCATGGTGGGTCCTGTCCAGTCAGAGGAAGAGCCGCAGACACTGCGGCTCGAAACGGGTTCGCGCCCGCCTGTTTCCACGCCATTGGGGCGGAATGAAGAAAGCGCACAATTTGCCGGGAATCAGGGGCTGGAGCGCTTGAAGCGTCCGCGAAGCGCAGCGCCACTCCGTCAGTTGGCAGCGATTTCCTTGGGCTGGGAGACAGCCTTCACCCATTTGCGCCAGTTCTTCTCGGAGCCCGCGAAGACGTTGATGTCCGTATTGCCCTTCACGCCCGGCACCTGGCCGGTGCTCGTATATTGCCAGAAGGCCCAGCGGCGGTTCTCGTAGATCTCGGTCGGGTGCTTGGCGACCGAGCGGACCCAGAAATGATAGTCGTTGAACTGGCCGACCAGATTGTCGCGGTGGAAGTCCACCGAGGTGTAGATGATCGGCCGCTTGCCGTAATAGGCTTCCAGCCTGTCCATGAAGCGCTTCATCTCGCTCTGGACGGTGAGTGGTGAGGGACGATAGCGGCAGGTCTTCGATTCGCCGTTCCATTCCACATCCAGCACCGGCGGCAGATAGACCGCGCTCTTCGGCACATTGGCGATGAACCAGTCGGCCTGCTCGTCGGCCGAGGAGCAGAAATAGTAGAAGTGATAGGGCGCGTAGGGCAGGCCCGCGGCGCGGGCGCGCTGCCAGAATTCCGGGAACTTCGTGTCCACGACATCCTTGCCCTCTGTCGCCTTGATGAAAGCGAAGGAGACGCCGGAGGCCTTGACCTGCTGCCAGTCGACATCGCCCTGCCATTTCGACACGTCGATGCCGTGAATGCTGTGATGATGCGGCGTGCGCGCGCCAAAATCCTGCGGGTCCTTGTCGGCGAAGCGCGGCGGGATCGATGCGGTGTTGACCAGATCGTAATCGGTCGACGTGCAGCCCCCCAGAAGCGAAACAAGCGGAAAAAGGGCCAGAAGCAGCCGACGCATGGGGACTCCGATGCCAATCGATAGGTCGATTCGCCTCACCCGTGACTGCCCATACGTGCTGACCCCCCGGAGGCATGAACCTCATCTTCGCCATATCAACGTAAAAATTGAGTTAGTTTCAAGCGCAATCGACGGGGGTCGGGTGAGCGGAGCCATCACGAAGACGTAAGTCACCGTGAACCAGCGAACCTGTGCGAGGCAGACCTGCCGGATGGCTCAAGGCCGCCGGCAGGTGACCAGCCAGGCATAACCACCGCCGATCGCACGCGTTTCGGTCCACATGCCGCGCAGCGCCGCCTTGCGGCGCACCGTCTCCATCAGGCTCGCGCGCGGAGTGACGTGGAAGCGGGCGAGCCAGGCGAAGATCAGCTTGCGGCAGAGCGGAGGCAAGCTCTCCGACTGGCCGAAATCGGCGATCGCCAGCACGCCGCCCGGCACCAACGCATCGAGCGCCGCGTCGATCGCCTTCTCCCATTCCGGAATCATCGACAGCGCATAGGAGATGACGATCCGCTCGAAGCCATCCTCGCCGAAATGGGCCGGCGCGAAATCGGTCGCATCGGCGAGGCGCAGCACCGGTTGGTCGTTACAGGACAAGCCGCGGCGGCGGGCCAGCGAGCGCTCGGCCGAGGCCAGCATTTCGGCTGATATGTCGAGGCCGAACAGCCGCGCCTCAGGGTAGCGACGGCCGATCAGCGCCAGATTGCGGCCCGTGCCGCAGCCGACTTCGAGAACCCGGCCACCGGCGGGCACGTCGAGCTCGGCGATCAGGCGGTCGCGGCCGAAGAGGTAGTATTTGCGCGTCAGGTCATAGATGTGCCGCTGGTGGCGGTACATCGCATCCATCAGGCGCTGGTGCTCGCGGCTGTCGATCCGGGTCTCGGTCATGGCTGGAGCCTGTAGAGGTGGAAGCCGCCATAGATGGCCGAGCGGTCGCGGGCGTGCAGCGCGCGGGACTGGTCGCGTTCGTAAATCCAGCGTGACAGGAGCGCCGGTGACAAGCGACCATCGAGAATGCTCTCCTCCGCCGCGGTGCGGAAGATGACGACGGCGCCGGGGGCGGCCGTGCGGGTGATCTCGCTCCACAGCGCATCGAGCTGCTCGGGGCGCATCCAGTCCTGGGCGTCGAGCAGCACGAAGCGATCGACGGAGCCGGCGGCCTTCTTCGCCAGGAGATCGGTGAAGCTCATATGGTGGACGTGGACGCGACCCGTCTCGGCGCGGATCGCGTCGTAGCGCTCGGGCTGGAGATAGGTCGGCAGACAGCCTTCGCCGCTGCGCGCATAGCGGCGGCCAAAGGCCTGCCAAGCGAAGTAGTTGTCGCGAAGCGGGAAATGGCAGCAGAGCTTTTCCAAGCGCTGGCGCAGGACGGGCGCGATGGAGCGGCGGTCGGAGAGGCTGGCCAGCTCGTCGAACTGCTGCGGCGGAATGCCGAGACCGAAGAGCGAGCTCTTGCGGCTGGTCAGCCAGCGGATCACCGGCTTGTCAAACAACGGCGCCACGCGCGCATCGAAGAAGTGACGCTGTTCGCGCAGCGACCGCGCTTCGGTGAAATCACGCGGGTCGAGACCGTGCAGCCGGGCGATCAGATGGCTGAGGCCGATGAAGCGGCCGAGCAGGCCTGTGCGGTAGATATTCTTCTGGAACACAGCGATGCGGCGCTGGCCGTTCAGCTGCCGGCCTTCCCAGTAGCGTCGCGTGGAGCTGTCGAGATGCGGGGCCACGAAGCGGTCATAGGCCTGAAGATTTGTCGCGAGATTGGGTTCGGCCAGGAACCGCACCACATCGCCATGGGCCGGGAGATGGCGGAAGAGGGCGAGCTTCAGGCGGTTGAGCGCGACATGGTGACGGTTGAGGTCGACGACATCGATGCGCTCGGGCCGGGCCGAGAGATAGGCGAGCATGTTGCAGCCGCCCGATCCGATCGTCACGATATGATGCTCCGGCTTGAGCGCCATCGCCTCCATATCCACCTCCGGGTCCTCCCAGATCTGCGGATAGACCAGACCGGAGAACAGCAGGCCGAACAGGCGCTCGGAGAGACCGGCAGCCGAAAGCGGACGGTGTTGCAGAAGTGCCTGTTTCAACGCTGCATTGTTCCGGCTGGTGCCGGTATGTGGGGCAAGATCCGAAAGGGGGAGATCTGTCATGAGAGTGTGCCGCCCGTTGGAGATGGGCGGCTTTTAAGACATTGCCGCAACAGTTTCGTGACGCACGCTGTGGGTGGAGAGTGCCATATTAAGGTTGCGTTCAGCCTCTTGCCGCGCGAGCGGCAGCCTTCACCACTCGTTAAAGAGCGCTGCCTATTTTACTCCTCGATTACGGAAGACCGTCCGATGGGGGGACGGTCACTTGCTTGTGGCGGATGCGTAATGTCGAGCCGATCCTTGATGATGATCCTGCCATCCCTGGCCGCGCTGATGCGCTCTCGGCGCTTGCCATGGCAGGGTGCCGAGGCGGCAGGCGAAGCGGGCGCATCGGAGCCGCAGGCGCTGGTCGATCAGGCCGCGCGGATCGATCCGCTGACCGGCCTCGGCAACCGGCTGGCGCTCGAAGAGGCAGTGGCGACCGGCGAATCCGTCGGCGCACTGCTGCTCCTCAATCTCGATCGCTTCCGCTTCGTCAACGCGACGATGGGTAACCGCGCCGGCGATGAACTCCTTGTTCAGCTGTCCGATCGGCTGCAGACCTGTTTCAGTGCTGCCGGCGACGTCTTTCGTCTGGGCGATGACGATTTCGCCATGCTTGTCCGCGGCCGCCCCTCCAAGGGCAAGATCGAAGATCTCTGTGACACGGTTCGGGCTCTGTTTGCCAAGCCTTTTCCGCTCACGCTCGGCGAATTCTGGATCAATGCCAGCATCGGCGTCGCGCCCGCAGAGCCGCGGGAGCGTGATCTTGCCGCCCTCGTCAGCCGGGCGTTGACGGCGCTGCACAAGGCGAAGGCCGTGCCGGGAACGGTGCATGTCCTCTATTCGCCAACGCTGATGACGGAGGCCGACGCGCTCAGCGAACTCCAGTCGCGACTTGCAAGCGCGCTGGAGAATGGCGAGCTCTATCTCGAATACCAGCCTATCCTCTCCTTGAAGACCGGCGTGATCGCCACCTTCGAAGCGCTGCTGCGCTGGAACCTCCCGGAGGAGGGCGAGGTCGCGCCGGAACGCTTTATTCACCTGGCCGAATCGACCGGCCTGATCGTGCCGATCGGACGATGGGTGCTGCAGACGGCGTGCCGCGAAGCGATGGACTGGCCGGACAGCGTCGGGGTCGCGGTCAATATTGCCGGCGACCAGCTGCGCGACCCGAATTTCCTCGGCCATGTCGAGGCCTGTCTGCGCGAGACGGGGCTCGCGCCGCATCGGCTGACGGTCGAGCTCACCGAATCGATCTTCTCCGTCGATCCCGACGTCGTGTCCGCCTCCCTCGGCGTCCTGCGTCAGCTCGGCGTGCAGGTCGCGCTCGATGATTTCGGCCGCGGCTTTTCGTCCATCCATTATCTTCGCAGCTTCTCGCTCGACAATCTGCAGATCGATCGCTCCTTCACGAAGGAGATGGGCGAGGCGGGTCATGATGGCCGGACAGCCGAGCTCCTGCAGCGGCTGGAGAGCACGCTCGATCTCGCCACCACCATCGAGGGGGTGGAGACGGACGCGCAGTTCGAACAGGCAAGGGCGCTCGGCGCCAGCGCGGTGCAGGGCTTCCTGATTTCCAGACCGATGGCCGCGCGCGACGTGCCGCTGATGCTGGCCGGCCGCGGGCGCGAGAAGAGGCGGCGGAAGGCCTGATGCCCGGGCAGGACCGGTCCTGCTCTGAGCGCAAATCGCGACCCTCCTCATCCGGCAGCAGGCCCTGCACCCGAGGCGATTTCCGCCTGCGCCTTGGCTTCACCGTCCAAAGCAGCCATAGTGGCGCCGTCGAGGCGGCTGTTGCAAGGTGCGGAAGACGAGGCATGCGGACACGGACGATCTTCATGACGGTGGCGGGCGCAGTGGTCGCCGCCGTTGCGGCGGCGGCGTCCTGGCTGGTCGTCGCGCCACCTGATCTGCTTCGCCTCGGCGATGCCTATGCCGCCAAGATGGTCTGCTCCAATCTGTTCCTGGCCGGGCGCGGCGCCGGCCGGGTTCTGGACGAGGATGTGCAGGCACCGGGCCATCCGCTGCTGCGGCTCGTGCGCGTTTCCGTCGATGAACAGCGCAAGACCGTGACGGCCCGCATGTTCGGCTTCGCCGCCGCCGGCCATGCCATCTTCCGGGATGGGCTTGGCTGCTCCAATGTGACGGAAGGCGGCTTCGGCGCCTTTCCGGGCAACAAGTCGCTGCGCCGGCGCGGGCCGTCGCAGGACGATCCGGCGCCTTGGCCGGATGGCGGCGGGGCGGAAGTGAGTCCACCGATCCAGGCGCTGGTCGATGATGATGCCATGGCCGGCGAAGGCGTACGCGGCATCGTCGTCGTCAAGGACGGGCGGATCGTCGCCGAACGCTATGGCGAGGGCTTCTACACCTCGACGCCGCTGCTCGGCTGGTCGATGACCAAGACCGTCACGGCCGCGCTGGTCGGCATTCGTATCGGCGACGGCCAGATGGCGCTCAACGCTTCCGATCTCCTGCCGCAATGGCGCAACGACGAACGCAGCCGCATCACGCTCGCCGATCTTCTCAGCATGCAGAGCGGGCTGCAGTTCAACGAGAACTATGGCAGCGTGACCGACGCGACCCGCATGCTGTTCCTGGAAAACGACATGGCTGCCTATGCCGCCTCCCGGCCCCTCGAGGCATCACCCGGAACGCGGTTCGCCTATTCGAGCGGCACGTCGGTCATCCTCGCGCGGCTGTGGATGAACTCCTTCTCCAGCCCGCGCGAAGCGCTGACCTTTCCGCGCACCCGACTGTTCCGGCCGCTCGGCATGCAGAGCGCCATCCTGGAGCCCGACGCGCACGGCACCTTCGTCGGCTCGTCCTATATGTATGCGACAGCGCGCGACTGGGCGCGCTTCGCGCTGCTCCTCCTGCAGGACGGCAAATGGAACAATGAGCAGATCCTACCGGATGGCTTCGTTCGGATGATGCGAACGCCGACGGCCGCCTCGGGGGGGCGTTTCGGCGGCGGCCAGGTCTGGACGAGAGCCGGCGACGAGGAAGCGGATTTTCCGCTCGGGACCTATTTCATGCGTGGCCATGACGGGCAGTCGATCATGCTGGTGCCGTCGATGAACCTTGCCGTGCTGCGCATGGGCCTGACCCCGCGCCGCAGCGGCTATGACGTCGCGATCCTGCAAAAGGCGGTGATCGCCGCCATCGCGCAACGCGACGCTTCCGCTTCGCCTCCTGCCCCGGCGAAGTAAGACAGATCGTTTGAGAGGGACGAATGCATCAGGGGGAGGGGAAGAGCCGCTTCGGCCACAGCGCGGCCGTCGCGGACATTGCCCTGCAGCCAGGCACGCGAAGACGCGTGCGACCTAGCATGTGATGACCGGGTTTCCGGTGGGAAAGAGCGGCGGCGGCATGCGCTCGCCGGTGCGGCTCACCGCATGTTCAACGTGTCGAGCAGGCCCTTGCGCTTGGCGGTATAGTAATAGCCGCTGGCATAGAGGCGGACGGCGTGGTCGTTCTTGTTGTCGGCCACCATCCAGGCGCCGCGCAGATATTGCGTGGCATATTTCAGGTTCGTTTCCGCGTCGAACAGGCCTTCCGGCGGCCCTTCATAGCCGAGGCTCTTGGCCGTGTTGTAGCGGATCTGCATCAGCCCGTAATTGCCATTGTGATAGGCGCGGGGATTGTAGGTGCTCTCGCGCTTGACGACGCGGTGCACCAGTTCCTCCGGAATTTCGTTCAGCTTGGCATATTGCGCGATGAGGCGATCGAGTTCGGGACGATTGCTGGTGGGTTTCGGTCGCCCGAGCAGCGAGGTTGCCGCATCTTCAACCTTGGCATAGGCGGCCGAGATCATATTCGGCTTCGGGCTGGGGACGATCATCCGGTTGACGACGAGATTTTCGAGACCGACTGGCTCGCCCGTGTCGAAATCGGAGTCCATGCCGCGCATCGAGAGGCTGGCCATGGAGAAGGGCACCTTGACCGTATCGACCGTGACGATCGCCTGGGTCGAGGCGGGGAGGGGCTCGGCCGTCGCGTCGGTCATGACAGCGCCCGGACGGGCGCCCTTGACGGCGAGCGACGCCATCTGCACCTCGCCACCCGCGGGGAGGGGGGCTGGCGCCGGCTGGAGAGTGGCAGCCTGGAGAGAGGCGGGGCCGGCCTTGGCGTTCGGCGTCGGGGCGAGAGCCAAGGCGGTGGGGGCGTTTGAGGCAGGGACGGCCGACGTTGCGGCGGCTTGCGCGGTCTGTTCGGCGGCAGCGCCAGTCGTGCCCGGCGTCATCATCGCCGTCTCGGCGGCGAGTGCGGCTGCGGTGGAGGTTGCGGCGCCGTCCGGGGTCGGAAGGGCGTAGGCGGTCATTTCCGTTCCGGGCTTGGCGATCGGCGTCACTGTCTGCGCCGCGGTCAACTGTTCGAGGGGCGTCCGCTCGACGCTGGAACAGGCTGCCAAGGAGGCCACCGAGAGAAGAGCACAGGCTTTGAGGGCCGGCTTGCTCAAGGAAAAACGGAAATCTGCCATGCTGTCGCTTTCATGAATGCGGCCCCGCAGCCCCTCGCGTGAGGAGTGTTCAGACCCGCCCAGCGCGCATCTTCATTAACCTATCGTCCCCGCCCTCGCAAGCTGGCGCCGGATTTCTGGCCGATTCTGGTCAGCTCCGCGCCAGCGAAAGGCCCGCAAAATGCCGGATTCTCGGGCTTTTGCGGGCCTTCGGAATTTCTTCACATTTCTTAATGCGCGGCCTTCCAGACCTGCCCGATGTCCTCCATCAGGCTGGCGAACCAGGGGGTGGTGAGATCGAAATGCTTGCCGCCGCGAATGCGTGGAAACTCGATCGTCCGCAGCCGACCGCCCTGATCCTCATCATGGCCGGTGACGCCGGAGACGCCCGACAGCGCACTTTCGACGGCCAGATCGACCATGCCCTTGATGAGGCGCAGATCCTCGACATTGGCGGGGGCGGAGCGGGCGAAGTAGCCGGACTTCTGCACGAGCGCACGCTCGGCCCCGATAAGATCGGCGAACTGCCTTGAGAACCAGTTGCCCACATTGATCGTGTCGAGCTTCACATGACCGAAGGCGTCGCGCTTGACCGTCTCGCCGGCCGCCTCGCGCTCGGCAACGATCGTCTCGAGGCCCGCGCCTTCGCTGACGAACAGCGTGACCGATCCGTTGCTTGCCATAACGTCGCGCAGGCGCTCGGCTTCCGCCTCGAGGTCGAACCCGGTCTCGGGCAGATAGAGCCCGTCGATCCGCTTCAGCGTCGGGTTCATCAGGAGGCCGTCAATGAACTCCGTGCCCTGCAGGCGCTTGAGATAGGCCTGTGCGGTGGCGGCGGTCAGCCAGCCGCAATGGCGGCCCATGACTTCATGGACGACCAGGGTCTTCGGCGCCGCGGTCTGCTCGTTGGAGACATTGTCGAAGAACAGCGCACCATATTCCGCGGCCGTCCAGGCCCCGAGCGACTGGCGAATCGGCACGACATCGTTATCCACCGTTTTCGGCAGGCCGACGACCGTCAGGTCGTAGCCATTGGCGCCGAGATAGGCAGCGAGATCGGCGGCCGTCGTGTTGGTATCGTCACCGCCGATCGTGTGCAGAATGGTGACGCCATCAGCGGCAAGCCGGTCGGCGGCCACCTTCAGCGGGTTCTCACCCTCTTTGACCAGGCCGCGCTTCACGCAATCGGCGGTGTTGGTCAGCTTGACGCGGCTGTTGCCGATCGGCGACCCGCCGAAGCGGTGCAGGAGACCGGCCTTTTCCCGCATCTCCGGCGTGATGTCGATCCGGTCGCCGAGGAGCAGCCCATGATAGCCGGACCGATAAGCGGTGAGCTCGATCTCGGGCGCGATGTCGGTGTAGCGCTCGATGAGCCCGCCGACGGCCGATGACAGGCAGGGCGCGAGCCCGCCCGCGGTCAGCATTGCAACTTTCTGTTTGGCCATGGATCCTCCTCGGAAATGCCGGTGGGATAGGGGGCGCGCGACTGCGTGCTCCTTGAGTCGTCGAACCGTCGGAGGGGCAACGGCCCTCACCGCACGCCCCTCGCCACTGACCGTCCTAGCGCAGTTTCCCATCAAGCGAAATGACAAGCAGACCAAGAACAGGCCATGGCCGCCGACCGGCGGCGAGCCCGCTATCGCCCGCCATCGAAATTTATTGAGGGACCATCACAAATCTGTTATGGAGGCTGCTGCGTCGCATCCAATCCTCTTGCGCGGCGCAGGTCCATCTGATCAACATGCCGTTTTCATGCGGGACCGGCAGAGGATCGGCGGACGCATCCAGCAACCTTCCTGCGCCGTAGGACTTATCGGCTCGGAAGTTCACCGTCATCAGCGGAAAGCGAAGGCTTATGTCGATCTGGGATCGCCTTGTCGGGATCGTGACTGCCACGGGCAATGCGCTTGCCGGCGTGGTTGAGGCATTGCGGACTTTGTTCGAGGGCGACCCGGAAACGCGGCGCAAGGTCGCCTTCTCCGTGGCGATGATCGCCCTTTCGGCCAAGATGGCCAAGGCCGATGGAATCGTCACCGAAAAGGAAGTCGCCGCTTTCCGCGATGTGTTCAAATATCCGGAAGACCAGGCGCAGAACGTGGCACGGCTCTACAACCTCGCGCGCCAGGACGTGGCGGGCTACGAGGCCTATGCCGAGAAGCTCTCGTCGCTCTGTGCTTCGGGCGAGGAGAATTGCCCGGTGCTCGAAGACATCATCGACGGCCTCTTCCACATCGCGACGGCCGATGGCGCGCTGCATGACAAGGAACTCGCCTTCCTGCGCCGGGTCAGCGAGATTTTCAGGCTGAGCGAGGCGAAGTTCGAGCGGATCATGAGCCGCTACGTCATGTCCTCCGGCATTGACCCCTACCAGCTGCTCGGCGTCTCGCGGAAGGACGACTTTTCCACCATCCGTCATCGCTACCGGCTCCTGGTCTCGCAGACCCATCCGGACCGACTGCTGGCCTCGGGCGCGCCGGCCGAAGCCCATGCCGAGGCCCACGACCGGATGGCGGCGCTCAACGCGGCCTATGAGGCGATCGAGAAGGAACGCCGCGCCGCATGAGTGCCCTTCATTGGGATTACCCCAAAGCGCAGGTCATTCCCTCGCCCAATCATGGCGAGCGCATCGGCACCGACCGGCCGGATATTCTGCTTCTCCACTATACGGGGATGCCTTCGGCCGAGGGCGCGCGCGACTGGCTCTGCACGCCGGAAGCCCAAGTCTCCTGCCACTATCTCGTCTATGAGGACGGGCGGGTCGATCAGCTCGTTCCCGAGGCGCGCCGCGCCTGGCATGCAGGCAAGAGCCTGTGGCAGGGCGAAAGCGACATCAATTCTCGCTCGATCGGCATCGAAATCGCCAATCCCGGCCATCCGGGCGGCCTTCCGCCCTATCCGGACCGCCAGATCGCTGGCCTGATCGAATTGTGTCAGTTCTGTGTCAATCGCTGGTCGATCCCCCCGGAACGGGTGCTTGCGCATAGCGATGTGGCCCCCATTCGCAAGGTGGATCCGGGAGAAGTTTTCCCCTGGAAGATCTTGTATGAGAAAGGGGTTGGTCACTGGGTGGCTCCCACGCCGATCTCCGGTGGGCGCTTCTTCCAATTGGGCGATGTCGGCCAGCCGGTGGAGGCGATCCAGTCCATGCTGTCGCTTTACGGCTATGGCATTGAGATCGATGGACATTTCGGGCCAAAGACCGCGGGCGTCATAGAGGCTTTCCAGCGCCATTTCAGGCCGGCGCGAATCGATGGGATCGCGGATATCTCGACGCTCGACACGCTTCATCGTCTGCTGGCATCTCTGCCAACGTTCTCCTCCTGATTGTGCCGTCGTTTTGCCGCGCTGCGGTCGGTTTGCCGCATTGCCACAGGATGACCATCTTCGCCCCGGATTTTAAGGGGGTACCGACCGCACGACACGCTGTATCGCGTTTTTGATTGTTGTTTGCGGGTGACGAAGACGTGGTGCGATCGGCCGGGCGGGGCGCCCGTGACGCCGTTCTGCACCCTAGCGGAGACATCCTCATCCATGAGACGACCGACTGTCGTTCAGGCAGCCGCCTGCTTTTGCATGCTTCTTTCCGGGGTTCAGACTTCCTTTGCGGGCGATGACGCCCAGACGATCACGGCATCCTTGCCGGACGTGACGCGGATGTCCGGCTATCCCATGCCGGTTCCAGAACCGCTCAGCACGCCCTATGCGCCGCTGATCGAAACCTATGCCGAAGCCTATGGCGTTCCGGTTGACCTTGCCCAGGCGGTGATCCGCGTGGAAAGCAATTACAATCCGAAGGCCAGAGGCAGCGCCGGCGAGATCGGCCTGATGCAGATCAAGCCGGCCACCGCGCGGATGATGGGCTATGACGGTGGGCGGGCCGGCCTCTTCGATCCTGAAACCAACATCAAGTTCGGCATGAAATATCTGGCCAAGGCGCATACGCTTTCCGGCGGTTTCACCTGCGGCACCATCCTGCGCTACAATGCCGGCCATGGCGCCACGCGCATGAACCCTGTGTCCCGCCGCTATTGCGGGAAGGTGCAAACCCTCCTCGATTCGTGATAGCGCTGCGGCCTCACCCGCCGCAGCACGCCGCCTGCCGCCCAGGTGCAGGCGGCACATCATCGAGGATCATCCATGGAGACAGGATTCGACGTCGTCGTCGTGGGCAAGGGCATGATGGGTGTCGCGGCCGCCCGCCACCTCGCCCTTTCAGGCGCACGCGTTGCCTTGGTTGGCCCGGACGAGCCGAAGGACTGGGCGGCGCATCGCGGCGTCTTCTCCAGCCACTACGACAATGGCCGGATCACCCGCACCATCGATCCCGATGCTGACTGGGCGAAGCTCGCCCGCCGCTCAATCGCCCGCTATGGCGAGATCGAGGCGCGCTCCGGCATCCGCTTCTACAGCGAGGCCGGGTGTCTGATCGTTGCGCCGGAGGGGCATGACGACCTCAAATCGACGATGCAGGCCGCGCGCGCTCTCGGCGTTGCGGCCGAGGCGCTCCTGGGGGCGGAGTTGCGAGCGCGCTTTCCCGCGCTTTCTTTCCAGGCCCGCGATGCCGGCATCTTCGAAGGGCAGGGGGCGGGCCACATCAATCCGCGCGCCTTCGTCGCCGCCTCGCTTGTCTGCGCGACCCTGCTCGGCGTCACCATCCTCTCCGAGGAGGTTCGTACCGTCACGGAGATCGAGGGGGGCGCTGTCGTCGAGACCCTCGGCGGCCGCAGCCTGAAAGCGGAAAAGGTGTTGATCGCCACGGGCGCCTTCGCTTTGGCGACGGCGCTCACCCAGGTGCCGTTGGCGCTCTCCGTCTATGGCCGCACCGTGCTCTTTGCCGAGGTGGGACGGGAAGACGAGGCGCGGCTGGCAGACCTGCCCTCGCTGATCCGCCATGGGCATACGGATGCCGAGAGCTATTATGTGCTGCCGCCGATCCGCTATCCCGACGGCAAGCTCTACATCAAGATCGGCGGCGACCCCGTCGACCTGCCTTTGACCGAGGAGGGCGAGGTGCGCGCCTGGTTCCGCGGCGGCGGCAGCGGCGCCGCGGCTGAACATCTGAGGGCCCACCTCGGCGCCCTTCTGCCCGATTTCGAACCCGCCTCGCTCCACCACGCGCCCTGCGCGGTCACCAAGACCGTGCACGACCGCCCCTATATCGGCTTCGTCCGCTCCCCCCGGATCGCGATCCTGACCGGCGGCAACGGCAAGGCCGCCAAGAGCGCCGACGAAATCGGCCGGTTGGGCGCGGTGATGATGGCGAAGGGCTCGCTGACGGGGGAGGGCTATGCGGGGGATTTTGCGCCGGTGGTGGAGTGACGCTTGCCGTCAACTCACCTTCGCCAGAACGCGGTCCAGATGAGCCATGAAGGGCTCGACGGCGATCGCCCATTCGGCAACGGTATAGGATTGCGGCTCGACCCAGCCGAAGTAGCGCAGGCCCCGGACGACGCAGAGCCGCGCATAGTTGAAACGCAGACGATAGCTTCCGTCGCGGATCGGCAGGATCTCGACGATCGTCGTTGCCGGGCGGGCGTGCATGATATGCGACAGTCCGGCCCCGTGCGGCGCGACGATGACCTTGGCGCCATGGGTCAGCGCGATCTGATCGGCGACCGAGAGTTCCGACAGGATACAGATGTGGAAGCCCTTGGCGGCCAGGCGCCGTTCGAGCTCGAGCTCGTTGACCATCTTGCGGCCGGCGGCGTCGCGGCGTGAAATATAGATCTTCTCCGCCAGCTTGACCTTCGACTGGCGCTTCGCAGAGTCCACCACCGTGTCGTAGAGGCGGGAGGCCAGCGCCCAATCCGCGAGGCCATCGAATCCGATACGCGGGCAAACGAGGCGTTCGACGAAGGCGGATTCGGTGACCCGCACGACATCGCTTTCCCCAAAGCCCAGCAATTCCAGTGTCTGCATTTCGAATTTGGGCGCATGCCCGGACATCAGGATCTTCGGCCGAGCGATGTCGGTGTTGAGAAGCCATGCGAGCTTCGGCAGCACGTCGACATACCAGTGATAGAAGCCCTTGGTACCCCGCAAGAGATCGATGCCGACCTCGACATGCGGCACGTCTTCGGTCGGTGGCACGGGAATGGGACGGCCAACGGTTTCGACGATCCCGCCCGACTGGGTCCACTTCTGGCCGTAGCGATCGGTGAACAGGTTTTCGTATTCCTCGATGCGCGGCGGCGCCAGCGTCTGGATGTCCTCGACGAAGCGCTCATATTCGGCCTGGAATCGGGCGACATGGCGAGGATCGACCGCCGGGCTGCCGACGAGTTCGACCGTGCCGCGCGGTGGAGAGAGAGCATCCGAGCGACCGAATTGGAAGGCAGAGGGCTTGGCTCTGACGCTGCCGCCGTCCTTGGTCAGCCGATCGAGGACGGCAGAGATTTCGCGACGAATTTTCGGGTCCTTGATCCCGGAAAGGATCACGCGGCCGGTGCGCAGGAAATTCGGTAGCTCGAAGCAGCTCGGATCGGCGGAGATGACCCGCCATGCATCGAGATGCTTGCGGGTTGCGGCGAGATCCATGGCGATCCGCGTCCGCATGGACGGCACGAGTTTCGCCTGGACCGCAAGATCCGCCACCTCCACCATCACGGCGTCGTTAAAGGTGGCGCGCGCGGCGGTCAGCCTGAGCTTCAGCATGCGGGGATGTTTCAGCAGGCTCTTGTGGCTGCGCGTGCTCTGCAGGATCTTCGCCCAGTCCTCCTCGGGCAAGGCTGCCGCGCCGGATGTCTTGCCGAGGCTTGCGACCGCGTTTCGCAGCTTCGACCAGGCGAGGGTGGCGGTCGTGCGAAGATCGAATGCAAGCAGGGCCATCTCTATCTCTTAGCTGGTCGTCAAAAAGTGGGCGGTTCGTAGCAGATGTCCCCAGGAGCCGCAACGAGAGCGCCTGATGGCCGGTTGTGCTCTGTTCACAGTCACCGCTTCGCACTCGCCCTTTCCTCTGGCCAATCCCTCCGCCTTCCGCTATTGCCCGCTTGCCAGTCGGCCGGGCAGCCGCGCTCCGCAAGGGCCGAAAGGCTGCGGGGTGAGGAAAGTCCGGGCTCCACGGAAAAACGGTGCCGGATAACGTCCGGCGGGGGCGACCCCAGGGACAGTGCCACAGAAAGCAGACCGCCCGCGCTTGCGTGGGTCAGGGTGAAAGGGTGGGGTAAGAGCCCACCGCGTCTCTGGCAACAGAGGCGGCACGGTAAACCCCACCGGGAGCAAAACCGAATAGGGATGACGCGGATGCGGCTTTCGGGCCGTGCCGGCCTTTTCCGGGCCAGTCATCCGGGTGGGTTGCACGAGGCGGCGCGCAAGCGTCGTCCCAGATGAATGGCTGCCACGTTCCGGTCCTTCGACCGGGGCCATACAGAACCCGGCTTACAGGCCGACTGGCGTTTTTCTCCCTCCTTTCATGAAGTGAAAGCGGCCCTCTCGGGCGCCTGGGCAACCGCCTGTTTCTCCTTGCGTTTTTTCTGACACAGACGTCTGTCGACCCACTGGTCGACGGATCGGATTCCCAAATGTTAACAGCCGGTTAGGGACGCGATCGTAACGTTTTGTTAAACTTAACAGTCTATCAATCTTCGCTGGACAGACGCCGTTCCAACCGCCAAATCCCATTGACCCCCATATGCTCCCATGATATCCCAAACCTGCACTGCACGAGGGTCGACTGAGACCCAATCATCGCGAGTTTGGTGGTTGTCCCGAATGGGGCTTTGGAACGGGTTTGCCGCCCGGCGGTGTTTCTTTGTGTCTTGTTTCGGGGATCGGCGCGGCGTTACGAGGCGTGCGCGCCGGATGGAAACGGCTGTCTCGCGTCATGAACCGCTTTCTTTCGCATGCCACGAACCGGATCGATGCGAAGGGCAGGGTTTCCGTGCCAGCGCCGTTTCGCACGGTGCTGGCGAAGCTCGACATCCGGGAGCTCTTTTGCTTCCAGGATTTCGTGTTTCCGGCGATCAGTGCCGGCGGGCCGGACCTGCTCGAGCGATTCGAGCGGCAGATTGCGGACGAGGATCCGTTTTCGCCGCATGCGAACGAGATGTCGCTCCTCATCCACGGGGGCGGGGTCTTTATGAAGCTCGACCAGGAGGGTCGGCTGATGGTCACGGATTTCATCCGCGACTTCACCGGCATCACCGCGGAGGTGACCTTCGTCGGACGGGCGGATCACTTCCAGCTCTGGTCGCCGCAGGCATTTCAGGATGCCCAGGCGGCGGCGCGTCAGTCGCGGCGGGTTCACGCGTCAAGACCGACAGGGGTTGGCGATTAGCATGGAGAACTGGAATGGCGGCGGATCAAGGCGCAGGGTCACCTGAAGCCGATGGCGGACCGGTCCGCCACATTCCAGTTCTTCTTCCCGAAGTTCTGAAGGCGCTGAATCCCGCGCCGGGCAAGGTCATCCTCGATGGCACCTTCGGTGCCGGCGGCTACAGCCGCGCGATCCTGGAGACCGGTGCCCATGTCATCGCGCTCGACCGCGATCCGACCGCGATCGAAGGCGGACAGCCTTTGGTCGTTGAAATGCAAGGCCGGCTGAAGCTGATCCACGACCGATTCTCCGCACTCGCCGTCCATGGCCCTGACAAAGGACTCGACGGCGTGGTGCTGGATATCGGCGTGTCCTCCATGCAGATCGACGAGGCCGAGCGTGGCTTCTCCTTTTCCAAGCGCGGCCCCCTCGATATGCGGATGTCGAGTAGCGGCGTCTCGGCTGCCGATGTCGTCAACCGCGCGAAGGTCTCCGACCTCATTCGCATCTTCGGTTTCCTGGGCGAGGAGCCGCAGGCCGGCCGCATCGCCCGCGCCATCGAAAAGCGCCGTGCTGAGCAGCCCTTCGAGACCACGCGCGATCTGGCGGGCCTGATCGAGGTGGTGACGCCGCGCAAGGCGAAGGACCGCATTCATCCCGCTACCCGTGTGTTCCAGGCGCTGCGCATCTTCGTCAATGACGAGCTCGGCGAACTCGGGCGTGCGCTGTTTGCGGCAGAAGCCTCGCTCAAGCCCGGCGGCCGCCTGGTTGTCGTCACCTTCCATTCGCTGGAAGACCGCATCGTCAAGCGCTTCTTCCAGGATCGTGCCGGCAAGGCCTCCGGCTCGCGTCACCTCCCCATCGCCCAGTCGCGTGCGGCAACCTTCGCACCAGTCGGTAAGGCGATGATTGCGGCTGACGAATCCGAATCACTCCTCAATCCCCGCGCCCGCTCTGCCAAGCTGCGCGCCGGGGAGCGAACACATGCCCCTCCTGAGGCCCATGACATGTCGATTTTCGATCTGCCTGACCTAGCCGCTCTTGCGACGATGGGGGGCTGATCCATGCTGCGAACGCTCGATATCGTGCTGATCGTCATCATGACCGCCGCGGCGACCGTTACCTATACGATCAAGCACAAGGCTGAAAACAAGCTCGAGGAGGTGCGCCGTCTCGATGCGGCCATTAAGCTCGAGGAGGACACGATCGACCTCCTGAAGGCCGACTGGGCGCTGTTGTCCCAGCCGAACCGACTGGAACGGTTGGTTACCGCCTATCAGCAGGATCTCGCGCTGCAGCCGACCGCGCCGACCCAGCTGATCCGGCCGGAAGAGCTGCCGATGCTCAAAGCCGACGTTCCGCCGCCCGAAGAGGTGGCCGACACCAAGGCAAAGGGCAAGACGAAGCCGCCGGCGGCGCCCGCCGCCGACACGATCGCAACAGGTTCGGTGGCGCGCTGATGTCCTTTCTCTCCCGCATCATGGTCGTCAAGAGCAAGGCGCACTTCTCCGCCGGCGGCAACAACCATCCAGGTGATGCCGGCGGTCGCTTCGAGGGCACGCGCAAGCGCAGCGGCACCCAGGCCCGCAGCCGCGTCGCGATCATGATGGGCGGCTTCGTGCTTGCCTATTGCATCATCGGCGGTCGACTCATCCAATATGGCATCGCCCAGCCGGAATCGGTGTCGAGCATCGGGCGCGCCGACAATCTGATGGCGTCGCGCCCGGATATTCTCGACCGCAACGGCGAGGTCCTGGCAACCGACATTCGCACCGTCTCGCTCTTTGCCGAGCCGCACAAGATCGTCGATGCCGACGAGGCGGTCGAGCAGCTCGCGACGGTGCTGCCGAACCTCAATGTCGCCGACATCTATAACAAGCTGAAGTCCAAATCCCGCTTCCAGTGGCTGCGTCGCCAGCTGACGCCGAAGCAGCAGAGCGACATCTTGGCGCTCGGCATTCCCGGCATCGGCTTTCGGCCGGAAAAGCGCCGCTTCTATCCGGGCGGCGTCACGGCTGCCCATATCGTCGGCCATGTCAATGTCGACAATCGCGGCATTGCCGGCATGGAGCGCTGGATCGATAGCCAGGGTCTGGCCGATCTCGCCGCCATCGGCATGACCAGCGATGCCAAGCTCGAGCCGGTGCGCCTGTCGATCGATCTGCGCGTGCAGAACATCGTGCGCGAGGTGATCGATCACGGCATGAAGGAATTCCAGGCGATCGCCGCCGGCGCCGTCGTGATGGATGTGCACACCGGCGAGATCCTCGCCATGGCTTCCGTGCCGGATTACGATCCGAACAATCCGGCCTCCGGCGGCGAGGAAGGCTGGATGAACCGCATGTCGAACGGCACGTTCGAGATGGGTTCGACCTTCAAGTCCTTCACGACGGCCATGGCGCTCGATTCGGGCAAGGTGACGCTGAAGGACAGTTTCGACGCCCGTTTCCCGATTCGCATCGGCGGCTTCACCATCAAGGACTTCCACGGCAAGCACCGCGTGCTGAGCGTGCCGGAAATCTTCCAGTATTCCTCGAATATCGGCACGGCCAAGATGGCCGATCTCGTCGGCATCGATGCGCATAAGGAGTTCCTGACCCGGCTCGGCCTGCTGACCAAGCTGCCGACCGAGCTGCCGGAGGTGAAGACCCCGAGCCAGCCGCGCGTGTGGAAGAAGATCAACTCGATCACCATCTCCTTCGGCCACGGCGTGTCAACGACGCCGTTGCAGACGGCGGTGGCCGGCGCTGCGCTGATCAATGGCGGCAAGCTGATCGAGCCGACCTTCCTGCCTCGCACCCGCGAAGAGGCGGATCAGAGCGCCGTGACGGTCATCAAGAAATCGACCAGCGACGACATGCGCTACCTCTTCCGCTGGAACGGCACGCATGGCTCCGGCAAGAACGCGCTCGTGCCTGGCTTCAATGTCGGCGGCAAGACGGGGACGGCCGACAAGGTGGTCAATGGCCGCTATTCAAGCGAGCTGAACTTCAACGCCTTCCTCGCCGGCTTCCCGATCGACGATCCGCAATATGTGGTGCTGGCGATCATCGATGCGCCGAAGACCGGCGAGAAGGGCATTCGCACCGCCGCCGGCAATGCCGCTCCCCTGGTCCGCGACATCATCGCCCGTTCGGCCCCCATGCTCGGCGTGGAGCCGAAATTCGGGCCCGACGGTTCCGCCTTGCTCGTGTCGTATTGAGGCGTAAGACGGTCCGGCAAGGCATCCGCCGGATGCGTGAAGAGGGGTACACATTTGCCAAGTCTGACGATCAGCGACCTCATCGGTCAGGATTTCCCGGAAGCCGCCGTCGTGGCCGCGCAGGATCTGCGCGTCAGCGCCATCACTGCCGATAGCCGCCAGGTGGTGCCGGGCAGCGCCTTCGTCGCTGTCGCCGGGACCAAGGCTGATGGACGCCGCTACGTCGCCGATGCGCAGGCCCGCGGCGCAGCCCTGATCGTCACCGATGGCGCGCTCGATCTGGAGACCGATGTCCCCGTGTTGAAGATCGACGCGCCGCGCCGGTTCCTGGCGCTGGCCGCTGCCCGGCTTGCCGGCGCGCAGCCTGAGGTGATGGTGGCGGTGACCGGCACGGCCGGCAAGACCTCGGTCGCCTCCTTCACGCGCCAGATCTGGGCCCATGGTGGGCTTGCCGCCGCGATGATCGGCACGACCGGCGTCGTCGCGCCCGGGCGCAAGGATTATGGCTCGCTGACCACGCCCGATCCGGTCTCGCTTCATGGCCTGCTCGCCGAGCTTGCCGAGGCGGGCGTCACCCACGCGGCGATGGAGGCTTCGAGCCATGGCCTCGACCAGCATCGCCTCGACGGCGTGCGCCTTTCGGCCGCCGCCTTCACCAATCTCGGCCGCGACCATATGGATTACCACCCGACGGTCGAGCATTATCTCGCCGCCAAGATGCGGCTCTTTACCGATCTGCTGCCGAAGGGCGCGCCGGCGATCATCTTCGCCGATGGGGAGTATTCGGACCAGGCGATCGCCACCGCGCGTGCGGCCGGCGCCGACCTGCGCACCGTCGGTCGCAAGGGCGAGTTCCTGACGCTGAAGCGCGTCGAGCATTTCCGCCACAAGCAGATTGCGGAAATCCACGCCGACGGCACGATCTTCGAGGTCAACCTGCCGCTCGCCGGCGACTTCCAGATCGCCAATGCCCTCGTCGCCGCCGGCCTCGCCATGGCGACCGGTGTGGCGGCTCGGGATGTGATGGCGGCGCTCGAGAAGCTGGAAGGCGCCTCTGGCCGCCTGGAACTGGTCGGCCAGACGAAGGACGGCGCGCTCGCCTATGTCGACTATGCTCACAAGCCCGATGCGCTCACCCATGTGCTGACCTCGGTGCGCCCCTTCACCACCGGCCGCGTCGTCGTGGTCTTCGGCTGCGGTGGCGATCGGGACAAGGGCAAGCGCCCGCTGATGGGCGAGATCGCCGCCCGGCTCGCCGATGTCGTCATCGTCACCGACGACAATCCGCGCTCGGAACTTGCCGAAACCATCCGCGCCGAGATCCTCGCCGCTGCCCCCGGCGCAACCGAGATCGGCGACCGCGCCGAGGCGATCCGCACCGCGGTCGCCATGTTGCAGCCGGGCGACACGCTGATCGTGGCGGGCAAGGGGCATGAGGAGGGTCAGAAGGTCGGCAGCGTGACCTTGCCCTTCTCCGATCATGCAGAGCTGCGCAAGGCGCTGCAGGCCCAGGCGGCTCGGGCACCGGCGACGGGAGGGCAGACGGTTTGAGCTATCTTTGGACCAAGGCGGATCTTCTGGCCGCCATGCACGGACGCCCGGTCGGCAATCTGCCCGAGGGCATCAACGGCATCTCGATCGACAGCCGCTCGATCGGCAAGGGCGAGGCCTTCTTCGCCATCAAGGGCGATCGCGTCGACGGGCATGATTTTGCCGGCATCGCGCTCGCCAACGGTGCCTCGCTTCTCGTCGTCAGCGAAGGCAAGCTGCCGGCGCTCGGTCGGCTGATCGCGCCGATGATCGTCGTCGACGACGTGCTGGAGGCGATGATCCGCCTCGGCTGCGCCGCACGCGACCGCTCCGCCGCCAAGATCATCGCCGTTACCGGCTCGGTCGGCAAGACGACGACCAAGGAGATGCTGCGCCATATGCTTCAGGCCTCCGGGCGGGTGCATGCCTCCGTTGCTTCTTATAACAACCACTGGGGCGTGCCGCTGACGCTCGCCCGCATGCCGGAAGCGACCGATTACGGCGTCTTCGAGATCGGGATGAACCATCCGAACGAGATCCGCCCGCTGACGCGGATGGTGCGCCCGCATGTGGCGATCATCACCACCATCGCGCCGGCCCATCTCGGCAATTTCCGCGATCTCGAGGAGATCGCTGCCGCCAAGGCGGAGATCATGGAAGGCCTGGTCGATGGCGGCCATGTGCTGCTCAACCGCGACAATGCGCAATATGCCGCGCTGGAGCAGGCGGCCTCCAAGCTCGGCGTCACCAATGTCCATACCTTCGGCACCGAACAGCGCGTCGACTATCGCTTGATCGAATATGCGAGCGCGCCCGACGGCGGCACGCTCTGGGCCGGCATCGGCGGGCGGACGATCGAGGTGAAGATCGGCGCGCCCGGCCGCCATATTGCCGAGAATGCGCTCGCCGCCATCGGCGCGGCGACGCTGGTCGGCGCGGATCTCGAGCGCACCGTCGATGCCTTGGCGACGCTCTCGCCGGAAAAGGGCCGCGGCGAGCGACATGTGCTCAACGTCGGCGGCGGCCAGCTGACCCTGATCGACGAGAGCTACAACGCCAATCCGGCCTCGATGCGCGCGGCGATCGCGCTTCTGGCGGAGGCTGAGCCGGGTTCGGGGCACGACGGACTGCCGGGGCGGCGGATCGCCATTCTCGGCGACATGCTGGAAATGGGCGTCCATTCGGCTGACGTGCATGCCCGCCTTTCCGGGACGCTCGCGGAGCAGGGGATCGAGACCGTCTGGCTGGCGGGGCCGGAGATGAGCCATCTGCGCGACGCGCTGCCGGAGACGGTCGAGGTCGTCTATCGCAGCTTCGTCGACGAACTGCTCGACTATGCGCTTCGCCATGTGCGCGCCGGCGATGTCGTCATGGTCAAATCCTCCAAGGGGACAGGCTGCGGGCGGATCGTTGCGGCCTTGCTTGACAAGTATCCGGCATTTGCCGAGACGGAGCGCGCTGAATAGACCGGGCTGGACCGGCGGGACGACGCGAGCCGCCCTGACGCTGCGCTCGCGAAGGCTTTGGCGGTTCGCCGCTACGGACAATTGAATTTTGCAAGTGCCGCAAGGCAGGCGCCCTCGGGCGCATCACCTTTGGGGAAAGGTCCCTCATGCTCATCTGGCTTGTCGAACTGGCCAATCATTTCCAGTTTTTCAACCTGTTCCGCTACATCACCTTCCGGACAGGCGCGGCACTCTTCACCTCGGCGATGATCGTCTTCCTGTTCGGGCCGACGATGATTTCGTCGCTGCGCGTGCGCCAGGGCCGCGGCCAGCCGATCCGGGCCGATGGGCCGCAGACGCATTTCAAGAAGGCCGGCACGCCGACCATGGGCGGGCTGATGATCCTGACAGGGATCGTCGTTTCGTCGCTGCTCTGGGCGGATCTCTCCAGCGTCTATGTCGTCTCGACTCTCTTGGTGACGCTCGGCTTCGGCGCGATCGGTTTTTATGACGACTATCTCAAGGTGACCAAGCAGTCGGACAAGGGCTTTTCCGGCCGCGCCCGCCTCGGCATCGAATTCGCCATCGCCGCCATCGCCGTCTTCTTCATGATGCGTGCCGCGCTTTCGGCGGGGACCTCCGGCTCCACCTTCGGCTCGTCGCTGACCTTCCCCTTCCTGAAGGACTTCACGCTCAATCTCGGCTATTTCTTCGTTCTGTTCGGCGGCTTCGTCGTCGTCGGCGCCGGCAATGCCGTGAACCTGACGGATGGGCTCGATGGCCTGGCGATCGTGCCTGTGATGATCGCGGCGGCGGCCTTCGGTCTCATCGCTTATCTCGCCGGCAATGCGGTCTTCGCCAATTATCTGCAGATCCATTTCGTGCCGGGAACCGGCGAACTTGCCGTCATTCTCGGCGCGGTGATCGGCGCCGGTCTCGGCTTCCTCTGGTTCAACGCGCCGCCGGCCGCCATCTTCATGGGCGACACCGGATCTCTGGCCCTGGGCGGTCTGATCGGCACCGTGGCGGTCGCGACCAAGCACGAGATCGTCATGGTGATCATCGGCGGCCTCTTCGTCATGGAAACGCTGTCGGTCATCATCCAGGTCGGCTGGTTCAAGCGCACCGGGCGCCGCGTCTTTTTGATGGCGCCGATCCACCATCATTTCGAGAAGAAGGGCTGGACGGAAAGTCAGGTCGTCATCCGCTTCTGGATCATCGCCGTCATCCTGGCGATGATTGGCCTCTCCACGCTCAAGCTGCGGTGAGACGGTCATGATCCCGGTCACCAGCTTCAAGGGACAAAGGGTGGCGCTCTTCGGGCTCGGCGGCTCGGGGCTTGCCACCGCGCGGGCGCTGGTTGCCGGCGGCGCCGAGGTGTTGGCCTGGGACGACAATGCCGAGAGCGTTGCCAAGGCGGCTGCCGAGGGAATCGGCACCGCCGATCTGCGCACGGTGGACTGGAGCGGGATCGCCGCGCTCATCCTTTCACCCGGCGTGCCGCTCACCCATCCGCAGCCGCATTGGTCGGTTCTGCTGGCGAGCCCGCTCGGCGTGGATATCATCGGCGATATCGAGCTCTTCGCGCGCGAGCGCCGGGCCCATGCGCCGGACGCGCCGCTGATCTGCATCACCGGCACCAACGGCAAATCGACGACGACGGCGCTGATCGCCCATATCCTCAAGACGAGCGGCCGCGACACGCAGCTCGGCGGCAATATCGGCACGGCGGTGCTGACGCTCGCCCCGCTCACGCCCGAACGCTTCTATGTTGTCGAGTGCTCGTCCTACCAGATCGATCTGGCACCCTCACTACACCCGTCTGCCGGTATTCTCCTTAACCTGACGCCCGACCATATCGACCGACACGGCACGATGGAGAACTACGCCGCCGTCAAGGCGCGGCTGGTCCTCGCCAGTGAGACGGCGATTGTTGGTGACGACGACGACTTCTGCCGCGCGATCGCAGCGGATCTTGAGACCAAGGATCGGCGCGTCCTGCGGATCTCGCGCGATCATAGGGTCCCGGCTGGCCTCTACGCCCTGGGCACAATCTTGCACGAGAGCGGAGACGGCGGCGACGCGATCGTCACCGACCTTGCCGGCATCGAGACCCTGCGCGGCAGCCACAATGCGCAGAATGCCGCCGCCGCCATCGCCGCCTGCCTGGCCGTCGGCCTGAGCAGGGACGAGATCCTTGCCGGCCTTTCCTCCTTCCCCGGCCTCAAGCACCGCATGCAGCCGATCGCGCGGCGGGGCGCGGTGACGTTCGTCAATGACAGCAAGGCGACCAATGCCGATGCGGCCGCACCGGCGCTCTCGAGCTATGACCGCATCTACTGGATCGCCGGAGGGGTGGCGAAAGAAGGCGGCATCGAGCCGCTCCGCCCCTTCTTCCCGAAGATCGCGAAGGCCTATCTGATCGGCCAGGCGGCGGAGGCCTTTGCGGCGACACTCGGCGATGCGGTGCCGTTCGCGCGTTCGGGCACGCTGGAGGCAGCGGTTGCTGAGGCGGCTGCCGATGCCGAACAGGCTGGCGAGCCGGCGGCCGTTCTTTTGTCTCCGGCTTGCGCAAGCTTCGACCAGTACAAGAATTTCGAGATGCGCGGCGATGCCTTCGTCGGCCATGTGGCCGGCCTGGCAGGCGTCGCCATGCTGATTTAACGGACAGCCACGGCGCCACGCGCCAGTTTGACGAGGGACGACAGCAATGGTGAGCCGTGCGGAACGCGGGCCGGTGGCCGACTGGTTCTGGACGATCGACAGGTTCTTCCTGGCGACGTTCATCCTCTTGATGGGGATCGGCTTCATGCTGTCCTTCGCCGCTAGCCCCGCGGTGGCGGAGCGGCTGAACCTCGACAGTTTCCACTTCGTCAAGCGCCACGCCGCCTTCCTGCTGCCGGCCATCGCCGTGATGATCGGCATCTCCTTCCTCACGCCCCGCCAGGTGCGGCGCACGGCCATCATTCTGCTGATCGTCTCGCTCGGCATGATGGTGCTGGCGCTGCTGTTCGGCACCGAGATCAAGGGTTCGCGCCGCTGGTTCTCGATCGGCCCGATCGGCATCCAGCCGTCGGAGTTCATGAAGCCCGCCTTTGTCGTCGTCTGCGCCTGGCTCTTTTCCGAACATGCCCGCCAGCCGGAAATTCCGGGTAACCTCTTTGCCATCCTGCTCTATCTGATGGTCGCGGCCCTGCTCGTCGCGCAGCCAGACCTTGGCCAGACGATCCTCACCACCGCCGTCTGGGGCGGCATGTTCTTCATGGCCGGCATGCCCTGGCTGTGGATCATCGTGCTCGGCGGCTCGGCCGTGGGCGGCCTGGTCGTCGCCTATACGATGCTGCCGCACGTGGCCGGCCGTATCGACCGATTCCTCACCGGCGAGGGCGACACCTTCCAGGTGGACACCGCGCGCGAGGCGATCATCCGCGGCGATTGGCTGGGGCAGGGGCCGGGCGAAGGCATCGTCAAGCGCATCATCCCGGACAGCCATACCGACTTCATCTTCTCCGTCGCGGCGGAAGAATTCGGCATCATCTTCTGCATGGTGATCGTCGCCATCTTCTCCCTGCTCGTCATGCGCGGCCTGCGCCATGCGCTGCGCGAGCGCAACGACTTTACCCGCTTTGCCGTCGCCGGCCTGGTCTTGCAGATCGGCATCCAGTCGCTCATCAATGTCGGCGTCAATCTTGAGCTTCTGCCGGCCAAGGGCATGACGCTGCCGCTGATTTCCTATGGCGGCTCGTCGATGATCGCCATCTGCGTCACGGCCGGCTTCATCCTGGCGCTCACGCGTCATCGCCCGGAGCAGCGCGCGCTCGAACGGAGCCTCTTCCGTCCCGGCGCGGCCGTTCCGGCAGAGTAAGGCGGCCCGTCCGCCCTCATCGGAGGTATTGCGTCATGACCAAGGGCATCGCCATGCTCGCCGCAGGGGGAACCGGCGGCCATCTTTTTCCGGCCGAGGCCCTGGCTCACGAGCTCAAGGCGCTCGGCTTCACCGTTCATCTGGTGACCGACAGTCGCGCCGAGCGCTATGCCGGCCGCTTCCCGGCCGACGAGATCCATGTCGTCTCCTCGGCCACGATCGGCTCGAAGAACCCGATCAAGGTCGCTTCGTCGCTCTGGACGCTCTGGAGCGGCATGCGCGAGGCCAGGCGCCTGCTGCAGCGGGTCAAGCCGCAGGTGGTCGTCGGTTTCGGCGGCTATCCGACGGTGCCGCCGCTGCTCGCGGCCACCAAGCTGCGCATTCCCTCTATGGTGCATGAGCAGAACGCCGTGATGGGGCGAGCGAACCGCATGCTGGCCCCCCGCGTCATGGCGATCGCCGGCGGCTTCCTGCCGGAAACCGGCGGCCGCTTCGCCGCCAAGACGGTGACGACCGGCAATCCCGTGCGCCCCGCCGTTCTGGAAGCCGCGCAGAACCCTTACGTGCCGAGCCGCATCGGCGAGCCCTTCCGCCTGGTCGTCTTCGGCGGTAGCCAGGGCGCGCAATTCTTCTCCAAGGCTCTGCCCGCCGCGATCGAGCGCCTGCCCGACGCGCTCCGCCAGCGGCTGCATCTGACGCAGCAGGCGCGGCCGGAGGATCTCGACGGCGTGCGCAGCGCGGTCGCGAAGCTCAACCTCTCCGGCGATATCTCACCGTTCTTCACCGATATGGTGGAGCGGATCGGCGCGGCCCATCTCGTCATCTGCCGCTCCGGCGCCTCGACGGTCTCCGAGGTCGCCGTCATCGGCCGCCCGTCGATCCTCGTGCCCTATCCCTACGCACTCGATCACGACCAGGCGGCCAATGCCGCGGCGCTCGCCGCCAATGGCGGGGCCCAGGTCATCGCGCAGGCCGATCTGACGCCCGAGCGTCTGGCGGCAATTCTCAGGCAGGCGATGGAAAACCCGGACGATCTCGCAGAGCGCGCCGCTCGCGCCCGCGCAACCGGACGCCCGGATGCCGCGCGCTTGCTTGCCGCCATGGTTGAGGCTATTGCGGGCGGTTCACCGATCAGAGACTTCAAGGAAAGACGCTCATGAAACTGCCGCAGACGATCGGCCTCGTCCATTTCATCGGCATTGGCGGCATCGGCATGAGCGGCATCGCCGAGGTGTTGCACAATCTCGGCCATCGCGTGCAGGGGTCGGACCAGTCCGACAGCGCCAATGTCCAGCGGCTGCGTGCCAAGGGCATCGAGGTCTTCGTCGGCCACAAGGCTGAGAATATCGGCGAGGCCGAGGTCGTCGTCGTCTCCACCGCCATCAAGAAGACCAATCCCGAACTGATCGCCGCGCGCGAAAAGCTGCTGCCGGTGGTGCGGCGCGCCGAAATGCTGGCCGAACTCATGCGCTTCCGCTCCTCGATCGCGATCGGCGGTACCCATGGCAAGACGACGACCACCTCGATGGTCGCCGCGCTGCTGGAGGCCGGCGGGCTCGACCCAACTGTCATCAACGGCGGCATCATCAATGCCTATGGCACCAATGCCCGCATGGGCGCCGGCGAGTGGATGGTGGTGGAAGCCGACGAATCGGACGGCACCTTCCTGAAGCTTCCCGCCGACGTGGCCGTGGTCACCAATATCGATCCGGAACATCTCGATCACTACGGCCACTTCGATGCCGTACGCGCCGCCTTCCGGCAATTCGTTGAGAATGTCCCCTTCTACGGCTTCGGGGTCATGTGCCTCGACCATCCCGAAGTCCAGACCATGGTCTCGCGCATCGAGGACCGCAAGGTGGTGACCTACGGCGAAAACCCGCAGGCGGACGTGCGTTTCTTCAACATCCGCATGGACGGAGCAACGTCGATCTTCGACGTCGTCATCCGCCGCCGTCGCACGGGCCAGACGATCGAGCTGAAGGATCTGCGCCTGCCGATGCCGGGCCGCCACAACGTCTCGAACGCCACCGCTGCCGTGGCCGTGGCACAGCGCCTCGGCGTCAGCCCGGAAAACATTGCCAAGGGGCTCGCGGCCTTCGGAGGCGTCAAGCGCCGCTTCACCTTCACCGGCGAGTGGAACAATGTCCGCGTCTATGACGACTACGGCCACCATCCGGTCGAGATCAAGGCCGTGCTCAAGGCCGCGCGCGAGGCCTGCCAGGGCCGGATCATCGCCGTCCACCAGCCGCATCGCTATACGCGCCTGCAGAGCCTGTTCCAGGACTTTTCCGCCTGCTTCAACGATGCCGACACCATCCTTCTCTCGCCGGTCTATTCGGCAGGCGAGGAGGCGATCGAGGGCGTCAATTCGCAGGAGTTGGTCGCCCGGATCAAGGCCGGCGGCCACCGCGATGCCCGCTATCTGGACGGCCCCGACGCGCTCGCGCCGATCGTTTCCGCCATTGCACAACCCGGCGACTTCGTGGTTCTTTTGGGAGCCGGCAGCATCACCTCTTGGGCTGCCGCTTTGCCGGGAGATCTGGCGCGCGTGTCGGGACAGAGTGCATGAAACAGGTGGATGGACTGAAGCTTCTCTCTTCGCTCGGCGAAGGCGTGAAGGATGTGCGTGGGCGGCTGACCCCGGACGCGCCGATGGATCGCGTCACCTGGTTTCGCGCCGGCGGTCTGGCGGAGCTGATGTTCCAGCCGCATGACCGCGACGATCTCATCACCTTCCTCAAGCTCCTGCCCGAAGAGGTGCCGGTTCTGGTGGCCGGCGTGGGGTCCAATCTACTGGTGCGCGATGGCGGGATTCCGGGCGTGGTGATCCGCCTTTCGGCCAAGGGGTTCGGCGATCTCGAACTCGTCGGCGAGAACAGGGTGATGGCGGGCGCGATCTGCCCCGACAAGAACCTCGCCGCCATGACGCTCGATCATGGCATCGGCGGCTTCGCCTTTTACTACGGCATTCCCGGTACAGTCGGCGGGGCGCTGCGCATGAATGCCGGCGCCAATGGCGGCGAGACGCGCGAGCGGGTCGTCGAGGTGCACGCGGTCGACCGCAAGGGCGAGATCCACGTGCTGACCAACGAGCAGATGGGCTACAGCTATCGCTCCTCGACCGCGCCGAAGGACCTCATCTTCACCCACGCCATCTTCGAGGGCTATTCGGAAGACAAGGCGAAGATCCGCGCCGACATGGACGCGGTCCGCCAGCATCGCGAGACGGTCCAGCCGATCCGCGAGAAGACCGGCGGCTCGACCTTCAAGAACCCGGACGGCCATTCCGCCTGGAAGCTGATCGACGAGGCCGGCTGCCGTGGCATGATGATCGGCGGGGCGCAGATGTCGCCCATGCATTGCAACTTCATGATCAACACCGGCCAGGCCAGCGGCTACGAGCTCGAATATCTCGGCGAGACCGTTCGCCAGCGGGTCATGGAAACCTCGGGTATCAAGCTCGACTGGGAGATCAAGCGCATCGGCAATTTCATGCCGGGCTACGAGGTGCGTGAGTTCCTCGGACGGGCGACGGTGTGATGAAGCGCGCGCCGGCCAACACGCTGGTGCACAACGAGCGGCTAAAGCTCGCCGCAAACTCGATTGACCGCTTGGCGACGGCATCCATTGCTGCCGGGTTCATCACGCCTGTCGTGCCCGTCGCGAACGGCCAGGTCGTCTTCAGATTCTCGACTCCGCTGGCGATCTCCACGACGACTTGGCTTCTGGCGGCGCTCGCATTACATTTGGCTGCAAGACATCTGCTGGGAAAGCTCAGGCCATGACCTTCGGAACGATCTTCTATCTGTATCTGCTTCCGGCCACGCTTGCCGGATCGGTCTGGGGCGCGATCTGGATCGGCGAATGGCGTACAGCGCGGCGTCAGAAGCTTCATCCCGGCGAGTAGCACTGGCGCATCCGCATCGTTCGAAACGAAAAAAGCCCTGCCAGGCGAATCGCTTGGCAGGGCTTTTTGATCTTCAGAGTCAGGTTCAACTTACACTTCGTCGCGGCCTGAGAGCAGGATGCAGACGAGCGTGATGACGGCGGCGACGGCGAGGTAGTAGCCGACATAGGTCATGCCGTAGGTCGCCTGCAGATAGGTGGCGATATAGGGCGCCAGCGAGGCGCCGAAGATGCCGGCGAAGTTGAAGGTGATCGACGAGCCCGTATAGCGGACATTGGTCGGGAAGGGTGCGGCGAGCGCCGTGCCGATCAGGCCATAGGTCACGCCCATCAGCGCCATGGCGATGACGACGAAGACGATCACGTTCATCTCGCCGCTGGTCAGCAGCGGGCCGAGGAAGAAGGAAAAGAGGCCGATCAGCACGGTGACGCCGATCAGGATCTCCCGCCGGCCGAAGCGCTCGGCGAGCTTGCCGGCGACGGGGATGAAGAGACCGAACAGCACCGAGCCGAGGATCTGGATCTCCAGCGCGTCGAGGAAGGGCAGCTTCAGGACCTTGACGTTGTAGGAGAGAAGATAGGCCGAGCCGATATAGAAGAGCACGAAGGTGGCGAGTGCCACGAAGGTGCCCAGTACCAGCGAGCGCTTGTGATGACGGAAGAGTTCGGCAACCGGCACCGCGACCCGCTCATGCTTGTCGATCGCCTTCTGGAAGGCCGGCGTCTCGGTGATCGACAGACGCACCCAGAGACCGACCGCGATCAGCAGGATCGAGGCGATGAAGGGAATGCGCCAGCCCCAGCTCAAGAGCGCATCCTGCGAGATGACATGCAGCAGCAGCCAGAAGATGCCCGACGAGAGGAAGAGGCCTACGGGTGCGCCGAGCTGCGGGAACATGCCGTACCAGCTCTTCTTGCCCTCGGGCGCATTCTCGGTCGCCAGCAGCACGGCCCCGCCCCATTCGCCGCCGAGGCCGAAGCCCTGGCCGAATCGGCAGAGCGCCAGGAGGAGCGGCGCGACGACGCCGATCTGCTCATAGGTCGGCAGCAGGCCGATGATGACGGTCGAGATGCCCATCGTCAAAAGGGCGGCGACCAGCGTCGTCTTGCGGCCGATGCGATCGCCGTAATGGCCGAAGACCACGGCGCCGAGCGGGCGGGCGAAGAAGGCGATGGAGAAGGTTGCAAACGAGGCGAGGAGGGCGGTGGTCGGATCGCTGTTCGGGAAGAACAGCGTCGGGAAGACCAGGACAGCCGCCGTCGCGTAAACATAGAAGTCGAAGAATTCGATCGTGGTGCCGACGAGGCTCGCCAGAAGCACGCGGGCCGGGGAGTTCGTCGCGCGTGCGTCCAAAACGTCTGCCGCCGGCGATCCGGAAGGTATCGCTTTGCTCATGGTTCTGTCCGTTGAGTTGAGGGGGCGGCTTGCTTTCAAGCCGACTGTCAGAGCGGCTATTACGGCAAGTTCCTTTCGGAATAAAGCACAAAAACGCAAGATTATAATGGCTTAGAACATCCTGTTGAAAAGACGTATGATGGAACTGCATAGCTCGCCGGAGCTCTGCAGGAAATCTGCCTAAAAACAGTTCGTCCGGCTCCATGCATCGACCGGACAGTTCGCTCGGACAGGGCTCGGCGAAGCTGTTGCTGAAAAACCGCAGGCATCGCGGCGCGTGGCGTCCGGCCGAGCGAAAGCGGCCAAACCCGAGACGGGTTAACGAAAGTAAACGGTTCATTAACCTTAATGGCTCTTAAGTGCTCTCCAGCGGACGGCGCGACTCGCGAGATGCAGGCGGGAGAGGCGGTCGGCACTGTGTTTCAAGGCAGAGCGTCGAGGGTAACATGAGCGGCAAACACGTGGCGGTGCTGATGGGCGGCTTCTCGTCCGAGCGGCCGGTGAGCCTGTCCTCGGGGGCTGCCTGCGCCGAGGCGCTCGAGGCGGAGGGCTACCGTGTTACCCGCGTCGATGTCGACCGCTCGGTCGCGACGGTGCTTGCCGCGCTGCGTCCGGATGTCGCCTTCAATGCGCTCCATGGTCCCTATGGCGAGGATGGCTCGATTCAGGGCATTCTCGACTATCTGGAAATTCCCTATACCCATTCCGGCGTGCTTGCCTCGGCTCTGGCGATGGACAAGGCGCTGGCCAAGCATGTCGCCAAGGCCGCCGGCATCCCGGTCGCCGAGACGCTGATCCTCGATCGCCATGCGATCGGGTCCGAGCATCCGATCCCGGCGCCCTACGTCGTCAAGCCGGTCCGCGAGGGCTCGAGCTTCGGCATCGTCATCGTCAAGGAAGACCAGTCCCACCCGCCGCAGATCCTCTCCTCCAGCGAATGGCGCTATGGCGACCGGGTCATGGTCGAGCGCTACATTCCCGGCCGCGAGCTGACCTGCGGCGTCATGGGCGACGTGGCGCTGGGCGTGACCGAGATCATTCCGCTCGGCCATGCTTTCTACGACTATGATGCAAAATATGTGAAGGGCGGCTCTGAGCATGTGCTGCCGGCGCAAATTTCACCAGATATTTACCAAACTATTCAAAGACTGGCCGTCACGGCGCATCAGGCGTTGGGATGCCGCGGCGTCAGCCGTTCCGACTTCCGCTTCGACGAGCGATCCGGGGAATTGATCTGGCTCGAGATCAACACGCAGCCGGGCATGACCCCCACCTCTCTGCTGCCCGAGATGGCTGTCCATGCCGGCTATCGTTTCGGTGAATTTCTGAGCTGGATGGTGGAGGACGCGTCGTGTTTGCGTTGAGAGGTCGAAAGGCCAGAGTGCCGACACCCGTGGAGTTCGCCGAGCGCGACGGACCGATCGTCCTGCCGCGCCCGTTCCGCCGACTCACCCGCTTCCTGGTCAATCTGGGGACGGGCCGCATCCATTTCGCGCCGCATACCGGCACGCTTTCGGTCATCGCCCTCTATACGGCGACCGGGCTCTACGGCATGTCGCTCGGCGGGCATGGGCCGGAGGTCGCCAAGGCTGCCACCTCGGCCGCCGGCTTCGCGATCGAGGATGTGAAGATCTCAGGCAACGACCAGACCTCTGAGATCGATATCCTCCAGCAGCTCGGCCTCGACGGCGCGACCTCGCTTGTCTCGCTCGACATTGATGTCGCGCGCAAGCTGATCGCCGAAATGCCTTGGGTGCAGGAAGTGCGCATCCGCAAGGTTTATCCGAACACGGTGGAAATCACGCTCAAGGAACGCAAGGCCTTCGGCATCTGGCAGCATGGCTCGGATCTGTCGCTGATCGAGAAGAGCGGCAGCGTCATCGCGCCGCTGCGCGACAACAAATATGCGGCGCTGCCGCTCTTCGTTGGCCGGGATGCCGAAACGGCCGCCGCCGACTTCTACGCCCGCTTCTCCGACTGGCCGGAGATCCAGAAGCGCGTGAAGGCCTATGTCCGGGTGGCCGGCCGCCGCTGGGATCTCGTCCTCGACAATGGCGTCGTGGTGAAGCTGCCGGAACATGATCTCGACCGCGCCATGCAGGTCCTCTCCACCATGGAGGAGGGGCAGCAGCTTCTCGAGCGGGATATCGCCGCCGTCGATCTCCGTCTTGAAGATCGCACCAGCATTCAACTGACCGCCGGCGCCGCGGAGCGCCGTCAGGTCGCACTCGAAGCCCGTACAAAGCAGCTCAAGAAGATCGAGCAGCAAGAGGACAGTCTATGAGCCTTTTCGGTTCATCCCATTTCGGCATGCCCCGCCTCAAGCCGCTTTCGGCCAAGCGCTCGCACGTCGTCTCGGTGCTCGACATCGGCTCCACCAAGGTGGTCTGCATGATCGGCCGGCTGACGCCGCGTGCGGAAAGCCAGATCCTGCCCGGCCGCACCCATGCGATCGAGATCATCGGGCTCGGCCACCACAAGTCGCGCGGCATGAAGAACGGCGTCATCGCCGATCTCGACGCAGCCGAAAGCGTGGTGCGCCTGGCGGTCGACGCCGCGGAGCGCATGGCGGGCCTCACCATCGACAGCCTGATCGTCAACATCTCCGCCGGGCGCCTGCAGAGCGACATCTACACCGCCACCATCGATCTCGGCGGCCAGGAAGTGGATGGCAATGATCTTCGCCGCGTCCTTGCCGCTGCCAACCAGCGCTCTCAGCGCCAGGACCGGCTGATTCTCCATTCGCTGCCGACCGGCTTCTCGCTCGACGGCGAGCGCGGCATCCGCGATCCGCTGTCCATGTATGGTGATGTCCTTGGTGTCGACATGCATGTGCTGACCGCCGAGCGCGCGGCGCTGAAGAACATCGAGCTCTGCATCAACCGCGCCCACCTCTCGGTCGAAGGCATCGTGGCGACCCCCTATGCCAGCGGCCTGGCAGCACTCGTCGACGACGAGGTCGAGCTCGGCTGTGCGGCGATCGACATGGGCGGCGGCACCACCACCATCTCGGTCTTCGCCGAAGGCAAGCTGATCCATGCCGACGCCGTCGGGCTCGGCGGCCACCATGTGACGACCGATCTCGCCCGCGGGCTCTCGACCCGCATCGAGGATGCCGAACGTCTCAAGGTGGTCCATGGCTCGGCCATGCCTAACGATGCCGACGAGCGCGAAATGGTCACCGTTCCGCCGATCGGCGAGGACGAGCGCGACCAGCCGACTCACGTGCCCCGCGCGCTGGTCTCGCGAATCGTGCGCGCCCGGATCGAGGAGACGCTCGAGCTCATCCGCGACCGCATCCAGAAATCAGGCTTCTCGCCGATCGTCGGCAAGCGCGTCGTGCTGACGGGCGGCGCCAGCCAGCTGACCGGTCTGCCGGAAGCCGCACGGCGCATTCTCGCCCGCAATGTGCGGATCGGCCGACCTCTCGGCGTCGCCGGCCTCCCGGCCGCAGCCAAGGGCCCGGCTTTCTCCACGGCGGTCGGGCTGATGATCTATCCGCAGGTGGCGGCGCTCGAAACCCATGCCGCCCAGGGCGGCATGCTCACCTCGCTCAATGGCGGAAACAGCCGCATCGCCCGTGTCGGGCAGTGGCTCAAGGAAAGCTTCTAGCTTCGCTCAAGCTAGGACAGGCATACCGGATATTTGTGATTTGGCCGGCTCGGCAAGGCGGCCAGAAACCAGGAAGGAACGGGTAACATGACCATCTCTCTGCAGAAGCCGGATATTACCGAGCTCAAACCCCGCATCACCGTCTTCGGTGTCGGTGGTGGCGGCGGCAACGCCGTCAACAACATGATCACCGCAGGCCTCCAGGGCGTCGACTTCGTCGTTGCCAATACGGACGCGCAGGCGCTGACCATGGCGAAGTCCGAGCGCATCATCCAGATGGGCGTTGCCGTCACCGAAGGTCTCGGTGCCGGATCGCAGCCGGAAGTGGGTCGCGCGGCTGCCGAAGAATGCATCGACGAGATCATCGATCACCTGAACGGCACGCATATGTGCTTCGTCACTGCCGGCATGGGCGGCGGCACGGGCACGGGTGCGGCTCCGGTCGTGGCGCAGGCCGCCCGCAACAAGGGTATCCTTACCGTCGGCGTCGTGACCAAGCCTTTCCACTTCGAAGGCCAGCGCCGCATGCGGCTTGCCGATCAGGGCATTGCCGAACTGCAGAAGTCGGTCGACACCCTGATCGTCATTCCCAACCAGAATCTCTTCCGCATCGCCAATGACAAGACGACCTTCGCGGACGCCTTCGCCATGGCCGACCAGGTCCTCTATTCGGGCGTTGCCTGCATCACCGACCTCATGGTCAAGGAAGGCCTCATCAACCTCGACTTCGCCGACGTCCGGTCGGTGATGCGCGAAATGGGCCGCGCCATGATGGGAACCGGCGAAGCATCCGGCGAAGGCCGCGCCATGGCTGCCGCCGAAGCGGCGATCGCCAACCCGCTGCTCGACGAAACCTCGATGAAGGGCGCTCAAGGCTTGCTGATCTCCATCACCGGCGGTCGCGACCTGACGCTGTTCGAAGTGGACGAAGCGGCGACCCGTATCCGCGAGGAAGTGGATCCGGACGCCAACATCATCCTCGGCGCCACCTTCGACGAAGACCTCGAAGGCCTGATTCGCGTCTCCGTCGTGGCAACCGGTATCGATCGTACGGCCGCGGAGGTGGCCGATCGCAATGCCAGTTTTCGCCCGGTAGCTAAGCCGACCGTTCGCCCGTCCGCCGCGATCCCGGCTGCCGCACCGGCTGCCCAGGCCGCCCCGGCACCCCAGCCGCAGCCGGCCGCCCAGCAGGCGGACGCGATTGCCGAAGCGATCCGCCAGGCCGAGATCGAGCGCGAACTGCTGATCTCCGCCCGCGCCGCCGAAAAGGCGCAGGAGGAAGCCTTCCGTCCGCAAAGCCGCCTCTTCACCGGTGCGGCGCCGGTCGAGGCCCCGCGTGCCGCCGCGCCGGTCCAACCGGCTCCGGTCCAGCATGCGCCGATGCAGCAGGCTCCGATGCACCATGCCCCGGCCCAGCCGGCGCCGATGCAGCCTGTTGCCGAAGCCCCGGTCTACCAGCAGCCGATGCAGGCCCAGCCGATGGCGCAGATGCGCCAGGAGCCGGTCGCGCCTGCCATCCGCCCGGCGGTCGACGTCTCTGCCCGCATGCCGAAGGTGGAAGATTTTCCGCCGATGGTGAAGGCCGAGGTCGAGCATCGTGGGGCACCGCCCGCCCATCACGAAGAGCGTGGCCCGATGGGCCTGCTCAAGCGGATCACCAATTCGCTCGGCCGCCGCGAGGAGGAAGACCACTCCGTCGCGTCGGACATGACTTCGGGTGCGCCGGCCGCTGCCTCGCAGCAGCGCCGTCCGCTTTCCCCCGAAGCGAGCGTCTACGCGCCGCGTCGCGGTGCGCTCGACGACCGCGGCCGCACCGTTCAGCAGCCGCGTGCGCATGAGGACGACCAGCTCGAGATCCCGGCCTTCCTGCGCCGTCAATCGAACTGATCGGACCCGTCTTCCACCTTGCCGGAATGCCTGGGCGAAAGCCCGGGCATTTTCCCATTTCCATTGCCTAATCCATGGGTTACGGAGCGGGGGCAAGCGTTACAAAGCGAAAGAAACAGTGATTTGAGCTGGAGGTTTCGCCGCCTTATCTTCACCCTACCAGCTCAGAGGCAATCGCTTGCGATCTCCGACATTGGAAGCGGAAACGAAACGGCGGCGGTCACGCCACCGAGGGACACGGACGCTCCAAGACAGTCGCAAGCCTCTGCTCAACGGAATTTCGGCGGCACTCCCGCCAGCGTGAATAAGGCGAATCATATGGCACTCGGTATCGGGCTTCTCGGTTTCCAGACGACGGTCGCACGGTCGATCAGCCTGAGCGGAACCGGCGTACATTCCGGCTCGGCGGTGTCGATCACCTTCCATCCGGCCGACGCCGACAGCGGCATCGTGTTCCAGCGCGTCGAAGCCGGTCGTGTCCTCTCCACCTACAAGGCAATCTCCTCCGAAGTCGGCAATACCGATCTCTGCACCATTCTCGGCACCAACCCCGCCACCTCGATCGCCACGATCGAGCATGTGATGGCGGCGATCTATGCGGTCGGCCTCGACAATCTGCTGATCGAAGTCCATGGCGGCGAAATGCCGATCATGGACGGTAGTTCGGCCCCCTTCATCGCCGCAATCGAGGAAGCCGGCATCAAGGCGCTCGCCGTCAAGCGGCGCATGATCCGCATTCTCAAGACGGTGCGCATCGAGCATGGTGCCTCCTGGTCGGAATTCGTGCCCTATGACGGCGGCATGCGCTTCGAGGTCGAGATCGATTTCGACACGCCGCTGATCGGCCGCCAGTCCTGGCAGGGCGACATGACAGCGTCGGTCTTCAAGGCCGAGCTCTCCCGCGCCCGCACCTTCGGCTTCATGCGCGATGTCGAGCGCATGTGGGCCGCCGGCCGCGGCCTCGGTTCCTCGCTCGAAAATTCGGTCGTCATCTCCGACGATCATACCGTCATCAATGTCGAGGGCCTGCGTTACGCCAAGGACGAGTTCGTCCGCCACAAGACGCTCGATGCTGTCGGCGACCTGTCGCTCGCCGGCGCGCCCTTCATCGGCTGCTACCGTTCCTTCCGCGGCGGCCATAAGATGAATGCGAATGCGCTGAAGGCGCTGTTCGCCGATCCGACGGCCTATGAGATCGTCGAAGCCACTGCACCGCGCCAGCGGGTCCCGATCGCCGCCGCCGCCGAACTGGCGCCGCGCCTGGCCTGATCGAAGCCTTTACGCGTCAAAGCCGGTCTTCGGGCCGGCTTTTTCATGGTCGATCTGCCACAAAATTGCGTCAATCGATCATCAAGACGTTGCGATATCCAGGGATGTTGAACTAAAACGCAGATCTTGGGCGAGGCGCCCGGACGGCGGGGCGGCCGTTCTTCGAGTGGGAAGTGGACATGGTGGTTGCAGACGGCTTCAAGTGGAAGGCCAAGGGACGGGTTGCGCTCCTGGCCTTGATGGTCTGCGGCGCCGGCATGGGCTTGACCGCCTGCCAGAACGATCCCGACATCGACATCACCAAGCTGACCGCCGAAACCGATCCGCCGGACGTGCTATACAATCAGGGTCTTGCCAACCTCAACGCCGGCAAGACGACCGAAGCCGCGCGCAAGTTCGACGCGATCGACAAGCAGCACCCCTTCTCCGAATATGCCCGCAAGGCGCTGGTGATGAAAGCCTTCGTCAATTATCGGCAGGGGCAGAACCAGGATGCGATCAACGCGGCCCAGCGCTACCTGAACCTCTATCCGGAATCGCCTGATGCGGCCTATGCGCAGTACATTGTCGGGCTTGCTTACTCCAAGCAGATCCCGACAGTGACGCAGGACCAGAAGGCGGCGATGAACACCATCGCAGCCATGCAGACGGTGGTCGATAAATACCCCGACTCCGAATATGTCGAGGATGCCCAGGCGAAGATCCGCTTCGCCAAAGACAATCTGGCCGGCAAGGAAATGCAGGTCGGCCGTTATTATCTCGAGCGCCGCGAATATCTGGCAGCGCTCACCCGCTTCCGCACGGTGGTGGAGCAGTATTCCAACACGAACCAGGTCGAGGAAGCGCTCGCGCGCCTGACAGAGACCTATTTCGCCATGGGGCTGACGAGCGAGGCGCAGACGGCGGCCGCCGTTCTTGGCCACAACTATCCCGACAGCCAGTGGTACGCCGATTCCTACAAGCTCCTGCAGTCCAACGGACTGGAGCCGCGGGAGAATGGGAATTCCTGGATTTCCCGCGCCGGCAAGAAGATCCTCGGCGTCTGATCTCAAAAGCTGAAGACCCATGCTCGCCCAGCTCTCGATCCGCGATATCGTCCTGATCGAACGGCTTGATCTTTCCTTCGACGCCGGCCTCTCGGTTCTGACCGGGGAAACCGGCGCAGGCAAGTCGATCCTGCTCGACAGTCTCTCGCTGGCCCTCGGCGGGCGCGGCGATGGCTCGCTCGTGCGCCATGGCGGCGATAAGGGTCAGGTGACGGCGGTCTTCGACGTCGGACCCGATCACCCGGCCCGCCAGCTAGTGCGCGACAATGGCATCGACGACGAGGGCGATCTGATCTTCCGCCGGGTCCAGTCGGCCGATGGCCGTACCAAGGCCTATGTCAACGACCAGGCGGTCTCCGTGCAGCTGATGCGCCAGGCCGGCCAGCTGCTGGTCGAGATCCACGGCCAGCACGACGATCGGGCGCTGGTCGATGTCAATGCCCACCGCCTGCTGCTCGACGCCTTCGGCGGCCTGACCGCCGAGGCGGAAACGGTCGCCACGCTCTACAAGACCTGGCGCGATGCCGAGCGCGGGCTGAAGCGTCACCGCGAAAAGGTCGAAGCGGCTGCGCGTGAGGCGGACTATCTGCGCGCCTCGGTCGAGGAGCTGGAAGCGCTCTCGCCGGAGGATGGCGAGGAGGACAGCCTGGCCGAGCGCCGCGCCACGATGATGAAGGCCGAGCGCATCGCCTCCGACATCAACGAGGCCTCCGAATTCCTGAACGGCAACACCTCGCCCGTACCGCTGATCGCCTCGCTGATGCGGCGGCTGGAGCGCAAGAGCCACGAGGCGCCGGGCCTCCTCGAGGAGACGGTGGCGCTGCTCGATGCGGCTCTGAACCAGCTCTCCGACGCGCAGATGGCGGTGGAAGCGGCGCTGCGCAAGACGGAATATGACCCCAAGGAGCTTGAGCGCGTCGAAGAACGTCTCTTCGCGCTGCGCGCCGCAGCCCGCAAATATTCCGTTCCCGTCACCGAGCTGCCGGCGCTTGCGGTTCGCATGATCACCGCACTCGCCGATGTCGATGCCGGCGAGGAACTGTTGAAGCAGCTCGATGGGCGCGTCACCATCGCCAAGGCCGATTTCGATGCCGCGGCCGCCGCCTTGTCCTCCAAGCGCCACAACACCGCCGCTGCACTCTCGGCCGCCGTCATGGCCGAATTGCCGGCTTTGAAGCTGGAACGCGCCCGCTTCACCGCAACCGTCGAGACCGATCCGGCCCAGCCGACGACCGATGGGATCGATGTGGTCGAATTCCATGTGCAGACCAATCCGGGCACGCGGCCGGGGCCGATCATGAAGGTGGCCTCGGGCGGCGAGCTCTCGCGCTTCCTGTTGGCTCTGAAGGTGGCGCTCGCCGATCGCGGCTCGGCGCCGACGCTCGTCTTCGACGAGATCGACACCGGCGTCGGCGGCGCAGTCGCCGATGCGATCGGCCAGCGGCTGAAGCGGCTTTCCGCCACGGTCCAGGTCCTCTCCGTCACCCATGCGCCGCAGGTCGCCGCACGGGCCGCGACCCATCTTCTCATCTCCAAGGGTCCCTCGGAGAAGCAGGCGGAAACGATCGCCACCCGCGTCGCCCGCATGGACGACAAGGCCCGCACCGAGGAGATCGCCCGCATGCTGGCCGGCGCTTCGATCACCGAGGAAGCCCGCGCGGCGGCCGCGCGGTTGCTCGCGGGGAACGGTTAGGCATTCCCGACCAGGCGTGCTGCCTCTGGTCAGACAAGACGATCAACGATCGATCCGTGGAGCATTCGGATGATCCGAGTTCCCAGAATTCATTGAGACTCCGCTGAAATACAAGAGATTCAAGAAAAGAGTGGCGTAAAGGCCTAATATTCGTTGACTCTTACATTTTTATAAAGCAACGTTGGAATTGTCCAGCCGGTCTTATTTCGTATCTGCTGGGAGCATGTCGCGAAAATTACCTCCTCAAATATGGAGATCGCCTTGCCAAATATTCCAACTGTTCCCGATGAAACGATTGATCGAGAAATCTCGCTCAGGGTGGCGCGACACAAGCTCGGTATACTGGAACTGCAAAACGCTAGTTCGAGGGATTTTAATTCGACTGACAATCGTCTTGACGCGAAGCTGGGGTTGAAGGTTGCACACCCTTTATGTCTCCTGGCCTTGGGCGACTCTTGGTTCGACTATCCGCTCCTCAACAACGGTCCAGTCCTGCAGGACACGGACATCATCGCGCAATTGAAGCATTACGGCTCTCCTCCGGCGCGCATCCTCAATCTCGCCCATTATGGCGATGCCTCGACGGACGCGATGTCCGCGCAGAAGCAGCGGCGCTTGATTGCCGCTTTGGCCGATAGTGGCAATTGGCTCGGCGGCAAACCGGACGCAATTCTCTTCTCGGCCGGCGGCAACGACGTTGCTGGCGATCAGTTTCGCACCTTTCTCAATCAGAACGAGGATGGGACTAAACCCATCAATGGGTCAGAATTCCGCAAAACTCTGAAGACGGTCGAGCAATCCTATCGCACGCTGTTCGATCTCAGGGACCGGTTTGCCGAAGGTGTGCCGATCTTTGCGCATACTTACGGCTTTGCGATTCCGAACGGCGTTCATCCCCGCTGTGCCGGGCCATGGCTTCAGCCATCCTTGACCGAGCGCGGTTGGACAGCACCTGAACAGGCGGCGGAAATCGTCCGGGAGATGCTAAAGCTGTTCCAGGACATGCTGAACGACTTACAGCATGAACGCTCGAACAATTTCCACGTCATCAGGTCGCATCAACTCATTGAACCGGAAGACTGGGCGAACGAGTTGCACCCGAAATATCTGGGGTTTCGAAAGGTCGTCAGACAGTTTGACAGCGTTCTGAGAGCCCTCAACCTCCAGAGCTAGACCATCGCCCCTCTCGCATGGTGGGACCCCCATCGCAGCAGCCAGAGCTACCTGCATATCGTTGTTTCTCAGATGCTTGCCGAGCTATGTGACGCTTCTGATTCCGCTTGAACGACACCATTTCGTCTTCTCATCGGCCTGATTTTCGCTACAAGGCTAGAACCCTCCGCATGCGGCTTCGGCGCTCTTGCCTCGGCGTCCGCTAATGAGACGAGAGGGTGGGCATGGGCGGAACTCCTGTTCGCCGGACATGCTCCGGCGAGCCTGGGAGTTGAGTGCCATGACCGATCGCAAGCCCGTGGACGCGCTGACCGAGGCCGATGCCGTGGAGGAGCTGGCTTTTCTGGCGGCCGAGCTCGCCCGGCATGATGCGCTCTATCACGGCAAGGACGCCCCCGAGATTTCGGACGCGGAATACGACGTGCTGAAGCGGCGCAACGAGGCGATCGAGGCGCGCTTCCCGGAGCTGCGGCGTCCCGACAGCCCGTCCGGCACGGTGGGGTCGGCGCCCTCCGGCCTGTTCCAGACCGTTACCCATGCCCGGCCGATGCTCTCGCTGGACAATGTCTTCACCGACGAGGACGTGGCCGACTTCATCGCCAGCGTCTACCGCTTCCTGGGTCGTCTGCCCGATGCTTCGATCGCCTTTACCGCCGAACCGAAGATCGACGGACTGTCCATGTCGCTGCGCTACGAGAATCGCCGGCTGGTCACGGCGGCGACGCGTGGCGACGGGACGACGGGCGAGAATGTCACCGCCAATATCCGCACCATCGCCGAAATCCCGCAGACCCTGCCGAAGGGAGCGCCCGACATCGTCGAGGTGCGCGGCGAGGTCTATATGGCGAAGAGCGACTTTCTGGCGCTCAATGCCCAGATGGAGGCGGAAGGCCGCCAGACCTATGTGAACCCGCGCAACACCGCAGCCGGCTCGCTGCGCCAGCTCGATCCGAATGTAACGGCGACGCGCAAGCTGCGCTTCTTCGCCTATGCCTGGGGCGAGTTGTCCGAGATGCCGGCCGAAACACAATATGAAATGATCCAGGTGCTTGGCCGCTGGGGCTTTCCGATCAACCCGCTGACCGAGCGCCTCTCCTCCGTCGACACCATCCTTGACCACTATCGCCAGATTGGGCTGGAGCGTCCGAATCTCGACTATGACATCGACGGCGTCGTCTACAAGGTCGACGATCTGGCGCTGCAGCGCCGCCTTGGCTTCCGCTCGCGCTCGCCGCGCTGGGCGACGGCCCACAAATTCCCGGCCGAGCAGGCCTTCACGACGCTGACCGCCATCGACATCCAGGTCGGCCGGACAGGGGCTCTCACCCCCGTCGCGCGCCTGGTGCCAATCACGGTCGGCGGCGTCGTCGTCACCAATGCCACGCTGCACAATGAGGACTACATCAAGGGCCTCGGCAATGCCGGCCAGCCGATCCGCGAGGGTCGCGACATCCGCATTGGCGATACGGTGATTGTCCAGCGGGCCGGCGACGTCATTCCGCAGATCGTCGACATCGTGACGGAGAAGCGAACGCCCGAGAGCAAGCCTTATCTCTTCCCGACGACCTGTCCGGTTTGCGGCAGCCATGCGGTGCGGGAGGTCAATGAGAAGACCGGCAAGGTGGACAGCGTGCGCCGGTGCACCGGCGGCTTCGTCTGCCGCGCCCAGGCGGTCGAGCACCTCAAGCATTTCGTCTCCCGCAATGCTTTCGACATCGAGGGGCTGGGCTCCAAGCAGATCGATTACTTCTTCGAGGCCGAGGACCCGGCCTTCTCCATTCGCACCGCGCCGGACATCTTCACGCTCGAACAGCGCCAGCAGGGCTCGCTGGCCAAGCTCGAAAATGTCGAAGGCTTCGGCAAAGTCAGCGTCCGCAAGCTCTTCGATGCCATCAATGGGCGCCGGCAGGTGGCGCTCTCGCGCTTCATCTATGCGCTCGGCATCCGCCATGTCGGCGAGACCACGGCCAAGCTGCTGGCCCGCTCCTATGGCACCTATACGGAGTTCAGCGCAGCCATGCAGGCGGCTGGGCGCGGCGAGGGGGATGCCTGGGACGATCTGAACCGGATCGAGGGGATCGGTGAGGTGGTCGCCCGTGCCATCGTCGAATTCTACAAGGAGCCGCGCAATGTCGAGGTGGTGGCCCGGCTGCTGGAGGCGGTGACGCCGCTCGACGAGCAGACGCCGGTTTCGACCGGCAGCCCGATCGCCGGCAAGACAGTGGTCTTCACCGGATCGCTCGAGAAGTTCACCCGCGACGAGGCGAAGGCGCGGGCGGAAAGCCTCGGCGCCAAGGTGGCGGGCTCGGTGTCCAAGAAGACCGATTATGTGGTGGCGGGACCAGGCGCCGGGTCAAAACTCGACAAGGCGCGCGAACTCGGCGTCACCGTCATGGATGAAGACGAGTGGCTCACCTTCCTCGGCGACTGACCGGCGCAGCCATTCTCGATTTGTCTTTCTGCAGCGCACAGGCTAGAGGAGCGCAGGCGGGGAAGGCATGCCGAAAAGGGCCGTCCCCGCATCTGTTTCTGCCGCAGCATCCGCCGTGCGGGGCCGAGGGTCCCGCTCCTGGCGGCAGCGGCGAAGCCGGGTTGATCGGCGGGAGGGCCGGATGAAGACGGTAAGCGGGATCGCGACGCTAAGGGCGCTCATTCTCGACCATCGCAGGCAGGGCCGCTCGGTCGGGCTGGTGCCGACCATGGGCTTCCTGCACGAGGGCCATATGGAGCTGGTGCGCCGGGCGCGCGCCGAGAACGACGTGGTCGTCGTCAGCCTGTTCGTCAATCCGCTGCAGTTCGGCGCCAACGAGGATCTCGCCCGCTATCCGCGCGATCTGCCGCGCGACCAGGCCATGCTCGAAGCCGGCGGCGTCGACTATCTCTTTGCGCCCGAGGTGTCCGACATGTATCCGCGGCCGATGGAAGCGGTGGTCGATCTGCCCATCCTGGGTGCCGAGCTCGAAGGCGCCGTGCGCCCCGGCCATTTCGCCGGCGTCGCCACTGTCGTCACCAAGCTCTTCAACATCGTCCAGCCGGATCGCGCCTATTTCGGCGAGAAGGATTACCAGCAGCTGCAGATCATCCGCCGCATGGTGGAGGACCTCGCCCAGCCGGTCACCGTCATCGGCGTCGAGACGGTGCGCGAGGCCGACGGGCTCGCCTGCTCCTCGCGCAATGTCTATCTGACGCCCGAAGAGCGTCGCGCCGCCGCCATCGTGCCGCGCGCGCTGGACGAGGCCGAGCGCCTGCTCCATGCCGGTCTGACCGACCCGGCCGAGCTGGAGGCGGCGGTGACCGCCTTTCTCGCGCGCGAGCCTCTGGCGGTGCCGGAGGTGGTGGCGCTGCGCGATCCCGAGACGCTGCAGCCGCTGGAGGGTCTCGACGGGCGGCCGGTGCTGCTGCTGCTCTTCGTCCGCTTCGGCCGGACGCGGCTCCTCGACAATCGCGTCTATGGCGCCCGCCTCGATCTGAAGAAAGTAGCCTGAGCATGAGCGTCGAGACGAAGCGCCGGCGCCTGAGCCCGGCGGCAATCCGTGGCATGAAGGGCGGGCGGCCGATCGTCAGCCTCACCGCCTATACGACGCCCATCGCCCGTCTGCTCGACCCGCATGTCGATCTGCTGCTCGTCGGCGATTCGCTCGGCATGGTGCTTTATGGGCTCGATTCCACCGTCGGCGTCACGCTCGAAATGATGATCGCCCATGGCCAGGCGGTCGGTCGTGGGGCAGGGCAGGCCTGCATCGTCGTCGATCTGCCCTTTGGCTCCTATCAGGAAAGCAAGGAACAGGCCTTCCGCAGCGCCGCCCGCGTGCTCAAGGAAACCGGCTGCTCGGCGATCAAGCTCGAAGGCGGGGCTGAGATGGCCGAAACGGTGGCCTTTCTCACGAGCCGGGGCATCCCGGTGCTCGGCCATGTCGGGCTGATGCCGCAGTTGGTCAACACCACCGGCGGCTATCGCTCGCTCGGCCATAGCGAGGCCGAGGCCGACAAGATCCGCCGCGATGCCGAGGCGATCGATGCGGCCGGCGCCTTCGCCATCGTCGTCGAGGGCACGGTGGAGACGGTCGCGCGCGAAATCACCGCCGCCGTTTCCGCCCCCACGATCGGCATCGGCGCGTCGCCGGCCTGTGACGGGCAGATCCTCGTTTCCGATGACATGCTCGGCCTCTTCAACGACTTCAAGCCGCGCTTCGTCAAGCATTTCGCCGAACTCGCCCCCCAGGTCTCCGCCGCCGCCAGCGCCTATGCCGAGGAAGTGCGCGCCCGCAGTTTTCCGGGGCCGGAACACACGTTCAAGGCCAAGCGCTAAAGGCTCGAACGTCGCGCCAAGCCGCCCCAAAGACCCCCTCTGGCCTGCCGGCCATCTCCCCCACAAGGGGGGAGAGACCGTGGGGCAGCCGCTCGCCTTATTCTCCGACGGTGCGATTTCTTGCGGTTGAGGCTGAGCGTTCCGGTGGCCGGTGTCAGTAATCGGTGGTTCTCGGTGGGGAGCGCGCCTCATGGTCTCTCCCCCCTTGTGGGGGAGATGGCCGGCAGGCCAGAGGGGGTTTTTTTGGCGGCGAGGGTGATGGTTCAAAGCAGCTTCCCCCATTCCCGGCATTGATCCGCCTATCAGCCCATTTCATTTGTGATGCGCTGCGGGAGACGGTAAGGGCTGCGGGTCGCATGTCCGGCGGCAGCAGGAAGGACGCATGACTTCTCCCGGGTTCTGGCATGGTGTGCGGCGGGGCGCGCCGATCGTGCTTTCGGTCGCGCCCTTTGCGGTGCTGTTTGGCGCACTCGCCGTCGACAATGGCTTCTCGACCTTCGACGCGGTGCTGATGAGCGCCACGATCTTCGCAGGCGCCAGCCAGATGGTCGGTCTGCAGCTGTTCGGCCACGAGATCCCGCCCTGGGTGGTGATCCTCTCGGTCTTTGCCGTCAATTTCCGCCACATCCTCTATTCGGCCTCGGTCGCCCCGCATATCCGCCACTTCACCTTCGCGCAGAAAGCCGTCGGCCTGTTCCTGCTGACCGATCCGCAATATGCGGAATCTGAGAAGAAGGGGGAGCGCGGCGAGCGGGTGGGTTTTGCCTGGTATATGGGCCTGGCGCTCAGCCTCTACCTGCCCTGGGTGGCGCTGACCGCGCTTGGTGCCGCCTTCGGCCAGATGATCGGCGATCCGAAGGCGATCGGGCTCGATGTGTTGCTGCCCATCTATTTCATGGCGCTGGTGCTGGGTTTCCGCAGCCGTGACCACTGGCTGCCGGTGGTCGCCGTCAGTTCGATCTCGTCGGTGATCGCCATGAAGACGGTCGGCTCGCCTTGGCATGTTAGCATCGGCGCATTGGCCGGCGTGTTGCTCGGCGCCTTCCTGCCGCTCAAATCCGAGCCGGAGGCGAAGCCATGAGCGACGATCTCCGCCTGCCGCTCATCATTCTCGGCGCGGCGCTCGCCACCTACCTCACCCGCATCGGCGGCTATGTGCTGATCACGCGGCTGAAAACGCTGCCGCCGCGGCTGGAAGCGGCGCTGAACGCCGTGCCCGCGGCGGTGCTCTCGACGCTGGTGGCGCCCGCCTTCGTCTTCGGCGGCGCCGATGTTTCGATCGCCATGCTGGTGGCGCTCGTCATCGGCCTGCGCGCCCCCTCGCTGGTCATGCTTCTCTGCGGCTGGCTCACCGTCATGGCGCTGCGGATGTCCGGGCTGTTCTAGAGCCTCGCTCGTGCTGTGCAGCCGCCTTTTAGAGCGGCTGCGTCGCGGCCTCCAGCCAGGCCCTGGCGGACGCGTCCTCGATCAGCGGCGTCAGCTTCTCGCGCGTTTCGGCGTGATAGGCGTCGATCCAGCGGCGCTCCTCCTCTGTCAGCAGGGCGGTCACGATCAGGCGGCGGTCGATCGGGCAGAAGGTCAGGGTCGCAAAGCCGAGCATGGGCGCATCGCCGCCCTCGATCGGGGCCGGCGGCAGGACATGGATGAGGTTCTCGATGCGGATGCCGAATTGGCCGGGCCGGTAATAGCCGGGCTCGTTGGAGAGAATCATGCCGGGCAGCAGTTCCTGCATGCCGGCCCGGGAGATGCGCTGCGGCCCCTCATGCACGGAAAGATAAGACCCGACGCCGTGGCCGGTGCCATGGGCATAGTCCGCGCCCGCCTTCCAGAGCGCGATGCGGGCCAGCGGATCGAGATCGACCCCGCGCGTGCCCTTCGGGAAGCGCGCGGTGGAGATAGCGATCATGCCCTTGAGCACGAGGGTGAAGAAGCGCTTCTCCTCCTCGCCCACTGGGCCGATCGCCACCGTGCGGGTGATGTCGGTCGTGCCGTTGACATACTGACCGCCTGAATCGATCAGGAACAGGCTGCCTGCCGCGAGCGGCTGGTCCGTCTTGTCGGTCACCCGGTAATGGATGACGGCGCCATGGCCGCCGGCGCCGGCAATCGTGTCGAAGGAAATATCGCGCAGCGGGTTCTGCATGCGCTCGCCCACCGTGCGGCGGAAGGATTCGAGCTCTGTCGTCGCGGCGATCTCCGTGACGCTGCCGGGCTTCTGCGCGTCCAGCCAAGCCAGGAACTCGACCATAGCGGCGCCATCCTGCAGATGGGCGCGGGTCGAGCCGGCGAGCTCGGCCTCATTCTTGACGGCGCGGGGAAGACGGGCGGGGTCGTCGGCCTCCACCACCGTTCCGCCCTCGCTGCGGATCCGTTCGGCAAGCGCGAAGGGCGCGTGGTCCGGGTCGAGCATCAGGCTGACGCCGGAGGCGGCCAGCGCCGCCACCCGGTCCTCGAAGCGGGAGGGCGGCAAGATTTGCGCCATTTGCGTGAGATAGGCTTCTTCCTCGATGCCGGTCTTCCTCTTGTCGAGGAAGATCTCCGCCGATCCATCGGCATGAATGATGCCGCGGGCGAGCGGATGCGGCGTGTGCGGCACATCGGCGCCGCGCAGGTTGAAGGTCCAGGCAATCGACGAGGGTTCGGTGAGCAGCACGGCCGCGGCGCCCGCCTTGACGGCGGTCTCGGCGATCATGGCGATCTTGTCGGTCGCGAGCCGGCCGGCATGGTCGCTGTGCTGGATCCTGACCCGGCCGAGCGGCGGCTCCGGCCGGTCGGTCCACAGCGGGTCGAGCGGATTGTCCTTGAGTACGATGAGCGTGCCGCCAATCGCGGCCAGCGCCTTTTCGAGCTTGCGGACCTCCGCCCCCGTATGCAGCCAGGGGTCGATGCCGAGCCGTAGTCCCTTCGCTGCGTGACGCTCGATCCACAGATGCGGTGGCTCGCCGACGAGATCGCCGCTGGTGAAAACGTCCGCATCGACCTGTTCGGCAAGCTGGGTGACATAGCGCCCGTCGACGAAGACCAGCGCGCGGTCGCGCAGGATCAGGGCTATGCCGGCCGAGCCGGTAAAGCCGGTCAGCCAGGAGAGCCGCTCGGCCGAGGCCGGCACATATTCGCCCTGGAACTCATCCGCCCGCGGCACGAGGAAGGCATCGATGCCGAGACTGTCGAAACCGGCGCGCAGGGCCGCGACACGGGCGGGACCGAATTCGGGGGTGGAGGTGACGTCGAAAGACTGGAACATGAGGCGGCTTCCTGCGGGATGGTCGTGCTATCCGACCATAAGCCGTGTCGGGAGGGAAGGGCAGGGTATCCGGCCAGCTTTTCCCGATTCGTATGACTTATGCGATCCGCGCATGGCACCCATGTGCGCTTCACTCTGGCCGACCCGGCACCAAAGCGCTAAAAGTTTTCTCAACGAACGGCTTCGAACGGCTGTTCCCGCAGCTGCCGGAAGGCAACTGTCTTCCGTGATAGGCGTTCGGCTGGCCTTCCTCTCCTCCTCCCTCCCGGGTGGCCCGCCTGCAGATCATGGAGATGTCCGCTTGAGCACTCCTCCTCCCAGGCTCGCGGACGGGTCGATCGGTTCGCCGGTCGATCGGCGATGCTTCGGCATCGCCCTTGTTCGAAAAGGCCGCCCCTCGCGCAAGCGTCGGGTGGCCTTTTTCGTTTCCGGCTCTCGCTCCCAGGCCGTCGTTCTCGGAGCTGCGCGGCTCGAGCTCCCTCAGGCTCGTCGGCTGTCGAGAAGGATCGTCACCCAGCCATTGCGCCAGAGCGTGCGGACATGGCGCAGGCCGAGCGCGTTATAGGCGGAAAGCACCTTCCAGCGCTGGGCGGCCAAGATGCCGGAGAGAATGACCGAACCGCCGGGGGCAAGGTGGGTGGAAAGCTGCGGTGCCATGCGCATCAGCGGGCGTGCCAGAATATTGGCGATGATGAGGTCGAAGGGCCCGTGCGCGGCGAAGGCGGGGGACTGGAACCCCGCCGCCGTTACGGCGGTGATGCCGGCGACGCCGTTGAGAACGCCGTTGCGGCGAATATTGTCGCGGGCCACGCGGGTGGCGACCGGATCGATATCGGTGGCGAGCACCGGGACTGCCTTGACCTTGCGCACCGCCAGCGCCAGCACGCCGCTGCCCGTGCCGAGATCGAGCACGCGCGTCACGGGCCGTGATCGTACCACGTCCTCGATCATCTCCAGGCAGCCCGCCGTCGTGCCGTGATGGCCGGTGCCGAAGGCCTGGCCGGCATCGATCTCGATGGCGATATCGCCCGGGCTCACCTTGTCGCGGTCGTGCGAGCCATGGACCAGGAAACGCCCGGCCCGGACCGGCGTCAGTCCCTCGAGCGATTTGGCGATCCAGTCGATATCGGGGATCTCCTCCCGCTCGATCGCCGCATCGGCAAAGAGCGGCGCGAGCACGGCGCGCAACCGCCCGGCCATCTCCTCCTCTTCGGCGAAGTCGAGATAGAGCGAGGCTTCCCAGATATCGCGCTTCTCGTCGATCTCCATCGTGGCGATCGCATAGCCCTCATCCTCAAAGGCATCGCTCATCAGGGCCAGCGCCTGCTCCGAGCCGGTCTCTGTGGTGGTGATGAAGAGGCGCAGATCGGCCAAGACAGCATTCCTTGCGGGTCAAGATATTGGGCGGCATCGCGGGTCGGGCTGCGGCTTTAGCATGTTCGGCCCACAAAGACAGCGTCAGCCCTTGGCCAGGTTCTCGAGCTTCTTGACCGCAGTGGCCGGATCCTCGCCATAGGCGATCGTGCCGCGGAAGCGACCCTCGGCGTCGAGCAGGAAGACCGAGGCGGTGTGGTCCATCGTATAGTCGCCGTCCGGCTTGGCTTCGTCGAGCGGCACCTTGCGCGCATAGACGCGGTAGCCCTTGACCATCTCCATCACCTTGTCCGCCGGGCCGGAAATGCCTGCGATGCGGTCCGAGACGTTGGCGACATAGCGGTCCAGCACCTCCGGCGTGTCGCGCTCGGGATCGACGGTGACGAAATAGGCCTGCAGCTTCGTCTTGTCGGGATCGACCTGCTTCAGCCAGCCGTCGAGCTCGAACAGCGTCGTGGGGCAAACTTCCGGGCAATGGGTAAACCCGAAGAAGAGGGCGGTGGGCTTGCCGCGAAAGGCGGCCTCCGTCACCGGCGCCCCGCCGCGCCCGGTGAGCGCAAAGGGCACGCCGAATGGCCCACCCTCCGCGGTCTCGGTCTGTGTGGTGATCTGATAGGTGGTCCAGCCGAGGGCAGCCGCGACGATGACGACGGCGATCCAGAGCACGAGGCGGAGTGTTTTCATGAGGCGGGTCTCACAGGCCGTGATGCCGGGACGGAAAGGGTTCAGAAGCAGAGGGACAGGCCGGCGGCATCGAGCGCCAGCAGCATTTCGCCGCCGAGCGACAGCCAGCCGATGAGGCCGGCAAGCAGGCAGAGCATGACGAGTCCGGCGCCGGCCAGCATGGCGGGCAGGCGCAGTCCGTTCGACGGTGCTTTCGCAGGGACGGTGCGATCGAGTGTCATGGCGTAAGCATAGACGATCGGGTTTGTTTCATGAAGGGTCGCTCTTATGAAAGGATTAAGCAGTTTGAAATAGAATCTTCTCTTATGGAAGTGGATGACCTCCAACCTTGGGGAGGTGGCGTGGTGCGGGCCCAAAGATCAGGACCGCCACGGCACTTGGACCCGGGGGTCAAGCATCATCCGAGTCGGCATGAAGCCGAGCGCTCACCATCCTGTTCTCACCGCTTGTTTCCATGGATCCTGCATCGATGACGACATCATCCTTGAAGCGCAGCATGTCCGTTTCCTTCCGTCTCGGCACCCTCGCCGTTGCCGCATTGCTCGGCTTCGGCGCTGTCATCGGCACCGGGTGGGTTCTCAACCACTCTGCGAGCCAGGCCGTGATCGAGGCGCGAGCGGCCGAACAGAGTATGGCCGATGTTTCCGCCACGCGCGACGCCAATCTTCGCGTGCTCCTGGCCGGCATGGATGCCATGGTCGACCGTGACAGCGGCACGATTGCCCCCGACCTGAAGAAGGAAACGGAAGAGAGCATCGCCGATCTGCAGGCGGGTCTTGCCAAGATCGCTGCCGTTGCCGAATCGCTCGGCGCCGCCGAACTCGGCCAGGGGCTCGACCAGGATGCCAGTATCGTCATCACAGGCGTCGGGACAGACCTGCCGAAATTCATCGAAGCCAGACAGAATGACGCCATCATGGCGCTCGACGACAGCGTCGACGAGGCCGGGGCGCGTCTTGTCGAACGGCTGGGAAAGCTCGGCGGCTTGGCCCATGAGATCGCGTCGGACCGCATGCACCAGGCCGATCTGCTCTCGCAGCGCGCCCTCTGGCTGCAGCTCGCCTGCGCCGCCGTGGCCATGCTGGTCATGGTTGGCCTGCTGCTCAACCACGGTGCGGTGATCCGCAAGGGTATCGTCGGCCTGCGCGACAGCATGCGCCGCATCCTCTCCGGCGACTATGCAGGCAGCGTTCCGGGCGCCGACAAGAATGACGAGATCGGCGAGATGGCGCGGGCGCTCGAGCAGTTCCGCGATGCGGCCGTCGCCAAGAATGAACTGGAGCGCCAGGCGGCGACGGCGCAGCGCGAGAGCGAGACCTCGCATGCGGCACGGGAAGCGGCTGCCGAGGCCCATGCCCGCGAAGTCGCCGCTGCCGTCACCGCGCTCGGGGCGGGCTTGAAACGACTTGCCGACGGTGATCTGAGCGTGACGCTCTCGGAACCCTTCCGTGCCGATCTGGAATCGCTCCGGCTCGACTATAATCAGGTTCTCGAGCGCCTGACCTCCCTGATGGCGAAGGTTCGCGACAATGCCGGCTCCATCCAGGCCAATGGCCAGCAGATGCGCACCGCGTCCAACGAACTCGGCCGGCGCACCGAGCAGCAGGCGGCATCGCTCGAGCAAACCTCGGCAGCATTGAACGAGATCACCAGCACGGTGCGCAGTTCCGCCGAACGGGCGGAGGAGGCGAGCCACATGGTCGGCGAGACCAAGGCCAACGCCGCCGAATCCGAGCGCATCGTCAGCGAGGCGATCGAGGCCATGGCCCGGATCGAGAACGCCTCGGCCGAGATCGGCAAGATCATCAACGTCATCGATGAGATCGCCTTCCAGACCAACCTGCTGGCGCTGAATGCCGGCGTCGAGGCAGCCCGGGCCGGCGAGGCCGGCAAGGGCTTTGCGGTCGTCGCCCAGGAAGTGCGCGAGCTTGCCCAGCGTGCCGCCATGGCCGCCAAGGACATCAAAGGCCTGGTCGGCCGTTCGAGCGGCGAGGTGGAGACCGGCGTCCGGCTGGTACAGGCAACCGGAACGGCGCTCGGCCGGATCGGCGACGATGTCGATCGGATCCACAGCCACATGTCGGAGATCCTCGTCTCGGCCCGGGAGCAGTCGACGGGCCTTGTCGAGATCAATACGGCCATCGGCCAGCTCGATCAGATGACGCAGCAGAATGCCGCCATGGTCGAGCAGACCAATGCGGCGAGCCAGATCCTGGCGCAGGACAGCGACGGTCTCGTCGAGGCGATCGCGCATTTCCGCATCGGCGAGCAGGCGAGCCAACGCAACCTCTATCAGGCCGGCGCCTCCTACGAGCGGTCAGGCGAGCACGCGCTGGACCGTCCTGCCGCGCGCGGCCCGCTCCATGAGCGGCCGGTTTCTAGAACGCCTGCAGCGTCGTCGGGAACACGTCCGGCCCTGAAAGCTGCCGAGAAGACCAGCCGACCCGCCCCGTCGCCGGCAAAGGCGCTGATGGGCAAGCTGACCGGCGCCTTCGGGCCCGCAACCACCGCCACGCACACGGCAAGCGCCGCCAAGCCGCGTGCGACCCCCTCCACGTCTGAAGAAAACTGGGAAGAGTTCTGACCATGGCTACCGTCATCAAACAGTCCGGCTCCGCAATGGAGATTGTCTCGTTCCATCTGGGCGAGCAGGAATTCTGCATCGACATCATGGCGATCCGCGAAATCCGCGGATGGGCGCCGGTGACCCCCATGCCGCACACGCCGGCCTATGTTCTCGGCCTCATCAACCTGCGCGGCGCGGTGATCCCGGTCATCGACATGGCTTGCCGCCTGGGAATGAACATGACCGAGCCCTCCGAGCGCTCGGCCATCATCGTCACCGACATCAACGGCAAGCTGGTCGGCCTGCTCGTCGAGCAGGTCTCCGACATGATGACCATTCGCGGCGAGGACCTGCAGCCGGCGCCGGAGATCATTCCGGAAGCCCAGCGCGCCTTCTGCCGCGGCATCGTGGCGCTGGAAAAGACCATGGTCTGCTTCCTGAACCTCGATACGGTCATCGCCGACGAGCTGGCGCAGGCGGCCTGATCCTGCGGGGCAGCACGGCAGGAGAGGAGCGACGAAGGCCGGTTGGCCTTCGCGTCCGCGCGGTCTATGGTTCCCGCGATTGCCTCAGGGAGCCTGCCGATGAAATGCCTGCTGCTCGTCGATATTCAGACCGGTTTTTGTCCCGGCGGCCATCTGGCCGTGCCGGAGGGCGACGCCGTGGTCGATGTCGCCAACCGCCTGATGCAGAAAGGCGGATACGATCTGATCGTTGCCTCGCAGGACTGGCACCCAGCCAATCACGGCAGCTTCGCCTCCCAGCATCCGGGCAAGGCGCCGTTCGAGATGGGGATGCTGAACGGCAAGCCTCAGATGATGTGGCCGGACCATTGCGTCCAGGGCACAGCCGATGCCGAATTCCACCCGCAGCTCGACACGTCCCGCATCGACCATATCCAGCAGAAAGGCCTTGACCCCCGGGTCGACAGCTATTCCGCCTTCCGCGACAATGATCAGGCGGCCTTGACCGGCCTGTCTGGCTACCTCATCGCCCAGGGGGTCACCCGGCTCGATCTTTGCGGGCTCGCGACCGATTATTGCGTGAAGTTTTCCGCGCTCGATGCCCGCGCCATGCTGCCCGCGGCGCAGATCCGCCTGATCGAGGACGCAAGCCGCGGCATCGACGCCGCCGGCGTCACGGCGGCGCTCGACGAGATGGCCGCCGCCGGCATCGCCATCGTCACCTCGGACACCGTGCTCGCCGAAGCGCGCAGCTGAACGAGGTCAGCGCGCGCCCTTATTGGGGCGCGCCGTTCTTCCAGGTGGCGTTCTGGTTAAAGAGCGGCACGGTGGAGATCGACATCTTCGCCGAGCCTTCGGTCAACTGGCGCGAATGGGCGAGGTAGATCAGCGTGTTGTTCTTGCGGTCGTAGATCCGGTTGACGACCAGCGCCTTCCAGATCAACGAGCGCCCTTCGCGAAACACCTCTTCGCCTTCCTTCGACAAATCGATGTCGCCGATGACCAGCGGCCCCGTCTGGCGGCAGGCGATCGAATTGTTGGAGGGATCCTCGAACCAGTTGCCATTCTTCAACCGGTCGAGCACGCCGCGGTCGAAATAGGTGACGTGGCAGGTGATGCCCTCGACCTTGGGATCGGTCAGCGCATCGACGAGAATATCGTTGCCCATCCAATCGACGCCGACCTCGCCGACCGTTTCGGCCCGTGCGGGAAGCGCACCCGCAGTGGTCAGGGCCGCAGCGAGCGCGCAGGCGGCGAAACGGAGGGATGCGCGGGAAAGGTTCATCGACGAGGCTCCATGGATGGGGCTGACATAAGAAAGATGTGATGGACATAAGAGCGCCGGCGGCCGACGCAAGGCAGCGCGTGAAAAAAGGCGCTGATGGCGAAGGATGTCACCAGTCTCGGCAATTTTCCTCCCGACGAGTTCGATTTTCCGGCTCTTCACCGTCTGTTGGAATCTTGTTCCTCGGAACCGCGGGTCGGCGACACTACGTAAGCCTCAACATACGGAGGCTTCCATGTCCGCTCTCTCCCCAACCCTCAGGCTGGCATCCGGCCTGCCGCCGCTCGGCCTGCCGGGCTCGCTGGCGCTGGCGGTGCTGGCGCTCGGCACGCTGGCGCTCGGCCTTGCCTATGGACCGGCGCAGGGCGCGCTGTTCCTTGTCGGCGGCGCACTTGGCATCGCGCTTTATCACGCCGCCTTCGGCTTCACCTCCGCCTGGCGAGTCTTCATCGCCGAAGGCCGGGGCCGGGGGCTGCGCGTGCAGATGCTGCTGCTCGCGATCGCCGTGATCCTGTTCTTCCCGCCGCTTGCCGATGGCACGCTGTTCGGCAATCCGGTGAAGGGATCGGTCTCGCCGGCCGGCCTCGGCGTCGTCTTCGGCGCCTTCCTGTTCGGCATCGGCATGCAGCTCGGCGGCGGCTGCGCCTCCGGCACGCTGTTTACCGCCGGCGGCGGCAATGCGCGCATGCTGGTGACGCTGCTGTTCTTCATCATCGGTTCGGTCGTCGCTACCCAGCATTTCGATTTCTGGACCAGCCTGCCAGCCCTGCCGCCGCTGTCGCTGACGCAGCTCGGCGCGCCAGGCGGCATCGTCGTCAGCCTTGCCCTTTTCGCCGCCATCGCCGGCCTCACCGTCCTCGTTGAGCGTCGCCGCAACGGGGCGCTGGAGCAGGCCCCGCCCGCACAGCGCGAGGGTTTTGCCCGGCTGCTGCGCGGTCCCTGGCCGCTCGTCTGGGGTGCGGTCGCCCTGGCGCTGCTCAATTTCGCGACGCTGGCGCTGGCCGGCCGGCCCTGGGGCATCACCTCGGCTTTCGCGCTGTGGGGTGCCAAGGGTGCCGCGGCGATCGGCTTCGATCCGGCCTCCTGGGCCTATTGGCAGACGCCCGCCAATGCCAAGGCGCTGTCGGAGAGCGTGTTTGCCGATATCACCTCCATCATGGACTTCGGCCTGATCGCCGGGGCCATGCTGGCGGCGGCGCTGGCCGGCCGTTTCGCGCCGAGCCTCGACATCCCGCTGCGCTCGATCCTCGCCGCGGTGATCGGCGGGCTGATGCTCGGCTATGGCGCGCGTATCGCCTATGGCTGCAACATTGGCGCCTATTTCTCCGGCATCGCCTCAGGTAGCCTGCATGGCTATGTCTGGGCCGTCGCGGCCTTCGCCGGCAACGTCCTCGGCGTCCGGCTTCGCCCTTTCTTCTTCGCGGAGACCCGAGCGATCCGCCGCGCCGACGGCTGACGCCACACAATCCGCAAATTCTTCCCCATTCTGCAAAGCCGCCCCGAAAGGGGCGGCTTTTTCATGCCGCGGGATGCGCGCGAACGACCCGCAATCAGCTTGGATTCTTCGTAAAGGAAATGGTTACCATGTTTTGCCATTCTTTGAACAAGCCGGCATGGTCTTAGGCGCGCCTGAACATTTCCGGCGCCTGGCGACCCCAAACTCCCGGCTCTGACGGCAAAGCGTGATCTTGCCGCCGGATAGCGTAACTGTCTTTGGGTACAGGGTTCCATGGCGCTTGCAGTCGAGACTACCAGTTCTCTCCCGAGCGGCCAGCGGCGCCGACAGGGATCCTTCCTCTCGAAGTCGGTGGTTTTGACCGGTGGTTTCGCAGCGAGCCTGCTTCTGGGCGGCTGGATGGTGGTAACGCTTGCCACGATGCATGGCATGGGCGGCGCGGTCGCCGAGAACGGCCTGCCGCGCTTCGAGACCTCGCTGCAGCTAAACGCCATCCCCCGCGCCACCCGCACCGAGCGCGTCGTCCATCTCGCCAAATTCTCGCGCCTCGTCAAAACGCCACTGATGGCGGTTGCCGATGCGGGCGCCCCCCGCCAGATGGCCGCCCGCGCCAGCGCCACCGGCGTGACGCTCGTCCGCCCGGCGATCACGCTCGCCGCGGCGACGCCCGTCCAGCCGCTGCCGCCCATGCCGGGCCTGCCGACCATCACCACGTCGAAGGTGACACTGCCCGCCACGGTCACGGCTGGCCTCGCGGCGCGCGACACAGGCGGCGTCACGGTTCCGCTGCGCGAGAACGCGATGGTCGAACCTGATGCCCGCTCCACCGGCGCTCTGCCGAAACCCTTCAGCCTCGTTCTGTCGAACGACGACACCGCTGAGCGCCTTCCGGATCTCGGACCCCTGCCGATGACGCGTCCGGGCGTCACCATCGAGCCGGAGGCAGAAGCCGAGGTCGCCCCGCCGGCGGCAGTGAAGGACAAGCCGGCCAAGCGCACGCTGCTCGCCTATGCCAAGCCCGACGTGTCGATGGACGACGACGAGGACGACGCGCCCGTCTCCCGTCCGCTGTTCGGCGGCCGCAAGGGCGTGGCGATCTACGACATTTCCGCCGGCGTCGTGCACATGCCGAATGGCGAGAAGCTGGAAGCCCATTCCGGCATCGGCGCCATGCGCGACAATCCCGACTATGTCCATGTGCCGATGAAGGGCCCGACCCCGCCCGGCACCTACAAGGTGACGATGCGCGAATCGCTGTTCCACGGCGTCGAGGCCGTGCGCCTCACTCCGGTCGATGGCGTCGCCCCGCATGGCCGCGTCGGCCTGCTCGCCCACAGCTATCTCCTGCGCAAGCGCGGCGACAGCCACGGCTGCGTCGCCTTCGCCAACTACCCGAAATTCCTGTCAGCCTTCAAACGCGGCGAGATCAAGCAGATGGTCATCGTCAAAAGCATGAAGGGCGGCTTCTCGAAGCCGGCGAAGACGCTGGCGTCACTGTTCTCGCGCAAGGGGTGAGGGAGCAGCGACTGGACTAGGCCCCCGCGTTGCCTCCGTCTGGCGCGCGGGTCTCCGGATTGACCTCTAGGGTTTCCTGAGACGCGATGGCGCTCCGGATTGCGTCCTCGATGAACTGCGTTTTCCCGCCGGTATAGACGTCCCAGTCGTCCGCAGCCTCGGCGGCAAGCCGTCGCTTCAGTTGCTCGTAGGCGCTCGCGACGCCTGGCTGCGCCCGCAAATAGTCCCGGAACAGAATGCGCCGCGCATGATCCGGATTGTCCGGCCCGCAGAGACTGAGCCTCAGACCATAGCCCTCCCGGCTCGCCGTAAAGCTCCACCGCCCGTCCTGATAAGGCGAGCCGTGGAAGCGGTAGGTTCCTGACTGTTGCATGACGGCGATTGCCAGAGGCAAGGCGGCTTCGCTCACCAGAACGATATCGATATCCAGCTTGGGTTTGGCCGCGAGACCTGGAACGGCTGTGCTGCCGATGTGATGAGCAGCCGCAAACCATGGTGCAAGCTGCCGTTCGAGCACGGAGGCCTCGGTAACAAAGCGGAGGGGCCAGTCAGGATCATAGGGGACAATGGTGATGGGCAAACTTCGCCCCCCTAGATCCGCTCCACGAACCCATCCAGCACTCGCTTCTGGCCCGCCCGGTCGAAGTCGATCGTCAGCTTGTTGCCTTCGATGGCGGCCACGTTGCCGTTGCCGAATTTGATGTGGAAGACGCGGTCGCCGAGGGTGAATTTGGAGGGGGTGTCGGCCGTGGACTTGGCGATCAGCTCGCCTTCGATCGTCCGGCTGCGGGGGCCGCTTTCGCCATAGCCGATGCGATCCACGGCGACGCCGGAGCGGTTTCCCCAATTGTCGCGCGTCGCATCGGTGCGGTTGGCCTGGGCGCGTTTCCAGCCGGGGGTCTGGTAGGTGTTGGAGAAGGGTTCCGACAGGCCGGCCGCCTTGTCGAAGCGCGACTGGCCATAGCCGCCGCGCCCATAGCCGCCCCCGCCATAGCCGCCATAGCTTTGGTCCATTTCGGAGACCTCGACATGGCCTTCCGGCAGCTCGTCGAGAAAGCGGGACGGGATGGTCGATTGCCAGAGCCCGTGGATGCGCCGGTTGGAGACGAACCAGATGTGACAGCGCCGCTTGGCGCGCGTGAGGCCGACATAGGCGAGACGCCGCTCTTCCTCGAGCCCAGCGCGTCCGCCTTCGTCGAGCGCGCGCTGATGCGGGAACAGGCCTTCCTCCCAGCCGGGCAGGAAGACCGTTTCGAACTCCAGGCCCTTGGCGGAGTGGAGCGTCATGATGTTGACGGCGTCGAGGGTCTCGTTCTGCTCGGCATCCATGACCAGCGAAACATGTTCCAGGAAGCCGCGCATGGATTCGAAGGCCTCCATGGAGCGGATCAGTTCCTTGAGGTTTTCCAGCCGCCCCGGCGCTTCCGCCGTCTTGTCGGCCTTCCACATGTCGGTATAGCCGGATTCCTCGAGGATCGTCTCGGCGAGTTCCGTATGCGGCGTGGTCTCCAAGAGACCCTGCCAGCGGCGGACCATGGTGACGACATCGAAGAGCGACTTGCGGGCCTTGGCCTTGATCTCGTCGGTCTCGATCAGCTCGGCGGAGGCGGCCAGCATGGGCATATCACGGGCGCGGGCATAATCGTGGATGAGCCGCACGGTCGTGTCGCCCAGGCCCCGCTTCGGCGTATTGACGATCCGCTCGAAGGCGAGGTCGTCGGCGCCCTGGCAGACGAGGCGGAAATAGGCCATGGCATCGCGGATCTCGAGCCGCTCGTAAAAGCGCGGGCCGCCGATGACGCGGTAATTAAGGCCGAGTGTCACGAAGCGATCTTCGAACTCGCGCATCTGGAAGGAGGCGCGCACCAGGATCGCCATGTCGTTCAGCGCGTGGCTCTTGCGCTGCAGCTGTTCGATCTCCTCACCGACGGCGCGGGCTTCCTCTTCCGAATCCCAGGCGGCATGGACCTGCACGCGCTCGTCTTCGGGGCTCGTGCGCTCGGTGAACAGCGTCTTGCCGAGCCGGCCTTCATTATGGGCGATGAGATGGCCGGCCGCGCCGAGAATATGGGCGGTGGAGCGATAGTTGCGCTCGAGCTTGATCACCTTGGCGCCGGGGAAATCCTTCTCGAAGCGCAGGATATTGTCCACCTCCGCGCCCCGCCAGCCATAGATCGACTGGTCGTCGTCGCCGACGCAGCAAATGTTGACTTTGGTCCCGCTCGCGCTGTCGCCGCTCTGCGGCTCGCTCCGCGAGGGCGCGCCATCGGACGCGACGGCCGCCTGGCCTTGCCGGCCTTCGGCCGGATTGGCGTTCGTCTCGTCCCGCCGCTGCACGGAACGCTGGGCGAGGAGCCGCAGCCAGAGATATTGGGCGGTGTTGGTGTCCTGATATTCGTCGACCAGGATATAGCGGAAGCGGGCGTGATATTCGCGCAGCAGGTCAGGGTTCTGGCGGAAGATCGCGATGGGATGCAGGAGCAGGTCGCCGAAGTCGCAGGCATTCAGGCTGCGCAGCCGCGCCTGATAGGCGGCGTAGAGCGTGCGGCCCTTGCCGTTGCCAAAGGCGCGGGCGTCGCCCTCAGGAATATCGGGCGGCGTCAGGCCCTTGTTCTTCCAGCCATCGATCATCTGGGCGAACTGCTTGGCCGGCCAGCGCTTGTCGTCGATCTGCTCGGCCTGCAGCAGCTGCTTGATCAGCCGGGTGACATCGTCGGTGTCGAGAATGGTGAAATCGGAGCGCAGGCCGGCAAGCTCGGCATGGCGACGGAGCAGCTTGACGCCGATCGAGTGGAAGGTGCCGAGCCAGGGCATGCCCTCGACCGCGCCGCCGACGAGCACGCCGATGCGCTCCTTCATCTCGCGCGCCGCCTTGTTGGTGAAGGTCACGGCCAGGATCTGGCTCGGATAGGCGCGGCCGGTGGCGAGGATATGGGCGATGCGTGTGGTGAGCACGCGGGTCTTGCCCGTGCCGGCGCCGGCAAGAACCAGGACGGGGCCGTCCAGCGACTCAACCGCCTCGCGCTGTTCCGGGTTCAGACCGGAGAGATAATCGCCGGAGGGTCCGGGTCCGCCGGAGCGCGCGGCCATGGCGCGCGCGGCGATGCCGCCGGCGGCCGGTGCATGCTGTCCTTCCGACTGGCCGGGCGGGATGCGACCCGCCGACCGGGGCTCCGGCTCGCTCCGGGCCGGGCGGCCGGGGCGGGTTGGCTCCTCGTCGAAGAAGGGAATATCGTCAAATCCGTTGCTCATGGCGCCCAATGTAGTGATTCGGGGTGGAAAGGCCAGAATACGTTCTGCTTTCATTCCCGTGTCATCGTTCACGATCATCCCGGCGGGGTAGCCCCTAGGGACGGACGAAACCGGCGTTCCGATCACAGTCTCGTGAAAATTGCCCTGAGATTACAATTAGGTAATAATGGGGCGCGTGCATTGATCGAACCGAATGGCTTAGCTAGGCTTTATCTGTGTCGGAAGCGTGATCCACGCCTCCGGCTGATTTTCCTCGGAGTGTTTCATGCGCATCTGGACACAGCTCGCTGTCGGTGTCGTCGTCCTTGCGGCGGGTGGCGCGGCCTTCATCCACTTCGTGCCCGCGGCCGGGCCGAAGCTGGTGGCGGCCGGCGTACCGCAGAACCTCGTTGCCATGCTTGCCCCATCCGAGGCCGAGAAGAGCGACGGCGCGCGCGGTGGCGGCGAGCGGCGCGGCCAGAACCCGGGGCGCGGCAACCAGACACCGCTCGTCGTCACGGAAGCGGCCGGCACGGCGCTGGTCAATGATCGGCTGAACGCGATCGGCAATGGCGAGGCGATCCTCTCCGTCACCGTCACCCCGCTTGCTACGGGGAACCTGACCGAAGTTCTCGTCAAGTCCGGCGATCAGGTCCGACAGGGCCAGGTGATTGCACGTCTGGACAATGAGGAGCAAAAGATCGCCGTCGACCAGGCCAAGGTGGCGCTGGCCGGTGCCAAGGATAAGGTCGAGCGCAACCGGCGGCTCGGCAATGCCGTCTCGATCGCCACGCTGCGCGAAGCCGAATTTGCCGAACAGGCCGCCGAACTCGCCCTGAAGATGGCCGAGCTCGATCTCACCCGGCGGGACATCGTCTCGCCCTCCAAGGGCATCGTCGGCATCATCACCGTCAATCCGGGGGACTATGTGACGACGGCGAGCGCGATTGCCGTCGTCGACGACCGGTCGCAGATCCTCGTCGATTTCTGGGTGCCGGAGCGTTTCGCCAACAAGATGACCGTCGGCCAGGATGTCGAGGCCGTGCCGGTCGCTGCACAGACGCAGACGCTCGAAGGGCAGATCTTCGCCATCGACAACCGGATCGACCAGGCCAGCCGGACGCTGCGCGTGCGTGCCAAGCTCGACAATCCGCAGGATGCGCTCAGGGCCGGCATGTCCTTCGCGGTCACCGCGCGCTTTCCCGGCGATGTTTTTCCGACTGTCAATCCGCTCTCGGTGCAATGGAGCGCCGATGGGTCCTTCGTCTGGCGGATCAATGGCGAGACCTCCGAGCGCGTGCCGGTCAAGATCGTCCAGCGCAATTCCGACAAGGTGCTAGTGGATGCGCCGCTTGCCAAGGGCGATCTCGTCGTCACTGAAGGCGTGCAGCGACTTCGCAACGGCGGCAAGGTGCAGATGGCCAACCGCGCCGCCCCGCCGGAACAGGAAGTCTCGCAGGCGGCCACGGCCGACGTGAATGCCGGAGGCGCGCGATGAGCGGCGGCACCAGCCATGGCGGCGGCACCAAGGGGCAGGCGGGTTTTACCGCGCTCTTCATCCGCCGGCCGGTCTTTGCCATGGTGGTCAATACGCTGATCATCGTCGCGGGTCTCGCGGCTCTCAACGGCGCCGAAATCCGCGAGTTGCCCGAGGTCGACCGCCCGGTCGTCTCGGTCAATACCCGCTTCGAGGGCGCTTCTCCGGAAACGGTCGATCGCGAGGTGACGTCGGTCATCGAAGGCGCGGTGTCGCGCGTTCAGGGGATCCAGGACATTTCCTCGACCTCGCAATATGCCCAGAGCCGGGTGACGCTGCAATTTTCCGATTCCACCGATATCGGGCAGGCCTCCAACGATGTCCGAGACGCGCTCGGCCGGGTTACCAATGATCTGCCTGAATCCGCCGATGCGCCGCAGATCGTCAAGGCGGATGCCGACAGCCAGCCGATCGTGCGCCTGGCGCTCACCTCCGATCTTCTGTCGATGGAAGATCTGACGCTGCTCGCCGAGAACGAGGTGACGGACCGGCTTGCGGCCGTCGAAGGCGTGGCGGACGTGCAGTTGAACGGCGATCAGGAAAAGATCTTCCGCATCGATGTCGATCAATCGAAGCTCGCCTCGCGCGGACTCACCGTCGCCGATCTCCGCAGTGCGCTCGCCTCGGCCTCGCTCGACGTGCCGGCGGGATCGCTGACCAGCGCGGATCAGGATATTTCGGTGCGCGCCACTGCCGATCTGCAGACGCCGGAACAGTTCGAGCGGGTGTTGCTCGGCGACAATGTCCGGCTCGGCGACGTCGCGACGGTGACGATGGGCCCCGATATCGGCACCTCGGCGCTGCGCTCCGGCGGCAAGCAGGGCATCGGGCTCGGCATCATCCGCCAGGCGCAGTCGAACACGCTCGATATTTCCGAGGGGGTCAAGCGGACCGTGGCGGAGATCCAGAAGATCCTGCCAGCCGGAACCGCGCTCACCATCACCAGCGACGATGCGGTGTTCATCCAGGGGGCGATCCACGAGGTGGAGATCGCGCTCGTCGCCTCCGTGCTGATCGTCACCATCGTCATCTACCTCTTCCTGCTCGACTGGCGGGCGACGCTGATCCCGACGCTGACCATGCCGATCGCGCTGATCGGCACCTGCGCGGCCATCTATCTCGCCGGCTTCTCGATCAACATCCTGACGCTGCTCGCCATCGTGCTCGCCACCGGCCTGGTGGTGGACGATGCGATCGTGGTGTTGGAGAACATCGTTCGACGGCGCAGCGAAGGCATGGGGCCGCGCGCGGCCGCCGTGCTCGGCACGACCGAGGTGTTCTTCGCCGTCATCGCCACCACGGCGACGCTTGCCGCCGTCTTCGTGCCGCTCTCCTTCCTGCCCGGCCAGACCGGCGGCCTCTTCCGCGAGTTCGGTTTCGTGCTGGCCTTCGCCATCCTGCTTTCCGCCTTCGTGGCGCTGACGCTCTGTCCGATGCTCGCCTCGCGCATGCTGAAGGCCCATTCGGACGGGCATGGGCATACGGGTGTGATGGGCCGCATCGGCAGCTTTGCCGCCGGCTTCTATCGCCGCACGCTGAACGCCTGCCTGAACGCGCCGCTGATCGTCTTCGTCGTCGCGGCCATGGTCGTGGCCGCGGGGGCTGGGGCGTTTACCACCATCACCTCCGAGCTGACGCCGACCGAAGACCGGGCGCGCGTTCTGCTTCGGATCCAGGCGCCGCAGGGGGTCTCGCTCGACTACACCCAGGCGCAGATGCGCCGGGTGGAGGAGGCGCTGCAGCCGATGGTCGAGCAGGGCGAGATCGCCAATGTCTATTCGGTCTCGGGGCAGGGCGGTGCGGTCAATTCCGGATTCATGGTCCTGACGCTTGCCGACTGGAAGGCGCGGGAACGCACCCAGCAGCAGATTTCGCAGGAGATCACCCAGCTCACCAACAAGATCCCCTCGATCCGCGTCTTCCCCGTGCAGCCGAACAGCCTCGGCATTCGCGGCGCCGGCAACGGGCTGCAGATCGCGCTGGTCGGCAACGACTACAAGAAGCTCGGCGATGCGGCGGCGTCGCTGGTGCGCGAGATGGAGGACAGCGGCAAGTTCCAGAACGTGCGGCTGAACTACGAGGCGAACCAGGCGCAGCTCTCGGTGACGATCGACCGCGAACGCGCTTCCGATCTCGGCATCGACATCACCGGCCTCTCCTCCGCCCTGCAGGCCATGCTCGACGGCAATTCCGTGCTCGACGTCTATGTCGAGGGCGAGGCCTATCCGGTGAAGCTGCTCTCCACCACCAATCCGATCAACGACCCGACCGACCTGCAGAACATCTATCTGAAGACCGGCGACGGGCGGATCGTGCCCATGTCGTCAATCGCCAGCGTCGCGGAGCAGGCGGTTGCCCCGCAGCTGCAGCGCGAGCAGCAGCTGCGCTCCGTCTCGCTCTCGGCGGGGCTCGCGCCGGGCGTCGGCTTGGCGGAGGCGCTGACCTATGCCGAACAGACGGCCGCGCCGCTCTTGCCGCCCGGTTCGCGCGTCATCCCGCTCGCCGAAGCGGCGACGCTGAACGAGAACTCCAACGGCCTGCTCATCACCTTCGGCTTTGCGCTGGTCATCATCTTCCTGGTGCTTGCCGCCCAGTTCGAAAGCGTCATCAGCGGGTTGATCATCATGTCGACGGTGCCGCTGGGGCTTGCCTGCGCAGTCTTCGCCATCATCCTTACCGGCAACACGCTCAATATCTACAGCCAGATCGGACTGGTGCTGCTCGTCGGGATCATGGCCAAGAACGGCATCCTGATCGTCGAATTCGCCAACCAGCTGCGCGACCAGGGGCAGGGGCTGAGAGAGGCGATCGAGAATGCCGCCAATATCCGCCTGCGGCCGGTGATGATGACGATGATCGCCACCATCGTTGGCGCCGTGCCGCTGGTCATGGCGAGCGGCGCCGGCGCGGAGGCGCGCATCGCGCTCGGCTGGGTGTTGGTCGGCGGCCTCGGTCTTGCAACCGTCGTGACCCTCTATCTCACCCCGGTCGCCTATCTTGTCATCGCGCGCTTCACCAAGCCGCAGGTCGATGAGGAACGCCGCCTGCAGCGCGAGCTGGACGAGGCCGAACGGCTCGGCGCGGACAGGGTCGCGACCCTGCCGCAAGCTGCCGAGTAGCAGGGATACCCACCGTCTGTGTCGTTCTGGCACAGGCGCGGCGGCCAATGGTCAGCCGCCATTTTCCCTCTCGCCACCGGGCTGTGCTCTGGCTGCGTCAAACCGCGCACAAAACCGGATGTGATGCACGAGATGCTGGACAAAGCGATTCCGGTACCTAGAGTAGCGCCTTGATATTCTTGCAAGACCGCCGGTGCCGCGCGCCCGCGGACGAAAGGCGCCGAAAGGGATGGGATTGAGTGCGATCAGGTCCGGCCTGCGCAACGAGACGGGCATTGCCGCTGCGCTCGAAACGCTCGCCACCCGCTTCGGCGACCGGTTGCAGACCGGCGAGGCTCTGCGTCGCCAGCATGCGCATTCGACCACCTATATCCCCGCCCAGCTGCCGGACGCTGTGATTTTCCCGGAGAGTGCCGCGGAGGTGTCGCAGATCGTCACGGTCGCCGCCGCACATCGCGTGCCGCTGATCGCCTTCGGCACGGGCTCTTCGCTCGAGGGCCATGTCAACGCGCCCTCCGGCGGCCTGTCGCTCGACATGAGCCGCATGAATCGCGTGCTCGCCGTCAACGAGGCGGACCTCGACTGCACGGTGGAGCCGGGCATCACCCGTGAGGCCTTGAATACCGAGCTCAGGGCGACCGGCCTGTTCTTTCCGATCGATCCGGGTGCCAATGCCTCGATCGGCGGCATGGCCTCGACGCGTGCCTCGGGCACCAATGCCGTGCGCTACGGCACGATGCGCGAGAACGTGCTGGCGCTGACCGTCGTGACGGCGGACGGCCGCGAGATCGCCACCGGACGCCGGGCACGCAAATCCTCGGCCGGCTACGACCTGACGCGGCTCTTCGTCGGCGCGGAAGGCACCCTCGGCATCATCACCTCGATCACGCTCCGGCTTCACGGAATTCCGGAGACCATCGCCGGCGGCGTCTGCAATTTTCCGGCTGTCGAGGATGCTTGCAATGCGGTCATCCTCACCATCCAGTCTGGCATTCCCGTCGCGCGGATCGAGCTTCTCGATGCGCTGCAGGTCAAGGCCTCGAACGTCTATTCGAACCTCTCTCTCCCCGAGACGCCGACCCTCTTCGTCGAATTTCACGGCAGCCCGGAGAGCGTCGCCCTGCAGTCGCAGGCCTTCGGCGAGATCGTCGCCGAGCTGGGCGGAACCGATTTCAGCTGGACCTCCAATGCCGAGGAGCGCGCCGTGCTGTGGAAGGCGCGGCACAATGCCTATTGGGCCCAGCGTGCCTTGGCGCCGGGCCTGTCGATCCTCTCCACCGACGTCTGCGTGCCGATCTCGCGGTTGGCCGAGTGCGTGACCGAGACGCAGGCGGATATTGCTGCCCACGGCCTGATCGCCCCGATCGTTGGCCATGCGGGCGACGGCAATTTCCATGTCGGCCTGCTGTTCGATGCGACCGATCGAGCGGCACTCGGCGGCGCGGAAGCCTTCGTCGAGCGGCTGAACGCGCGCGCGCTCGCCATGGACGGGACCTGCACGGGGGAGCACGGCATCGGCCAGGGCAAGATGCCCTTTCTCGAAGCGGAACTCGGCGGCGCGCTCGACCTGATGCGCCAGGTGAAGCGCGGGCTTGATCCGGACAATATCTTCAACCCCGGCAAGATCTTCCGCGCATGACGGGATCGGCCACTTTTCCTGTCGCCGCTCTCTCGCAGGCTTGCATCGGCAAGGCGGCGCCCGGCCATGGCCTGTGCAACCCCGCGCCGAACGGCCGGTGGGTACAGCGTGAAGACCGAGGCGCGGGCCGCAGGGTCCAGTTGTTTAGGAAGAAGGCGTAAGAGTAGGTGCTGGCACGGATCTTCGTCATTTTGGGTGGACTGGTGGTCTTGGCGCTATTTGGCGCCCTGATCGCGCCGCTGTTCATCGACTGGACGGATTTCCGCAAGGACTTCGAGCGCGAGGCGAGCCGCATTCTCGGCCAACCGGTCGTGGTGCATGGCAGCGTCGATGCGCGGCTGATCCCCTTTCCCTCCGTGACGCTCAGCGACGTGCGGGTGGGAGAGGCTGAGGGTGGCGAACCGCTGGTCCAGGTGGCGAAGTTTTCCATGGATGCCGAGCTCGCCCCGTTCCTGAGTGGCGAGGCGCTGATTTTCGACATGCGGCTGGAGCGGCCGCGGGCGCGCATGCAGCTCCTGCCGGACGGCACGCTCGACTGGGCGCGCGGCCGGCGCACGGCGATCCCGGCCAAGACCGTCGTGCTCGAGAATGTCGAGGTCACCGATGGCGAGATCATCTTTGTCGACGAACAGACCGGCCGCACCCGGCAGGTGACGGGGCTCAATGCCGATCTCTCCGCGCGCTCGCTTGCCGGACCCTGGCGGATCGACGGGCGTGGCGCGCTGGATGGTGAGGCCGGTGCTTTCTCGATCACCACCGGTGAGGCCGGTGACGAGGGCAGCCTCGCGCTGCGCGCGCGCCTCACGCCCGACAAGCGACCCTTCGGCGTCGATCTCGACGGGTCGCTGAAGATCGCCGATTTCCGGCCGCTTTATGCCGGCCGCTTCACGCTGTTCGAAATCCGGCAGGCGGAGACCGAGAAGGCCGAGGACCAGGCCGGCGCGCTGCGCATCAATGGTCAGTTCGAGTTGACCAACGAGCGCATCCGCGTGCCGGACTACCGTCTGGAAGTCGGCCCGCGCGACGATCCCTATCTCGTCACCGGCGAGGCGACGCTCGACACCGGCAAGGTGCCGGAATTCCTGCTTCTCGCCGATGGCCAGCAGATCGACGTCAGTCGCATCGGCAATCAGGGCGAAGCGGGCAAGACCGGGCGCGACCCGGCCATCTCCGTCCGCCAGCGTCTCTCGGCCATGCTGAACATCCTGGCCGAGATCCCGATCCCCCAAGTGCCCGGCCGCGCCAGCCTGAAGCTGCCGGCCATCGTCATCGGCGACACGACCGTGCGCGACGTCCGGCTCGAATTTCGCCCCGACGGCGCCGGCTGGCTGATCGACAATGCCGTGGCGCAGCTGCCCGGCCGAACGCAGCTTGAAGCCAAGGGCCGGCTGAACCTCACCGGCCAGCGCGCCTTCCGCGGCGATCTGCTGGTCGCCTCCAACCAGCCCTCGGGTCTGGCCTCCTGGCTGGCGGGTTCGGTGGACCCTGCCATCCGCCGCCTGCGCACGGCCGGCTTCTCCGCCACCGTCAACCTGACCGACACGCTGCAGCAGTTCGAGCGGCTGGAACTGGCGGCAGGACCCGCGACGCTCAAGGGCCGGATCGAGCGGCAATCGCTGAACGGCGTGCCGCCGACGCTCTCGATCCAGCTCAAGGGCAACCGGCTCGACATCGAAGCCCTGCAGGCGCTGACCGGGCTGGTGGCCGGCGACGCCTCCTACCAGACGCTGCTCGGCCATACGATCGCCGCCGATATTTCCGCCGAGACGCTGGTCGCCCTCGGTGAGGAGGCGCGCGATGTGCAACTGGTGGCGACGCTCAAGAACGGCCAGCTCCAGGCAGAACGCGTGGCGATCGGCGATCTTGCCGGCGCGCAGCTGGCGCTTTCCGGCCGCATGAGCGGCGCGCTCAACGCGCCGGCGATTTCTGCCCGAATGAAGCTCGCCGCCGAGGATATGACCGACTTTTTCGCGATGATCGGCCGCCATGCGCCCGACCATCCGGCCATCGCGCGGCTCGCCGCAAGCGGTGGCTATTACGGCAAGGCCGCCCTTGACGTCACGCTCACTGCTGGCGGCAACAATGGCACGGCGCCGGTAATCTTCGGCGTGATCGGCACGGCGGGCGGCTCGCGCGTCGCCGTCAACTATCAGGCGCCGAACCTCGCCCAAGCGGCCGCTGGGCAGGGCATCCTGCTCGAAGCCACGCTCGAAAACCCATCCAGCCTCGTGCTTCTCGGCCAGGCGGGCTTCGATCCGCTGCCCTTCGACACCGACAAGAATGGGTTGCTCTCAGTCAAGCTTCAGGGAACGGAGGGCGACCGTGCCAATGGGTCGCTGGTCTTCAACACCGAGCGCAGCAGCCTGAATGCCAGCGGCGAGGTGGACCTGTCGCGCGCCAACTTCCTGAACGGCCAAGGGAAGGTGACGCTGGAAACGCGGGATCTCGAACCCTTCCTGCTCGTCAAGGGCATCGCGCTGCCGCAAACGGGTACCGGTCTTCCACTGAACCTGAAGAGCGACGTGACGGTGACCGGCGAGGCCATCGCCTTCGCCAATCTCGAAGGGCGCGCCGACGGCAACGGATTCAACGGCCAGATTTCGCTCAATCGCCTCAAGCCCGGCGAGGGCAGCGGCCAGCTGGTGCTCGATACGCTCGATCTTCCCTATCTCGCCGAGGGTCTGCTCGGCCCGGTCGAGACGGCCGAGGGCGGCTTTTCCACCACGCCGCTTGTCGCGCCGGCTTGGCCGGAAATGAACATTGCCCTGGACCTGACCGTCAAGAAATTCTGGCCGGGCGTGTTCGACGCGGTCACGGACCTGAAGGGCAAGCTTAGCTGGACGGGCGAGCAGATCGACATGACGGAAGCAAGCGGCAGCTGGCTCGGCGGCAAGATTGCCGGGCGCCTGTCGCTCGGCAATGGCGGCGGCTCGGGCTTCTTCCAGTCGCGCTTCGACCTGACACAGGCCGATCTCGCCCAGCCGGTCTGGAAGAGTGAGGGTGCACCGGTCGCAACCGGCAAGGCGGATCTGACGCTTGCGCTCGAGGCCTCCGGCAAGACCGTGCGCGCCATGGCGGAGTCGATGAGCGGCTCCGGCTCGGCGACATTGAACGGGCTGACGATCAAGAACGTCAACACGGCCGCTCTGCCTTCCATCCTCGCTGCCGGCGACCGGCTGGAGGGCGAGATCACGGTCGCGCGGATCGACCCCCTGGTGCGGCCGCTGATCCTGAGCGGAGACGCGGCGCTCGGCACGGTCCAGGTGCCATTCTCGATCGCCGGCGGGACGCTTCGGGCCCAGAATGTCGCGGCCGCCGATGCGGCTGCGACGGTCACCAGCAGCGTCGAAGTGGCGCTGCCCGAACAGACCCTTAACGGCACGCTGCAGCTCTCCTACCGCCCGGGCGATGCGGCGCTGGCGGGCGCCGAGCCGCAGGCCGCTCTTTCGTTCGCCGGTTCGCTGGAAGAGCCATCCCTGACTCTCGATACCGCCGAGCTCGCCAATTTCCTGTCCCTGCGTGCCTTCGAGCGCGAGCGGCGACGGGTGGAGATCCTGCAGGCCAATGTCCTCGAAAAGCAGCGTCTGCGGCGCGAGACCGCGTTCTACAGGGAGCGCGAAGAGACGCGCGCCGCCGAGCGTCTGCGCCAGGCAGAAGAGGCGCGCCGTCGGCAGCTGGCGGCGGAGGAGGCCGCACGTCGGGAATCAGAGGAAAAGGCACGGCTAGAGGCGGAAGCCAAGGCAGCCGCGGCTGCGAGGGCTGCGGCGGCGGCCCGTGCCGAGGCGGAGGCCAAGGCGGCAGAGGCCCGTGACGCGGCCCGCGCCGCCTCACAGGCGGCCAAGACCGCAGCCGAGGCGCGCCGCGCCGCCGAAGAAGCGGCGCAGAACCCACAGCCCTCCGAGAGCCGCGAGCCGGTGTCGCCCGGCGAGCAGGTGGAGCGCGGCGGCACCCTGCCGCCACCCTTGAGCGTGCCCCCTCTGACAGCCCCCGACACGCCAGATGCGCCCAATCTGAACTTCAATCTGCCCGGCGTCGCACCGCAGGGCGGGGCAGGGCAATAGTCGCCAGGCGACCAAAGCGCAGGCGGCGATGCTTCACGGCTGTTGACCTCGGAAGCAGGCAGAATCGAGCACGATGCTGATGCGGGTCTGATAGGCGCATGCGGCCTCGAAGACAGTCTTCGCCCCGCAGGCTCCATTCGGCCTCTACGTGCCACTTCGCATGGGCAGGCAGCTCTGAGCACGGAAAGTTGGAAAGCATTGCGTGAGCACCGGGAACGTCGACGTTCAACCGCGTTCCGGCTCACGCTGCAGGCGGGCAGCCTCCTCCTTCAATGCGGCAAGCACATGGAGGCGGAGGGCTGAGGAGAGGTTCGTGGTCTCGTCGCGCAAATCGTCGATATCGGCGATCAGCCGCGCCAGCGCCAAGCCCCGCTCCCGCGCCAGCCGCTGCAGTTCGATCCAGAATGCATCTTCCAGCGTGATGCTGGTGCGGTGCCCGTGGAGCGTGGTGGAATGTTTCTTGAGCATCGTTAAGCGAGCGCTCTGGCCACTAACAGGCTTGTTTCAAGCGAGACGTGCCGAACGCGCATGGCGTGCGGTGGTAACGCAGGCCCGCGATCCGTGTACGCCACCCGAATGGTGGTCGAGGAGACATACGGAGCTAACCCCGCTCGTCATCAATCCTGAAGATCGTCGGGGCGCTCGCGGCGGCTCTGGTCGAGGCGTCGCTCGTCCTGCGCGTTCAGCGCCTTGGTCAGGCTTTTTTCCGCCTTGCTGCGGCCGAAGGTCAGGCGGTTCTGTTCGGCGGCGCGGTCCTTCTCGGCCCGCGCCTTCTGCTTGCGCGCCTGGCGGAGATTGACGACCTCGCCGCCCATCGCCAGCCTCAGTTCTTCTTGCGGAAGGCGTCGAGCGAGACGACGGAGGCGCCCGGCTTCTTGCCGTCCTCGTCCGTCTCGCCGGCGGGCTCCGCCTCGGTCTCTTCGCTACGCTCGACGGGCGCGACCGGATAGGCGGTCACCTCGGCGCCGGCCGGCTCTTCTTCCTCGAAGGCGGCAACGTCGAATTCCAGCTCGAAATTGACCGAAGGGTCATAGAAGCCACGAATGGCGTTGAACGGGATGACGAGCTTTTCAGGCGTGTCGGAGAAGGACAGGCCGATCTCGAACAGCGCTTCCGTTACCTTCAGCTCCCAGAACTGGTGCTGGACGACGATGGTCATCTGCTCGGGATATTTCGCCTTCAGATGCTGCGAAATGCGCACGCCGGGCGCCCCGGTCAGGAAGGTGATGAAGAAATGATGGTCGCCGGGCAAATGACCCGTCGCCGCGACCTCGCCCAGCACCTTCCGGATGACGCTGCGAAGCGCATCCTGCGCCAGAATGTCGTAGCGGATGTGATCCTGGCCCATTAGGTCCCCGTTTTTTGTCAAAGTTCATGCCGATGCGGACGCGACCCAAGCGGGCACCCTGCGTCATGTCACAAAGCATTTGCATTATTGATCGACGATTTCAAGGCAGAGCGCCGGAAGCGATGGCACAGCCGGGCCGGGTGTCGAAGTGGGGGGAGAAGTGAAGGCTTCTGTTGCCAGGTGCCTTCGAACCCCGCCCAAGAGTGCGACCCCTTAGGACTTGATTTGAAGTGTCACACCGCCATTAGGCAGCGAGACGAGCTTCCGCATAGTTGTCGTTTGCAACTACTATTTTAGCCCGATAACGGTGGTACAATGCCGAGCAAAAGTTCGATCTTTACGCCCTTGTCGATCCTATTTCGCCCCCATCAAAAGCCGGTCTCGAAGAGCCGACCGGTTTTTGGTGGAGGCGCCGGGTACCGCCCCCGGGTCCAATAGGTTTATTACACCGACAGTTTATTGCCATAGCCGGCCCGAAGACCAGCAGGAGAGATATAGGTCTTTTCGCCGCGTCTGAAAAGGGTGGGTCGCCCTTTATCCCATATTTCCAAGAGGTCGACCCTCGATCATGACGACATCAACGATCTGGAGTGGCTCTCAGTGCGAGAATCATGGACTCCCTATCGTCAGTCTCTATGTTGCCATTAACGAGCGCAGCGGACACGCGCGCATGCTCCGGAGTGCCTTCCATGAAGACCTATCTTGATCTGCTGTCCCATGTGCTGGAGCATGGCACCGACCGCGGCGATCGGACGGGGACGGGGACGCGCTCGATCTTCGGCTATCAGATGCGCTATGATCTTGCGGCCGGCTTTCCGCTGCTTACCACCAAGAAAATGCATGTCCGCTCGATCATTCACGAGCTGCTCTGGTTTTTGCGCGGCGACACCAATATCGCTTACCTCAAGGCAAACGGCGTCAGCATCTGGGACGAATGGGCCGATGAGAACGGCGATCTCGGTCCAGTCTATGGGGCCCAATGGCGCTCCTGGCCGAAGCCGGATGGCGGCTCGATCGACCAGATCGCCAATGTCGTCGAGGCGATCAAGACCACGCCCAATTCGCGCCGTCTGATCGTGTCTGCCTGGAACCCGGCTCTGGTCGACGAGATGGCGCTGCCGCCCTGCCACTGCCTGTTCCAGTTCTATGTGTCGAACGGCCGGCTCTCCTGCCAGCTCTACCAGCGCTCCGGCGACATTTTCCTGGGCGTGCCTTTCAACATCGCCTCCTATGCGCTCCTGACGCTGATGGTGGCGCAGGTGACGGGCCTCAAGCCCGGCGACTTCGTCCACACGCTCGGCGATGCGCATCTCTACAGCAATCACTTTGCCCAGGCGCGCGAGCAGCTGACCCGCACACCGAAGCCGCTGCCGACCCTGCATCTCAATCCGGGCGTCCGCGACCTCTTCGCCTTTCGCTATGAGGACTTCACGCTGACGGGTTATGAGGCCGATGCGCCGATCCGCGCGCCGGTGGCCGTCTGAGAATAGAATCCGCGGTTGCGAAACCCTCTGCACTTTGACATTTACAGGGCTCGAATAGAGCTCAGCGAAGGCCGCGTATTGTCCAGGAAATTACGAGCCAAAATGCCCTCGGCCGTATCGGTCGTGGCGCGAAGCTACCCCGATAGAATAATTGGGATCGAAAACCGGCTTCCTTGGCATCTCGGCACTGATCTTAAAAACTTTAAAAACTTGACGCAGGGTCACGCGATTATAATGGGCCGGAAGACCTTCGAGTCTCTCGGGCGCCCGCTTCCAAATCGTATTAATATTGTGCTTTCACGAGACGAAGTGCCCGATACGAAAAACGTCAAGTGGGTCCGTGACGTGCCTACGGCCCTACTCGTCGCCGATTTCCATTCGATTTGCATGTCGAGGAAACAGTTCTTTGTAATTGGCGGAGAAAAAATTTACTCGCTTTTCAGCGAATACATAAACAAGATTTTTTTAACGGACGTTTTTACTGGTCCTATCAATGGAGATGCAAAGTTCGACTTCGATTTTCCTGTGTCGGATTGGTTTTGTCGCTATGAACGAGAATTTCCCCGATCGGAAGTAGACGACTACGCGTTTCGCATTTCGTATTTTGACCGGCGGAGGTTTGAGCATCGCCAGCGCATGATAGATGAATTTAAACGGAGTAATCCACTTTACGAACTTGATTGGGCGCAGCTAGATCAATACGAGCGAACGACAGAGGACGAGGCAAAGACCGAGATTGAGCAGCTATCGTTCATCGATCGGTTGTAGTAGCTCACCATACTAAACGTTACGCCCGGGCGTCCAATATCGCAAATATTTCATGTCTAACGGCGATGTGAGAGTGACTCGCGTTGAAAGGGCATTTCCGGCTCCCTATAAAGTGAACACCTCGCCGGTCCCGACCTGCGGGTGGGGAGTAATCAACAAACGAGGTATGAATGCCCTGGAGCAATCAGAATGGCGGCGGCGGCCCATGGGGCGGCGGCGGCGGCAATGGTGGCGGCGGTAACAAGGGTCCTTGGGGCCAGGGACCGAACCGTCCGCGTGGCGGCGGCAATGGCCGTGGCCCGGGCGGCCCGCCGGACCTGGAGGAGATTCTCCGCCGGGGACAGAACCAGCTGAAAAACGTCATTCCGGGCGGCTTCAACGGCGGCGTCTTCGTCATCGTCGCGCTCTTGATCGTGGCCTTCTTCCTCGTCAACTCGATCTACACCGTCCAGCCGGACGAGCGTGGCGTCGAGATGCGCTTCGGCAAGCCGAAGGACGAGATCTCCATGCCCGGCCTGCATTTCCATCTCTGGCCGCTCGAGACGGTGGAGATCGTCAAGGTCACCGAGCAGCAGCAGTCGATCGGCGGTCGCGGTGCCGGCAGCGACGGCTCCAATGCCGGGCTGATGCTGACGGGCGACCAGAACATCGTCAACGTCCAGTTTTCGGTGCTCTTCTCCGTCACCGACCCCAAGGCCTATCTCTTCAATGTCGAGGACCCGGCCAACACGTTGCGCCAGGTTTCCGAAAGCGCCATGCGTGAGGTCGTCGGCCGTCGTCCGGCCCAGGATATCTTCCGCGACAACCGTCAGGCGATCGCCGAGGACGTGAAGACCACGATCCAGGTGACCATGGACGCCTATGGCTCGGGCATCTCGGTCAACACCGTCGCGATCGAGGACGCCGCGCCGCCGCGCGAAGTGGCCGACGCCTTCGACGAGGTGCAGCGCGCCGAGCAGAACGAAGACCAATATGTCGAGCAGTCGAACCAATACGCCAACCAGGTTCTGGGTGGCGCCCGCGGTCAGGCGGCCCAGCTTCGCGAAGAGGCGGCCGCTTACAAGAACCGGATCGTGCAGGAAGCCCAGGGTGAGGCCCAGCGCTTCATCTCGGTCTACAACGCCTATTCCCAGGCGCCCGACGTGACCCGCAAGCGGCTCTATCTCGAAACCATGCAGGGCGTGCTCGGCAAGTCGAAGAAGGTCATTCTCGACGAATCCGGCAATCAGGGCGTGCTGCCCTATCTGCCGCTTACCGAAATCGGCCGTCCGGCCCCCCAGACCGGCGGAGCCCAGTAAATGTCGAACCGTTTTCCCGCCATTCTCATCGCCCTCGGTGTTCTGCTGATCATCGGCTATTCCTCGATCTTCGTGGTCAACGAGCGCCAGCAGGCAGTCGTCGTCCGCTTCGGTCAGATCCAGGATGTGAAGACCGAGCCCGGCCTCTACTTCAAGCTGCCCTTCGGCTTCATGGATGCCGACCGGGTGCAATATGTCGAGGACCAGGCGCTGCGCTTCGACCTCGACAACATTCGCGTCCAGGTCTCCGACGGTAAGTTCTACGAAGTCGACGCCTTCGTCGTCTATCGTATCGCCAATCCCCGCCTCTTCCGCGAAACCGTTTCCGGCGACCGCGAGTCGGCGGAATCGCGGTTGCGCACCCGTCTCGATAGCTCTCTGCGTCGAGTCTATGGTCTGCGTGGCTTCGAGGCGGCGCTTTCGGAAGAGCGTGCGGCGATGATGCGCGAGGTGCGCACCGACCTGAAGCCCGATGCCGAGTCGCTCGGCCTCGACATTCAGGATGTCCGCATCCGTCGTACCGATCTCAACCAGGAGGTCTCGCAGCAGACCTACGACCGCATGCGCGCCGAGCGCCTGGCCCAGGCCGAGCTCATCCGCGCCCGCGGTAACGAGGAAAGCCAGCGCCGCCGGGCGATCGCCGACCGCCAGGTCGTCGAAATCGTCGCCGACGCCCAGCGCGATTCCGAGGTTCTCCGTGGTGAGGGCGAAGCCGAGCGCACGCGGATCTTCGGCGATGCCTTCCAGCGCGACCCGGCCTTCTTCGAGTTCTACCGCTCGATGACCGCTTATGCGCAGGCGATCGGCAGCCCGGACACGACGCTGGTCATTTCGCCGGATTCGGAGTTCTTCCGTTACTTCAACAGCTCGAGCGGCACGCCGACCCCGCCGGCCTCCGGGCCCGCTGCTGCCGCACCGCCGGCACCTCAGCCCGGCGCGCCGGCGCTGGCCCCAGCCAATCCGGCGCCGGCTCCGGCAAACTGATTTTAGAATGAGAAACAGACGTGAAAAGCCGGCCTTTGCGCCGGCTTTTTTCTTTTCTAATTTTCGCTGCCATGAAACTTGAACAGCGGAAATCCTGAACTAACTCATACAATAGGAGCTAAATTTAGGGGTATCCGTTATGCGGTTTATCATTGAGGAACTTCATCTCAGCGAGAGAAAGTTGAGGCGCTGCGAAATTGAGAGGGAAATTTCGGATCGTGAGGCGGAGCTGAAGGAAGAGAAAATTGACAGTCGACGAGCCTGGATTGAAAAAAAGTTGCAGGAGCTTCGCCAAGAACTCCGCCACTGGAAGTAACGCTCTCCATGTTTGTGATGGGCGTGGTCATTGAATGGCGAAATTCTCTCCGCGCCTGACACCCATCCGGGAAAAGGAAAGGCTTGAGGACCGATAAGCAGGCTGGTAAATGGCCTGCTGGCGCGAACGGCGCCGTGTAAGGTGTCGACGGTGCCGTGTGCCGCCGACGGGGCGCATTCCTTGCGAATGCGGCTCGCGCGAGGAAATTCATGTCACGCAAATTGCTGATCCGTCTGGTCGAAGCCGAATATGCGATCATCCGGCTCAATGTCGGAACGCCGATTCCGGAATGGCTGCCGGGGCCGGGCTTCTGGGCCGTCTCGAGTTCGCGCGAGGAGATGACGCTCGTCTGCCGGGCGGCGCGCGTGCCGACCAGCGTGATCTCGTCGAATGGCTGGCGCTGCCTGCGAATCGAGGAACATTTCGCCTTCGATATTCCGGGCATCCTTTCGTCCGTCCTGCAGCCGCTCTCGGCCGCGGGCGTCGGCCTTTTCGCCAACTCCACCTTCTCCACCGATTATGTCTTCGTGCTCGGCTCCGATGTCGAAAAGGCGCTCGCAGCGCTGAAGGCGCATGGTCATGAGGTCACGCTCTGAGGCACAGGCTTCCGCCTGGCTCATCCTGGCCGTCTCAGCGGCATAACGAAAAGATGACTGGACGGGGCAGGGCCTCGCCTTATCTTTGGCCCATGATGAGCGTGTTCTTCCGCATCGCGCGTCCCGGCGCGAGGACGTCGTCGGACGCAAGGGGCTGGGGCTTTCGCTTAGCGAGGCGTTTTTCTAAGCTGGTCCCTTGATCCGGATCGCGCCGCTGCATCATCTTCCGAACATGAGGACCCCATGGGATCGTCTTTCCGCCTGAGCTTCACCCGGTCGCTCGCCGCCGGACTTTCGGCCGCCCTCGCGGCCGGCACGGCCCTGCCGGCCTCGGCCCAGATGGCGCCGCCCGCCAATGTCGCGCCACCGGCTCCGGCGCCGGCCGCGCCGCCCGCAGCGCCCGAGGCCCTGCCGGCCCCGCCCTCGGCTGCCGCGCCGCAGATCAAGGTGCCGCCGGCGATGATGCAGGGGCCGGCGTCGGTCGCCGATCTCGCTGCCGGCCTGCTTGATGCCGTGGTCAACATCTCCACCTCGCAGAACGTCAAATCCGACGACGAAGCGCCGATGCCCAAGGTGCCGGAAGGCTCGCCCTTCCAGGATTTCTTTGACGAATTCTTCAAGGGCCAGGGTGGCAGCGGGCCGCAGAGCCGCAAGGTCGAATCGCTCGGCTCCGGCTTCGTCATCGATCCCGCCGGCTATATCGTCACCAACAACCACGTGATCGAGGGCGCCGACGACATCGAGATCAACTTCGCCAATGGCTCGAAGCTGAAGGCCAAGCTGATCGGCACCGACACCAAGACCGATCTGGCGCTGCTCAAGGTCGAGCCGAAGAAGCCGCTGACCGCGGTTCCCTTCGGCGACAGCCGCGCCATGCGGATCGGCGACTGGGTGATGGCGATCGGCAATCCCTTCGGCCTCGGCGGGACCGTGACCGTCGGCATCATCTCGGCCCGCGGCCGCAACATCAATGCCGGGCCCTATGACAACTTCATCCAGACGGACGCCGCCATCAACCGCGGCAATTCCGGCGGGCCGCTCTTCAACATGAAGGGCGAGGTCATCGGCATCAACACGGCGATCATCTCGCCTTCCGGTGGGTCGATCGGCATCGGCTTCTCCGTGCCGACGGAACTGGCGCAGAACGTCGTCGGGCAGCTGCGCGAATTCGGCGAGACCCGCCGCGGCTGGCTCGGCGTGCGCATTCAGCCGGTCACCGACGATATTGCCGAGAGCCTGAAGATGGACACGGCGCGGGGTGCGTTGGTCTCCGGCGTCATCGAAGGTGGACCGATCGCCAATGGCGAGATCAAGGCAGGCGATGTGATCGTCAAGTTCGATGGCCGCGACGTGGTGGAGATGCGCGATCTGCCGCGCGTCGTCGCCGAAAGCCCGGTCGGCAAGGCGGTCGACGTGGTGATCCTTCGCGACGGCAAGGAACAGACGGTCAAGGTCACGCTCGGCCGACTTGAGAACAATGAGGAAGCCGCCGCCGACGAGCCCACGACGCCCGGCGCCGAGGAAGGCACGGATCAGGCCGAACCACCGGCCGCGACCCTGCCGGCCGCCGATGTCGTGCTCGGCATGAAGCTCGCGACGTTGGATGATGCCAGCCGTAAGACCTATGAGATCGCGGCCGATATCGATGGCGTCGTCGTCACCGATGTCGCCACCGGCTCGCCGGCCGCCGAGCGCCGCATCGTGGCCGGTGATGTCATCGTCGAGATCGGCCAGGAAGCGATGAAGACGCCGGAAGATGTCTCGGCGCGGATCGAGGAGTTGAAGGGCGAGGGCCGGCGCAACACGCTGGTCATGGTCTCCAACAAGACCGGCGAGCTGCGCTTTGTCAGCCTGCGCCTCGAATAGGTCTCAGCCGCTCTGCCGCTCGGCCCAGTGCCGGGCGGTCATGGCGTGGAAAACATGGCGCTTGAGCGCCGGATGCGTGTCCGGCACGCGTGGGTGATCGAAATCCCGCGTCGGGTCCGGGCGAAAGCCGAGACGCTGCATGACGGCGAGCGAACGGTCATTCTCCGGCACGGCGAAGGAGACGATCTCCGGCAGGCCGAAATCCTCGAAACCGAGGCGCAGCAGCGCCAGTGCCGTTTCCGTCACATAACCTTTGCCCCAGAAGGGTCGCGCGAGCCGCCAGCCAATCTCGACCATGTCGGCGGGGAAGAGCGGCGTGAGATTGGCATCGGCCAGACCGCACATGCCAAGGGCCACATCGCTCTCCTTCTCCGCCACTGCAAACCAGCCGCGGCCGGTGCGGGCGATGGTCTCGTTGAGCCGGTCCATCATGGCGTCCGCCTCCTCTCGGCTGCGGCGCACGGCGAAGAAGGCCATGACCTCCGGGTCGCTGTTGATGTCGTGGAAGAGGGCGCGGTCGCCGTCAAGCCAGGCGCGCAGGCGCAGCCGCTCGGTCTCGATCATTCGACGAAATCCGTCTTGCGATAGCCCTGCAGGTAGAGAAGGGCCGTCAGGTCGCCATGGTCGATGCGGATCTTCGCCTGAGCGGCAACGGTCGGCTTGGCGTGCAGCGCCACGCCGGAGCCGGCAAGCTGGATCATGCCGAGATCATTGGCGCCGTCGCCGACGGCCATGGCATCTTCGGGCGCGATGCCAAGCCGCTCGGCGATCTCCTTGAGCGCATCCACCTTGGCTTGCTTGCCGAGGATCGGACGGGCGACCTCGCCGGTCAGAAGGCCGTCAGCCTCAAGCAACCGGTTGGCGCGGTTCTCGTGAAAGCCCAGCCGAGCCGCGATCGGGCCGGTAAAGACGGTGAAGCCGCCGGAGACGAGCGCGGTATGGGCGCCCTTGGCCTTCATCGTGGCGATCAGCGGCAGGCCGCCTGGGGTGAGCGTGATGCGCCGCTCGATCACCTCGTCGACAACTGAGGCCGGCAGACCTTTGAGCAGCGCGACCCGCTCGATCAGGGCCGGCTCGAACTCGATCTCGCCGTTCATGGCGCGGGCGGTGATGGCCGCCACCTGATCCTTGAGGCCGACTTCGGCCGCCAGTTCGTCGATACATTCCTGGCCGATCATGGTCGAATCCATGTCGGCGATCAGCAGGCGCTTGCGCCGGGTTTCGGCCTCCTGAACCGCCACGTCGATCGGCTGGCCTTCAACGGCGGCCCTCAGGGCCGCTTCAGCCCGGCTGGCATCCGTGCCGTCGCGCAGCGCGATGTCGCAGGCGATGCCATCGGCGAGCCAATAGAGGCCGGCGGCCTTCACAGCCTCGGCCGCGCGCGCGCCGAGCACGGGGCTCAGCGCCGGGTTTGACGGAGCGGCGACAAGCGTGGCAACGAGAGCCATGGCAATAGACCTTCAAAGCGGACAAGACGCGATCCTGATAACCGGGCCGACCGCCAGCGGCAAGTCGGCGCTCTCGCTCGATCTCGCGGCCCGGCATGGTGGCGTCGTCATCAATGCCGACAGCATGCAGGTCTACGACACGCTGCGCATCCTCACCGCGCGTCCCTCGGATGCGGAGATGAGCGGGATCGAGCACCGGCTCTACGGCCATGTGCCGGCCAGCGAGACCTATTCCACCGGCGCCTGGACCCGTGCGATGTCCGCGGTTCTCGATGAAGTGCGGGCGCGCGGGCAATTGCCGATCATCATCGGTGGCACGGGGCTCTATTTCAAGGCGCTGACGGGCGGCCTCTCCGCCATGCCACCGGTACCGGATGGGCTGCGCGAGACGCTTCGGGCGGCGCTGGCGGTCGAGGGACCTCAGGCCCTGCACGCACGCCTCGCCGAGGAGGATCCGGCCGCGGCTGCGCGGCTGCGCCCGGAAGATGGGCAGCGCATCCTGCGCGCGCTCGAAGTCTATCGCGCCAGCGGCCGCTCGATCCTTGCCTATCAGGCGGAGAGCGGGCCGGTGCTCGTCGATCCGAAACGCGCCCTGAAGCTGGTCGTGCAGCCCGAGCGCGAGATCCTGCGCCGCCGCATCGACCGCCGCTTCGCGACCATGCTGGAGGAAGGGGCGGTGGAAGAGGTGGAGGCGCTGCTTGCGCAACGGCTGTCGCCGGCGCTGCCGGCCATGAAGGCGATCGGGGTGCCGCAGATCGCGGCGATGCTGGCCGGAGAACTTGGCCGCGACGAAGTCATCGACACCGCCTCTGCCGCGACGCGCCAATATGCCAAGCGCCAGATGACCTGGTTCCGCAACCAGCTCGGTCCCGACTGGCAGCGGATTGATCCCGCTACTTCCGGATGATGCTGCCGAGCGGCTTCTTGAGCAGGCTCTCGCGCAGCGAGCCGGGGCGAATGGGCGGCGGGTCTGTCTCGACGGACGGAGCAGGACGATGCAGCGGGCGATCTTCCACGGTGCGCGTCGGCATGTCTTCGTTCAACAGCTGGCTGCGGATCTGATTGAACCGACCTTGCTGCGGGTGGGACGGCGGATCGCCCTGCGGCAGCAGATCATGACGGAAGATCTCCGGCCGGGAGGGTGCCATCAGAGGCGGCGTCGGTGCGCTCCGGGAGGGTTCGGCGATCGTCGGCGGGCCGGAAGGTGCGGGCGGCGGCTCCGGCTGGAAGGCGGAGATCTCCGGGGTGGAGATCGAACGCATCCGCGCGACGATGGTGCGCAGATCGACGGTCGCGGGCGTATCGTCGGAAAGCTTCATCGAGAAGCCGCTCGCCTTCGGCAGCTCGTTCTCCTTGACGCGGTTGAAGCGCATGCGCATCGGCACGGCCACCGCCTCGCCGAAGGCGATCGCCTCGCCATTACCGATCGAGGATATGAAGCTCGTGGTCGAGATCGAGGAGTTGGGGATCGCCGAGCGGATGATTTCCTGGTCGTGCTCGTTGGAGAGGCGCATGGCGAAGACGGTCGAGCACTGCGAGAGGATGGTCGGGTCGAGTTCGCCCGGCCGCTGGGTGATGATGCCCAGCGAAACGCCGTATTTCCGGCCTTCCTTGGCGATGCGCGCGATCGCTTGGCGGGTGGGCACAAAGCCGAGGGACGGATCGGCCGGCACGTAGCGGTGCGCTTCCTCGCAGACGACCAGCATGTGGACGCCGCCATTGCTCCACAGCCCGATCTCGAACGCCATGCGGCACAGAACGGAGGCGACGGAGTTCACGACCTCGGACGGGATGCCGCCAAGCTGGAAGGTGGTCAGCGGCCTCCCGTCGCCGGGCACCCGGAAGATCCGGCCGATCGTGTCGAGGATGGTATCGGTGATCGTGTTGGAGGAGAACATGAAGCCGTAGCGCGGGTCGTTGATCGCTGCGGTGATGCGCACTTTCAGCGAGCGCAAGCTCGGCTTTTCCGTTCGGCCTTCCAGACGCCCGATCCGCTCGTCGATCAGCGCCAGCACGTCGGCGATGCGGTAGGGGACCGGTGTATCGGCGGTGATCGAGCTCTTCTCAGTCGGGCGTCGCATCAGCGCGTTTTCGCCGCCACCCTTGAAGGCGCGTTTTGCTTCGGGAATGACATCGCGCAGGATATCGAGCTCTTCCGCCACCGGCGGCCGGCCGCGGAACACGACTTCGGCAAATTCGTCGAGCCGCATCAGCCAGAAAGGCAGGTCGAGCGTGTCGGTATCGATCACCACGGCTTCCGTCGGGAAGGCGGCGGCGAACTCGTTGTGCGGGTCGAGGATCAGGACCCGCAGCTTCGGATCGGCGGCCAGCGCCTTGCGCAGCAGCAGGGCCACCGCCGTCGACTTGCCGACGCCGGTGGTGCCGACGATGGCGAAGTGCTTCGACAGCATCGAGGGCACATGAATGGTCGCGTCGATCGTCTCGTCCTGTGTCAGCGTTCCGATCACGCAGCTGTCCATGCGGCCGCTGTCGTAGACGCGCGCAAGGTCGGCGGAGCGGATGCGATGAGCAATGGCGCCGAGATAGGGGAAGCGGCTGATGCCGGCGGAAAAGCGCTCCTCGCCCTCCGGGCTGACATAGACCTCGCCCAGCAGCTCGACCTCGATATGGATGATGTTATCCGCATTCTCGGCCCAGGCCTGGTCGTCGGTGCGCATCGAGTTGACGAGGGCTACGACACGGTTCGATCCGACACTGATCGAGATGAGCCGGCCGACCGACCAGAGCTCGGACATGGTGGTTTCGCCATTCTCGGCCGTGGCGGCAATGGTGGCGCGCGAACCGCTGCAGGCGATCACCCGGCCGAGAAATCGGTTGCCACGTGCGGCCATATCGCGACGGTCTTGCTCGCCAGCCTGGCTGGAAGTCTGGAGATCGGTATTGCGCACGAGGACATCCTTTGTGAGCCGCGATGATAGGGCAGGCGATTTAACAAGATGTTTCCGCGGTTTAAGATTGCTCTTCACCTCAACCCCTGGGGGAAGCGGCGCCGAAAGGCGTTGACGGCGCCTTTCAATCGCGTTAACACTGCCGGCTATGACGAAGATCGTTGCAATTCTTGTGGTGGGACGGCGCATGGGCAGGATGGTGTAACCATCCGGCGATAGCCACCCATGCGCAGACCAAGGCTCCTGACGGGGCCTTTTTTTATGCCTTCAAACCATGGACGACACAGGGCCTTGAAAGCCGGCAGGGCTTGAGACAAGAGGCCAAACAGGGCGGATGAGCAGGATGGATATGCAGACCACGGCCGCGGCGGGCGAGGAGACGAAGACCGCACTGGGCATGACGATGACGGGGGCGGAAATCGTTCTCCAGGCGCTGAAGGACAATGGCGTCACGGATATTTTCGGCTATCCCGGCGGTGCCGTCCTGCCGATCTATGACGAGATCCACCAGCAGGATGCGATCAACCATATTCTGGTCCGCCATGAGCAGGGCGCCGGCCATATGGCCGAAGGCTACGCGCGCTCGACCGGCAAGGTCGGCGTCATGCTCGTCACCTCCGGCCCCGGCGCCACCAATGCCGTGACGCCGCTGCAGGACGCGCTGATGGATTCGATCCCGCTCGTCTGCCTTTCCGGCCAGGTTCCGAGCACGCTGATCGGCTCCGACGCCTTCCAGGAATGCGATACGGTCGGCATCACGCGGCCCTGCACCAAGCACAACTGGTTGGTCAAGGACGTCAACGAACTGGCCGCCACCATCCACGAGGCCTTCCGCATCGCCCAGTCCGGCCGTCCCGGCCCGGTCCTGGTCGATATTCCGAAGGATGTTCAATTCGCGACCGGTACCTATACGCCGCCCTCCGCCGTCCGGGTCCAGAAGAGCTACCAGCCGAAGGTCCAGGGCGATATCAAGCGCATCGAGGAGGCGGTCGCGCTGATGAAATCGGCCCGGCGGCCGGTCTTCTATACGGGTGGCGGCGTCGTCAATTCCGGACCGGAGGCCTCGCGGCTGCTGCGCGAGCTCGTCGCGATCACCGGCTTCCCGATCACTTCGACGCTGATGGGGCTCGGCTCCTACCCGGCTTCCGGCCCGGCCTGGCTCGGCATGCTCGGCATGCACGGCACCTACGAAGCCAATATGGCGATGCATGATTGCGACGTCATGATCTGCGTCGGCGCCCGCTTCGACGACCGTATCACCGGCCGGCTCAATGCCTTTTCGCCGAATTCGAAAAAGATCCATATCGACATCGACCCCTCCTCGATCAACAAGAATGTCCGCGTCGACATTCCGATCCTGGGCGATGTCGGGAATGTCCTCGATGACCTCGTCCGCCTGTGGCGCACCTCGGCCGACAAGCCGGATGCGGCCAAGCTCGCGCCCTGGTGGGAGGAGATCACCCGCTGGCGAGCGCGCAACTCGCTCGCCTATACGCCGAGCAACGACGTCATCATGCCGCAATATGCGCTGCAGCGTCTCTACGAGCTCACCAAGGACCGCGATACCTACATCACCACCGAGGTCGGCCAGCACCAGATGTGGGCGGCGCAGTTCTATGGCTTCGAGGAGCCCAACCGCTGGATGACCTCCGGTGGCCTCGGCACCATGGGCTATGGCTTCCCCGCGGCGATCGGCGTTCAGGTCGCTCATCCCGACAGCCTCGTCATCGACATTGCCGGCGATGCGTCGATCCAGATGTGCATCCAGGAAATGTCCTGCGCCGTTCAGTATAATCTGCCGGTCAAGATCTTCATCCTGAACAATCAATATATGGGCATGGTCCGCCAGTGGCAGCAGCTGCTGCATGGAAACCGCCTGTCGAACTCCTATACCGAGGCGATGCCGGACTTCGTCAAGCTGGCCGAGGCCTATGGCGGCGTCGGCATTCGTTGCGAAAAGCCGGGCGAGCTTGACGATGCCATCCGCCGGATGATCGACAGCCCGGCGCCGGTCATCTTCGACTGCCGCGTCGCGAATCTTGCCAACTGCTTCCCGATGATCCCGTCCGGCAAGGCGCATAATGAAATGCTCCTGCCCGACGAAGCCACCGATGAAGCCGTCGCCACCGCCATCGACGCCAAGGGCCGCCAGCTCGTTTGATTGGGCGTAATGGGCGCGGTAGACTGTCGCGCCCTATTGCCGCTGGAGGTGAGGTCATGGCGAGAACGAGGATGTCGGAAACAGGAGAACTGCGGATCCCCGCAGATATTCGCTTGTCTCTCGGGCTCACGCCCGGTCGCGAGGTTGAGATTTCGCAGGAGGATGGGCGGCTCGTCGTCGCGCCGCTTGCCTCCTCTGTATCCGAGCAAGCGCAGCGAGGAAGCCTAACGTTCGAGCAGTTTCTTGCGCAGCGACTTCGCTATGTGGGGCCGCCGATCACCGATGAGATGATCGAAGATGCTGTGCTTCAGGAAGCGGAGCGTCGATGGGATCGCGTGAGGAGGCAGTGGGTCGAGGATGCCGATGAAGACACGGTCGATTGACACCAACATCCTTCTCCGCCTGTTCGTGGTCGATCACGACGAGCAGAATGCGATCGTCGAGCGGCTGCTGGCCACCTCCCGGTTCTTCATTCTCTGGACGGTTCTTGTGGAAGCTGAATGGGCGCTGAGGAGACTGGTGAGGGCCGACAGGGAGCAAATTAACCGCTTGTTTCGCTCGCTGCTCCTGGTCGAGTCGATCGAGATCGAGCGGGCGGATACGTTCAACCGCGTCCTCGACCTTCATGAAGCAGGTATGGATTTCGCCGATGCGGCGCATCTGTGCCTGACTGACGCAAACATGACTTTCACCACCTTCGATCGCAAGCTCGTGAGCCGCTCGAAGACACTGATGCCTGAAGCCAGCGTCGAGCTGGCCGTTTGACCTGAGAGGAATTACCGTGAGCGCCCATCTTCAGCCGACCGGCTCGGCCTATTTCATCGCCAAGGAGACAGAGACCGACGAGAAGCATACGCTCTCCGTGCTGGTCGACAACGAGCCCGGCGTTTTGGCGCGCGTCATTGGGCTGTTCTCCGGCCGCGGCTACAATATCGAGAGCCTGACCGTCTCGGAAACCGAACACGAGGCGCATCTTTCGCGTATCACGGTCGTGACGCGCGGCACGCCGCATGTGCTCGAGCAGATCAAGGCGCAGGTCGAACGGCTGGTCCCGGTTCATCGGGTGGTCGATCTCACGGTGCGCGCCAACACGCTTGGCCATGAGCGGCCGATCGAGCGTGAGGTGGCACTGGTCAAGGTCAAGGGCACCGGCGACAATCGCGCCGAAATGCTTCGGCTCGCCGATGCCTTCCATGCCAAGGTGGTCGATGCCACGGTCGAGCATTTCATCTTCGAGATCACCGGCAAGTCGTCGAAGATCGACCAGTTCGTGGCGATCATGAAGCCGCTCGGGCTGATCGAAGTCTGCCGCACCGGCATTGCCGCCATGAACCGCGGCGCGCAGGGCATGTGAGGAGGGCTAACCGGCTGGGACGTCCCGGCCGGTCGACCCGGCCCGTCAAATCATCTCCAGCGGGCGCTTGGTGGTCGGCGGCGGGAAGGCCGCGTCGAGTGCTGCGTGATGGGCGGGCGTCAGTGTCAGGCTGAGCGCGGCGTGGTTCTCCTTGACGCGATCGCGCGAGCCGGTCTTCGGGATGGCGATGACGCCGGGGCGGCTCAGCACGAAGGCGAGCGCCACCTGCGCCGGCGTGGCCCCGAGTTCGTCGCCGATCGTCGCCAGCGTCGGGTGCGAGAGCAGCCGGCCTTCGTCGAGCGGCGAATAGGCCATGATCGGCAGCGACCGTTCCGCCGCAGAGGGCAGGAGGTCGTACTCGATGCCGCGGCGGGAGAGATTGTAGAGCACCTGGTCGGTCGCGACATTGCCACCGGCCGGCAGGTCCGCCAGTTCCTCCATGTCCTCGAGATCAAAATTGGAGACGCCCCAGGCGGCGATCTTCCCATCGGTCTTCAGCTGCTCGAAGGCCGCGACCGTGTCCTCCAGCGGATGGTTGCCGCGCCAGTGCAGGAGGTAGAGATCGATCTGATCCACTTTGAGCCGGCGCAGGCTGTTCTCGCAGGCGCGGATCGTCTTGTCGCGGCTGGCATTGGAGGGCAGCACCTTGCTGACAAGGAAGGCCTCGGCACGGCGCGTGGCGATCGCCTCTCCCACCACCTCTTCCGATCCGCCATTGGCATACATTTCCGCCGTATCAATCAGGCTGAGCCCGAGATCGAGGCCGAAATTCAGGCTTCGGATCTCGGCGGCGCGATCAGCGCCTGCCTCGCCCATCCGCCAAGTGCCCTGGCCAAGCGCGGGCACGGTTCGTCCATTCGGGAAGGTGACTTTCGAAGGCTGGTCGGTCATGGCGTTTCTCCTCGGTTGGCGGAGAAGATAGACGTCGATCCCGCAAAGACCAGCGATCGTACGATACCGCCGGTTCAGGTGACGGGTGGCGTGCGGCCGGAGCGGGTGGCGACGAAGCGGGCGAGCGCCGGCCCGATGGCCGTCACCAGCAGCAATCGCGCTGTCTGAAGCGCCATGACGAAGGCGATGTCGACATCGCTGTCGGCGGCGATGATGGCGATCGAATCCATGCCGCCAGGGCTGGTGGCGAGATAGGCCGTCAGCGGATCGATGCCCGCCGTCCGCGTCAGCAGATAGGCGAGACCGCCGGAGATTGCCATGAGGACCAGGATGGAGGCAACCGTCGGCAGCAGCACGCGGCGCGCATGGCTCAGGATCCTGCGGGTAAAGCCGAGGCCGATGTTCCAGCCGAGCAGCGCATAGCTGATCGCGAGCAGCCATTCCGGCAGGTGGATGGTGACGAGGCCGGAGATGCTCATCAGGCCGCCGAAGAGAAAGGGCAGCAGCAGGACGCCGGCGGGGATGCGCAGCCGCCAGCCGAGCAGGCCGGCAAAGAGCGCGATCAGCAGCGTCTGGGCGAGCGAAAGCGGCTCGATCGGCGGAAACCAGACGATCGCCGGTGCGGCGCTGTCGATCCCCACCCAGAAGCGGGCGACGAGCGCGGCGGCGCCGGCCACGAAGACCACGCGCAGATATTGCATGAAGGCGACGAGCCGGGCGTCCGCGCCATAGGCCTCCGCCATCACCATCATGGTCGTCGCCGCACCGGCCGAACAGCCCCAGATGGCGGTAGTGCCGGGCAGGATGTTGAGCCGGCTGATCAGGTAGCCGCTGAGCGTGCTCATGGTGATGACGCAGACGACGACGCCGAGGAAGAGCGGCCAGTTGCCGAGGAATGTGGTGACGATGCCGGCATTGATGGACCCGGCAATCAGCGTGCCGATCAGCGCTTGCGAGCAGAAGACGAGGAGGCGCGGCAGGCGGATGCTGCCGCCATTCAGTCCGACGATGGCACCGGCCACCATCGGCCCCATCAGGAGCGCCGCGGGAATTCCAGCCAGTTCCATCAGCCCTGCGAGGAGGATCGAGAGGGCAAGGAGTGCGGCCCATTGCAGAAGCGGCGGCCGGCGGCCGAGCCCTTGAGCGGGCGCCGACGCGCTGTGTTCGTCCTCTCCCGGGCGAAGGACGGGGTGGCCGGAAGGGGCGAGGGGGGTAAGGGTCGACATGGCGGATCCCGGTGCATCCGACGCCGCTTCGAACGGCGAGAGGCGGGGTGGGAGATGGGGCCTTAGAAGCGGAAGGTGGCGGCGAAGTCAAGGCGCCGGATCTTGCAGGGGCACGTCCGGCCGAGCGCGCTTGGCCCGGCGAGGAGTGCGGCTGTATCGGTTTTGCTTGCGCCCTCGCGGCGAATCCTGTCAGTCGGGATCATGGAATTCGCACCACAGCAGGATGAAGCGCTGAAGGCCGTCAGCCAATGGCTGAAGGACAAGTCTACGCCGCTTTTCCGGCTGTTCGGCTATGCCGGCACGGGCAAGACCACGCTCGCCCGCCATTTTGCCGAACATGTCGATGGCGAGGTGCTGTTTGCGGCCTTTACCGGCAAGGCGGCGCAAGTGCTGCGCTCCAAGGGTGCCAAGAACGCCAAGACCATCCATTCGCTGATCTATCGCCCGCGCGGCGAGGAGGAGGTCTCCGACGAGGAGACCGGCAAGACCTCGATCGCGCCGATGTTCTCCATCAACCGGCAAAGCCCCGTCGCCAAGGCGGCGCTGATCATCGTCGACGAATGTTCCATGGTCGACGAGGCGCTCGGCCGCGACCTGATGAGCTTCGGCACGCCGATCCTCGTTCTCGGCGATCCCGGTCAGCTGCCGCCCGTCTCCGGCGGCGGTTACTTCACCAATGACGAGCCCGATTATCTCCTGACCGAGATCCACCGTCAGGCGCGCGACAACCCGATCATCAAGCTCGCCATGCAGGTGCGCGAGGGCAACGAGATCATGTATGGCGACTACGGCGCTGCCCAGGTGATCCCAAAGAGCGCCGTCACCCAGAGCCTCGTGCTGGAGGCCGATCAGGTTCTGGTCGGCACCAACCGGACGCGGCGGCGCTACAATACGCGGCTGCGCGAGCTGAAGGGCTTCGCCACCGAATATCCGCAGTCCGGCGACAAGCTGGTCTGCCTGCGCAACGATCCGGCCAAGGGGCTGCTGAACGGCTCCCTCTGGCAGGTCATGACCTCGTCCAAGGAAACGGTCAAACCGGGGATCAACCTGATGATCCGCCCGGAAGACGACGACATGGATCGGGGTGCTGCCAAGATCAAGCTGCTCAAGACCGCCTTCGAGGAGGTCGAGGGCGAGATACCCTGGTCGACGCGCAAGCGCTATGACGAGTTCGACTATGGCTATGCCCTGACCGTCCACAAGGCGCAGGGCTCGCAGTGGAACAATGTGGTGCTGTTCGACGAGAGCTGGGCGTTCCGCGACACGCGCGAGCGCTGGCTCTACACCGCCATTACCCGCGCAGCGGAGACGCTGACGATCGTGCGCTGAGCCAGGCGCCGCGCTTCCACGATACGAGCGGGCCCGCCGTCTACTTGACCTCGCTCACCGCCTTTGGAAGCGCGCCGGCACTGACCGCGAAAATGATCTTTCCGTCCGGGCCGGGAATAAGGCCCTGCTGGCAGTCGCGCATCTGGCGGAAGCTCTGGCGATCGGGAGAGAGGCGGAAGACGTCGGTCAGCCGCATGCAGCGCATCAGGTTCGATTCGATGCCCTTGCGGGCCGCATAGCGGAAGATCGCTCCGTTGGCCGTCAGGCTGTTGCTGGCAAGTTGGAGCGTCTCGTAGAGAAGGTCGTTCTCGTCGGCCATTTCCTCGTCTGGAACGAAGGACGAGAGAACGACGTCGTCATTCGCCGTGCTCGTGATGGTGATCTGCAGCCCGCTCGGCTGCTGCTGGTCCGTAATTGACACCTCGAAGCTCAGTTTCTCGTTCCCGCTTGGCAGCGCGCTGTCTTCGATCGTCGGCAGCTTGGCGGAATTGATCGTGCGATATTGCGCGAAGGCGGCACCAAGCAGCGAGGAGAACTGTTGCGCCCGCTCGCTTACCGCACCATCGAGGCGGAAGCGCAGATGGGGAAGGTCGCCTGCCACCGTCTCGGCGACGTTCGAACGCAGCATTGCCGAGGTCGGCACATGCACGCTCATCGCCGTCGAGGACAGCGGCAGCAGCATCAGCAAAGGCAGGATCGAGAGCGCCGCGAAGGGCGAAGGCTTGGGGCGCTGTTTGGTTGCTGGCGAGAAGGTGGGGCCGTGATGGGCGAGCGGGTTTTCACCCATCTGCCCATTCGCTGGTTTGGACGATGTCGCCGCCGGCGAATGAAGGGGCTGTTCGAGGAGACGATGGCTCGCCTCGCTCGCTGCCATCGCTCCAGGCGATGGCGGAGGGAGAGCGGACGTCCGGTCGTCGATCGTTTGCGCCTCGGGCAGCGCCGTCGTGATGGCAGCCTTGCGCCGGAAGATCGGCGTATAGCCGCCCTTGGGGATCTCGATCTGCCAGGGATCGTCGACGCCTTCAGTTTCGTAATAGTGAGTGAGAAGCTTGCGCAACTTGCCGGCATGGACGCGCACCAGTGGGTCGCTGTCGGCGTTGAAGTTCTGGGACCGGCCGAAGACGTCGATGGCGATCGTGTAGCCCTTGAGCTGCTGGGCTTCGCCCGCCAGTTCCTTTTCCACCACATAGGTCAAAAAGGCGCGCAGCCGCTCCGAGCGCGCGAAGACATCGCTTGCCAATACCGCCTCAAGCGCAGCCTGCTTATCGCTGGCGCATGGTTCCTGGTGGCTCATTTCTCTCCCTGCGATCCCAATCCTGTGGTCCGGTTCGCCTCCGCTTCTCCAACTGTCGCGCTGCGAACAGGTTCGCGCGAGGAAGGAAAAAACGGATCGAGATGTGCTTTGTCGCGGCGTCCGCCGACCGGTCGCCTCCGACTCATATCATTAAAGCGCAAAATTCATCATTTGTCAGCGACAAGTATCCAAACATATCATTATAACCGCAAAAAAGATCGAACGATTGAATGTTAGTCGCGGACAGACGGATCGTCTGCAACTTTTGATAAGGCGCGCTCCGGCGGGCGGGGCCCTCGCCACCCAAGCTACGTAGGCTCCGGAAAACTTTTTTTCTTAGCCGTCGTTTCGGGGCAGTTGATTCTCCAGTATGGCTCGGGCCGCGTCGTCGGCCTTTGTACGGCCGTGATCTCCATGCTCCCCGAGGTGTCCGCATGCCCGCCACGCTCTCCGTCAATCTCAACGCCATCGCCATGCTGCGTAATCGCCGCGATCTTCCCTGGCCGTCGGTCACCGAGTTGGGGCGCCTGGCGCTGGAGGCGGGTGCCGGCGGCTTGACCGTGCATCCGCGGCCCGATCAACGCCATATTCGCTTTTCCGATCTTTCGCCGCTTCGCAACCTGATCGACGACCTCCACCCCGAGGCCGAATTCAATATGGAAGGCTATCCCAACGCGGAGTTCCTGGAACTGGTCAAGGCGACCGAGCCAGAGCAGGTGACGCTGGTGCCGGACGATCCGGCGCAGGCGACCTCCGATCATGGCTGGGACTTTCGCGCCAGCCACGGGCTCCTGAAGGAGGTCGTCGGCCGCCTCTCCGGACAGGGCTTCCGTGTTTCGCTCTTTGCCGACGGCGTGCCGGACCGGGAAGCGCTGGAGCTGGCACGCGACACCGGCGCCGCGCGGATCGAGCTTTATACTGGCCCCTATGGCGGCTGCTACGACGATCCGGACCGGGCCGAGCAGATCGCCGCAGCGCTGGGGGAAACCGCCCGCATCGCCGATGAAATCGGCCTTGGCGTCAATGCCGGCCACGACCTCACCGTCGACAATCTGCCCCGGCTGGTGCGCCACATTCCCGCTCTGGCCGAGGTTTCGATCGGCCATGGTCTGACCGCCGATGCGCTGATCTACGGCATGACCGAGACCGTGCGCCGCTTCCGCCGCGCCTGCGGCCAGACTGTGTGAATGGTCTCACCGGCTGCGCAGCGTGATCGCTGCGCAGCCGGTGGCGAGCGCGTCAGGCGCCGAACGCGCCCTTGTTTGCCTCAAGGAAAGCCGTCAGCGAGGTCGGCGTGCGGCCGGCAAGGCGCGAAACGTCGTCGGTCACCAGGTCGAACTGTCCCAGCCGTGCGGCGCGGTCGAAGGAAACGAGCGTCGGGATGAAGGGGCCGGGCACGCCATGCGCCGCCATGCCCTCTGCCAGCTGCTCGTCGGTGACAGGGACCACGGTCAAGGGCTTACCCGTCGCGTCCGAGACCAGCGCCGCGACCTCTCCGACCGTATAGGCGACCGGACCCGTCAGCGTGACGATCTCGTTGCCGTGCTCGTCCGAAAGCAGGGCACCGGCGGCAGCCGCGGCGAGATCGGCACGGGCGACATAGGGGATGCGTCCGTCGCCGGCCGCGCTGTACCAGTGGCCGGAGGCAAGCGCCGATGGCAGCGACATGAAGAGGTTCTCCATGTACCAGCTGTTGCGCAGGATGGTGTAGGCGAGGCCGGACTCCTTGATCGCCTCCTCGGTGCCGAGATGATCTGGCGCGAAAGAGACGGCGGAGTTCTCCGCATTGGGCAGCGAGATATAGACGAGACGCGTGACGCCGGCCGCCTTCGCCGCCGCGACCGCGCGCCGATGTTGCGCCAGCCGCTTGCCCTCTTCGCCCAGCGCATCGGTCGAGATGATCAGCGCGGTGTCGATCCCAGCGAAAGCGGGCGGCAGCGTTTCATCCCTATCGAAATCGATGGTGCGAACCGCGACGCCCTTTTCGGCGACGTCGGACAGCTTTTCCGGGCTGCGGCTCGCGGCCACGAGATCGCTGGCCGCAACTTTGCCGGAGTTCAGCAGCGCGTCCAGCACCAGGCGGCCGAACTGGCCGGAGGCGCCGGTGACGAGAATGGTGGTCATGACCTTTTCCTTCGTTCAACGAGGGGCGTGTGATGCGACGATCGAGGCATGTTCCACCCACGCTTCGACCGTCGCTTGACGCGCGAGATTGCCGTTTTCCGCATTCGGAGCTATGGTTCCGAAATGAGACCAGCATGTCATTCTGCATTCTGGTGCCTGTGTAAAGGCGGCATGTTTTCGTACGCAAGTTACCTGGAGGGAACCGCCCATGAGCAACCGGAGCAAGACGGAAGGCGTCGTCAGCCCTGCGGCAGCGGAGCGGATGATCGTCATCAACGGCTGCAGCTTCTCGGCGGAGAACTGCCCGGTGCGCGATGTGCTCGGCAATCTTGCCGGCAAGTGGAACACGCTGATCGTACAGGCGCTGGCCGAGACGCCGATGCGCTTCTCGGCGCTTCGCCGCGCCATCCCCGATATTTCCCAACGCATGCTGACCCAGACGCTGCGCGATCTCGAGCGGGACGGCTATCTCGAGCGCACGGTCTATCCGACCAAGCCGCCCAGCGTCGACTATCGGCTGACGGCGCTCGGCCAGTCCTTCAACGCCGTGCTTGAACCCCTCGTGGCCTGGTCAGCGACCAACCATGCGGCGATCCGTGGGGCGCGGGAGCGGTTTGATAGCGCCGACGCATCGGGCCTGGGCTGATGGCGAAGGCGGCTCAGGCCGCCTCGCGCAGGTGATCGGCGAGCGCCAAGTCGACGGCGGTGTCGGCGTGGATGCGCGTCGAGTCGAAGCCGGGCAGGGAGAGGTGGTCGGGGTCGAGGATCAGGCAGATTTCCGTGCAGCCGAGGATGACGGAATCAGCACCGGCCGCCTTGCCGCGGACGATGATCTCCTCGAGCGCCGTGCGCGAGAGGGGATCGATCGTGCCGGCGCAGAGTTCCGTGAAAATGATGTCGTGCACCCGGGTCCTATCCTCCGCTTCCGGGATCAGCACGTCGATCCCGCGCGTCGCCATCCGATCGGCGTAGAAGCCGTGCTCCATCGTGTAGCGGGTGGCGAGGAGGAGGGGACGCTTGCAGCCGGCCGCGTTCAAGGCCGCGGCGGTCTCGTCGATGATGTTGATCAGCGGCACCTTGATCGCCGTCTCCACCGCTTCGGCCACCAGATGCATGGTGTTGGTGCAGATCAGCACGCAGGCGGCGCCGGCGGCTTCGAGCGACCGGGCCACTTCGGACAAGCGCTCGGCCGCTTCCGGCCAGCAACCGGCTTTTTGCAGGTCGACGATCGTCTGGAAATCGACCGAGTGCAGCAGCACCTCCGCCGAATGCAGGCCACCCAGGCGGCGACGCACGCTCTCGTTGATCATGCGGTAATAGACCGCCGAGCTTTCGAAACTCATTCCGCCGATCAGACCGATCTTCTGCATGCTTGCGTCTCCTGTCCGCCGAATCTCCTGGACCTCTACTGTGCCGCCACGTCTCCGCGATCGGCAGGCGTTGATACGCTGCGGGAGCCCGATCCGCGCATAAGATTTGCACGCCGCGCCACTTTTGTGCAAAACACTGGCGTCTAGGAGAATGGAGGCGCGCGGCTCATGCTGGATGATCGGGATCGCAAGCTGCTGGCGCTTCTGCAGCAGGATGCGGATATGGCGGTGGGGGAGCTGGCGGAGCGCATTCACCTCTCGGTCTCCGCCTGCTCGCGGCGGATCATGCGGCTGGAGGAGAGCGGCTATATCCGCCGCCGCGTCGCGGTGCTTGACCGCGAGGTGATGGGCGTGCCGACCACGGTCTTCGCACTGATCCGCACCGCGCATCATGCCGAGGAGTGGATGGAGGAGTTTCGCCGCGCGATCCGCGACGTCCCCGAGATCGTCGAGGTCCACCGGCTGACCGGCACCTATGACTATATCCTGAAAATCGTGCTGCCCCGCGTCGAGCATTATGACGTCATCTACAAGGCGCTGGTCCGCCGGATCGAACTCTTCGACGTCTCCGCCTCGATCTCCATGGAAGTCATGAAGGCCGGCGAGGCCATTCCCGTCGACTACGCGCGGTAGACGGCGCCGCACTGTGATCCGGCGCAGACCCTGTACGTTCCTGCGAATGCGCTCTTGACCGCCGGGAAATGATCGGCCATAAGCAGAACCGTACCGTACGGTACTCATCAGGGCCGCTTTTTCGTGTTGTCATCGTCGTCGCCACAAGCCGATTATTCGCCGCGCCAGAATGCCGTTCTGGACAGCGCGTTGCGGCTGCTCGTGAGCGGCGGCGAGAAGGCGTTGACCACGGCGGGCGTGGCGCGGGCCGCCAATTGCTCCAAGGAAAGCCTCTACAAATGGTTCGGCGACCGCGACGGCCTGCTGGCCGCGATGATTGGCTTCCAGGCGAGCAAGGTGCGCACCGAGATCGCCGAGACCGCGCCGCTCGACCGCGCAGCCTTCGCGGCCAGGCTGACACTCTTTGCCCGTGATCTGCTCGAGGTCTTGGCGAGCGACGTGTCGCTGGCCTTGAACAGGCTGGCGATCGGCCAGGCGAGCCGCGAAGGGTCGCATCTGGGCCAGGCGCTGGAGGAAAGCGGCCGGCGACAGATCCGCCGGCGCGCCGGCGCGCTCCTGGCCCGGGCGCGCGAGGCGGGGCTGATCGCCTATGAGAATGCCGACGAGGCCTATGAGACCCTCTATGGGCTGATCGTCACCGACCTGCATCTGCGGCTGCTGCTTGGCGCCGCGGCGGCGGGCGAGAAAGACTTCGGCGAAAGGGCGGGAAGGGCGGTTGCCGCCTTCCTGGCGCTTTACGGCCGTGAGGAGAAGGCGGGCCGCTAAAGCCCGCACAACACAAGCAACACCCAAGGGAAGGATATCTTACATGCGCGTCTATTATGATCGTGATGCCGATCTCAACCTCATCAAGTCCAAGAAGGTCGCCATCATCGGCTATGGCAGCCAGGGCCGCGCCCATGCGCTGAACCTCAAGGATTCCGGCGCGACCAATGTCGCGATCGCCCTCAAGGCCGGCTCCGCCACGGCCAAGAAGGCCGAAGCCGACGGCTTCAAAGTCATGACCGTCGCCGAGGCCGCCGCCTGGGCCGACCTGATGATGATGGCCACCCCGGACGAGCTGCAGGCCGACATCTACAAGGCCGAGATCGAGGGCAACATCCGCGATGGCGCGGCGATCGCCTTCGCCCATGGCCTCAACGTCCATTTCGGCCTGATCGAGCCGAAGAAGACGGTCGATGTCGTCATGATCGCGCCGAAGGGCCCGGGCCACACGGTGCGCGGCGAATATCAGAAGGGCGGCGGCGTTCCCTGCCTGGTCGCCGTTCATCACGATGCCTCCGGCAATGCGCTGGACCTGGCGCTCTCCTACGCCTGCGGCGTCGGCGGCGGCCGTTCGGGCATCATCGAGACCAACTTCAAGGAAGAATGCGAAACCGACCTCTTCGGCGAGCAGGTCGTTCTCTGCGGCGGTCTGGTCGAGCTGATCCGCGCCGGTTTCGAAACCCTGGTCGAGGGCGGCTATGCGCCGGAAATGGCCTATTTCGAGTGCCTGCACGAGGTGAAGCTGATCGTCGACCTGATCTATGAAGGCGGCATCGCCAACATGAACTACTCGATCTCCAACACGGCCGAGTGGGGCGAATATGTCACCGGTCCGCGCATCATCACCGAAGAGACCAAGGCGGAGATGAAGCGTGTCCTGAAGGACATCCAGACCGGCAAGTTCACCTCGGACTGGATGCAGGAATACCGCTCGGGTGCTGCCCGCTTCAAGGGCATCCGCCGCGTCAACGACGCCCACCAGATCGAAGAAGTCGGCGCCAAGCTGCGCGGCATGATGCCCTGGATCGCCAAGAACCAGCTGGTCGACAAGGCCCGCAACTGATCCCTGCCGGGTTTCGATAAACCATAACGATGCGGCGCGCCGGCTCCCGGCGCGCCGTTTTGCCATCAGGTTTCGCTTGGCGCGTCTCCGAGCACGCCTTCGATCCAGGCTGCGAAGGTTGCTGCCGCCGGAGAGAGCGCCTCGAAGCGGCGGGCGACGAGATGATAGGCGCCGGCGCTCAGGCGCCGATCGGACAGCAGGACCAGGCGACCATCGCTCAGCTCTTCTGCCACGGCCTTCTCATCCAGAAGCGCCACGCCCTGACCGCGCAGTGCCGCCTGCAGAACAAGCCCGCCATCGCCGAGCACGGATCCGCGCGGCGCGGGTGGCGCGACGCCGGCCTCCGCAAACCAGAGCGCCCATTCGCTGTGATTATACTCGTGCAGCAGCCGGAACGCGGCGAGATCGCCGGGTATGGTGAGGTTGTCGTGAGCGGCCAGAAACCCGGGCGCCGCGACCGCGCGCAGGAAGACAGGGTAGAGCAGCCGGCTCTCGCAGCCTTCCCAGCGTGACTGATCGAGGCTGTAGCGCAAGGCGAGGTCGGTGCCGCCGCTGCTGCGCAGATCCGCCAGCTTCGCCTCGCTCTCGATCACGAGATCGATGTCCGGATGGCGCGCGGAAAAATCATCGATGTGCTTGATGAGCACGGCGGAGGCGAGCGCAGGTTCGGCGCTGATCCGCACCGTGCCGCTCGCCTTGCCGCGCATGATCTGGCCCAGCGCCTCGGCCATGCTGTCGAAGGCGGCGCTGGTGCAGGCGAGCAGATGGTCCCCGCCCTCGGTCAGCCGGACGGCGCGGTGATGCCGCTCGAAAAGCGGCGTGCCGAGCAGGGTCTCCAGCGTGCGTACCTGCCGGCTGATCGCGGCCTGGCTCACGCGGAGCTCCTCCCCCGCGCGGGTGAAGCTCAGGTGCCGGGCGGCGGCCTCGAAGCAGCGCAGGGCAGACAGCGGCAGGCGGGCGCGGCGCATGCATAACCTCTTGTTATCCGAAGCCGACGCTAAGCTCGTTTGAAGCGAAGCGTCAAGCAGGGGAGAATTGGCGGGACAAGGAGCCCCGCCATGCGCAAGCAGATCGTCACCCTCTTCCGCGACGTCCTCGCCCTTATCGTCTTCCAGCCTCTAGCGCGGGAGCAAACTTGCCATCGTGTGCATCGCAAAAACATTCGCGACTGCGAACAAGACTTGGAATAGAATGCCCTATACTGCACGCCACGGAGGTTTCTATTGCCAATCCTCCCATGGGGGCGCATTCTCTCTTTGTCTTGAACACAGTCAAGGAGGAGTGTGTGATGGTAGGAGTCATGCAATATTTCGCCTGGTTCGACTTCGCGATCCTATGCGCCATCGGTGGTTTAATCGTCTGCAGCCTGTTCACCGGGGAGGCGTGAAGCCGTTCGGTGACATCGCCGTATTGGCCTCGGGAACCAGAATCGAAACAGTAAAGGACCGGCGCACAGCAAAGCCGAGCGATCGATAGACGCGGATGGCCGGTTCATTGTCTGCGAGCACGTGCAGGAACGGGCGTTCGCCGTTTGCAAGGCTCTGCGCAGCGCCGGCCGCGCAGAGCAGTTTCGCCAAGCCCAGCCCGCGCGCGTCCGGATGGGTGCAGACGCCGGAGATTTCCCGATATCCCGGCAGGTGCATGCGCTGTCCGGCCATGGCGACCAGGCGCCCGTCGATCCGGATGCCGTTGAACTGGCCGAGGCGGTGCGTCTGTGCTGCGAAGGGGCCGGGCGATGTCAGATGGGCGAGGGCCAGCATCTCCGGCGCATCCTCATCGCTGAGAGCGAGGATCTCATAGGTGCTCGGCAGGGCCTCGATGTCGGTCGCGACCATCTGAAGCAGCTCGGCCGTCCAGTCGGCCCGGCAGCCGACCGGGACAGCGACCGACTGGTCATTGCCGAGGATGAGGGCGCCACGATCCATCACGAGTTGCCCAAGATCGGCCAGCGCCTCCGGCGTGTCGTCACCGAGCGCTGCGAGTGGGCCGATCTCGGCACGATAGGCACGTGCGCGCGCTGTTCCCACCGAAAAGTCGCTCTGCAAACCGGAGAGAGCTTCCCAAATTGGACGATCAAGCAGCGTCATTCCTTCTTCTCCCGAATGCGGCTCGGCGTGCAACGCATGGCGGTGGCCGATCCCTGCGACCCGGATCGGTGTCCCCGATGCCGGAGAGACCGGCTCTATCGGCCTTCGTCCCTCGTTCTCCTTCCACGAAACTTGCAGCTTCTGCTCATTTAAGCAACAGTCATATGACTGCAGTCCGTTTCTCCTTTGTCAGCCAGCGCAAGCGAAGGCCGATGTCCTTATGAGGGTCCGCCACGCGAAAATTTAGGTCAGCATTATTGACTTATTTGCCCGCTCATGGTCAGGTCAGAGAAAAGCATCGTACGAGGAAACTTCCATGCTCGATTGGGAATCGATCTTCGCCACGCGCTCGTCGCGCATGCGCGCCTCTGAAATCCGCGAACTCCTGAAGCTGCTCGATCAGCCGGACATCATCTCCTTTGCCGGTGGTATTCCCGATCCCGCTCTGTTTCCGGACCAGGAGTTCAAGCAGGCTTATGCCGATATCTTCGGCGGGCCGGCCGTGTCCGCGGCGCTGCAATATTCGGTCAGCGAAGGCTATTTGCCGCTGCGCCAATGGCTGGTCGGCGAAATGGCCAAGATCGGCGTGCCCTGCGAGGCCGAGAACATCCTGATCACCTCCGGCTCGCAGCAGGCGCTTGATTATCTCGGCAAGCTGTTCCTTTCGCCGAACGACACGGCGCTCGTCACCTGGCCGACCTATCTCGGCGCTCTCCAGGCCTTCAACGCCTATGAGCCGACCTATGACCAGCTGTCGCCCGGCGGCAATCGCACGCCTGCGGCCTATCGCGAAAGCGCGGCCAATGCCGGTGGCGCGGTCAAATTCGCCTATCTCTCGGCCGATTTTTCCAACCCGACCGGCGAGACCGTCGACCGTGCAGGGCGCGAGGCGCTGCTCGATCTCGCCGAGGAGCTGGACATCGCGGTCATCGAGGACGGCGCCTATCAATATCTCCGCTTCGATGGCGAGCCGGTCGCGCCGATCCTGGCGCTCGACATCGCCCGCAAGGGCGGCATCAACGAGACCCGCACCATCTATAGCGGCTCCTTCTCAAAGACGCTCGCACCTGGCTTGCGCGTCGGCTATGTCGTCGCCGCCGCACCGGTCATCCGCAAGCTTGTTCTGATGAAGCAGGCCGCGGATCTTCACTCCTCTACCATCAATCAGATGGCGATCTGCCATGTCGCCGAGCGCGGCTTCGATCGGCAGGTCGAGAAAGTGCGCGGGGTCTACAGCCAGCGCCGCGATGCCATGCTGGCAGCGCTCGGCCGTCACATGCCGTCTGGCGTCTCCTGGACGGAACCGGAAGGCGGCATGTTCGTCTGGATCACCCTGCCGGCCGGCATGGATGGGGCGGCGTTGCTCGCCAAGTCAATCGCCTCGGTCAAGGTCGCCTTCGTGCCCGGCCGGGCCTTCTTCGCCGATGGCTCGGGCGCCAACACGCTGCGCGTCAGCTTCTCCTGCGCCAATGAGCAGATGATCGAGGAAGGCATTTCCCGCCTCGGCCGCCTGATCGCCGGCGAACTGGTCGCCAAGGTCGCCTGAAGCGACACGACGACGATCGAGACCCTTGAACGACACGGAATACCGGTCTGGCCGCCCCGAGGGGTGGCCAGCGCGCCGTTGGCGTGCCATGCAACAGGGGATCGATTATCGGCGCGGGTTCGGCCCGGCCTCCCTGAGGAGACGGGCGATGCAGTCCTATGACGCGGCGACGCAAAAACTGATCACCGAGTTCGCCCGCAATTTTGGCGTCAGCGATGAGGCGGTGGCTGCCATGCTCGAGGCCGTACGGCGTGGTCAGGGCAGCATGGCGCAGTTCAATATCCCCGAACTCGGCGGCGGCGGTCAGTGGATGCTGGGCGGGATGACCATGGTCGGCGACATGTTCAACCATGGCCTGAAGGCAACCGTCGACCAGCTCTGCCTCGCGCTGTCACAGGCGCTGCAGAACGGGCAGATCCCCGCCCACGCCGCCGCGCACGGCACGTCCGCCTGGCCGGCCGAGCTCGGCACGCCCTCGAGCGTCGGCGGCCAGAACGACAGCGCCTATGCGGTCTTCCCCTCGACACGGCGACTGGCGATCCGCGAAGGCGGCCGCCTGACGGTGTATGATACGGGCGATCACACGATCTTTGGCGTCGGCCAGCAGCAGGGCGGCAATGCCTCCCTGACCTTCACCAGTCAATATGGCTCCTTCTCCGTGGCAGGCCTGCGCCGCGTCGATGCGCCGGAGGCGGAGAGCGGCGGGCACGGGGAACGCAGCGCCGCGACGGTCGGCTCACAGGGTCACGGCTCCTTTCAGGACCAGTATCAAGGCGCCGCACCCTTTTCCGGTCAGAGCCAGTCGCAAAGCCAGGGCGCAGGGCCATTTGGATTTGCTCGCGATCAGAGCGCGGCGCGGCCGAGCTGGTCGGAGCCCACTGCAAAGCAGGCTCCGGACACTGCGGATGAGCCGACACATTCACCCGAGCCGACGACCTCTCCGATCGAGCCGCCACCCGTTGCCGCGACGCAGCCAACGGCACCAGGAGCTGCACCATCCGTGGATGGCCTGCAGATCATTACGCTGATCGAGAAGCTGGCGGCGCTTCGCCAGGCGGGTGTGCTGACGGATGAGGAGTTTTCCGCCAAGAAGGCGGAACTGCTCGCGCGGCTTTGACAGACCCCGTTTCTCCGTGTCTTGGACGTTCCCAGGCTGTGCGTTGTCCACCGCTGCTTTGAGGCGCTGGGCAGAACGGCACCTTTGCCAGGCATGAGCCGTCATGGGTACGTTGCAGGCGCAAGCAGACATCCGACGAGGGTCAAGATTTCGGCCGTGGAGACATGACGGAATAGATGTCCTCGAAGGGTGGCGGCCCAATCACCCTGGATCCGCCCCTTCTTGCAGCATCTTCGATCGCGGCGAGATCGCCTGCGTCGGCCGAACCGATCAGCCTGAATGTCTCTTCCGAATGACCGGGGGAGAAGATCACCAGCATCCGAAGCATTGCGTCATAGGGATTGCTCCAAGCATGGGGCGTGCCTCTCTGCACGGTCGCAGATTGGCCGGCCGAGAGCGTCAGGAACTCGGCGCCGTTCATGAGGCGAACTCTCCCTTCGATGACGACGAAATGCTCTTCCTCCCGGCTGTGGATATGAACGGGCACGCCATTGCGAGGCTCAGCCGTCAGCTCGATGGCCGTGTAGCGGCCCTCCGTATCCTGAACCGAGGCGCGAATGGCGAAATTCTCTCCGGGCGTGACTTCCCGCCACTGGTTGAGATAGGCGCTGCTCTCAGACTGAGCGTCGGCTGGATGATTCATCTGATGACCCTTGGTTCGTGTGTCTTGTGCAATCACAAGCGTCATCTCGACGATCTGCATGAGCTGGTCATTGCAGAGCGGCATGTGCAGGTTTCGATCGTCATGGAAGCGCAACGCGAAGCGCGCGGCAGTCACACGATCTGCCGTTCTTGGGTTTGCGCTGATGGTGATGCGGGCTGCCATCAGGCAACCCGCTCAAGAACCTCTCGGGTAGCCGCCTCAAGCCTGCTTGTCGAGAAACGGCGCGATCAGCGAGAGGTCGGCCTCCCCCAGGCGACCGGATGCGGTCTGCATCTGGTGCCAATAGGGATAGAGGAGGGGCGGGGTGCTGACCGCATCGAGCCGCGCGCGCTCTTCCGCCGTCAAGGCCAGATCGGCTGCGGCGAGATTGTCGCGGAACTGCGCTTCGGTGCGCCCGCCGATGATGACGGAGGTGACCGTCTTTCGGCCGATCAGCCAGGCGAGCGCCACCTGAGCGGCCGAGACGCCGCGGCTCTCGGCGATCCCGACCAGCACATCGACGATGCGCCACAGACGGTCGACGTCGCGGATCGGCGGCTCGGTCCAGCCGGCGGCTTGACGGCTGCCCTCCGGCGTATGGTCGCGCCGGTGCTTGCCGGAAAGCAGGCCGCCGGCAATCGGGCTCCAGACGAGCACGCCCAGCCCTTGGTCGATCGAGATCGGCAGCAGCTCATATTCGGCGTCGCGGGCTTCGAGCGTGTAATGGATCTGCTGGCTGACGAAGCGCTGCCGATGCTCCCGCTCGGCGATGCCGAGCGCCTTCATGATGTGCCACCCGGAGAAATTGGAGCAGCCGACATAGCGCACCTTGCCCTGGCGGATCAGCGTATCGAGCGCCTCCATGGTTTCCTCGAGCGGCGTCACCCCATCCCATTGATGCACCTGGTAGAGATCGATCACATCGGTGCGCAGCCGCTTCAAGCTCGCCTCGCATTCGCGGATCAGATGGTAGCGGCTCAAGCCCTCATTGTTCGGTCCATCGCCCATCGGAAAGCGCACCTTGGTGGCGATCAGCACGTCGTTCTTGCGTTTGCCGCCAAGCACCTCGCCGATAATCTCCTCCGACGCACCGTCCGAATAGGCGTTCGCCGTGTCGATCAGGTTGACGCCGGCATCCAGACAGAGGTCGATCAGCCTTTCGGCCTCGCTGACACCCTGGCTGCCGACCATCGAGGCCCAGCCTTTTCCGCCGACGGTCATCGTACCCATGGTGATGGTGGAGACTTTCAGGCCGGAGCGGCCGAGAACGCGGTATTCCATGTCTGTGCCTCGCTTCCTTAAGGGATGTCGTTGGTGCCGAACCTAGCGCATAGGGGCGCGCTTCCCATGGCTGCTTCCCAGAATTCGCCACATGCGAGCTCCGCGCCGGTTGCAACCTCGACCAGCGGAGGGGTTGCGGCGCGCCGCGCGGGTTGGCAAGGTCGCGCTTCCACTTCCCCGATCAGGAGACAAGCCGTGGCCCGACCCTATGCCATCTACGACGTGTTCACCGACGAGAAGCTCGCCGGCAATCCGCTGGCTGTGGTCTTCGAGGCTGATGGGCTGGACACGGCGCGGATGCAGGCGATCGCCGGCGAATTCAATTTGTCGGAAACGGTGTTCGTCTGCCGCCCGGACCATCCGACGGCTGCCGCCCGGCTGCGCATCTTCACGCCCGCGAGCGAGCTGCCCTTTGCGGGCCATCCGACCGTCGGCGCGGCCGTGGCGCTGGCCGAGGCGGCGCAGGCCGGCGAGGAGGTCGATCGTGATCTCGTCCATGTGCTCGAAGAAAATGTCGGCCCGGTGCGCTGCGCCGTGCGGCTGCGGCCGGGGCAGGCGACCTTTGCCGAGTTCGACCTGCCGCGCAAATCGCAGCGGCTGGCCGCCGAGCTTAGTTCGGCAGCCTTGGCCGATGCCCTGAGCCTGCCGGTGAGCGCCATCGGCTTCGAGAATCACCAGCCAGCGCTTTGGAGCGCCGGCGTGCCCTTCATCGCCGTGCCGATCCGCGATCTGGCTTCGATCGGCGCGATCGAGTTCGATCCCGCCCGCTGGGAGCAGCTGGCGCCGATGGCCGATGGACGCCTGGCTTCCGCCTATCTCTACTGCCGCGGCGGCGTGCACCATGCCGCCCGCTTCCATAGCCGCATGTTCGCGCCTGCCATGGGCCTCGGCGAAGATCCGGCAACCGGCGCAGCACTCGCCGCCTTCTCCGGCGCGATCCATGGCTTCGACCAGCCGATCGACGGGCACCACACCTTTCTCGTCGAACAGGGGATCGAAATGGGCCGCCCGTCTTACCTGCATCTCCATCTCGATATTGCCGGCGGCGAAATCGCCGCGGCCCGCATCGGCGGCCAGGCCATCCAGATCGCCTCCGGCACCCTGCTTCTCTAGCCGATCCACAGGCTTGCGCGGGCGCACCAAAAAAATGCTGCAAGAGCGCTTGCCATGTCCGCCGAAGGCCTTTATACGCCCCTCCAGACCGCAGCGCCGCCGCGGTCTCGGATGGGTGATTAGCTCAGTTGGTAGAGCAGCTGACTCTTAATCAGCGGGTCGTAGGTTCGAACCCTACATCACCCACCAAATATCTTCCTGTAATCTTTAGGTTATTTCGCCAATTACGGGATTTCCCCGTGATTGCGGTTTCCAGCATTTTGGAAACGGTTTCCAATTCACGTTCCGTTCCTGTTCCGAAATGCCGCCGGCTCGATCTCGCTCCACCGAGCCTCCATGAGCTTCATGGCATCCTTCGCCAAGCTCCTCAGAGCGACCTCCCTCCCGTAATGCTGGACCATCTGCGGCGACATGTTGCAGATCGCCCCGACCTGGTTCTCCGTGCATCCGACCTCGAGAAGGTTGATGACCGCGTTCTTCCGCAGCCCGTGGAAGACGATGCGCTCTTTCCGGAACCGGGCGAACTCCTCCCGCCTCATCAACTTCTGCCACTCGGTGCGAAACCCGTCGGCGCTGGTGTATGACGCAGCGCGGGCGCCGGCGTGCAGCATCACGCTGTCCGATGCGGGGATTCGGTCGATCCACTTCCGATAGGCCGAGTGGATGGGGATCCACACCGACTTCCCGGTCTTCTGCGCGCGCACCGCGATCGTGTTCTCGCCCTGCTTCGGCTTGAGCATCGCCAGGACGTCCCCCTGTCGCTGGCCAGTGAAGAAGGCAGACATGCAGATCATCTGCATATGGAATGGGCCGTGCTGGAAGAGCGTCTCGAAAGCCCAGTTCGGCCATGGCACCCAAGGCTCGCCGCCCGGTATCTTTTCCGTATGCTCGACCGGGTTACTGCTGGAGAAGCCGCGTGGGATGCCCCAAGCCATCAGGCGGGACAGAAAGGCGCGCAGCTGGTTCGCCTTCGCCGGGGTGGCGCCGAACTCGTCAATGATCTCCTGCGCGTCCACTGTGGTGAGCTGCGCCGGCAGGTCGAGGCCGATATACTCAACGATGATGTCGCCGGATGCCTTGTAGCCGCGGCGGGTGGAAGGCGACAGGGCTGTCCAGAACGGGTTGCTCTCGCTTTGAAACGCCTCGACCAGCGCTTTGAAGTCCTTCACGCCGTCTCGGCTGCGCCTGACATAGGCGGCCATCCCGGCTTCTGCCTCGGGCCAGAACTGCTTGTCTCGAAGATCCGGAAGCCGCTTCCCGCCAATCAGGAAGCCTTTCTCGTCACGCTCCATCGCCTCGCAGAGCGCAAGTCGGGTCAGGAAGTCGCGGTCGAGTGGCTCGGGCAGCGCGATCGATGGCCAAGCCTCCTTGGTGTTCCGAAACCGGGTATAGAACGTGTAGACGGTCTCGCCGCCCTTCCGCTTCTTCGTCACCCGGTGAACGTGCTTAGGAAGCGACACCGTTCCGCTTCTCCCTGATCGCTTCACGGAATCGGGCCCCTATGCCTGAGGAAGTTTCACCGGCGCCGATGTTCATGGCGCGGTCCAGATCGTCACGATACCAGAACCGTCGCCGGCTCGTGTCAACCACGCGCGGGAGAGGGTAGGTGCTGCCGACACGCTCAAGGAAGTCCTCGACATGCTTCTCGCCGCAGTAGCCGGCCGCTAATTCGGCGGTCATTCGCGGCGGCCAGCTGCCGGCGGGGATGGAGGAAGGGCGTCTGACTGTCACCGCTTGACCTCCCAGATGCCGTATCCCTTTCCGAACAAGGCGCCTGCGGCGAAAAGCATCACGCTGACGTCCGTTTGGGAAAGCGCGCTGGCAATAATCCCAACGATGCCGACTGCAGCGCCGATAAGCATAAGGCCGGCTGGGTTCATTCCCGTTCCTCCGAGCCGGAGCCAAGTTGTTCCTCCTCACGGGGTGGGGAGGGAGGGGTGGGGAGGGCAACTGTCTCCCGGATATGCTCGATCAGGTCTACATCTTCATCCGTCAGCTCGGCCTGAAGGTCGTGGTTGTCGATTAAATCAAGGAGCCACCGGCAATGCACCGTGACGGTGTGAGCTGTTGGGTTGTACTCCACGGCTTCCTGTAGCTTGCGAACATCCTGCTCGATTTCGGCGAGTTGCGTCGCCAGCTGGACGATGTCGTCCACAACCTCAAAGGCCGTCTCGACAGAAATCTCGATCGTATCGAAGCCCTTCGCGCGTGCTTTGCTTGCCCATGAATGCAGATCGTTGTGAGCGGAACTCATTGGTTTTCGTCCTCTTGTTCGATCTGAGGGGGAAGAGGCAAAGGCATCCAATGAGTGGCCGGCCAGAAACGCTCGTTGAAATTGGCCCAGCCGTCATACTGCTTGGTCCACCGATCGACCGCTATGATGCCCAAACGATGCTTCACAGCCTCGTCAGTCCTCATGCAGATGCAGAGGATCTTCGTCCCGTCTTTCGGCGCGGTCTCGATCGGCTGCCACCCCTCCACCCGCCCCGCATCCGGTTCGGGATGTGCGGGGAGGAGGGCGCCCTCAAGCACGTAGGCAAGGATGGCGGTTGCCTGCTCGGCGTCAATCGCGAGGCCATCCACCTCACCCTCTACCGCGGCAATCATGCGGTCGACCATTTCGTCGGTGACGGCGCTCATGCGTCTTCTCCTTTCAGGGCTTGGCGGGTGGCGCGTTCTTTGGCGAGCGCCGTATCAATCTGCGCTTTGATGCTGCGCATGAGGCTGTCGTGCTCGGGAAGGCCTTTAAGGTAGCCGGCCCATCCGTTGATGACGTCCATGACAGCGGTCATCGCACCCTCTGCGATCTGAGCTCGTCGGTGCATGTTCTGGTGCGCCCTCTGCATAACCTCCACCCGCTCTTTCATCATGCGATAGCGCTCATTGAATGCGGGCTGCTCTTTGAAAGAGGAGCGGAAGCTCGTCACCTCATTCATGAGGCTGTCGTTCTCAGACTGCAGGCGGGCCGCGATGTCCTTCCAGAACTCAGGCGGATTCCTGCCTGGGTCATCGACGCACAGTGCGTAGAAGTGATCTAGCTCCGTCTGCAGACGATCGCGTTCGGCTGTGAGAGCGTCGAGATCCTGCTCGGTGACATGCATCCGGCACTTACCGGCCCAGAAGATATGCACGTCCTCTGCGCCATCGGCGAAAGCTTCGCGCAATTCCCGGATGATGGCCGGCTCCACCTCGGCGCGGTCGTCCCGCTCGGCAGCCGGGGGAAGCGGTTGGGGTACGGGTGTCAAAGCCCGAATTCGTTCAGCGATGTTTTTCCGCTGCGCTTCCGCCATGTATTCCATATCGCTGCGATGTGGTCCGTAAGCCGGTGTGCGGTCTTCTTCGGCTATCTTGGCGGCTGCTTCCATAGCATCACGCCACGTCACTTGGGGTTGGGGCGCGGGGGTGTCGTCTGGCTGATCGCGGCCCGTCTTCGTTGCGTCATCCAGCAGGTTAAGAACCTCAAAACGGTCAACGATCCTCTGGATCATGGTCGCCGGGTCAGGCTGATGCCGAATGTCATCTTCCATCCCGAGGCAATAACGGTATTCGCCATCACCACCAGTTCGCTGATCGATGTCCTGCACGGCCTCGGAATAGCCGTCGCGCTTGCCGATCTCGTATGTCTCGTCGTCAGCTTCGGCGCGGATCTTCTGAAGAGCGCTGGCGATGGCAAGGCGGATAGCATCTGCCTTCTCGTCGTGTTTTCCGGTTCGACCCTGATCAAAATACTGGTTGAGCAGGTCGCCAATCGTTAGCTCTTGAGACGAGGGTGCGGGGGGCTGCTCCATTTCTGCGAGCGCGGCTTTGAGCGCACGCCAAAGATCTGCTCTCTCGGAAACGTGAGGCCCGCCACGGTGGGCGTCGAGAAGGTCTTGAGCAACTTCGCGCAAGGTGATCTCAGACATCGGCCGAGCCCTCCGTGGCGGCGAGGTTAGGATCAAGGCCAGGCAGCGGCCCACGGCCATGACGAGTGGCGCGCTTGGCGCGGATGCGGGCGATCGTCTCAGGGCGCTGAAGCTTCTCAAGGTCTGCCTCGCCGCATGCATCCATGTCGTACCCCGCCAAGACGCAGAGCGAGGCGAGGGTGAGCTTTGCAGAGCCGATCTCCTTGGAAGGCTCGCCTGCCGGCCGGCTGAAGGTGTAGGCCAGTAGCTTGCTAGCGTCGTCGTGCGTCATGCCGAGCGCTTGGCAGGTCTCGGCCGCTTCCTCGAAGAACCGAGCAATCCGCTCTGCTACATCTGTCGGGTCGTCATGGAAGAGCGCATAATGGGCATCTGCCACACGGTCCTGATATGACCGCTCTTCAGGTTCGGGCGCAGCAGCCTTGCTCGATTCCCAAACCGAGCGGGCCATCTCGATTGTGTCATGAAGCCTAAGACGTTCGTCATACGAGAGCGAAGTACCCAACCACTTACGAAGCGGCTGAATAGTCGCCAGCAAATCGCCCAGTGCTCCGCGCACATGGGGTTGGGGCGATGGGGTGTGGTCGGTCATTGCACCGTCCTCTGATGCTTCGGGAAGATCTTATCCATGTGCGCCCGCACCATGCGCGCGATCCGCTCCTCGTCCTTCATCTTGACGGCTGCAACCAACTCTTCGCCGCCTACCTCCTTGAGCGCGAACGCACGCCCATCCTCGAACGCCTGGATCGCGTTGTTCTCGCGGCTGTCCAATTCGGAGATGACGGCCTGGATCGCCTTGACCTCATCCTCAGTCAGGGTGTGGCCGGCGCGCAGCTGTGAGGCGATGACGACGGGCTCGCGCTCGAATGCTTTTTCGAATTCCTCATCGTCAAACATCGGCCGAGCCCTCCGTGGCGGCGAGGGCCGCCCGGTCCAGCCGTTCAATCTCTGCAAGAATCAGCGCGCCGGCTTTCACGAGATCACGTCTCGGATCGCTTGGCTTCCACCACTTAGCTGCCCAAGGCCAATCCAAAGGCACGGACGGCAAGACGCCAGCGTCTGTCAGTTTCCGAACATTATCTCCCCATCGGCTGTGATAGGCGTAGCAGCTCGCCGCCTGCGCCATCTCGGCGTCGGAATGGAAATCGTCATGCTCCGGCGTCCACCCCTCGGCCTCTACCTGCCGTCGACGCTCGGCGATAACATCGGCGGCAGCCATCTCTTGGGGCTGGGGCACGGGTGGCGTAAAAACGGCCAGGGCAGCCTTTGCGATTGCCCGGTCTTCATCCCGGCTCTCGTGCTCAAACTCGTTCGCCGGATGGTCATAGCGCTCCGACCAGTACCAAGCCTCGCCTTCCTTGGAACCGTCGCCGGACGGGTATCGGCTCGATATGGCGCGAGCAACGGTATCAAGATCAGACAGCAAATCTGCTTGGGGTGATGGGGCCGTGTGCCCGCTGGTCTCGGTCATTCTGAAAGCCTCCTGATTTTCAGCTCCAAGCCGAGCACGTTGAAGCATGCTTGGAGAGAGTCGATCGTGGGGTTGGTGCGCACGCGCCAGGCCTTGATCGTGCTGGCGTTGATGCCGACGCGATCAGCCATGTCGAAGACGCCGAGCTGCTGCCGGTTCATTTCCTCGAAGAGTCGCTTGACGAGCGGATGGGCGCGGGAGGGGATGGAAAGGCGGCGGAACTCCCTCATGATTGCTGCTCCCGGTAGAGCGGCCGCGGCGGCTGGGAGGGCTTGGGCCGGCGCTTCAGGGCCTTCTCGGACTGCGCGAACCCAGCCGATTTGATCTTCTGCACCGGTCGCTTCATGCCGAGGTACTTTTCCTCGCGGCGCTTGGCCTCGGCGATCGCCGCTACGTCCTTCGCTGTCTTCGGCCTGTGGCAGCACTCAACGCCGAGCAGCTTTCCGTCCTCGGCCGTCAGCTTCCTGCTCTTGTCGATCTGCAGGGCGTCGGGGATGGTGTGGTCTACGTGGTAGGGCTTCTTGCCGAGGACCAAGCCGGAGCCCTCGCAGCAGATCCCGTGCTGCGGGTGCAGAGCGCGCTTGACGATTTGGGCATAGACCGGCTTCGGAAACTCGCGGCGGCTCATGCCGCACCGCCGATCTGGTCGATGTTCCCGTGGTGGACGGTGAAGGAGTAGACGGCGACCCAGGGGTTGGCATTCCATGCCCCTTCGCCGTTGATGCTGTCCCACAGGGCGGCATAGGCGCTTACCGGCGAGCCGTGGCGGCTATCGCCCTCGAACCCCCAGTCGCATCCCATCTCCACTGCTCTGGCCGGCGCGAGAGGCATCTTGACCAGCCCCTCGGCGATCGCGTCTTCACGGGTGATGTCCCGCAGCCGCTCGACCCGAACGCCGGTGACAATCAGGGTCAGCCGAGATGCGCAGCGAGGCATGTGCATTGAGGCGCGAAGCCGGCCGAGCTGGCTCTGCTGCCATAGATGGACGGAGTGGTCGTCGCACCTCCCGTCAGCCTCGTAGAATGTCGTGATGGCGGGCTCGCCCCATTCGTCCTCGAATTCGGAAACGATTTCCGATGGGGATTGCTCATCAAAGGCTTTCTGCGTGCGCCATGCTTCACGCACCCAGAGACGATCGCCGACGCTGATGCGAAGGCTGTGACCTTTGCCGTCCTTGCCGATGTAAGACGTGCCGGAGAAGCTCGTAAGGCTTGGCTGCGGGTTCAGCCCCCGCCGCGTCTGCGTCTTTCTGCCGTCCAGCAGGGCGCGCACCATCGGCGCAGAGAAGAGAATGGGTTTGTCGGCCATCTCAGCCTCCCAGTTCTTCGACAGAGCACTGCAGCGCCTCGGACAGCCAGCTGCGGGCCTGCGCCGGCGTGCGCTTGCCGGAGGCGACTGCTCGGGCACTCACGCAGACGGATGCGATCTGCTGGTGCAGCTCGGCCGGCAGCCGCTTCTCCCATTCTGCCTTCGACTGTTCGATCGCCTCGTCGCGCTCGGCGGCACTCTCGTGCTTCAGTGCTGCGATCTTAAGCATCTCGGTCGCGCACTCGATCATGTCGGCGTTCGGATTGGTGGAGCCGGAGGACGTGGGGGCATCGCCCTCCGGCTCGGATGCCGCGCTCAGGGAGGCGGAGGCGCTGGCATCATCCGGCGAGGCCGAGGGGGCACCCTCGTCGGAATGGGAATCGGTCTTGTGTTCGCGGAACGTAACCCCGCGCTCGGATGCTTCCTTGATGATGAACTCGATGAGGTCGGTCATCTCGTCCTTCGAAAGATCGGAGGACGACAGCTCGATCGGGAGAAACGTCTTGCCGTTGAGACTGGGCAGGAAGCTGACTTCCCGGCCGAAGGCGTGAAGGAAGATGGCCTTCCACTGGCTGGGGTCGTATCGCCGGCCGCCGTGTTCGAGTTGCTGTGAGACTTCCGTGAGCAGAGCCCAGAGGAGATCATTCTGCGGAAGCGTTCGCTTCGAAGCTTTGAACTCGACCCGGGTGCCGACGGGCGCCTTTCCGATCCAGCTGATAGCCTTCCGCTTGTCTTCGTCGCATTCGAGAACGAGTAGAGCCCTGCCCATCAGATATGCCTCCAAGACTTCCGCTTGCGGATTGCGATGATGTTTGTCCGGTTGACGCCGAACTGGTCGGCCAGCTCTTGGCTGGAGGCTGCAGAACTGCGGATCGCCAGGACGTCTGAAGCCGTCAGCTTCGCGGCGTAGTGCCGTTCTCCCTGTTGTGACCTCCCGTGGCGCACCATCTCCTGCTGGTTCTCTAGCGGAGTTGCCCAGCGTAGATGCTTCGGCGAGCAGCACCCCAAATGACCGTTCCCGCACGAGTGAGCAGCATCGTGCCACGGTGTAGGCGAGAACCCGTGCAGCGCTTCACAGGCGATCCGGTGGACAAGCTGGTCCTTTCCGGCGAGCCAAATGTGCCCGTATCCGGCACTGTTGCGCGCGAAGGGCCACAGCAAACAATCCTCGCCGACGTAAGGGATCACCACGTCTCGCAGGTACTGCGCCGCTTCACCCGGCTTGGCGCGAACCTTCACGTTGGTTCCGCTGATGATGACGGTCTGCCGCGTGGTCATGCTGCCTCCCGCTCGTAGATGTCGCGAAGCGCGCCGACCTTGGCGGCCACTTCTGTGTCGAGGAAGACAGCAACCGCCGTCTCTAGCTCATCGATCACCGCGTCATCCCGCGTCACGCGCTTGACGAAGAGCTGCATGCTCTCAGGCAGGCGAGGGTCGTAGGAGACGAAGTCGCACCACTGGCGGCCGGTGCAGGCCATCTGCCACATCATCTGCGTGATGTACTTGGCGGGGATATCCTGCTTGATAAGCGTGTCGATATGGGTGGCGGTGTTCGGGCACTTGATCTCGACCAGCCCATCCTCGCCAACCAGTCCGTCCGGAGAGGCTCCAGAATCACCTATGCGGGGATGGACCACGAATGCGATCTGCTCGACCGTGACGTTCTGCATGAACTCATAGGCGAGGCGTGCATTCGGCTCCTGGTCGGTGCCCCACTGCATTGCCGCGTTGGTGAACCCCTCAGCGGCAACGCCGGTAAGGCGCTCGGCGATCAGCTCGGCTGCATAGTTTGAGCGCGATGCTCCCCAGCCGGATTTGGTGCGAGCGACGACATCGGCCACTCGGGACGCTGTCACCTTGCCGCAGCGAAGTGCGTGCCATTCCGGCGAACCTTGAATGATCTCATCCATTGGCGGCCACCTTTCGCTTCTTGGCTTCGAGCATGCCGACGGCGCGGCGGAACTTGATGGCCGGCATCTCCTTCACGCTGTCGATCTGAAGCGTGGCGCAGAACTTGGCGATGTCGGATTCCGTCTCGTTGATCATCGAGAGGATGATCTCGCACTCGGCGTCGGTGATCGTTCCGTTCGTATCGTCTGCCTTGCCGCCGTCGTCATCGGCTGCCGCCGCCAGGCCCAGTGCGGCTTTGAGCGTGTAGCGCTGGAGGTACGTGACGGTGGAGCCGATCGACTGAATGCTGTTCTTGTTGCCGCTCTCGTCGCGGCCGGCCATGAGGGTGTTCTCCTCGTGGTGCCCATCCGAGTGCTCGATGATGCAGGTGACGGCGATAGGCTGGTTCGGCTCCGCCACCGTGCGGTACCGGATCGAGAGGCCGTAGCGCGACAGCACGGGGCCGACCTGGTCCATGATGCCGGCCAGATCCTCGTACTGATAATTGGTCCGTCCCTTCTGGCTGGTGAAGTCCACCTTCCGGGTCTTCACGATCCGGGGCAGCTCTGCCTTGGCGGCGGACATCGCAGCGGCGAAGGCCTTGCGCGCCTGGTTCTTCTCCCAGCGCTCCTGCAGGTCCATGAGCTTCGACAGCGTCTCAGGCGAGGCGCCCTTCATCAGGGCGTCGTCGATCATCTCCATCGGTGTCTTGCTGACGACTGCCGTATGCTCGCCTGGGCGTTGGATTTCGACTGCGGTTCCCATTCGTTTTGCCTCCATGGCTTGATGTGCGTTGTCGACGACGGCTGCCGCCAGTTCGCCGATGCTCTGCTCGGACCCAGGCGGGTCGATCAGCGTGCCCGACATGATCAGCCTCCGATCTGGCAGGCGCTGGCGTAGGCGATGAGGAACACGCCGACGGCTGCGGTGAAGAGCTCGACCGACGGTCGGCGAGCAAAGCGGGTGAGGGTGACGATCAGAGCGCGGCGCTGGCGCGAGAGGTGCGCGGGGCGGGGGAGGTCGAGGAAGGTCATCACGCACCTGCCTTCCGGGCGGCGAGGAAAGCGTCGGCGGCGATGTAAGCCGTTCGCGCGACACCAGCCCAGTAACGCTTCAGCGCGTCCTCGACCGTCTCGCCGTCGTTGCACCGGAGTGGGGCGGCCTCGCGGTTCCAAGAACCGACAAAAGCCTCGAAGGCGAACCTGTCGCGCAGCGCATCGGCATCGCCAGCGAGGCGCAAGATGATCTCATTGTTCATGGACCTGCCCGCTGCCTTCGCGGCAGCTGCGATCTCATCGCGCATGCCTTCCGGTAGTCGAAGCGGGTATTGGTCAGCACCGCGGCCGGTGATCGTCATCGTTCTGTCCTCGTGAAGTGGGGAGAAGGGGCTATTCGAAGGCGGCAAAAGCCGCGTACCGTTCCTCAATCGCGCGCAGTTCTTCCTGCGCAGCCTTCATCGTTTCGAGCAGGATTTCGGGCCACCGCGCGTGGAGGATCACGTCGACGTGCATGCCGGCCAGATACCCGCTGCCGACGCCCGGGAACTGCGTCTCGAAAGTCGGCTTGGTCCCGGTCTCGCATGATGCGAGGACGTCGATGACGCTCTGAAGGTCAGCAGCTCGCCGACTGTCGCGTACGGCGCGTTCGGCGATTGCATTGAGATCCATCGCCATCACTCTGCTGCCTGCAAATCCGGTTCGATGCGCTCGACCCGGTAGCCGAGCATCTCAGCCAAGGCTTTGAAGTCCGTAGCGATTTCCTCCTCGCGCATATTCTGCAGCTCGCTCCGGTTGGACGAGCCGTTGTTCCAGACGCAATCAAGGGCGAAGAGCTCGCGGGCAGCGTTCGCGATATCTTGGGCGGTGTTGCCGATGCGGGTGAAGCGCGGGTTCATGCCACGACCCTCGCATCGCGCCGCTCGTTCGTGGCGGAGATCAGCATCGCGATCAGGTCGGAGTGCTTGCCGTAAGACCAGCCCTTCGGGGCGCGGCCGCTGTTGGCGAACCTGAGGCACTGCGCCTGTTGCTGCTCGATCGTATCCTCAAGGAACCGGAGAGCCTCACGACGCGGCAAGGCGTCGGCCCGGTCGGTGATCTTCTTGACTGCTGCTTGGACGTCCATCTGCGTCTCTCCATCGGTCGGCGCCGTCCCGTTTCGTCGTCCTCTGTGAGGAGCCTCGGCGGGTGGCTGATGGGGGGAAGAATACGTTTCGACTGAAATTCAGTCAACACAAATTTTCATTTTGACTGAACTTTGTTTCCGGCGTAGGTAGCGACCATGCTCAAAAAAAATGATCATGGCGAAGCGGCAGCCGCCTTCTACGACAAGCGACGAAGGTGGCTTGATTACATCTGCACGCTTGATGTTCTCTCTGATCGAGCCTTCCGCGTTGGGTACTGGCTCGCCAAGCGTATGAACGGGAACGACCAGTGCTGCTGGTATGGGATCAAACAAATCGCCAAGTCGCTCTCCATGTCGGAGGCAACGGTGATGAGGGCGGTCGCTGAGCTGGAAAATGAGCGGGTGATGATCGTTTCCCGCCAGCACCGCCGAACAAACAGCTATTCGATCCGGCTCCCCTTCGAGTTCTGAATAGGTTGCAGATCTGCAAGTCTGCTAGGTCGCAAATCTGCAAGCCCAATATAGAAAGCTGAATTTCTAAAAGTCTTATATAACTGATTGATCTTGCTCTGAGGGGAGTTGGTAGAAACGGGAGCAAGGCTGTGAGAGATATGGATCGGGGGGCTTCAAGACCTATCGCTGGCGCAGTAGGTAAGCGGCGGGCTTACGTCCGCCAATCAGGCAGCGCCAACGGCTCGAGGCCTCCGAGCTTCCTCCAAAAATATCCACGATTGAATCCAAGTGGTTGGACTGATTCAGTCTTTCACGGGGCAAGCGACCCTTGAACTACGACGTGCATTTGTTCACTATTGGTTCTCGTTTTATGGGCGAGCAACAGGAATGGCACGCATATACGATCGTATCAGGCCGAAATTCAGAACCAGGAATGAGGAGATCATTGCTGGGCTGGTAGAATCCGCTGGTGCGCTACCATCGTCCACGCCGGAGGTAGTTATCCGACGTAAGGCGGCCGAGATTTCAGCTCTTATGGCGTCACTGCACGGCGGCGAATGGCGGGTTGAGGTTGACCATCAGTCTGGGTTTGTTCTGATCGCTCCTCGGCCGGCTCGCTCGCCACGAACCTCCCAATGATATCAATCGCCAGCCCGATCTGAGTATGGTCAACGCCATATGCGAGTAGAGCTGACCGTAGCGCTCGAGCAGCTCTGTCAGTGTCTACATCGCGACCGGAAGCGCTGGGATTTATGGCGATCAGCTCCCAGGGTTCACAGCGCAAAACGGGGGCAAGTGCCTCCAAGGCTGCCTGGCTATAGCCCTGCTTTCCATTGATCAGTTGATTTACTGATGACGTCGAAAACCCTGCCTCGGCCGCAAGTTGGTCTTGCTTGATGTCGCGGTGCTTTAGCCACTCACGTATGAAGTGTCTTGGCTTGCCGTCAGTCGTGCTCAGTTTGCGTCGCGTACCCATTGCCGCATTGTCGCTTACGCTGAAATATCGAGCCACAGGGTTTGACTGAAAATTTTCGCTTGACTGAAATTCGTTTTGACTGAATATGGGGGCATGAAAAAGCTCACTGAATTCTTCAAAGCAAATCGCGGAACGCAGGCTAGGCTGGCTGAGACGCTTGGCCTTCGACCATCGACTATCTCCCAGTGGAAGGCAGTCCCAGTGGAACACCTTGCTGAGGTCGAGCAGTTCACTGGCATCCCTCGCGAGGAACTCCTACCTGAGGCATTCCGCGCAGCTCGGGAGACCGCAGCATGACGCGCCGAAACCCCCTCTACCAAGCATTGCTGCGCACGGGCCTGATCCACAGGCTGATGCGCGATCTGGAGAAAGCTCCCGGCACCAAGGCACTGTTCGACCAGTTCCACAACGAGATGAGCGTTTTGCGCAACCTCTGCGATCGTGGGGTGATACCGGCCGAGGTGCGGAATGAGATCCGCCTCGCCGCCGCGCGCAGCATCCACGCAGCTGCGATCAACCATTGGCGCAAACAGGCGCGTCTGATTGATCGGCGGCGGATGCCGCGAATGTTGCGCGAGTCCGTTGCTCACTCGGTTCGCTGGTGATCGGCATGGATCTCTTTCTCGATCTCGGAACGCAACCTGATCCTTCTTTGCTGATCGGCGATGTAAGCTTCTCCTGGACGCAGCCCTCGCGGGATGAGGTCGCTCTCCCACACGTCGAGCAAGGCCAGTTCATAGGCAGCGTCTTCGCGCTCAGTAATGCGCCTGAAGACGCGGGGAGCGGTGTCCTCGATCCCGTGCTTTGCGAGACCGTTCTCTTTGATGATCTCGAAGAGTTTGAAAGCGATTTGCAGCGCAGCGTCAGCGCGCGCATCGGCAATACGCAGGTCGATCTCAAGGTTCCTGACCCGGTTCTCCAAATCCATTCAGTTCGCTCCTTGGCGGTTGTGTCTGAGTCTTTCGGCAACTGCACTCTTTCACGGCCTGCCAAGGGGCGTCCAGTCGAGGTGCATCATGCCCATTGACCCAAACGACATCGTCAACCGTCTGGCATATCGCGCTGGACGTCTCGACGGCCGCGGCTGGCCGTTCAACTGGTTTGTTCGGAAGGACATTGCGCTTCATCGGGAATCTGCTCGGGTGATTGAGGAACTGCGGATCTCCCTCCGCAAGGCGGTGGGCGCATGACCGCCCGTCTCGCCGAGCTGAAGCCGACACGTCACAGCGCTTGGTCCGAAGCCGCGATCGTCGCCGGCACGTGGGCAGGCATAGCCATCCAGTCGCTGCTGTTCGCCGTGCTGTTCCTCATCGTGATCTCTCTAGCGGCCCTCGGGCTGGTCGGCATCGTCGGCGAGTACCTCTGGAAGAGGGCGAAGCGATGATCTGGAACCTCGACATCGCCGCAGCCCCGCGCGATGGGCGCCAGATCCTGGTCGCGACGAGCGACCGGCGAGATGAGGAGCATTTCTTCCTCACCCGCTGGATCAAGCCGACCAAGCGCGCCCCAGCGGGCCGCTTCAACGGGTTCTCCGAGAACTCGAAGGTGCTGCTCGCGTGGTGCGAACTCCCGCTCCATCCCCATCACATGCTGCCGGCCGATCTCGCGCCGGTCGCCGAAGAGAACATCCCGATCATCGATGACGCCGGCGGAGGGGTCTGACATGCAGTGCAATTTCCAGGTTGGGCAGAAGGTCGTGTGTATCTCAGCTGACTGGTTCGGCTTGGACGACGCTCCGTACAGCGGTCCAGATCCAGTTGAGGGGAGGATCTACGTCGTCAGCCATATTCAAGTCGACGATGCGGGATGCTGGCTTCAACTCGAGGGTTTCCCCCAGAACGCCGGCTGGGAGCATGACGCTTTCCGCCCGCTAGTCACCCGCGAGACCGACATCAGCGTCTTCACCAAGCTCCTGCAGCCCTCCAAGCAGACGGAGCTGGCATGACCCCCGACGACGCCAAGAAGCAGGGCTTTGTCCTGATCGGCGGCGCGGCCGCCACTCCCAAGCAACCGAGCCCGGCTGCTGAGGCTCTCGACATCCTCTCGACCAAAGTCACCGAGACCGAGATCGGATCTCGTCTCCAAGATCAGATGAGAAAGGCCTTCGGTTATGTCTGACACGATGTTCTATGCCCTCATGGGTCTTGCCGCAGTCTGCTTGGGCTTTGCCGCCCGGTTTGTCTGGCTCGGCCTCTGCTCTCATTTCCATCGTCGCGCTTCTGAGAAGGCTGACCAGCACGCTGAGCAGTCCATAGCCGCGATGTCCGAAGCCGAGCTCGTCGACATCATCCGCCAGTTCGGCGCCTAACCCATTCCCACGATCACCCGAGCCGCGGCGCTGTCCCGTCGCCAAACTGTTCAGCCCCTGGCTCGGTGTTCGTGATCTCCGGTCGTCTCGTTAGAGCCGGCCAACTGAACCGCCGCTCCCTTCGACGCCCTCAACCTAACAGGAGCGCGAAACTTGGAACGGTCAGAAACTCACCAACCCGTGGTCAACCATTCAGAGGCCCGCCGCATGTCTATTGCAGACTTCTATTCCCCAGAACGAGCGGCGCATTACGCCGAGAGAATGTTCAAGCGACGGGTTGAAGGCTGGGGTGACGAGACCCGGGCTCTGGAAGACGTCGCTGGCTGGTGCCGCCTATCGGCCCGCAGCCTCAAGCGCATCATCAAGCGCGAAACCAAGGTGATCGGCGTCGAGACGCTGGGCCGAATCCATCAGGCCTACGTCAACTTCAACCTGCGTCTGATCGCTGAACTTAAGCACGAGCTCAAGATGGAGGAGGAGATCTACGGCCATGCTGCTCTGGCAGATCTTATCAATGAGGTGGAGGCACTGGAGGCGAAAGCGTCAGCTCATCTCATCCCGCGCGAAGGAACCCAGGAAGGAAGGAAACGGCGATGACGACAGCAGTAGGACATAACAGCAAGCTTACGGAGCAGGAGCACCAAGCGCTCTGGGGCCACCACGTCAGCAAGAAGGTCGATCTCCGCCGGCGCATGGACGACCTGAAGGCGGAGGAGAAGAAGCTCGACGCCGACCTGAAGAACGACGGCTTCTCGAAGGCCGAGGTCAAGGATTACCTCGACTGCATGCTGTCCGACGACAAGCAGAAGAAGGTCGAGAACTTCAACATGCTGAAGCGGAATCGGATCCGCCTGGGCCTTATCCCCGACGACCGCAACGCTGATCTGCTCGCCGATCGCGTCACGACCCAAGAAATGATCTTCGCCTCAGGCGTCGAGGCGGGTCTCGCCGGCCTCAACGATACCACCCGATACGCGAAGGGCAGCGACGAGGAGCGCGCCTATCTGGACGGCTATGCTGAGGGGCAGCGCATCGCGCGCGAGAACCTCAAGTCCGCCATGGATAAGCGGAACGCGGCCAAGGCGGCGAACGCCAACGAAGCGCCAGCCGCCGACGGCGGCGATCCCTTTGCAGACGCGGCGGAGTGACGGCCATGGGCTTCCAGCGCGTCACCATCAACACAGCTGCCCCTGCCAGCATCGGCACTGGCATCAAGGTCTGCCTGCGCAAGCGCAAGGGGCAGGCCTCCATGATCTTCTCCATCCGATCCGACATTGCCAAGCGGCTCGGCTGGGCCGATGGCGACAAGCTGGAGGTGCTGATCGGCGACGGCAGCGACCACGGCCTCGTCCGCCTGCGCAAGAACAACGCTGGCGGCGATGCGCTGGTCACCTTCCGAAAGGCCATGAAGGCGGTGACCTATGTGGTCGTCAGCCTCGGCCATCAGTCCGCGTTTGTCGATCGCGCCGAAGCCGGACGCTGGTGCCAACACGAGGACGTCGAGGACGGCTATCTCGAGATCGTCCTGCCGCGCTGGGCCGACGAAACCGGGCCGAAGCAGGCCGCCAAGCCTGCAGCCGCCGGCTCCGCGCCGCCCGCCGCAGCCCCGCCGGCGAGATCTGCGCCGCCAGCCGCCAAGTCCACCCCCGCCCGCGCTGTCACCGCCTCCATCATGGGCGATCCGCCGCCCGGCCGCCGCGAGATGCTGGCCAAGTTCGGCGAGCTGAAGGCCTGATCACACTGCCGCGCGAATGCGGCGCTCTCTCTCCCGGAGGATACTGCATGAAGGTCATCGCCTTCGACCCCTCGAAAAGCACCGGCTGGGCCTTCTGGGATACGGCCAAGGACCACTCGTCGATCGAATGCGGCGTGTTCGAAATGCCAAAAGGCGCCGACCACTACTACACCTCCGACCAGATCGGCTTGAAGGTGAAGGACATGATCCGGTCGCTGATCGCCCGTGGCGCAAAGCCGGACTTCGCGGTGCTAGAGGAGCAGTCGCTCGCCAAGATCGGCAACACCAGCGCCGATGCCATGATCTATCCCTGGGTGGCGACCTCGGCGATCGTCTCCACGCTGGCAAACTTCGGCATCCCCTACGGCACCCTGCCGGCGGTGACCTGGCGCGTCTCGTTCTTCGGCCGTGGCTTCAAGCCGCCGCTAGACACCAAGGGCAAGAAGGACTGGAAGAAGGCTGCAGTCGCCGCGTGCGAGCAGATGAGCATCGCCCTGCCGCCGCAGAAGGCGATCAACCACAACGCCGCCGAGGCCTGCGCTCTGGCCATCTGCTGTCACATCAAGGACATGAAACTCCACGCTCGCCGGTACGAACCCGCGCTGATGGCACTGCGCATGCAGCGCAACGAGCGTCCGGCCGGCGATCTGTTCGGGAGCGCGGCATAATGGCGAAGCTCACCGAACCTCAGGCCAAAGCTCATCAGCAGGCCTGCGATCTCCTCGCGAAGGACGTCCTGACAGAGGACGAGAAGATCTTCGTTCTCCAGAACTGGCAGGAATCCGCCTCGCACATCAACACAGTGGCCGGCGCCTTCTTCACGCCGTTCGACCTAGCCCGTGACTTCGCGATCGAGACCTTCGCCGGCCGCGTGATCGACCTCTGCGCCGGGATCGGCATGCTCTCCTTCGCGGTCAAGAGCAAGCTGGCGTGGGAGAGCGGGTCGCGCCTCGAGCTGACCTGCGTCGAGATCAACCCCGACTATGTCGCCGCCGGCCGCAAGATCTTGCCGGAGGCGAACTGGATCCAGGCGAGCGTCTTCGACGTGATCGACATGGGCCTCGGCAGTTTCGATCTCGCCATCAGCAACCCGCCGTTCGGTCGCATCTCACGCCCAGAGGGCAAGCGCGCACCCCGCTACACAGGCGCCGACTTCGAATTCCATGTGATCGACATCGCAGCGCATCTCGCCAGCTATGGCGTCTTCCTCCTCCCGCAGATGTCGAGCGGCTTCCGCTACAGCGGATCGCAGGAGTACCGGCGCGACACGAGCGGCAAGGCCTTCGACTTCCAGCAGCAGACGGGGATCTATCTCGGCCCGAACTGCGGGATCGATACGGCGCTCTATCGCGACGCCTGGCGCGGAGTGTCGCCGGTCTGCGAGATCGTGTGCTGCGAGTTCGATACGCAGGAGACAATCGAACCCGAGATCTTGATCGCGCCGCCGGCGCCCGTCCCCGCGGCCCCTGCAACTCGGCGCTCGATCGGAGTGCCGGCTCAACTGAACCTTTTTGGGAGCGCGGCATGACTGACTCACTCAAAATCATCGTTGACGTCTGGGGAGGCGAGAACAGCCAGGATTTTTTGTCTCGCTCGGTTCTGACCATGTCGGAGGCTCTCCGAGCCTCGCAGCAAGAACTGTCGGCCGGGTTCCTTGTGAACCTGCTCGCAGTTCTCGACGCCTCGGGATACGAGAACTTCGACCTGCGCTGCGGGAGGCCTTCATGAGGCTCTTCCAAGACTCATGGCCGTTCGGCGATCTGCAGCCCCACAGCTTCGACTTCATCATGGCAGACCCTCCGTGGAAGATGCAGGAGTGGTCGGACAACGGCGACAAGTCGAAGTCCACTCGGTCGAAATACCGCCTGATGACGCTCGACGAGATCAAGGCAATGCCGGTTCTCGACCTCGCGGCGCCTCATTGCCTCCTCTGGCTCTGGGCCACCAACCCGATGCTGCCGCAGGCGCTCGAGGTGATGGCCGCCTGGGGCTTCACCTTCGCCACCGCCGGCTCCTGGATGAAGACGACCCGGAACGGAAAGCAGGCGTTCGGGACCGGCTACATCTTCCGTACCTCGAACGAACCCATCCTGATCGGCAAGCGGGGCGAGCCGAAGACTTCGCGCTCCGTCCGGTCATCTTTCCCCGGCCTCGCCCGCGAGCACTCCCGCAAGCCCGAGGAGGGCTACAGCGCGGCCGAGCGGCTCATGCCCAAGGCCAACCGCCTCGAGCTCTTCTCGCGCACGAACCGCACCGGTTGGACGGTTTGGGGCGATGAGGCTGGAAAATTCGGAGAGGCGGCGTGATGCTATTCTCTAATCTCGATCCCAGCCTCAAGCGCCGCTGCGATGAACGCCAGCCGCGCCGCCTCGGCCGACTTCTTTCCCTTCATCGCAGCCTCAAGGACCAGAAGCGCCGCGTCCAGCTTCTCGCCGTCCTCGATCGGCCAGTCCTCGATCAGCGCCCAGGAGGCCTCCTGGTTATTGCGGATGGTCGTGAAGGCTCCCGGGCCCTCCAGCGCGAGGGTTACGCCCTTGTTCCAGTCGGTGGTCAAACCATGCTCTCCGTCTCAAAATTGAAGCGCCTCATAGCCTTCATCTGCGGTGATTGCGAGGTGGCAGCATGAACGTGCACGCCATGAACCGACCCCAGTTCGACCGGATCACAGATGACGACGCCTTCGAGGCGGCCGAGCTCTTCTTCGGGTGCATGTTCTCGGATGACAGCGTCCTCGGCGACTGCGGCCTGGAGCCCGAAGACTTTGTCGAAGAGATCCATGGCATCGTCTTCCGCGCCGCGATGGACCTTTACCGCAGCGGCCAAAAGGTCGGCCCGGTCTCGCTGAAACCATATCTGCCGGCGGCCTTCCGCTTCGATGCAAAGCGCGAAGTGGATTCGACACCGGCGCAATATCTGATGGCGCTGGTGAAGCGCGGCATTCACCCATCCGCCAAAGCCGAGCTGCCGGAGGCGATCGAGACGATCAAGAGCGTGGCCATGGCTCATATGGCAGCCAACGGCGGCGCCTACCTTCGGACGCTGGCGGAGGAGGGGCATTCCCTCCTGACGCTAGACGAGGAGATCAGCAGCGTCGAGCAGCGGTTCAAGGAGACTCGGGAGCGCCTGTCGGCCATGCGCTCGGGCACCTCGGCCGGCTCCAGCTACATCGCCATGTTCAACGCAGCCGCCCGCAACTCCGGCCTGGTCGGCGTGCCGATGCCGTTCAAGGAGCTAACCCGCGTTCTTTCCGAGCCTGTCTTCGAAGCCGGCAACCTCTACGGCCTCCTGTCCTCGTCAGGCGAGGGCAAGTCGAGCTTCACAATGCAGTTGATCTACCACGCCATCCGAGAGGGCCACCCGGTCCTCTTCCTCTCCTACGACCAGTCCTCCGGCCAGTGCGTCCGGCAGATGATCGCCCAGGTCCACGGCATAGAGGTCCGCCGGCAGAACCAGCCCGCCGAAATGCTCAAGCAGGACGAGCAGGACCAGTGCATCAACTTCGCCATGTGGATCGACCAGCAGCCGCTGGAGATCATCCGCTGCCAGCGCGAAGGCGTCGATCGACTGGTGACCTATGCCCGCCGCTTCATCAAGCGGATGGCCAACGGCCGCACCCCGTTCATCGTCCTCGACCACATCGGCAAGGTGAAGCCGCGCGATCCCAAGCTCTCCGCCGACCGGATCTCGGGCGAGGTGACGGTCGAGCTCAAGGCCTTGGCCGATGAGACAAAGTCCGCGGTCCTCGTCCTCAACCAACGCAACAGCGCCGGCGTCCGCCGCGACAATCCCCGGCCGATCGCCGCCGACCTCTACGGCGGGGAGGGCGCCCGGGCCGACTACGACGCCGTCATGTACCTCTACCGGGCCGAGAAATACAAAGCCGAGCGGGAGAAGATCGCGGCATCCGACGCCGACTGGAAGAAAATCAACAAGGTCTTCGGCAGCGAGATCGAGGGCATCGCCGAGATCGGCTCGATCAAGGTCCGCTTCGGAGACCCGACCATTACCGAAACGCTGAAGTTCGAGGCCCGCTACACGCGCTACGTCACCCCGCAGCCGGCGGCCGTACAGGGGAGGATGCTATGAGCAACCGAGTAGACTTCGGCGCCATGCGCCGCCCCACCGGCTGGATCGCCTGGTTTCGCCTTTATCACCACGGCGAGAACCGCGTGCTGCGCCAGCGCGGGATCGACATCCTTTTCGCATCCGAGGCCGAAGCCGAGAAGGCCGCCAAGGAGGAGTTCCTCCTGCAGATGAACAGCAAGACGGTCGCTGAGACGCTGACCGGCCCGACCACCAAGAAGGCGCTCGTGTTCCAGCAGGCCAACAACGTGTTCCGGGCGAAGGGCTCCGACCGCCTAACCGTCATTGAGCGCAAGGGGAGGGCATCGGCATGACCACAACCGCCGCAATCGACCCCATCGCCTACCAACGCGAGGCCGCCCGCCGACACTATGCCCAGCGCCAGCCCGAGCGAAAGCCACGGCCGCGCATCAAGCCAACGGCAGCCCCAGTTGCCGCGGAGCTGCCCGATCCGCCGGCCGTAGAAGCCGCTCCCAGGGCGTTCCTGCGCCGCCGCTGCAGCGAGCTCGACACCTCAGTCGACATTATCACCGGCCATTCGGTCGCGCGGGATGTTGCCTCGATCCGTCATCTGCTGATGTGGGAGATGCATTGCGCATTCCCTCGGCTCAGCCTGGCGCGTCTGGGCGGGATCTTCGGCAGGGATCACACAACGCTGATCAGCGCGCTGTGTAAGCACGGCTACGTCTGCAAACCCAAGGTCTTCGCCACCGATGAGCAGCGCGAAGAAGCCTATCGGCTGCTGCTTGCCGGCGCTTCCAATCGTGCGGCCGGCCGTGCAGTCGGCGTCAGCTATGCGACGATCGCGCTCTGGATCGACAAGTATGGCTGGGAGCTATCACGATGAACATCGCCAGCCCAATCACTCGGCCGTGCCCGTTCACCCGAACCGAGCACAAGATCGTCCAGCTGATCGCCAATGGCGTCCACACGAAGGACGCGGCCTTCATGCTCGGTCTATCGATCCACACGGTCAACGATTACGTCCAGGACGCGAAGCGCAAGGCCCGGGCCACCGGTCGCGATCATCTGGTCGCAATCTCGATCAGGAGCAAGTGGATCGAATGACGAATGGCCGGCTGCACAACTGCGACATCTACAAGGTGGCTCGCCAGTGCGGCGTGAAGCTCTTCGACGGCCATTTGCACAGCCCGACCAGCCGCAAGCCCTTCGAATGCTACTGCAAGCCGACGGTGCGCGAGATCGGGCAGGCGAATGGCGAGGATCACCTCCGGCTCGTCTTCATGCTCATGACCGGCACCAAGTCGAACGCGAGCGAACTCTATGCTGACATGATGCGCGCAGTGTCGTCGGTGCTCCTCCGCAACCCGAGCCTGGTTCGCTCGCCGTCGCTCGTCAGCGACTTCAACGCGATCGACCTCGGCAGCCTGCGCCGGAAGGCAAAGTCCATGAACTGCGGCATCCCGACCACCCACGTCCTTCGCGTGCTGATCGGGGTCCGCTTCTTCCGGCCCATCCAGGGCGACCTTATCGATATGCTCTCAGGAGAAGCCGCATGACCGAAATGATCGACAAGATGAAAGCCGCCATCGCGACAATGGATGGTGCGAACGACAACCTCTGCAGAGCGCTGATCGCGCTGGCAGCGCACGGGCAGATCACCATCATCCCGGCCGATGAGCGCCTCACGCCCAAACCCGTGATCATGGTTCCCGAACGCCTGTACCGAAGGATCGAGCAGCTGGTGCCGACGCTGCCCAAGGAGGAGAATGCCCAATGAAGTACCAGGCGTGGACGTGGAAGGCAGTCGAGGACCGCGTGATCGAGATGGCCGACACCATCCGGATGATGCCGAGGACACGAGGGCCCAAGCAGTTCGGCAGCAGCATGCCGGAGGCGGTGCAGAGCTTCTCCGAGGCCTATGGCTCGGAGGAAGCCCGGTACCGCGAGAGTGCGTCAGCAGCCGCCCTTGGCCGCAGCGAGCAGGTCTGGGGTTGGATCAACACCTTCCTGGACGAGCCTTCTCGCAAGCTGCTCTACGCCTGGTCATGGGTGAAAGTGCGCAAAGGCATGAAGATTTCGGCTTTCGCAGCACAAAATGATATGAACGACCGAATGCTACGACGGTCGATCCAATCGCATTGTCAATCTATTGCGAACAGTCTCAACCGGATTACCCTTCCTCGGCTGAACAATGGGGATTTACCCTTGTCCGAAAATGAGGGAGAACACGGTCAATCCGATGTAACGTCGAACTTCTGCGAGCGGACACCGCGGCAATGGATGGCACCGGATGCCAAGCCGATACTGGACATGGACAGTCCGGAGTTGGCCACCCTTATAGCCCGAATTGAGAAGGGCAACGAACGGCGGGAGCGCGAGGCGCGGCGCCGTCAGAAGTTGGGAATGGAGGCTTAGCCTCAACAGTCAGGCGGTTCGATCCCGCTCGCTGGCCGAGATCATGGTGAAAGAGACGGTTCGAGTCCGTCCCGGAGGGCGACCTCTAAGACAGTGCCCCAGTTGGGCGAGTCGCCTTAAACTTTTCAACCCAGCACGAGAGGACGCCAGCATGACCGAGGAACAGATCAAGCGCATGGTCAACCGCTTCCTGGGATGGCGCCTGCCTACCAGTTTTGCGCCGGACGGTGGGATCAGCTTTCGACGGACTTTCAACGAGCACACGTCACACCCCATGGAAGCGAAGCCGACCGGGACAAATCTGTTCACGGCTTCTGAGGCAGAGGCAATGATCCGGTACATGCTTGAAGACGAGCCCGTCTTCGAACCCGATCGAGCGGCGTAGCGCTCCCGCATGCCTGAAATGGAGCCGGGCTTTGCGGCCCGGTGTCGTTGAGTCAACTTGTCACGTTCTCCCTCAGCCAAGACCCGCCCTTTTCGTTCAGGGTGAATGACGCCCAGTCAGATCCGGGCTTCATTTCAATGACGACAAGGCCGTCGTCATTGTCGATTAACTTACACAAGATGTCTCTGATCGTTGGCGCCGGTCCATTCAACCTTCCAAACCAGACTGACTTCAAGGGCCAGATGCACTTCCAGTCTCTGAGTTGCTTTATCAATGCATCGTAGTTGCGGACCTTTCGAAGGTCATAGCTAATGACGTAAGCGGGCATGCGCATCTCCATTGGTTGAACCAGAGGATCATCATGCAGCCGGACGTGAGTCGGCAATTGTAAGTCGTCCCTCGTGCCCGCTGTGCCCGTTGTTCACAGTTTGTGCCGATTTCAGCAGTCGGGCACTTGACTTTGATTAGCGGCTCAAAATCAAACGGAAATCAAAATGGCTCCCCACAAGCGAGGCGGTAAGCGCGAAGGCGCAGGGCGGCCCACAGGAGCCCGCTCGCGCGCAACGAAGGCGCAGAAGGCGTCTCTGTCCGAACTGGCCCGAAAGCACACCAGCACCGCGCTGGACGCTCTGGTGAGCATCGCCTCTGACGGCGAAAGCGAGAGCGCCCGAGTGGCCGCAGCGAACGCGATCCTCGACCGGGCCTATGGCAAGCCCACGCAAGCCCATGAGCACAAGGGTGCGGTCGGCACCTATGACCTGACGAAGATGAGCGATGAGGAACTTGACCGCCTTGAGGCCATCCTCGGTCCACTTGCCGTCGATGGCGGACATTCGAGCGGAGAGGCTGAGGAGGAAGGCTGAGCACGACCGGCTGACGGTTGCCAAGGACGCCGAACGCATCCGAGCCCGCTGCCAGACGCTCTCCGGCTTCGTCCGTGAGGCTTGGCATGTGGTGGAGCCCAACTCGACCTTCGTGCACGGATGGCACCTGGACGCGATCTGCGACCATCTGGAGGCGGTGACCGACGGTCGGATAAACCGGCTGCTGATCAACGTGCCACCCGGCACCATGAAGTCGCTGCTGACTTCGGTCCTGTGGCCAGCCTGGGAATGGGGCCCGATGGGGCGCCCGTCGCTCCGGTACCTGACGACCAGCTACGCGGAGAAGTACGTCAAGCGCGACAGCCGGCGCATGCGCGATCTGGTCCAGTCCGAATGGTATCGGGCTCTGTGGCCGGAGGTCGAGCTTGTCAGGGCAGGCGAGGCGTCCTTCGCCAACACAAAGACGGGGTTTCGCGAGGGCGTGCCCTTCGCCAGCCTCACCGGCGGCCGCGGCGATCGAGTGATCATCGACGACCCGCATTCCACAGAGACGGCGGAGTCGGAAGCCGAGCGATCGAACACATCGCGCATCTTCCGGGAATCGGTCCCGACCCGACTGAACGACCCGATCCGATCGGCGATCATCGTCATCATGCAGCGCCTGCACGAGGAAGATGTCTCCGGCCAGATCATCAAGCTCGGCCTCGGGTACGAGCATCTGATGCTGCCGATGGAGTTCGAGCCCGAGCGGGCTTGCTCCACCAGCATCGGGTTTCGCGACCCACGCTCGGCCGATGGCGACCTGCTTTTCCCCGCTCGCTTCCCGCGGGAAGTGGTGGAGCGCGACAAGATCCCGATGGGCTCCTATGCCGTCGCTGGTCAATTCCAGCAGCGGCCGGCGCCTCGATCGGGCGGCATGTTCCAGCGTGGCGACTTCGAAATCGTTGATGCGGTGCCGGCGGGCGCACAGCGCTGCAGGGCGTGGGACTTCGCCGCGACACAGCAGAAGCCCGGTAAGCAGCCTGATTGGACTGTGGGCCTGCGCATGGCGTGGTCTGGCGGCATCTTCTACGTCGAGGACGTGAAGCGCGATCGGTGGTCGCCAGCGGACGTCGAGAAGAATCTGAAGGCCACAGCCAGCCAGGATGGTCTGGAAGTGAGGGTTCGCATTCCGGAAGATCCGGGCGCCGCCGGTAAATCCGATGCGGCGACCAAGCTGAAGCTGCTCGCTGGCTACAACGTGAAGGCCATCCGCCCGACCGGCGAGAAGGCCGTGCGCGCCAAGCCTGCGTCCGCCCAAGCCGAAGCTGGCAACGTGCGGCTGGTGAGGGGCAAGTGGAACGACGCCTTCCTCGACGAGCTCTGCTCGTTCCCGAACGCGCAATTTGACGACCAGGTGGACGCCTTTGCGGACGCGCTCAATGAGCTCGCCCTCGGCTCGACCTTCACCCTCGACAACATCTGAGGACGGACATGCTCAATGACAGCCTGACCAGTCTCGTGTCCCGCATGGGGACCGACCGGGACAAGGCGGCGACCGTCTTCTACACGAACCCGCTTCTCACGGACGACCAGATCCTCGCGGCCTATCGTGGCTCGTGGCTGCCGCGGAAGATCGTGGACATCCCGGCATTGGATGCCTGTCGCAAGTGGCGGGACTGGCAGGCCGAAAAGGGGCAGATCCAGTCGATCGAGGCGGAAGAGAACCGGCTGAACCTAAAGGGCAAGATCCTTGAGGCGCTGACCAAGGCGCGGCTGTTCGGCGGAGCTGCCATCTTCATCGGGACGGGATCACCGACCCCAGACAAGCCGCTGACAGACAGCGAGGTCGGGCGCCAGGGCCTGAAGTATCTGACGGTGCTCTCGCGCCGGGATATGACTCCGGGGCCGATTGATCAGAACGTCACGTCCGAGTTCCATGGCCGGCCGTCCTACTACGAGATGACCGGCGCCGATATGATGGTGCGGATCCACCCGTCGCGGCTGGTGCTGTTCGTTGGTGCGCGTCATCCCGACCCGCTCATGTCCGGGGCTCTGGAAGGTTGGGGCGACAGCGTCCTGACTTCCACGCTGGACGCGATCAAAAACGCCGACAGCACCGCCGGCAACATCGCCTCGCTGATCTTCGAGGCGAAGATCGACATCATCCGCATCCCGAACTTCATGGCCTCGCTCAGCGACGAGACCTACAAGCAGAAGATCATCGAGCGCTACACGCTGGCCAACATGGCCAAGGGCATCAACGGCACGCTGCTGCTCGACAAGGAAGAGGAATACGAGAGCAAGGCGGCACAGGTCGCGGGGCTCACTGACATCCTCATGGCCTTCATGCAGATCGTGTCGGGGGCCGCCGACATCCCCGTGACCCGCCTCCTGGGCCAGTCTCCGGCCGGCATGAACGCCACCGGCGCCTCGGACATGAAGAACTATCACGACCGGGTGCAGTCGATTCAACAGCTTGAACTGACGCCGGCGATGCACCGGCTCGACGAATGCGTGATCCGATCGGCGCTCGGTAGCCGGCCGCCCGAGGTCAATTATCGCTGGGCGCCGCTGGAGCAGATGAGCGAGAAGGAGCGGGCGGAGATCTTCACCGCCACAGCCAACGCAGCTCGCCAGCTGGTCGGCACCGGGGCAGGGCAGGAGATCATCGCTCGGGATGCCGTGTCCCGCGCTCTGGTGAACCGCCTGTCTGAGGATGGTGTGCTGCCAGGCATCGAGGACGCGGTCGAAGAGTTCGGCGAGATTGGCGAGCAGGAGCCATCGGCCGAGGAGCTCGCAGCGTCAGCAGCCGCCAGGGCCGCGAACGGCAACAACGTGACCCGGATGCAGCAGGCGGCGAATGATGCCGCTCCACGCACGCTCTACGTCAGCCGCAAGGTGCTGAACGCCGCGGATCTCATCGCTTGGGCGAAGGAGCAGGGCTTTACCTCCACGCTGGAGGCGTCCGATCTGCACGTCACGATCGCCTACAGCCGCGCTCCGGTCGATTGGATGGCCGTTGGCGAGACCTGGCAGAGCGAGCTCAAGGTTGCCGCCGGCGGGCCCCGTCTGCTCGAGCGCTTCGATGGCGGCGCCGTGGTGCTTCTGTTCAAGGCCGCCGAACTCGACTGGCGCCACGCCGACATCATCCGGGCCGGCGCCTCTTGGGATCACCCTGAGTACCAGAGCCACATCACGATCAGCTACGACGGCGATCCCGCCGATCTGAGCGGGATCGAACCATACCGAGGCGAGATCGTCCTCGGACCCGAGATCTTCGAAGAGCTGCGCGAGGACTGAAATGCCTGACCTCTACATCACGACCCAAAGCGGGCTGGCCTTTGACGACAGCTTCATTCCGCCGGCCAACGGCGATTACGGGCTGACCCTGTCTTTTGACCCGCGCAAGGGTTTTTCGGCCGACCCGATCGCCAATGGCTCGTACAACGGCATTCTGCTGCGCGGCCAGCCGGTGCTGATGAACTCGCTCAACCTTACCCTCAAGAAAGGTGCCTGAAAATGGCTTACGACCTCGCAACTGTTGCTGATCTGCAGGCTGTCCGCGCGGGCCTCGGTATCGCAGTCTCCGGGTCTGGACCTCTCAGGCCTGCCACCAAGTGGGGCGCCGCGCTTGCTGCGGTTATCGCCGGTCTCGCGAGCACGACTGTCCTCTTCGCTGGCGACAGCACGTGGATGGGTGTTGGGTATGGCTCCCCGTCTGGAGCGCCCACTGGTATTCAGACGACCGGGGCTCGCCCCTATACACCGGTCGCCGCGTTCGCCAAGTACCTGCAGCAGTTCGGCGTGCCGGCGTCGACTGACAGTTTCATGGGCCTGAACATCCGCGCCACGGACACGATCGCCGACTACAATGCTTATAATCCGAACACTCAGGTCGACACGGCGACCTGGACGATCGGCGGCACGGTATCTCTGGGCGGCAACACCTTCCGCAAGGCGTCGACCACGCTAGGCCCCATCATCTCCTACGATGACGAGAAGAGCACTCGCAAAATGTATGTGGTGCTCGACAACACGGTCGGCGCCACCTACGCAGTGAAGTGCGACGGAGCAACGGTCTACACATACACCGCCACCGGCGCTGCTGTGCCCGTCGTCATTTCGACGCCTCAACAGCCTGAGGGCTTCCACACGTGGGAAATGGAGTGCAGCTCCGGTCTCGTGTCCAACGTCGTCGGCGGTTGGTCCCATAACGACGTGACGCCGCGCGTGAACGTAATCAATGCGGGCTTCCGCGGACTGACCTCGTCGCTCTTTGCTGACGATACCACCGCATACACCGCCATGAAGGTCATGCCGCTCCTCGCGCCGACACTTCTGCCCTACGGCATCGGCATCAACGACGTTCGAACGGGTGGCGCCAACCTGACTACGGCTCAGATCGCTGCAAACCTTGCCGCTGTGCGAGCGAGGGTGACCACGGCCGACCTGCTTTTGGCGTCTCCGCACAGCATCGCTCCGGCGGATGATCTGGGCGCCGGTGCAAAGCACAAGGATCTGGTCGCGACGTTCACAGACCGCGCACTCGCCTGGTCGCTCAACCATTTCCAGATCAAGGACCTGATCGGCTCTTACAACAGCGGGAATCGGCGCGGTCAGTATTTCGACGGCCTGCACGTCCAAGATCGTTCGTTCGCAGATATCCAGGGTCGCGATCTGGCCCGGATCGCGATCTCGTCTGCTCGCCTGAGCTGACCGCCATGGCCTTCGTCACTATCGCCGCGCCTAAGTCTCCGGCAGACATCCCCTTGGTCGGGGTCTCGATCAAGCGGGCGAGGGGCAATGACAAGGCCTACCTCGTCACCGATGATCAGAACATCGCGTTGGCGAAGAACGTGGGCGCCAAGCTCCTTCGCATTGATGTCTATTGGGCCGACTGCGAGACGCAGCGCGGTGTCTATGACTTCTCCTCGGTCAAACCGCTCATCGATAAGGCGTGGAAGGCGGGAATGCAGGTGCTCCCCATCCTTGCCCGAGGAAACCGCCTCTACACGGGCGATTGGGATAAACCAGCCGTCACGCCGGAAGCCCGCGCAGCTTATGCGGCATTTGCTGTTGCGGCCGGCCGAGCGCTCGGCGTTCCATTCTTGGAGATCATGAACGAGCCCAACAACTCGGAGATGCTCGGTGGCCCAGTTGACCCCGAAGCATATGGGCGGCTCCTGAACGAAGTGCTCCTCGCCATGCAGGCAGCCGGCGTCAAGACCCCAGTTATCGCCGGCGGCCTGGGTGTCGGCGGTGAGGGCGGCTTCATGGCACCGAAAGACTTCATTGCCCGGGCTCTCCCATTTGTGACCGCGCCTGGTCTGCGAGCATGGGGTGTCCATCCCTATACGGGCGCCGACTGCTACTTGAGCGACCCGATGATGCGGCCGGAAGCCGTGCAGCAACGCAGCTTGTCGTTTCGACCAGCTGGCGTCCAGACAATGGTGTTCAACACCGAGCAGGGCTTTAGCGTCAAACACTGCGCGGGCAGCACGCTAGAGCAGAAGCGCGCCCGCCAGGCTGTCTTCGCCACACGGTTTGTCCTCTCCGCTCTGACCCAGTGGCAGATGGCGATCTGGTACAATCTCATCGATGACGGCAAGGACATGAACAACGTCGAGCAGGGCTTCGGGCTCTACGACTTCGACATGAAGATCAAGCCCGCCGGTCTCGCGTTCCAAGCCGCAATGGGGCTGCTCAACACATGCGCGTCCGTCATCGTCCGAAAGGATGGTGACCTGCTGCAGGGCCTCTTCAAAATGCCCAGCGGAGACACGATCACACTGGAAGCAGCGCCGCTCTAGCAGCCAACCGCCACCGAAAACGAGGCCATCATGCACTTCACCGACGCTGTCACGGTGTCCGGCGCGCGTCGGACGGCCGATGGATATCTCGTGGCTGAGGCCCGCTCGGTGCGGACCGGGATCCAGCTCTACACCGGCGCCGAGCTGGGTAAGCCCGAGATGGAGACGGTGCGCGTCTACCGGCCGGTCGATGCTGTCTTCGCGCCCGACAGCCTCCAGAGCTTCACCCACGCCCCGGTGACGATGGATCATCCTGCGGAGGCTGTGTCGGCCGATAACTGGAAGCAGCTCGCTGTGGGCGAGGTGAGCACCGCGGCGAAGAAAGACGGCGAGTGGGTGCACCTCCCGCTCATCCTTAAGGACGCGGCCGCCATCCAGAGCGTCGAGAGCGGAAAGCGGGAACTATCGGCCGGCTATGTCTGCGAACTCGTCTGGGGCGACGGCGTGGCTGAGGACGGGCAGGCCTACGACGCCAAGCAGCAGAACATCAAGATCAACCACCTGGCGATCGTCGATCGGGCTCGGGCTGGTTCAAAGGCTCGCATCGGCGACGGTGCGACTTCGTGGGGCGCTGCCCCGCTCAATGATCATCAACCCAAGAAGGAAACGATCATGACCCTGAAGACGGTAACCGTCGATGGTATCCCGGTCGAGGTGACCGACCAGGGCGCCATGGTCATCGACACGCTGCAGAAGCGGCTTGCCGATGCCAATGCGAAAATGAGCACGGCAGACGCCGCGCATCTTCAGGCCATCGCTGCCAAGGATGCGGATCTGGCCAAGAAGGACGCCGAGATCGACAACCTGAAGGCCAAGGTGCTTTCCGACGCCGATCTCGACAAGCGCGTGCAGGCCCGGGCCGATCTGATCGCCCTCGCCACCTCGATCGCCAAGGATGTGGCGACCGCCGGCCTGTCCGACGCTGCCATCCGCAAGGCTGTCGTGGTCGCCAAATTCGGCGATGCCGCCATTGCCGGCAAGTCCGACGCCTATGTCGACGCCCGCTTCGACCTGCTGGCCGAGGACGCGAAGGCCAACACCAACGCCGACCCCTTTGCCAAGGTGGTCCGCGACGGCCTGACGCCGGTCAACGGCAACCCCACCGCCACCGCGCATTCTGCAATGGTCTCTGACATGGCCAATGCATGGATGCACAACACCAAGGGAGCCGCATAATGGCCAACATCCAGAGCTCTTACGCCGCCACTCACGCGCGCTGGATCGAGGGCATGGTCCCTGACATGCGCCCGTCGGTCGATATCACCCGCGTGGTCGAGACGGCCGGCGGCATCGGCTTCGGCAAGGTCGCCCAGCGCGGTACCGCCGACAACCAGTGCAAGGTTTCCTCGGCCTCGCCGAAGTTCCTCGGCATCACGCTGCTCGACAACACCCAAGTCGGCGCCACCGTGGACACCTATCCGCAGTACGCCAACGCGGCGATCCGCCAGAAGGGCCCGGTTGTCGTCCAGGCATCCGTCGCGGTTGCTCAGGGTGACGATGTCTACTTCGTCCCGGCGACCGGCGTCCTCACCAATGTTTCCAGCGGCAACGTCCAGATCCCGGGCGCCAAGTGGGAGACGTCCACCACCGGCGCCGGCCTTGCCGTCGTCTTCCTCGGTTAAGGAGCGCCAGCAATGAACATGCATATCTCTGACGCGCAGCAGGTCGCGATGAGCTTCCTCATCCGACAGGCCGCGCTGATCGAGCCGACCGTCTACCAGATCCGCTATCAGGACATTCAGTATGCCCAGCTGATCCCGGTCGACACCTCGGCTCCCGAGTGGATCCAGTCCGTCACCTACTTCTCGATGGACTCGGTCGGCCAGGCACAGTGGTTCTCCGGTCTCGCGCAGGATGTCCCGAAGGTCGAAGTGACCCGCGAGAAGTTCGAAACCGGCGTCTCTATGGCCGCGATCGGCTACGGCTACACGCTGGAGGAGCTCGGCACCGCCCAGCTGCTCGGCATGAACCTGTCGGCCGACAAGGCCTCTGCGGCTCGTCGTGTGGCGGAGGAGAAGATCGACCAGGTCGCCTTCATCGGCGATGCCGCGAAGGGCTTCACCGGTCTAGTCAACTCGCCTTCTCCGACCGCCACCACTGCGCCGGCAGACGGCACCGGCTCGGCCACCACCTTCGCCAGCAAGACGCCCGACCAGATCCTCCGGGATATCAATGGCGTCCTTACCGGCATCTTCACCGGCTCGCTCGGTGCGGAAGTGGCCGACACCCTGCTGCTGCCGTATCAGGTCATGCTCGACCTCTCGACGCGCCGCATCGATCCGGTCAACCAGACCACGATCCTGGAGTGGATCCAGCAGAACAACATCTACACCCGCACGACCGGTCAGCCCCTGACCATCCGCGGCGTGTTCGGCTACCTCGACACCGTCGGCGCCGGCAACACCAAGCGCATGGTGGCCTACCGCCGCTCGCCCGAGGTGCTGAAGATGCACATGCCGATGCCGTTCCGTTTCCTGCCGGCCTGGCAGACGGGTCCGATGAAGTTCGACGTGCCCGGCATCTTCCGCCTGGGCGGCGTCGACATCCGCCGGTCGCGCTCCGTTCGCTACCTTGACGGCGTATAAGGAGCGATGAATATGAAGATCACCAACACCCAGAAGGGTCCGCGCGGCGTCAACACCGTGGCGGGCCCGGTCCTGATCGAACCGGATCAGACCTTCGAAGGCGACGTGTTCGAGCGGGAGCGCGAGCACATCGAGGCGGCCGGCTGGTTCAAGGTCGAGGGCTCCTACACCCCCGATCCGTCCCGCGGGCCTGCGCCGGCCCCGGCTCCGGCTCCTGCCGCACAGTCGAATAATGGCGAGGTGGAAGCGCTGCGCCGGCAGTTGGCCGAGCGGGATGCCGAGATCGTCAAGCTCAAGGCTGCGGCTGAGAACGACGAGCCCGATCGTGAAGACCTCAAAAAGCAGGCCAAGGAGCTGGGCATCGAGCATGCCCCGAACATCTCCACCGCCAAGCTCAAAGACCTGATCGACGCCAAGCTGGCGTCCTGAATCCTCTTCCTCCCGGAGAACGACATGGCTGGCTTTGGCGATAACCCAAGCTTTCGGGTCTACGCGACCGCCGCCGGCTATGTCGTTCCGGATGGGACGACCGATGCCCAGATCGCCGCGGCCCGTCAGCGCGGCGCTCTGGTGATCGATCGATACGAGAAGCGCTTCGGCGGAGTCCGCACGGCTGGCTTCAGCCAGGAGCGATCATGGCCACGTAACGGCGCTCAGACCACATGGGGGCAGGCGATCCCCTTCGACGAGATCCCGGCCGCCATCGTGGCCGCGTCCTATGAGGCAGCCTTTCTCGAGCTGACCAATCCCGGCAGCCTATCGCCGGTGGTGACCGGCTCTACTGCGGTCAAGCGTGAGAAGGTCGGGCAGCTGGAAGTCGAGTATGCCTCAAGCACGTCCTCATCTCCTGCGGACCTCGTGGCGCTGGCCACCCCGGTGGTCACGGCGATCGAGACTCTGCTCGCCCCGTTCCTGATGCCGCACCTTCCGGGCGCGCTGGTGGTCTGATGGCGAACCCGCTCTATGCACGCCTGCAGGCCACGGCCGAGCGCCTGATCGCGAAATTCGGCCAGAGCGGCACGCTGACGCGCTCAGCGAAGCCGGACGCTGTCGAGGGTGGCGAACCGGTCGGAACGCCGTACACGGTCACGTTAGTGCCCATGACCTATGAGGCCCGCGAGATCGACGGGACGCTGATCAAAGTTGGCGACGTCAAGCTCTACCTCTCCGCCGTCGGGCTGCCGATCGATCCGAAGCCGGGCGATCTCGTCACCGCCAACGGCAAGACGTTCCGCATCGTCAATGGCGACCCCAACCGATACGACGGCGTGACGCCGGTCGTGCACATCTGCCAAGCGAGGACCGCGTGACCTTCGACGAGCTGCTCCAGCAGTATGACCCGCGCGTCGCTGCGGCATTCCGGGCAGCGATTGCGAACATCAAATCGCATATCGTCTTGAAAGCGATCGTTGAGCGCTTGGAGCGTGGCGATATCTCTGGCGCAGTCTCTGCCGTGCAATTCGAGCCCGAGGCGTTCGCCGAGTTGGAGCTCGCTCTCAGCGAGGCCTTCAATGCCGGCGGCGTCAACATGGTCCAGAGCCTGCCGGCCGTGGTCGCGCCTGATGGCACGCGAGTGCTGTGGCATTTCGGCGTGAGGAACTTGGAGGCGGAGCGGCTGCTGCGCGAGCAGCTGGTCACGCTGGTGACGAACATCACCGCCGACCAGCAGCAGTCACTGCGGCTAGGTTTCGAAGGTGGCTTGGCAAAGGGGCAGAACCCGACGCGTACCGCGCTGGACGTGATTGGCCGGGTCAACCGCATCACCGGCAAGCGGGAAGGGGGCTACATCGGCCTCACCTCCCGCCAGGTCGAGTTCATCGATCGGGCAAAGGCGAACCTGCTGGCGGGCGACGTCGAGGGCATGCGCGCCTACCTAGACCTGAAGACGCGCGACAAGCGCTTCGACCGGACTGTGGCAAAGGCGATCCGCGAGGGGCGACCGGTCGAAGCCGAGATGGTCCGCAAGATCATCATGCGGCTCTCGGACAAGAACTTGCTGTTGCGAGGCCAGACCATCGGCCTGGAGGAGACGCGCACCGCGCTGCTTACTGCGCGGGATAACGCGATCCGCCAGCAGATCGGAGCCGGGAAGATCACCGAGCAGGAGGTTCTGAAGATCTGGAAGCACTCCGGATCCGAGCATCCCCGCATGCAGCACGTCGAGATGGCGGCGCGATACAAGGCGCAGGGCATTCCGCTGGAGCAGCCGTTCGTGGCCGGCGACGGCACGCTGATGATGTACCCACATGCCCCAGGCGTGCCGGCGAGACACCGCATCGGGTGCAAGTGCCGTGTCGAGTATGACATCGACTATCTGGCAGCCGGCCTTCGCCGCTACCGGGCGAGAGCTGCCTGATGGCGACGCTCTCGTTCGCCGCGGCGGTGGCCCAGTTCGCTGAGAAAGTGCCGGAAGCCGTTGAGACTGTGCGCAACCTGAGCGCTGCGGACGTCGTCAAGGAGATGCAGACGCTCGACCGGGAAGGTGGGCGGATGCCGTTCAAGACCGGCTTCCTGCAGGACTCTTTGCTTGCGTCGACTGCCGCCATGCCCAGGATTAATCCGAACGCCCACCCGGCTGAAGGCGCGACGTACAAGTTCGACTTCGCCGCGATCGAGGCGGTGATCCTAAACGCCTCGCTCGAGGATGATCTCTACTTCGGCTACACCGCCGCCTACGCCGCTCATCAGGAATACGGGGCGCGTGGCAGGCCTGGGGCGGCCTTCGTGCGCCTCGCTGCGCAGAACTGGCCGGTTCATGTCACTCGGAACGCTGAGAAGGTTCGGAAGGCGTTTGGCCTGTAGGGGCCTCGGTCTTCATCAACAGTGTCATCTGGAACGTGAAGAGCGAGAGCCGTGCCGCCTTCAGGGTGTTGTTGCCGAACTCGGTCGCACCGACCTCCTTCGCGAGCATCAGGAACGCTTCGTGCAGGCGCTCGTGAACCTCGACGTCCGACAATGGCGGTCTCTCTGACATATGGAATCGGTACATGGCGACGGGCACTGACGCAATGATCTTCAGCGCGCTGGCGACGCACCTGCGCACGATGCCGGACGCGCTGCCGATCGCCGGCCCGAACATCAACTTCCCCGATGCAGGCGAGGACAAACCAGCCAAGTTCATTGATCTGCTCTTCCTGCCCAACCGGACGCGGCAGATCACGCTCGGGCCGGATCCACAGCAAAAGCTTGGCCTGCTCCAGGCGTCAGTCATGTGGCCGAAGGGGTATGGGCTAACCGATGCCTTGGACGTCGCTGGTCAGATCATCGACCGGTTCAAGAACCAGACACTCTTTGCCTCTGGCGTGAAGATCACGATCAGCAGCGAGCCTTGGGCCGGCGGCCCGATCCAAGACGATGACCGCATGAAGGTGCCGGTCACGATCCCCTACCACGCGTTCGAACCGGAGGCTTAGCCATGCCGAACAAGTCCACGAAATTTGGGAGCAAGGTCTATGTCTGCGCCTTGGCTCAGAACACCGACCTGACGTCCACGACGTATGCCGCGCTCACCTGGGTCCAGGTCGGCAAGGTTGGGAACATCGGCGACTTCGGCGCCACCTCGACCATGAACACCTACAACACCCTCGACGAGCCGGTGAGCCAGCAGCAGAAAGGCACGGCGAACGCCGGCAGCCCGCAGATCGAGGTTGCCTCGGTGGCGAACGACGCCGGCCAGGTAATCCTGCGCACCTTCGGCGACCCGCTGAACCAGGACAACATGGCCATCAAGATCGAACGCAACGACAAGCTGACGTCGGGCGGCGCCAACACCGTCTTCTACAGTCGTGGCGTCGTGTCCGGCCCGCTCTACCCGGGCGGCGGTTCGGACGACTTCGAGCTCGAGCGGTTCACGATCGGCCTGAACCAGCTCCCCATCCGCGTGAACGCCACCTGAAGGACACCCCATGGACATCTCTCAGCTCGTCAATTCCGAAGATCTCTTCGAGCTCCATCTCACCGCGCCGGAGTCGGAGGAGCGCCTTGGCATCCGCTTTCGTATCCGCTCGGCCGAGAGCGAGGCGGTCAAGCGCATCTCGCGCCAGCACGCCGACAAGCTGCTTGCCAGCCGCAAGCAGAAGCTGACCTCCAGCAAGGTCGAGGACGAGCTTCTCGACAAAGCCGCCGCTGCGATCGAATCCTGGGACTGGGGCGACCACAGCTGGAAGGGCGAGAAGCCGGAATGCACCTTCAAGCTTGCGCGCGAAGTGGTGCAGGAAGCGCCTTGGATCTATGAGCAGGTCCGCCAGGCCTCGGATGACCGCGCAAATTTTACCAAGTCCTTTCCGAAGGACTCTGCGAAGCCGTCGGCGTAGTCGCGCGGAACGATAGCGTCCGCGACAGCCGGGGGCAGACCCGGCGGGAGAGGAACGAGAGCTTTGAGGTCGATACCCCGGAGCCGGAGGTGCCTGAAGCAGGAACACTGCTCTGGGAGTGGTTCTGGGACATCCGCAGCGCGCAGTCCTCAGGGCTTGCCGGGGCAGGGCGCATCTCGCACCAAGAGCTGGCCGCTTGGCTCGGCCTGACGGGCAACGTGCTCCGGCGCGAGGAGATCGGGGTGCTGAAGGCCATGGACGCTCGCTACTGCACCGGCGTCGATGACGAGGCGGAGGCTATCCGGGAGCGGGAAGAGGACGGTCGCTAAGCTTGTGGTGATGGACAGCGGGGAGATCGGTCACCTTCGCTTGATATTCCCTTTCTGTTCTGTCTCAATCTGAAACTGCAAGTTGCCCCTGGCCAAGGGGAAGTGCGGACACCGAGACCTCCTTCGGCCTCGGTTCCGTGAAAACGGACCACTCGCGCTTGTGGCTTGGCCGGCCGAGCGCCGAAGGAGTTCAGATGGTAATACGCTCCCAAAAGCAGGAGCCCCCGGTAACATTCGAGATCCACCCGGCGGCCAACATCTTCCCCGAAATGACAGACGCCGAAGCACGCGACCTCATGGTCGACATGCGTGAGCACGGTCAGCGTGAGCCGATCGTCCTATTCCAAGGCAAGGTGATCGATGGCAGAAACCGGCTGCGGGCCTGTCGCTGGTTGGAGATCGAACCGAGGACGCGCGAGTATCATGGTCGGGAAGAGGACATAGTCTCCTACGTCCTGTCCCTCAATCTCCACCGTCGTCACTTAACCGACAGCCAGCGCGCCATGGTCGCTGCGAAGTTGGCGAATATGAAGGTCGGCAACCCAAATTTTGGACCATCACCCAATTCGGCAAATTTGCCGAATAGCGACGCAGCCAAGTTGCTGAACGTCTCTGAGAGATCAGTGCGAACAGCAAAGCAGATCAAAGCGAAGGGCGAGCCGGTCATAGTTACCGCCGTCCAAGCTGGAGATATGTCACTCAACGAGGCTGCAAAGGTTGTTCAGCTGCAGCCAGCCGCCCAGCGTGCGGTTGCGGCTCTGCCCAAGGCGGAGCGCCGCGAAACCCTCGCTGGTAACTCCATTGAGCAGTTGGGCGTCCTTGGGGCCCAAACAGATCCTTACGCCACCAATCGACAGGCCCTTTGCCGCATCCTTGCGGATCTCGCAGAACTAGAAGGAACACCCGAACAACTGATCGCGCAAATGCCGAAGTTCCTGGCGCCGAAGCTGAACAAGAGTTTCAGGCAGGCGTACATGAAGATGCAGGCAATGAACGCTGTCTATCAGAATTGGGAGTTCCGCAATGTCAACGCTGATTAATATCTCGCCTTTCATCGCCAAGGTCATCAGCGACATGCTGAACGAGCAGGGCGTCGTGCTCGACGTCGACAGCGTCTATAATCGCCTGACTGCGATCTATGGCGATGCGATCTACGAAGCCTCACCGATGTTCGTGGAGATCGCCGTCAGGGCCAAGATCAAGTCGCACCTCCGGAACGCGTACAGCGTGAACGGCGAAGACGATGATGCGCAGCTGAAGCTGATCAAGGACGAGGCGCCGGCTACGATCTCGGTTAGGCAGCCTGACGGCCACTATGTCTATGTGCCTCTCAGCGCTGCACGACCGGACGACTTCCGCGCGGCCACCGCAGCCAAAGTTCGCAACATCGAGAACGCCCAGGCGGCACTCGATAAGTGGGAGAGCTTCATCCAACCGATCTTGGCGATCATGGAGACGGAGGATGTATCGTTCCTCGAAGCTCAGAAGCTCGCTGCAGAGCGGGCACCGCCCGAAGTGGCCAAGACAGCGTGACAGTCAGAGGCGGTCTTCGGGCCGCCTTTTTTCATTCAAACTCCTGCTTGCTGCCATCTTCAAAAAGGATGGCACGAACGCAGGTGAAGGGCTTCACCTCTTCTTTTCGGAGCTTGAGGAGCCTCTCGAAAGTGTTTGGCCCCCAGATACCGTCTTGGGTGTGAGTGCCTCCGGCTGGAATAGCGGCGTCACGGTCCATCCGCGCGCTCGCAACGCGCTCGCCAAGAGCATCCTCGAAGCCGAATGAGCCATCAATCATCCGGATTGGCTTCTCCGTTTTGAACCGGATTGTGGTCACAAGCTTGTTGTTGTCGGCATCAAATGGCGTGATCGACCACTCCTCGACCACCGCGAGCGTCTCGTTGCAGGCATGAGCCGACACCATTGGAGCCGCTGCGAGAAGTACCGCTAAGCAAATTGAGCGCATGAATCGTCCTCCTGGTTTTCGACCGGGACCTTAGGCCGTGCGCGTTGAAAGGCAAACCGATGGATGTTGCGCAGCTTGGGGTGAAGGTCACCTCGGAAGGTGTCTCTCAGACGTCGACGGATCTCGACAAGCTCACTGGATCGGCGACGCGCGCGGAAGGCGCTACCGAGCGACTAGCTTCTGCGAACCGCGGGGCCACTGGTGCCGCCTCTGCTGCAGCGAAGGCCTACGCTGCCGAGGGGGCATCTGCAGCTTCGGCGTCCCGGCAGATCGAGATGATGGCTCGAGCCGCAAACTCGAACACCAACATGGCGAGAGGCAACATCTCCAATCTTGCCGCGCAGGTTCAGGACACGATCATCTCGGCTCAGGGCGGCATGGCGGCTCTGACGATTGGTCTTCAGCAGGGCACACAGACGGCTATGGTCCTAGCCTCAATGGACAAACCTATCAGGGGCTTGGCTGAAGCTTTTATGATGGTGCTTTCGCCGGTGTCCCTGATCACCATCGGCATGATCACCCTAGTCGCTGCGCTGGTCCAGATGGTGAACTGGTCGAAGGCAACCGCGTCGGCGCTGCGCGTGGTTGCAGACCATCTCGTCGAGATCGCACCCTATGCAGTCGGCGCCGCCGCCGCCTTGGCGCTGCTCTATGCCCCGGCCATCATTGGCGGGGTCGTCCAGCTCATCGCGCTCCTTGGCCGGCTGGCGGTCCAGGCAATCGAGGTGGGAGCGGCGTTCGCCATCGCAAATCCGGGTGCGGCTTTCGTGATCGGCATCATGGCAGCCGTGGCCGCCGCTGTGATCTTCCGCGATGAGCTGGCGAAAATCCTTGGCGTTGACATCGTGGCGATCGCCAAGCAAGGCGCCAACCTCGTGATCGGGTCGTTCGTTGCCGCCTACCACGACATTGAGTTCGTGTGGAAGAACTTCGGCGACATCTTGGGCGCCAGCGTGACCGGTGCTGTGAACGCCGCAATCACGGGCATCAACCGAATGGTGAGCGCTGCCGCCGAAGGGATCGATAAGGTCATCGGCCTGGTCAACAAGATCCCCGGCGTCAACATCGAGAAGATCGGACGCGTTGGCGATCTCATCGACCCTTGGGAAAACGAATATGCGGAGCGGCTGAAGAAGGCGTCAACCGAGCGGCGAAAAGGGCTCTGGGGGGATTTGAACCGAGACTACCTCGGCGACTTTGGAAGCGCCATCAAGCTTGCTGCTGCCGAAGGCGTCACGTCGTTGCAGGAGCTTATCAAGTGGCTGGAGAAGACCGACGAGAAGACGAAAAAGGGTAGCAAGGGCCGAGGCGGCAAGACCGAGGAGCAGAAATACTCGGACATCACCGACGCCGCGAACCGGCGCATCGCGTCTCTGAGGGCTGAGCAGCAGGCTCTCGGCATGACCGATGAGGCGGCTTCCGCCCTCCGGCATACTCAGGATCTTCTGAACGAGGCGGCGCAGCGTGGCATCACCCTGACGCCTCAGCAGACGCAGGAGTTGGTAAGCCTCGGCGGAACCATGGCGGCCGTTGAAACCCAAACTGAACGAATGCGAGATGCGCTTGAGTTTGCCAAGCAGACTTCGCAGGATTTCTTTCAGGACGTGTTCGACGGGATCACCAAAGGCGAAGGACTATGGAAGTCGTTCGCGAACGCAGCGATCAAGGCGCTCCAGTCAATCGCCTCGGAATTGTTGAAGAAATCGTTCAACAGCATCTGGGACAGCAGCGGGATTGCAAAGGCTATCACCGGCCAGGTGGGCGCCGCCAATGATAATTCACCTGGTGGCGCGACGGCTGCCGCAGGGGCCGTGAGCAAAGCCATGGGACTTCTCGGCCAGTCCGACAGAAGCCCGGGCCAAATCAACTCATACCTCAAGCAGGGCGGGGTGGATATCGATGCGGCTCGCACCGCCTGGTGCGCTGGCTTCGTCAACTCGTCGCTGAAGCAGGTCGGCGTCGACGGGACCGGTTCGCTCACTGCCAATTCCTTCCTGAACTGGGGCAGCCCGGTCGCTGGCGGCATGGCGCAGCGCGGCGATGTTCTAGTGCAGTCCCGCGGTCTCGGCGCCGGCCAGCAGGGCGGCCATGTCGGCTTCGCCACCGGCGGCGTCCGCATGTTCGGCGGGTCCAAGCAGCTCGAAATGCTCTCCGGCAACTCCTCGAACTCGGTTCAGACGACTTGGGTGGAGGCATCGCAGGTCCAGATCCGCCGCATGAACGAAGCCTCGACCTCGCTCCAGGGACTGACGGCCGCCAACCAGAACGCTGCGAAGGGCCTGACTGAACTCGGCTCCGGCATGGGCAACTTCGGCAACAAGCTGTCGACCATCACGAGCGGCGGTGGCTCTGGCTTGCTGTCGACGCTGACCAGCTACGGGATGAGTGTCTTCGCGCAGTCCGGCCAGTTTGCAAACGCGATCCTCGGTGGTGGCGTGGGCTTGTTCGCCAAGGGGGGAATTTCCGATCGCCCGGCGATCTTCGGCGAGGCAGGCCCCGAGGCGGCGGTCCCGCTGCCCGACGGCCGGCGCATCCCCGTTGATCTGCGGGGGCGCGACAAGTCGCCGAGCATGACCTTCGCGCCGGTCAACAACCTCGACATGCGCGGCTCGAATTGGACCGAGGCTCAGATCAACCAAAAGCTCGACCAGCGGGACCGGAAGATCATGGAGCAGGTTCGTGGGAACGTGTCCGAGTGGGTCGGGGATGATCGCGAAAGGTACATCACCGGATGAATTTTCCCTCTGCAGTCGCTGCGCAGCTCGCCGGCAACGTGGTCCGCTGCGATGCTCTCGCCGAGATCGGTTTCCTCAATGGCTCGCGCCGCCTCTATAACGGCTTCGGGACGCTCCGGACCAATGACGGCAAGCTCTGGCAGGGCATCGGCAACCTCGGGAGCATCGGCGGCCTCAAACAGGCGATGAACGGCGCCGCCGCACCGCTCGAGCTATCAGTCTCCGGCGTTGATGCCGGATTTGCCGCGCAGGCCAAGGGCGATCGAGCAAACTGGTACATGCGTCCGGTCGTCATCTACCTGCAGTTCTTTGCTGAAGACTGGCAGCCCCTCGACATGCCGTTCGCCATGGCCTTCGCAACCATGCGGCAACTCACGATCGGCCGGCAGTCGACGGAGGGCGGCATGGTCTATTCGGTGACGATCCAAGCCGAAGGCCCGTTCATCACCCGCAAGCGGGCTCGGTACGGCTTCTATTCCGACACGGACCAGCAGAAGCGGTTTCCCGGTGACCGGGGTTGCGAGCGCACCTCGGGCATCGAGCAACACGTCATCATTTTCCCGAGGTCCTGATGACGGCCGATCTCGGCGCGTTCGTCCGCGCCATGGCTGCCAGCGAGTTTCGTTGGGGCGAGAAAGACTGTGCCCTGGTGATCGCTGACTGGTGGGCCGCCAACCATGGCGGCGACCCAGCGGCGCACCTTCGGGGTGCTTACGCCTCGGATGAGGACTGCCAGGCGCTTCTTCGCGAGGCCGGCGGCTTGGCGAGGCTGGTGCGGCGGATCGCTGTCGCTGCTGGTGCCACTCGATCGACTGGCGACCGCCCCGGCGACTTTGCCGTGATCCGATACGGCAACCGGCATCTTGGCGCGATCCGATCAGCCTCGGGCCGGTGGGTCGTCAAAAGCCAGGACGGCGTGATCGCCATCAAGAACGCAAAGGTCGTTGCCGCATGGTCCGTTTGAGGGTGCTTCTGCTTGCCGGCGTTGTGCTGACTGCCAGTGCCGGCGCCGCGGCCGCTGACCCTGGCTCCTTGATCGCTGGCGCCATCCTCGGGGCGGGGGCTGCCGGTACGATCGGCGCCACGCTACTTGCCGGCGTCATCAACGCGGCGATCGGCATCGGGCTGCAGCTGCTGACGGCTCGGCGGCCCGATGTGCCGAAGCCCGAGGACGTGCAGAACGTCATCCGGCAGTCGCTTCCGGTTCGATCGAGGCACTATGGTCTCAGGCGGCTTGGCGGCCCTCTTCTGTTCATCGAGAACAAAGATGGCGCCGTCTTCCAAATCGTGGCCTTCGGCTCGCAGCGCTTCGACGCTGTCGTCGACTGGATCCTCGATGGGCGGCACATCACGCTCAATGCCGATGGCGTTCTGACCTCAGACCCCTACTATGAGGAGAACACTCGGATCCTCTACAAGCCGGGCACAGCTTCGCAGACAGCGTTCACCCGCCTAGTGGAGCAATTCCCGACGATCTGGACCGCGGACCACCGCAACCGAGGGATCGCCAACGCGTTGCTTGAAACGCGCGGCGTCAAGCTCGAGAAGTTCGGAAAGGTCTACCCGAACAAGATCGCCAAGCTGAACGGCATCTTCCAGACCGCTCTGGTATTGGACCCAAGAACCGGCTCGACTGCCTATAGCGCGAACCTCGCGCTTCAGCTTCGCGACTACCTGACTTCGGATGACGGGCTGCAGATCGCCCCTTCATTCATCGACGTGGACGATATCAAGCAGGCCGCGGATGATTGCGACGTTCTGCTGCCGACGAAGAGCGGCGGAACTGTCCGACGCTACCACGGCGCCTTGAGCTACAGCTTCGATGAAGAGCCGGCGTCCGTCATGAGCCGGTTTCTGACGGCGATGGACGGGCGGATCGCTCTTAAGCCGAACGGTAAGATCGGCGTCTCGGCTGGCGTCTGGCGCGAACCGACTGTCACGCTCAGGGATGAGCACATTATCGACTTCTCGATGTCGGACGGCGCCGGTCCTTTGCGAGAGTTCAACGAGATTCGCGTCAAGTATGAGGAGCCTCTCGCCGACTTCGCTGCGGCGGACGCACAGCCGTGGCGCCAGGACGACGAGATCGCGACCTATGGCGAGGTGCGGTCGAAGACGATCGATGCCTACGAGATCCAGAACCACAATCACGCGCGGCGCATCGCGAAGATTGCCGCAGCGCGCGGTGCGCCGCGCTGGCAGGGGACCCTGAAGACGACGCTCTTCGGAATGAACGCTTGGGATCAGCGTTTCGTCCGAGTGCAGATCGCTGATCTCGATATGGATGGTGACCTATTCGACGAGACGATGGAGGTCGCTGATATCACCCTCAACATTGAGGAGATGACGGTCTCCATCAAGGTTTCGAGCTTCGGCGCCGATGCCTATGCCTTCAACCCATCAACGGAGGAGGGGACGGCGCCGCGGCTTCCCGAGCGGATCGAGGAGGACGCGATCCCGGACGTGCAAATGGCAAGCGCGATCGGCACGCAACGAACTCTAGCAGGGGGTGTCAAGGTGGCGCTGATCAAGGTCTCTGTTGCTGCGCCGGCCGGCCAGGACGATCTGAAGCTCGACGTCGAATACTCGCGGGCCGATCTTGAGGAGTGGCAGGCTGCGGCCGTCGCTCCTGACGCCCTGAAGGTCGATATCGTCGGCCTGGAGGACGGCGCGCTCTATGATGTTCGCATGCGGTGGCGCACGGCGTCCGGAGCGGCCGGACCCTACGCGCTGATCGAAAACATCCCTGCCGTGGCCGACCCCAACCCGCCGCTGCCGGTGACGAACCTCGACACGACGCCAGGGCCGACCGCCGGCACAGTCACCATCGCCTGGACCAACCCGAACAGCGAGAACTTCAAGGCTGTCCGGATCTATCGCAACAGCACCACAAACTTCGCGACAGCAACGGACCTTGAAGGG
>NZ_JBKHKI010000007.1:0-180295 GCF_046546455.1 Rhizobium sp. YIM 134829
CGCAGGTTCAAATCCTGCCCCCGCAACCAAACAAGCCAAACTCCCAAACATCAAAGCCCCGTCCGGTCCCCCCGGCGGGGCTCTCTGCGTTCTGCCGTAGAAGCGGGAGGGAGTGAGGAAGGTCAAGATCCCGTCCTAGGTCGCAAGATCCTTCCCCTTCTGCATCTTTCTCCTATCGACTTCAACCGATCGGCCTTGACACCCAACTACCCATGCTCCCGACGGTCTGGAACCCACATTTTGTGGGTTTCCCAGCTGAATTCTGGCGTTCCATTCTGCACCGCGGAGTTAAAAGACCAGTCGCCTGCGGTGGCGCCGTCGAGGCTGCGTTCGGAAGGCGATGAGGGTTGCCAATCGTCCGGCACGGCCAATGGCTTATCGTTATCATCTCCCGTCCCTCCTCAGTTCGTGCGTCAGGGGCGCGCCGTGAGTGTCATGAGGCCGTCGATCAAGGCGGTCGCAACTGGGTCGGTCTCGGTGTGCGGGCCGAGCACGCGGAAGGTCGTGGCGACCAGTTTGCCGCGGCCGAGACGCTTCTCGATCAGGAAGGCGGCCGGTTTGTGGATCCAGCCGATCACCACGCCGGCATGGACCCGGCCGTGGAACTCCCAGGGCCGGAAGCCGGTCATCACCTGCAGAGGCACGACATTGCCGAAGGAGAGGTCGAGCAGCGGGCCGCCCGGAAGGCTGGCGAAGACGCCGTCGCGCCTGAGCCAGGAGAAATTCCCGACCCAGTCTCCCCGCCAGAGCGATTTGTGACGATCGACCAGCGCGTAGCCGGGGAAGGAAAAATAGGGTCCGGAAATCAGCCCACCACCGCCTGCGTCGATCTCGATCGACGTCGGCCCGTCGCGTGGGGGCGTGTCATCGCGCAGCCGTCCCGGCGCCTTGTCGACGATCTGGAGAACATGAAGACCGTCGTGAATGGCGTCGATCAGCGCCGGCGTGAGTTGGTCGGTGACGAAGACCGGCGCCGTGTCTGCAGAGGCTCGGCGATAGCCGAGCGATGCGAGCCGGTCCTCGATGGGGTCGAGGTCCGCGGCAAAGCCGGGAAGGGTCTCGGTCTGGCGGTCGGCATAGAGGGACAGGGTCTCCACATTGCGGGCGATCTCTTGTCCATTCGGTGCCAGGAGGCGGAACTGTGCCGCCGAGCGCGCCGTTTCCCCGATCCTGCCAAGCGTCACGTCAAGCGGAACGGCATGGACCTGCATCGGCGGGATCTCCGGAATGTCCAGGCTTCCGGCCTGATCGGCGAGCGACCATTCCAGCCGGCTGCCGGCCGGCACGCGGGCGCCGCCGGATGAGAGGGCGAGATCGAAATGCGCGGTCTCGCCCGAGGCAAGGGCGAAGGACGCGGTGCCCGGCGCGATCACCACATCGCTGTTCACCTCGGATAGCGCTTCGGCAAAGACGCGCGGATTGCGCGCCATGTCCATCAGCCCGTTGCCTTCCCAGTGCACGTCGGTGAGCTCCGTCACCACATAGCCGCTGATCTGCGGGTGGCGGCGGATGACTTCGATCTCATATTTGAGATTCATGTGCTGGTGCCACTGCACCTGCTCGATGAAGGCCGAGAAGGGGCCGAAGACCTGGAAGAGGCCGAGCTCGCGATAGCGCGCCTCAATCCCTTGCGGCAGGGCGGTTCCGTCCGCCCAGGTGGCACCAAAGCTCGCCCACCAGGGGTCGCGCCCGTCCGGGTCGCGCAGCAGCGCCGGATCGGGCAGTCCCCAGACGCCGAATTCGGAGAGGATCAGGGGCTCCGTGCCGGTGCGCACCGCTTCGGCATCGGTCGAGAAGGTCCAGTCGGCATTGGCGGCGAATTCCTGGCAGAGCAGGTCCCATTCCTGGCGCCGGTCGGTGGCCGTGCGATAGAAGTGATAGTCGTTGATATCGGTCTTGATGTGATAGTTCGGGAAGCAGGCCGAGTTGTCGACGGTGAGCCGCAGCGGATCTTCCGCGCGCAGCCAGTCGACCATCTCGGAAATCCAGCGCCGCTGCTCCGCCGATTCCCGCAGCCGCGTGCCCCAGTCCTCGTTGATCAGCGTCCAGATGACGATCGAGGGGTGATTGCGGTCGCGGGCGAGGATGCCTTCCATCGTCTCTCTGAGACGCGCGGCGGACGCGGGCGAGAAGGTCTCGACATTGGGGATCTCGGTCCAAATGAGCATGCCGAGCCGGTCTGCGACCTCATAATAGCGCGGATCCGGCACCTTGATATGGCAGCGCAGGCAATTAAGACCGAGCGCCTTCGCCTTGCGCAGCTGGTCCTCCAGCATGGCGAGCGAGGGCGGGGTGCCGAACCCGTCCGGATAATAGTCCTGGTCGAGCGCGCCGCGCAGATAGAGCGGTTCGCCATTGAGCCACAAAGCCCCGTCCCGCGCTTCGAACCGGCGGAAACCGAAGGTGGAGATGGCGTCGTCGGTCGCCTTTTCATCCGACAGAAGCGCGAGTCGAGCCAGATAGAGATCCGGCGCGTCCGGCGACCAGGCTGCGGGATCGGCAAGCGTCAACTCGTGCGACAGACGGCCGGCATCGGCCGTCAGACTCTTCTCGGCGACGATGCGGCCAGCAGGGTCGGAGATGGTCAGCCGAAGCGCAGCGTCGACGCTCCTCGACAGCGAGGCGGAGATCGCCAGGCGACCCTCCGGCCAAAAGGGGTCGAGGCGGAGGTTTTCAATATGCAGAGCCGGGCGGGCCTCCAGCCTCACCGATTGCCAGATGCCGGCCTGCGGGCCGTACCAGCTCTGCTTGCCATGCGGGATTTCGGCAAAGTCCGCGGCATCGCCCTGACGGTGGGCATCGGGAAGTTCGGCGATGACTTCGAGTTCGTTCTCCACTTGGAGAAGAGCCTCGGGAAGAACAAGGGCGAAGGGCAGGTAGCCGCCCTCATGCCGGCCGATCTCGGTGCCGTTCAGGCGCACCTCGCAGCGGTCGCCGACGGCGCCGAAGTGGAGCGCGATCTCCGAGCCCGACCAATCGGCGGGCACGGCAAAGGTTCGGCGATAGGTCGCCCGTCCGAAACTGACGGCCAGATCGTCGAAACAGGCCTGCCAGGGGGCCGGAACTCTCGCCTTGCGCCAGATCCCGTCGCTGTCATGGCGGAAGTCCCAGAGGCCGTCGAGCGAGAGGCTGCGGCGTGCTGCGGCCGGCGGCGGAGCGGAAAGCGGGGAAGACGAGGTCATGGCGATACCCGAGGCGCGAGCGCCTTTTCTTAGAGATTGAATTGGACGGGGAGGATCGCCGGGCGACCTGAGGGGAGAGGTCTCAGGCGCCCGGCGCAGCGCGGCTAGCGGTTCCGGCGCAGAACGCGGTCGACGCCGGCCTGCATGGCCTCGAGCGCAGCCTGCGGTTCCGTGCCCGTCAGCCACATGGCGTTCAGGTCGGTAATCATGGCATTATAGACCGCCCGCTGGTTCTGAACCTGCGGAAGGGCTGTGGCATTGGCCGCGGTGCCTGAAAATTCATTGCGGTGGGGCAGCGCCTTGAAGGCGTCGGAGTCGAGAACCGACTGGCGAACCGAGAGGTGGCCGGTGCGCGACCATTCGTAATTGTTGTCGTTGAGGAACTTGAGGAAGGCTTCCGCCGCCTTGGTCTCCTCTTCGCTGCGGCTCTCATCCTTGGGGATGACCCACATATGGCTATCCGCCCAGACCTTCGGATTGGCGAAGAGCTGCGGCACATTGGCGACGCGGTAGTTCTTCAGCGTCGCCTTGCCGCTCTTGGCCTGGCTGTCATAATTGTCGACGCCCCAGGTGCCGTTGATCAGGATGCCGGCTTCCCCGTTAAGAAAGGCCTGTTCCGAACCCGGATAGTCAAGCGCCGGATTGGCGAGGCCCTCGGAATAGATCGAGGAGATCAGCTTGGCGGCGTTGAGACCTTCCGGCGTATTGATGCTGGCCGTCTTGCCATCGGCCGAGAGGACATCGACGCCCTGCTGCCAGAGAAGCGTGTCGAAGAAGCGAACCATCATGCCTTCGGCGCTCTGGGATTCCGACGCGATGAAGTTCTTGCCGGTCGCTTCCTTGAACTTCTTGCCCTGCGCGATCAGCTCCTCGGCCGAGGTCGGGAGCACCGGCGAGCCGTCCGGCTTGACCATGCCCGCCTGTTTCATCAGGTCCATGTTCACATGGAAGAGCAGGGCGTGAAGGTCGAAGGGGAGAGCGTAGATCTCGTTATTCGCCGTCGCGTTCTTCAGCGCCGCCGGCACGAAGTCTTGCGTGTCGATGCCGAGCGTCTTCATCGGTTCCGAAAGCGGGGTCAGCAGGTCGCGATTGGCGAAGTTCGGCAGGACCGAGGCATGCATGACGGCAATGTCGGGAATATTGCCGGTCGAGTATGTGGCCGTCAGCTGGTCGTAATAGGCGCCCCATTCCACCGTCTGCGTCACCACCTTGGCGCCCAGCGTGTTCTCGGCGTTGAACTTGTTGGTGAGCACGGTGATGATGCCGCATTCGCCATTGGCTTTGGAAATGTCGGTCACCGAGCCATAGTCGGTGTTGCACTCGCCGAAGAAGCGCAGGAGCGAGAGCTCGACCGCCTGGGCGGCGCCGGCAAAGGCCGTGGTGGCGAACAGCGTGGCAAGCGCCATCGTCCGCAGGGTTTTCAGGTTTCGCATCGTTTCCTCCTTGTTGATGCAGGACCGTCTGGCCAGCCTCCCGCCGGCGAGATTTTTATTTGCCGGCGTTCATGGCGACGCCGGCCACGATGAAGCGCTGGAAGATCAGGAACAGAAGCATGATCGGCAGGCTGGCGAAGACTGCCGAGGCCATCACCGACCCGAGACCTTCGGAAAAGGCGAAATTGCTCTGGATCGAAGCAAGGCCCACCGTCACCGTGTACATGTCGGCCCGGGTGGCCGAGACGAGCGGCCAGAGAAAGTCGTTCCAGGCGAAGATGAAGGTGAAGAGCCCAAGCGTGGTCAACGCCGGAATGGAAAGCGGCAGCATGATCTTCAGGAACACGGTGAGGCGCGAGGCATGGTCGATCTCGGCGGCCTCTTCCAGCTCCTTGGGGATCGAGCGGAAGAACTGCATCATCAGGAAGACGCCGATCGGCACCGCCACGCGCGGCATGACGAGCGCGACATGGCTGTTGTGCAGGCCCCAGCCGGAAAACATCGTGTGAAGCGGGATGAAGATCGACTGTTCCGGCACCATCAGCCCGGCCATGACGATGAGAAACAGGGTCTTCTTGAAGGGAAAGCGCAGCCTGGCAAAGGCATAGCCCGCCATGGAGGACACGATCAGCACCAGCGTCGTCATCGAGACGGCGACGATGAAGCTGTGCATCAGCCAACGTGGCACGGTCTCCATCTTCAAGAGGTTGACATAGTTGTCGAGCGTGAAGGGCAGCGGAATGAAGCCGGCGGTGGACCGCATCAGCTCGGCATTCGGCTTCAGCGACATGGTAACGACCCAGAGGATCGGCAGTAGCCAGAGGAGGGCGAAGGCAACCGTCAGGATCAGGATGATCCAATCGCCGGTGCGGCGCAGGCCGCCCGTCGGCCGGGCGGGAGGGAGCGTGATCTCGGCAGCCATCATGCATCCTCCCGCCGGCCGAGCCAGAGCTGCGCCATGGCGAAGCCGAGCATCAGCAGGAAGAGGCCGAAGGCCATGGCCGAGGCAAAGCCGACCTGCCAGTCGCGGAAACTGGTCTCGTAGATATATTGCACCAGCATCTTCGTGCGGTTGGCCGGGCCACCCTGGGTCATCAGATGCGCCTGCCCGAAGATCTGGAACTGGCCGACGATCTGCAGCACGAGAACCAGAAGGACCGTGTTGCGGATCGACGGCAGGGTGATGCGGAACAGCGTGGCCAGGCGGCCGGCATGGTCGAGCTCGGCGGCTTCGTAGAGCTCGGGCGGAATCTGGCTCAGGGCCGCGAGAAACAGTGCCATCGGCAGCCCGACGCCCCACCAGAGCGTGGTGACCGTCAAGGAGGGCATGGCGAGCGAGCCACTGCCGAGGAAGTTGATCGGCTCGGCGCCGAACCAGCGAAACAGGGGCACGAGCAGCCCGTTGTCCGCATTGAGCACCATCGACCAGATGAGGGTCACGACCGAGACGGAGAAGACGCTCGACATGAAGAAGATCGAGCGCATGACACTTTTGAGCCGCCCGCCGCCATGCACGGCAAGCGCCAGGAGCAAAGCGAGCAGCGTCATGCTCGGCACCGTCATCGCTACGAATTGCAACGTATTGCCGACCGCCTTCCAGAAGATCGGGTCGGCCCAGAGATCCTCATAGTTCAGGAGCCCGACGAATTCGCGGAAGGTGCCGGCGAGTTCCCAATCATGCAGGCTCATCCAAAGCCCCTTGAAGAAGGGATAGACAAGGAGGATGGCATAGGCGGCGAGAAAGGGTGCGAGGAACAAGGCTGCGGAGAGCGCTTCCTTCCGTCGTGCAGGGGTATCAAGCGCGGCCATGGACATCACCCCCTGACATCTCCGGCCCTTCAGCCAGCATGGTTTTCGGGGTCGAAACGGGCGCAGCCTGCGCAGTGATCGCCTGCTCCTTGGCGTCGAAGACGTGGCGGATGCCGGTCCCGACCGCGAAACGGGCTGTCGCGCCGATCGCCGGCGCGAAACCGCCACGCTGCTCGGCAACAATGCTCGTGCCATTGGCCAGCGTCGCGTAGACGAGTTGCATGGCGCCCAGTTGCTCCACCACATCGATGGTGCCGACGATCTCGCCATGCTCGGCCGGCGTGAGGTTTTCGGGCCGCAAGCCAAGGGTGACGACGGCGCCGAGTTCTGCCGATCCCGGCCGGGCCTCCGCCTCGAGCGTGAAACCGCCTGGCCCCTCGAGGATAAGCCGTTGGCCCGAGACCGCCTTCACGGTGGCGGGAATGAGGTTGATCCGCGGCGCGCCAAGGAAGCCGGCGATGAAGGCGTTGGCCGGGCGATCATAGAGATCGATCGGCGTTCCCACCTGTTCGATGCGGCCGGCCCGCAGCACGACGATGCGGTCGGCCATGGTCATGGCTTCCGTCTGGTCATGCGTGACATAGATCATGGTCGCGCCGAGGCGGTGATGCAGACGGGCGATCTCGGTGCGCATGGACACGCGCAGCGCCGCGTCGAGATTGGAGAGCGGCTCGTCGAACAGGAAGACATCGGGCTCGCGCATAATCGCTCGGCCGATCGCCACCCGCTGGCGCTGGCCGCCGGACAGCGCATTCGGCCTTCTCTCCAGATAGGGCTCCAGCTGCAGGATGGCCGCCGCCTTGGCGATGCGCGCTTCGATCTCGGCCTTCGGCGTGCCGATGTTCTTCAGACCGAAAGCCATGTTCTGGCGGGCCGTCATATGGGGATAGAGCGCGTAGTTCTGGAAGACCATCGCCACGCCGCGGTCGCGGGCCGCCTCGTTACGGACAGAGCGGCCGCCAATGCGCACGTCGCCGCCGCTCGCATCCTCGAAGCCAGCAATGATGCGCAGAAGGGTCGATTTGCCGCAGCCCGACGGGCCGACGAAGACCACGAACTCGCCATCCGCAATGGTCAGCGAAACATCGTGAATGACTTGAACGGCGCCGAATCGCTTCGACACCCCCTCCAGGGTCACTTCCGCCATCCACTCCTCCCAAAGTGTTTAGTTATATTTTTAGCGTTATAACTAATCTGGTGAAGTTATCAAGCGGTCAACTTGGCGGAGGCGGAACCTTCGTGATATGCGACGCTGAGCACGAAGGATGAAGCGGTGACGAAGAAGCCCACCATGTCAGACATTGCAGTGGCTTGCGGCGTCTCGCAGGCCACGGTCTCGCTCGTCCTCAACAATGCGCCCGGCACCCGTATTTCGCCAGCGACGCGGGAGGCCGTTCTCGTCAAGGCGGCGGAGATCGGCTACACCACCGTTCATCGCCGGACCGAGCGCCGGCCGATGATCGCCATGCTCATCAACGACGTGACGAGCTCGCCGCATGTCGCCGGGCTCATCGATGGCGTGACCGAGGCTGCCAACGAGCTCGGCCTCATGGTCTCGGTCATGCCGACGGCTGGCGACAGCGACACGGAACAGGCGGCGCTCGACTATTTGACGGCCATGCCGGTCGCTGGCGTCATCTATGCGCGGCTCATCACCCAGCAGATCCATCTGCCGCCGCGACTGAATACCCTTCCGACCGTGCTGCTCAATTGCTACAGCGCCGACCGCACGGTTTCGAGCGTCGTGCCGGGCGATCTGGTCGCCGGGCAGACGGCAGCGCTATCGCTGATCAAGGCTGGCCACCGGCGGATCGGCTATATTGGCGGCGAGGACACGATCGAGGCGTCGCGCGAACGGCTGAAGGGCTACCGCCGCGCGCTGATGATGCATGACATTGCGATCGATCCATCGATCATCTTCAAGGGTGGCTGGACGATCAAGGGCGGCTATGATGCCTTTCGCCAGATGATGCTGCTGCCGGAGCCTCCGACCGCGATCTGCTGTTTCTGCGACCGCACCGCCATGGGCGTCTACTCGGCCGCAGCCGAACTCGGCCTCACGATTCCCGACGACATGTCGATCATCGGCTTCGACAACGAATCCTATACGGCCGACATGGTGCCGCCGCTGACCACGCTGCAGCTGCCGCATGCCGAGATGGGCCGCTATGCGGTCGAGCACCTCGCCGAACTTCTCGCCACGCCCCGCACCCGGCCGCGACCCTTCAAGGTCAAGTTCGAATGCGAGTTGATCGAACGGCGCTCGGTCAAGCTTCTCGATCCCGCCGCGGAACCTGTTCTGTCTGTCGGCGCGAAACTCTGATCCGGGCATTTCTTCGAATTCGACACTATGGGCCGCTGAAACTCATCCTGTCGTGACCAGCCTCCGGCTGATCAACGGAGCAGCCCATCGAGGTCGAAAATCTCCCAGCCCTTGAGTGCCGCGCCGGGATCGGTGGCGCCGTCCTCGGGCGTCTTGGCGCGCTTTTTCTTCTTCGACAGCCGTGTCAGCTTCGTCTGATACGCAGCCTTTGCTCTTTTTTCCGCTCGGGCCTCGGCATCCTCGACGCGCCATTGATCGACAGCGCCACGATCGAGAAGGTCTTCAACCACCTTCGGGTCGAAGACATGGAAGGTGATCTGCCGAGCGCGTCCGGCCAGCCTCACGGTCCGCGTTCCGGCGCTGGGAAGGCGGCCATCGGCGAGCCAGCGATGACGCTCGCTCACCTTCATGCCCAGAATGTCCTGGATCTCACGCGGAATGACAGGCAGGGCCGGTGCTTCATCGATCGTCCTCGAAACAACCGACGCAGCGGCGTTGAAACTCGCTTTTTGATCGGCCGGCATCGCCAGGATCAGATCGACCCCTTCGAGCGATATTGCTTTCTTGGAGATGGCTGGGAGTCGCGCCTGGATCTCCTGAAGAAGACCTTTCGCCCGCACCGACGATCCCAGTGTGGCTGCCGCCGACAATGTCCACGTCCTGATCAGCTCGATGTCGGTCTTCATCGCCATGCCGTCTAGATGGTGCGATCCGGTTTGGTGGTCAATGGATTCGATCTCCTGCCGGGAGGGGCAGGGATCATGAGTGCGCTCTGCGCCGCTTTGTCTTCCATACCGTGACCATGAGCGCGTCACGCATAGGCGCGCATCATGGCAAGCAGCGGCAGACGGGCCTGGAGCTTGACGGCGAGAAGGGCAAGGCCGCCGATCTTGCGTTGCAGGAACAGGAGATCAGGCAGGGGGAGGCTCAGAACCGTTCGATCCGCAAAGAGCGCCATCGCGCGCTCGCGGACATCGGCGAGCGCCCCTCGATCGCCGAAATCGACGAGGCCATCGGGCGTATGGAGGAACTGGTTGAGCGCCGTGGCAATGACGCGCGTGAGCAGGGCGTCGTAGATGCGGTCCTGCGTCTCGGAGAGGAAGCCCAGACGGCGCAGCGCATCGCGAACCGCGCGGACCTCGCCCCTCATGGCAGCCCGGAGAAGCCCTCGATAGGCCTCGGCGCTCTCAGGCGCAACCGGGCGTACTGCGCCGAAGTCCAGCAGCGCGATCCGACCGTCGTCCGGCCGCCACAGATAATTGGCGAAGTTGGGATCGGTCTGCATGCGACCGAAGACGAAGAGTTCCCGCAGCGTCAGATCGGCAAGCGCCGTCATCGCGCGGTCGCGCTGTTCCTGCGAGGCCGAGACGAGCGTGTCGAGCGGCCGGCCCTCGGCGAAACTCATCGGCAGAATACTCGGCGTCAGGAGATCGTCGATCGGGGTGGGGATGATGAAGCGCGCGTCGTTTTCGAGCAGGGTGGCGAATGCGCGCATCTGCTCTGCCTCGCGCCGGTAGTCTGCCTCCTCGTGCAGCTGTCGCTTGGCCTCGCTCAGATGCGGGGCGATGTCGAGCTGCGGCGGGACGAGGGACGTCATCCTCAGAAGCGTGGCGACATTGTCGATGTCGGAATCGATGCTGGCGGCAATGCCTGGAAACTGGATTTTGACGGCCAGCTCACGGCCGTCGGTGAGCACTGCGCGATGCACCTGGCCGATGGACGCTGCGGCCATCGGCGTCATGTCGAAGCTTCGGAACCGCTGGCGCCAATCCTGCCCCCAGCCGCGCGCGAGACTGTCAACAAGCTGATGCGCGGGCATACCATCCGCGCTGTTGCGGAGCTGCGCGAAGATCGTCTGGATCTCAGGCGGCAGCAGCTCGTCCGGCTCGAGCGAGATCATCTGACCGAGCTTCATCGCGGCCCCTCGCATGCGCGAAAGCTGGTCCACGGTTTTCCTGGCGTTGGCCGGCGTCAGGATCAGATCCCGCAGATGCGGCCGCTCACCCCTGGCAAGCCGGCTCGCCCCTTCCGCCGCCATGCCAACGGCAATGCCTCCGGCGATCTGGCCGAGTGCGGCAAGCCGGCTCAGCCGCGTGCTCGGCACCTTGCGCGCGCGGTCGGACCCGCTCATCCGACAAGCCTCTGTAGGCGCGGGCGGAGCCTGAGGAAGACGCGATAGGCGGCTTTGAACAGGGGTCGCAGGAGGGGACGGTCGGCGATCACGCCGAGCGGGCGTAGAACGGGGATCGCGCGCCACATGGCGGCAAAAGCGCGGGCGCCGGAGAGCAGCCTTCCGTTCTCGAGGGCATGGAAGCGCGCGAGGAGCTCGGCCCGATCGATCGGACACCCCGCCTCCCCATCGGCCACATCGACGAAATCGATCGCCCTCCGACGGTCGAGCCGCCGCATGACCGCGATCTCACGGCGGCAGAGCGGGCAGCTGCCATCGAAAAACACCGTCACCTGCGCCATGTTCGCAAATCTCTCCGACTCTGTCTGACCGCACGCCGTCCCGCCGTCTGCAGCGCTCTCGGCGCGCGATCGTGAAGGGGTACGACAGCACGGGCCCTCTGGATCAAGCGGCGGCCACGCTTGACGATGCTCATCGAGCGAAGTCTGAAGGTCGCATTCTGTTCCCAGGAAGAGGCGGACGCATGGCCCAGAACGCCTGCTCGATCCGAGACCTCTACGTCGCGAGTGACGCTACCGTGATTGGTCGGGCCATGGCGACATACCGGATCGAGAAGGTCGACGAGAGGGTGGTCTCCTCCTCGACCAGACCAGGGCCGTCGCTTCGTCCGAGAGCCGGCGGGTGAGGGGGCAGGATATCGTCATGCACAGTCGCGGGGCGTGAACAGCGATGTTCACGTGCAAAGATTGACTCCATCCTGCTGATGGCTTACGAGTGACGAAAATAGAAATTCGTCACTCGTAAGCCATCAGCAGGACACCATGCAGTTCATGTCGACCGAGCTTCCTCTCGATGCTGCGCGCCAGGAAAACATGACGCGCATCCTCGATGCGGCCCAGCGGCTCTTCCGTCACTACGGCTATTCCAAGACGACGGTTGCCGACATCGCGCGCGATCTCGGCATGTCTCCGGCCAATATCTACCGGTTCTTCGCCTCGAAGGTGGAGATCCACCAGGCGCTGTGTGGCCGGATGCTGGCAGCCAGCTATCAGCAGGCGTTGGACATCCGGCACATGAAGGCCAGCGCGTCGGAGCGACTGCGCCTCTATCTCCTCGGCAACTACCAGACCATCCTCGACACCATGCTCGACGAGACGAAGGTCCACGAGATGATCGTCGTCGCCATCGAGCGCGACTGGCATGTGATCGAGAAACATATCGACGCGATCCACGATCTGATGGCCGAGATCATCAGCGAAGGGATCGCGGCAGGCGAATTCGCAGACCAGGATCCGGTGACGGCCTCGCGCTGCTTCGGTGCGGCGACGGTCAATCTCTGCCATCCGCAGATGGTCGCTCAATGCCTGGCAAAAACGAACCGGGCAAGTCCGGACGATCTCATCGATTACGCCATCAGGGCGCTGAAGAAGTAATGGGCGCTGGCGCCGAAATTTTGACCCTATCAGGAGTGCGAAGCATGGTTTTTTTCACTGGTGCAAGCCTTCATGCGGTCATGCTGCGCCTCGGTCTGCTGGGTGCCATCGGCCTTGCCCTGTCCAGCTGCTCCAAGGAGGAGGCGGAGGTCAAGGAGGTCATCCGGCCGGTCAAGGTGGTCGAGATCGGCGCCGCAAGCGGCGCCAGGACGCTCACCTACTCCGGATCGGTCAGGCCGCGCACCGAGATGAACCTCGGCTTCCGCGTCGCGGGCAAGATCACCGAGCGACTGGTGGATGTCGGTGACAAGGTCAAGCCCGGCGATGTGCTTGCCCGCATCGATCCGACGGACTTGAGGCTCGCCGTGAAGACGGCGGAGGCCGATCTCGCGGCGGCGGAGCAAGGGGTAAAAACCGCCGATCTCGCGCTGAACCGGGCCCGCCAGCTCTTCTCCAACAACGTCACCTCGCAGTCGCAGCTCGAACAGGCGACGCTCACCTATGAGCAGGCCGTTTCGACGCGTGATGCCGCCGTGGCAACGCTCGATCAGGCGAGGAACCAGGTGGGCTACACGGAACTCACGGCGACGCGCCCGGGCATCGTCACGACGGTTAGCGCCGATATTGGCAGCGTTGTTGCCGCAGGCGCGCTCGTGGCGACCGTGGCCGTCGATGGTGAGAAGGAGGTGCTGATCGCCGTACCCGAGGGCGACATCGCGCAATTCAGCCCGGGCAAGGCCGTCAAGGCCAGCTTCTGGTCCGACCGCGCGCTGTCGAAGGATGGCAAGGTTCGCGAGGTCGCCGGCAGTGCCGACGCGCAGTCCCGCACCTTCTCCGTCCGTATCAGCCTGCCGGATGATCCGCGGATCCGTCTCGGCATGACGGCGACGGTCGACGCCGCGGCGGATGCGGAACCGGTCGTGTCGATCCCGCTCACCGCCCTTGCCGAACAGAAGGGCAAGCCGATCGTCTGGATCGTCGACCGGACCAGCGAGCCCACCGTGCATGCCCGCGATGTGGACGTCGCCGGCTTCACCGATGATGGCGTGCGCATTTCCAGGGGCCTGGCCGCCGGCGATCTCGTCGTTTCCGCCGGCACCCAGTTCATGGCCGAGAGCTTGAAGGTCAAGCTTCCGGAGCAGCAGTCGGCACGTGCCGAAACCAACGACATCCTGCGCTGAGCGGCTGGAGGGAACCATGTCAGCCCATCAATCCCCCACCGAACGTCAGCCGTTCAATCTGTCTCGCTGGGCAATCGGCCATCCGAGCATGGCCCGCTTCCTGTTCGGCCTCATCCTGATCACCGGCGTGCTCGGCCTGATGCGCATGGGGCAAAAGGAAGATCCCGACTTCACCTTCCGCGTCATGGTCGTTCAAGCGCTCTGGCCAAGTGCCTCGATCACCGACATGGAAGACCAGGTCGTCAACAAGATCGAACGCAAGCTGCAGGAAACGCCGCATATCGATTGGGTCAAATCCTATACGCGGGCCGGCAGCGCGATCATCACCCTGCAGGTCAAGGGCGATACCAACGCGGCCGAGGTGGCCGATGCCTTCTACCAGGTGCGAAAGAAAGTCGGCGACATCAGCAGCGAGCTGCCGGAGGGCCTGCTCGGACCCTATTTCAACGACGAATTCGGCGATACCTTCATCACGCTGCATTCGATCAGCGGCGACGGCTATACCTATCCCGAACTGAAAAAATTCGCGATCCAGGCGCGCGACATGCTGCTGAGGGCGCCGGGCGTCGAGAAGGCAGTCATTATTGGTGACCAGCCCGAGAAGATCTTCGTCGACGTCTCCTCGAAGGCGCTTGCCGAGCGCGGGCTGACGGTGCTCGACCTTCAAAACGCCCTCAAGGGCCAGAATGCCATCGATCCCGCAGGCTCCGTGCAGACGGGTCTGCTCTCCGTGCGCATCTCCGTGGACGGCCAGTTCGGCACGCTCGACGATATCCGGCAGCTGCGGATCCGGTCCGGCACCCAGGTCTTCCGCCTCTCGGACATCGCGACGGTCAGCCAGGGGCTCGAAGATCCCTACCAGCGGAAATACCGCTTCAACGGGCATGACAGCGTCCAGATCGGCGTCGTCATGGCCAAGGGCTTCAAGGTGACCGATGTCGGAGCGCAGGTCGAGGCGACCTACAAGAGCTTCGAGGAGAGCCTGCCCTACGGTGTCGCCGTCGATCAGATCTCCAACCAGCCCGATGTCGTGACGGAAGCAGTCGGCGAGTTCATGCGGGCGCTCGGCGAGGCTCTCGTCATCGTCCTCATCGTCTCGTTCCTGTCGATCGGCTGGCGCTCCGGCCTGGTCATCGCCATTGCGATCCCGCTCGTCCTCGCCGCCACCTTCGCCATCATGTACGAGCTCGGGATCGACCTGCAGCGCATTTCGCTCGGCGCCCTCATCATCGCCCTCGGCCTCCTGGTCGATGATGCGATGATCGTCGTGGAACTGATGGAGCGCAAGCTGGAGGAGGGGCTCGTCAAGATCGAGGCGGCAAGCTTTGCCTATTCCTCCACCGCCTTTCCCATGCTCACCGGCACCCTGATCACCACCGCGGGGTTCATCCCGGTCGGCTTTGCCGCCTCGACGGCGGGTGAATATGTGCGCTCGCTCTTCTATGTCGTCGGGATCGCGCTGGTGGTGTCCTGGTTCGTGGCGGTCTATTTCACCCCCTGGCTCGGATACATGATCCTCAAGCAGCGCCAGCATGCCGGCGCGCACCACGATGTCTTCGACACGCGGTTCTATCGTCGCCTGCGCGCGACCGTTGCCTGGGCCGTGCGCCACCGGCTGATCGTGCTTGCCGCAACGCTGATGACCTTCGCCACCAGCCTCTGGGCGTTCCAGTTCATCCCGCAGAACTTCTTCCCGCAATCCTCGCGTCCCGAGATCCTCGTCGATCTCTGGCTGCCGGAGGGCACGAACATCAAGCAAGTCGAGGCTCAGGCCAAGGCGCTCGAAGCCCGGATCATCGACAACCCGGACAAGCGCTTCATCGCGACCTATATCGGCGAGGGGGCACCGCGCTTCTTCCTGCCGCTCGACCAGCAGCTCCGCAACCCCAACTATGCCCAGCTCCTCGTCATGGCCAATGACGAGCCGGCTCGGGAGCGGCTGATCGTGGCTCTTCGCGACATTCTGGCGCGCGATTTCCCGATGGTGCGCGGCAAGGTCGATCGCCTCTTCCTTGGGCCGCCGACCGGCTGGCCGGTTCAGATGCGCGTCACGGGTCCGGACCGGGCCAAGGTGCGCGAGATCGCCGACGCGGTGAAAACCCGCTTCCAGGCCGATCCCATGCTGGGCGCGATTCACGACGACTGGCTCGAGCCGGTGCCGGCGATGACGCTCGTCATCGATCAGGACCGTGCCCGTGCCCTCGGGGTCACCTCCCAGCGCGTTCGCCAGATGCTGCAGACCGCGATGACGGGGGCTCCGCTCGGCGAATTCCGTGAAGGGGAGGAGACCATCTCGATCGTGGCACGGGAGCCAGGCACGGAGCGCTCGCTGCTCTCGGCCGTCAACTCCGTCTACGTTCCGACGGACGCCGGCGGTTCGGTGCCGATCTCGCAGATCGCCAAGGTGGTCCCCGTCATGGAACAGGGGATCGAGTGGCGGCGCGATCGTCTGCCGACGATCACCGTGCGCGCCACTTTGCCGGATGGCGTGCAGGCGAACGATGTGGCCACGGCCTTGTATGCCGACATGAAGCCGCTGCGCGACAGTCTGCCGGCCGGCTACAGGGTCGAGATCCAAGGCGGTGCGGAGGATGCGGCCGAAAGCCAGAACTCGATCGCCGCCAAGGCGCCGATCATGCTGGCCGTGATCATCGTGCTGCTGATGATCCAGCTTCAGCATTTCGGAAAGGCCATGCTGGTGCTCGCGACCGGTCCGCTGGGGATCATCGGGGCGGCATCCGCGCTCTTGATCAGCGGCGCCCCGTTCGGCTTCGTCGCGATCCTCGGCGTCATCGCCCTGCTCGGCATCATCATGCGCAACTCGATCATCCTGGTGGATCAGATCGACCAGGACATCAAGGCCGGCATGGATCGGCAGGAAGCGATCATCGGCGCCGCCGTGCGGCGTTTCCGGCCGATCATGCTGACGGCCATGACGGCCGTTCTCGCCCTGATCCCGATCTCGCGCGGGGTGTTCTGGGGTCCGCTCGCCTATGCCATGATGGGCGGCATCCTGGTCGCCACGGTCCTGACCATCCTGGTCCTGCCCGCCGGCTACGCCCTGTTCTTTGGCAAAGAGAAGGTCAGCAAGAACGCGGCAGAGCCTGCCGTTCAGACCGACCACGACAGCCACGACCACGCGCCACCCGCAATGGCTGCGGAATGACGAAAGAAGCGGCCTTGTAACGACCGATCTGCAGCCGGTGACGCGCGTGGAGCTTGCTCTTTGGCATCGCCCCGCCGGCGCCTGCTGCGGATCGCTCTAGGCTGTATACGTCCAATTTCGCAACAAACCGCGATACGCCTTCGCATGGGCAAGGCCCCGTCCGGAAGGCCGGCAGGGTCTTCTGCGTTGACGCGCGGCGAGGGATCGGGCGCGAAGCGCAGGGTCAGTTAGGCTGTTTTGCACGCGCTGTGCTGCAAATCCAGCAAGCCGAACCGCCTTCTCTGCACCATGCCGATGGACCGTCGCCAGCCGGTCGCGGAGGGGGGAGCGCCTTTTTAAACAATGGATGGAAAGCGGCTGCACACCCACATCGCCCCGCACACCGGCGCCCAGCCTTCAGTGATTGTGCCGGGGCATGGTCTTGGCGATCTGGCGGAAGTCGGTGGTGCCATCGAGGGTGGCGCCGTCGGACAGTTGGGTCACGGACTTGCGGTAGAGGCGTTGCCATGGGGTTGCGTCGGCGGGGATCGGTGGCAGGCCGTCGGCCTTGCGGCGTTCGATCTCGTCGTCGGGGACCAGCATGTCGCAGAGGCCCTGGTTGAAATCGATGCGGATCCGATCACCGGTTCGAAGCCAGGCGAGCCCGCCGCCGGCGGCACTTTCCGGCGAGGCGTTGAGAATGGATGGGCTGTCGGCGGTGCCTGACTGGCGGCCGTCGCCGATCGTCGGCAGGCTGGTAATGCCGCGCTTCAGCAGATGATCCGGCGGCTGCATGTTGACCACCTCGGCCGATCCAGGCCAGCCGAGCGGGCCCGCACCGCGGATGACGAGGATGGTGTCCTCGTCGATGGCGAGTTCCGGATCGTTGATCCGTCTGTGGTAATCTTCCGATCCGTCGAAGACGACCGCCTTGCCGATGAACACGCCTTCATGGCCCGGCTCCATCAGGTAACGCTCTCGGAAGCCTTGCGAGATGACGCTGGTTTTCATGATCGCGAAGTCGAACAGGTTACCCTTCAGCACCAAGAAGCCCGCCTTCTCCTTCATCGGCCGGTCATAGGGGAAGATCACATCGCGGTCGGTGGCTTCGCGCCCGACAAGATTGTCGCGGACGCTCTTGCCGGTCACGGTGCGGCAGTCGCCATCGAGCTTGCCGGCCTGCAGGAGCTCCCACATGATGGCCGGTGTGCCGCCCGCCCGGTGGTATCGCTCGCCGAGATAGGCGCCAGCCGGCTGGATATTGGCGAGCAGCGGAACATCGAAGCCGTGGACCTGCCAGTCTTCAGGCGCGAGCTCGACGCCGGCATGTTTCGCCATGGCCGAGAGATGCGGCTGCGCGTTGGTGGAGCCGCCGATTGCGGAATTGACGCGGATCGCATTCAGAAAGGCCGCGCGGGTGAGGATGTCGGACGGCTTGATGTCCTCGTTCACCAGTTCCACGGCGCGCCGGCCGGTACGGTAGGCCATCTGCCCGCGTTCGCGATAGGCGGCGGGGATCGCGCCGCAGCCGGTCAGCGACATGCCGAGCGCTTCCGCCAGCGCGTTCATGGTCGAGGCCGTGCCCATGGTGTTGCAATGGCCGATGGAGGGAGCCGAATCGAGGGCTGCCTGCAGGAACTCGTCGCGATCGATCTCGCCGGCGGCGAGCTTGCGGCGCATGCGCCAGATCACCGTGCCCGACCCGGCGAGGTCGCCTTCATGCCAACCGTCCAGCATCGGCCCGCCAGAAAGCACGATCGCCGGAATGTCGACCGTCGAGGCGGCCATCAGGGCGGAGGGCGTGGTCTTGTCGCAGCCGGTGGTCAGCACGACGCCGTCGAGCGGGTAGCCATAGAGGATCTCGACGAGGCCGAGATAGGCGAGGTTGCGGTCGAGCGCGGCCGTCGGGCGCTTGCAGTTCTCGAAGATCGGGTGGGTGGGAAACTCGATCGGGATGCCGCCCGCATCGCGAATGCCGTCGCGCACCCGCTTGACGAGCTCGACATGCACGCGGTTGCAGGGCGTGAGGTCGCTGCCGCTCTGGGCGATGCCGATGATCGGCCTGCCCGCCCGCAATTCCTCCGGCGTGACGCCGTAATTCATGAAGCGCTCAAGATAGAGCGCCGTCATGTCGATATGGTCCGGATTGTCGAACCAGTCCTGCGAACGCAGGCGGCGGGTCGGTGTCTGGTCGGTGCCCATGGGATGCCCTTAGCGACGGGGGTTCTTGTGCTCGAGATGCAGGAGCAGGCCGCTATGGTCCTGTTCGCCGCCGCTTTCGCGCACGAAATCGGAAAATGCCTGCCGCACCTGCTCCGTCAAGGGGAGCGTCAGGGAGAGCGCGCCGGCCATCGCTGCTACCGCATCGAGATCCTTCAACTGGTTGCGTGCCGTGCCACCGGGTGCGAAGTCGCGGCTCACCATGCGGGCGCCGTGCAGTTCGAGGATGCGGCTTTCCGCGAAACCGCCGCGGATCGCCTCGCGGAAGGCCTGCCGCGAGGCGCCGCCTGCTTCGACGAGGATCATCGCTTCGGCAAGGGCACCGATCGTGACGGCGACGATCTGCTGGTTTGCGAGCTTGCAGACCTGGCCGGCCCCGCTCGGGCCGACATGGGTCACGCGGCCGAGCGCGGCAAGAATGTCGCGAACGCCATCGAGCACGGCCGCTTCGCCGCCGGCCATGATGGCGAGCGTGCCCGCTTCGGCTCCGACGACCCCGCCTGAGACGGGTGCATCGAGATGCGACAGCCCCTCGAGTGCGAGCCGCCGCGCATGATCTCGGGCCATGGGAGGGGCGATCGAGCTCGTGTCGACCAGGATGGCGCCGCTTTGCATGGCCTTGACGCAGCCCTGGTGGAACAGGACGTCTTCGACGGCGTCGCCATTGGTGAGCATGGTGAAGACCACCTCCGCCTCGCGGACCGCCTCCGTGGCCGTTGGCGCCAGCCGTGCGCCCGCGGCCTGCAGCGGTTCTGCCTTGGCCGGGTCGCGATTCCACACGGTCACGGCGTGGCCGGCCTGCAGCAGGCGCCGGGCCATCGGCGCGCCCATCAGGCCGGTGCCGAGCAAGGCGATCGAGCGGGCGCGGGTCACAGGCGCCCTCCGAGTTCATCCTCGATATGGACCCGGATGATCTCGTCGAAGGAGGTTTCGGCCTTAAAGCCCAGGGCGGTCGCGCGCGTCGCCGTGAACCCGGGCGCCCAGCCGGCCACCATCTTCATGATCATCGGGTCCGGCTCGCGGCGGATCAGTCGGACGGCCTTGTCTCCCGCAACGCGGCGCAGCGCCTCGATCTGCTCGCCCACCGTCGCGCTCAGGCCCGGCATGGACAGGTTGCGCCGGGGCCCGACGCGCTCGAGATCGATCGTCGCCCCGTGGATGAGGAAGCCCACCGCCGAGCGGGGGGAGGCGTGCCAGTGCCGTACCTCCTCCGAAACCGGCAGGATGGCTTCCTTGCCGACCAGCGGTTCGCGCAGGATGTTGGAGAAGAAGCCCGAGGCGGCCTTGTTGGGCACGCCCGGGCGGATGCAGACCGTGGGCAGCCGGATGCCGATCCCATCGAAGAAGCCACGGCGGCTGTAGTCGGCGAGAAGCAGCTCGCAGATCGCCTTCTGGGTGCCGTAGCTGGTCAAAGGCGTCGTGTGATAGTCGTCTTCGATTGGGAAGGGTAGCGGCGCGCCGAAGACGGCGATCGACGAGGTGAAGACGAGGCGCGGCCTGTAGCCATCCTCGGCATTGGCCCGTTGGATCGCGTCGAACAAGACGCGCGTGCCGTCGAGATTGATGCGATATCCCTTCTCGAAATCGAGCTCCGCTTCGCCCGAGACGATGGCGGCGAGATGGAAGATGACGTCCGGCCGTGTGGCGACCAGCGTTTCGGCCTGCCCCGGAGCCGAGAGATCGGCCTCCAGCGCGGAAACCGCTCCGGAAAATCCTTCAGGCGCCGTCGGCATCACCACGTCGACGAGCGTCAGCCTCTCGATCGGCCTGTCGCCGAGCCCACCGTCATCGACGAGCCGCGCCAACAGCTTCCGACCCACCATGCCGGCAGCGCCAATCACCAAGATATGCATGCGTTGTCCTCCCCCAGTCTTCGATGAGCACGGGCTCCTCTCGGCCAGGGCCTCCCAAACTTTGCCCTGTACGGTTGTCTGATAACCCTATAAGTGTCCGGTGAAAAGAACAAGCGAACGCGTTGACAGTGTTCGTTGCCGCGCGCGGCCGTTGCACCGGGGCTGCGGGATGGAGGGTGGCGGTGCCTTCGGACAGGGCGACAGCGCGTGAGTGAGACGAGGGAAGTCGAGGTCGGGGCCTGGCGCCGCGCATTGGTCGAGGCTCTTGGCGAGGACATGGTGATCGTCTTGCCCGAGGCCATGCTGCCCTATTGCCGCGACTGGCACGGCGACGTCTCGACGCGCGCCGTTGCTGTCGTCCGGCCGCGGGGCACGGAGGAGGTTGCTGCTGTCGTCCGGCTCTGCCGGGCGCTCGGGCTTGCCATCGTGCCGCAGGGCGGAAACACCGGCCTCGTGCTTGGCGGCATTCCCGACGATGCGGATCACCAGGTGGTGCTGAGCCTCGAGCGCATGACCGCGATCCGCTCCGTCGATCCCGACGATTTCTCCGCCGTCGTCGAGGCCGGATGCATTCTTTCAGTGCTGAAGGACGCGGTCGCCGAACAGGGCATGTTCTTTCCGCTGTCGCTCGGCGCGCAGGGCACCTGCCGCATCGGCGGCAATGTCTCGACCAATGCCGGCGGCATCAATGTGCTGCGCTATGGCATGACGCGCGATCTCGTGCTTGGTCTCGAAGTGGTGCTGCCGGACGGCACGATCTTCGACGGTTTGTCGACGCTGCGGAAGGACAATCGTGGCATCGATCTCAAGCAGATCTTCATCGGCGCGGAGGGCACGCTCGGCATCGTCACCGCGGTCTCCGTCAAGCTGACGCCCTATCCGGATCAGGTCGCCACGGCGCTGCTGGCCGTCTCGTCGCTCGATGATGCCATCCGCCTCTTCCGGCGGGCGCGGCGGGATTGTTGCGACCTGATGAGCGCCTTCGAGTTCATGCCGCCGCTCGCCTTTACCCTGGCGCGGGAAGCCATGCCCGCTTTGCCGGTCCCGATCGAAGAGACGCATGCCGCCTATGTTCTCCTGGAGATCTCCGGCTCGGGCTTGGTCGATATCGACGCCCTGATGGAGCGCTTCCTCGAGGGCGTGATGGAGGAGGGGCTCGTCATCGACGGGACGATCGCCGCCTCGCAGGCGCAGGCGCGCAATCTCTGGCTGATCCGCGAAGGCATGAACGAAGGTCAGGCAAAGCGCGGGGCCCATCTGCGAACCGATGTCTCGGTCCCGCTTTCCCGTCTGCCGGCCTTCATCGCCGATGCCGAGCGCGCGGTCACGGAGCGGTTTCCCGAATGCGTCTGCGTCTCCTATGGCCATGTCGGCGATGGCAATGTCCATCTGAACGTGCTGCCGCCCGCCGCGCTTTCGCCGGCGCAGAGGGAGGCGGTGATCTATGAGGCGAAAGGGATCGTGAATGCTGTACTGGACCGCTACCAGGGCAGCATGAGCGCCGAGCACGGGATAGGCCGGCTGAAGCGCGACGATTTCGAGGCGCGGCTGCCCGAGGCGCGGCGCAAACTCCTCACCGCGCTCAAACAGGCGATCGACCCCGAGATGATGATGAACCCCGGCTGCCAACTGAACGTGATTAAAATAAGCTAGGCTGAAAGACGGGCGGAACGGGAGGCAGCATCTTGGTCGTGACGGGGTTCAACCACATCAAGCGGAGCGAACATCTGCCGGCGCGCATCGCGCTCGAGATCGGCCGCGAGATCAGTGAAGGCCGGATCGCGCCGGGAGGGCGCCTGCCGGCGGAACATCTGCTCGCCAAGACCTTCGGCGTCAGTCGCTCCGTGGTGCGCGAAGCCATCGCGCAGTTGCGCAATGAAGGGCTTGTCGAGACGCGCCAGGGCGTCGGCGCCTTCGCCACCGAGATCGAACGCCGCCAGTCGATCCGCATCGAACAGGACGATCTCTCCGACCGGGCAAGCTTCCGCAGCCTGTTCCAGCTGCGTCGTCCGCTGGAGATCGAAGCGGCGGGGCTGGCCGCCCTTCATGCGACGGAAGCGGATCTCGCCCGCCTCGACGAAGCGCTGGCCGGCATGACCGGCGCGGAGAAATGGACCGACCAGGGGATCGCCGCCGATCTCGTCTTCCACAGGGCTGTCGCGACGGCGACGCAGAACGATTATTTCCTGCTCTTCATCGGCTTCATCGCCGAGCGCATCAGCCTCGCGATCAATGCCGCGCGTGAAACGGCTTTGCTCGAGGAGATCGTCGAGGTGACGATTGCCGAGCATGTCGCGATCCGCGACGCCATCGCCTCGCGCGATCCACTGGCAGCACGGCGAGCCATGGAGGCGCATCTGACCGGCGCCGCGAGCCGCCTCGGCCTGACGATCGAGACCTTCTGACCCGGTCAAGCCGCCTGGGCACCCCAGCCCTCACAATCGCAGATCGTCGCGCGCAGGCCGGATCGGCTGGACAGACGGTCCGCTTCCAACTAAAGCTTGCAGCAACAGGGTTGTCAGACATCCTGACAGGCGGAGAGGAGCCGGCGTTGGCCGGACCGCTGGAGGACGTAGGGAGGCCATCGATGCGATCGGGATCGGCACGACGTGCGGGTGATTGTCTGTCGGGCGACAAGGCCCGGGCGCCTCTCGACGGTCCGCTGTCCGTCCCTTTGTTGATCGGGCGCTAGCCGTCGCCGCGTGCGGCGTGCCGGTCCCGGCATCGGCGGGTCCGGTCTGAACGGGCCTTCAGGGGTGATTGGGTTGGATCCGGCGCCGAGGACAAGAGGGCGCGGCGCGGGTTTCGTTGGGAGTTTTGGGAGGGAAGGCATGCAGAGGGCGATCGACCTCTTCTACAAGGCATTGGAAGTCTTTCTCATCGTCATGCTGGCGATCATGACGGTCATGGTCTTTGCCAATGTGGTGCTGCGCTACGTCTTCAATTCGGGGCTGAACGTCTCGGAAGAGCTGTCGCGCTACTGCTTCGTCTGGGTGACCTTCGTCGGCGCCGTCGTCACCTTCCGCGAGAACGCCCATCTCGGCATCGAGACGCTGGTCATGTGGTTCGGGCGCCGCGGTCGCGTGCTCTGCATGATCCTCTCCAACCTCATCATCGCCCTCTGCTCGGCCATCTTCTTCTGGGGCACCTGGAAGCAGTTCGAGATCAATGCGAGCATGCACGCCCCGGTGACCGGCCTGTCGATGATCTGGGTCTATGGCATCGGCCTCTTCACCGGCTCCTTCATGTGCATCATCGCACTGGAGCGTGTCATCCGCTTCTCGGCCGGCCGCGCGACCGATGCCGAGGTCGCGGCCTTTGCCGGTGAGAACCTGACCGTCGAGCAACTGGCGGAGCGCGGCTAATGACCCTTCTCGTCTTCATCGGCTCGCTTCTCGGCGCCATGGCGATCGGGGTTCCCGTCGCCTTCTCGCTCATGTTCTGCGGCGTCGTGCTCATGTGGTACATGGACATGTTCAACACGCAGATCATTGCGCAGAACATGATCGCGGGGGCCGATACCTTCACCCTGCTCGCCATCCCCTTCTTCATCCTGGCAGGCGAACTGATGAACACCGGCGGCCTGTCGCGCCGCATCATCGATTTCGCCATCGCCTGCGTCGGCCATATCCGCGGCGGTCTCGGCTTCGTCACCGTCCTTGCCGCCATCATCATGGCGAGCGTGTCCGGCTCGGCCGCCGCCGACACCGCGGCCCTTGCCTCCATCCTCATCCCGATGATGGCGAAGGCCGGCTACGACATTCCGCGCTCAGGCGGATTGATTGCTGCCGGCGGCATCATCGCGCCGGTCGTGCCGCCCTCCATGGCCTTCATCGTCTTCGGTGTCGCGGCCAATGTCTCGATCACGCAGCTCTTCATGGCCGGCATCGTTCCGGGGCTCCTGATGGGCCTGTCGCTCTGCATCGCCTGGGCCATTACCGTGCGCAAGGACAAGGTCATGCCCTTGCCGAAGCCGTCGAATGCGGAACGTCTGCGCATCACCGGCCGGGCCCTCTGGGCGCTCGGCATGCCCGTCATCATTCTCGGCGGCATCAAGGCCGGCATCATGACGCCGACGGAAGCGGCAGTCGTGGCCGCCGCCTATGCCCTGTTCGTCGGCATGGTGATCTACCGGGAGCTGAAGCCGAGCGACCTGCGCCACGTCCTCCTGCGCGCGGCCAAGACCACCTCGATCATCATGTTCCTGGTGGCCTCCGCGCTCGTCTCGGCCTGGCTGATCACGGCGGCGAACATTCCGGCGGAAGTCGCCGGCTATATCGAGCCGCTGATCGATCGACCGCGCCTCCTGATGTTCGCCATCATGGTTCTGGTGCTGATCGTCGGAACCGCGCTCGACCTCACCCCCACGATCCTCATCCTGACACCGGTGCTGATGCCGATCATCAAGCAGGCCGGGATCGACCCCGCCTATTTCGGCGTCCTCTTCATCATGAACAATGCCATCGGCCTCATCACCCCGCCGGTCGGCGTGGTGCTGAACGTCGTCAGCGGCGTCGGACGCATTCCGCTCGGAAAGGTCACGGTCGGGGTCTGGCCCTTCCTCGTCGCCGAAACGCTGGTGCTGCTGCTCTTGGTCCTTTTCCCCGACATCGTTCTCGTGCCGATGCGCTTCCTGCACTAGCCGACCACCGTTTTTCAACCCTCGTTTCGAACACCGATCTCACCAACAATCCCGGGAGGATAATCAATGAGAAAGCTGCTTCTGACCGCAACTGCCCTTGCCATGGCATTGGGCTCCGCCGCGCCTGCCTTCGCCGAGTTCAAGGCGCGCAACATCCGTGTTTCCAACGGCATCAACCAGGACCACCCGGTCGGCAACGGTCTGAAGGCCGTCGACGAGTGCCTGCAGCAGAAGTCGAACGGACAGATGAAGATCACCGCCTTCTGGGGCGGTGCGCTGGGCGGCGATCTCCAGGCCACCCAGGCACTGCGCTCCGGCGTCCAGGAAGGCGTCATCTCGTCCTCCTCGCCGCTGGTCGGCCTGGTGCCGGCGCTTGGCGTCTTCGACCTGCCCTTCCTGTTCGCGACCGACAAGGAGGCTGACGCCGTCATGGATGGCGAGTTCGGCGAGATGCTGAATGCGAAGCTGGCCGATGCCGGCCTCATCAACCTCGCTTATTGGGAGAACGGCTTTCGGAACCTGACGAATTCCGTGCGCCCCGTGACCAAGTGGGAGGATGTCAGCGGCCTCAAGGTCCGCGTCATGCAGAACAACATCTTCCTCGATACCTTCCAGAACCTCGGCGCCAACGCCACGCCGATGGCCTTCGGCGAAATCTTCTCCGGCCTGGAGACCAAGGCGATCGACGCGCAGGAGAACCCCTATGTCACGATCGACACCTCGAAGTTCTACGAGGTCCAGAAATATGTGACCGAGACCAAGCACGCCTATACGCCCTTCCTCTTCCTGTTCTCCAAGGCGATCTTCGACACCTATTCGCCGGAGGAGCAGGCCGCTTTGAGGGAATGCGCCATCGTCGGTCGCGACGTCGAGCGCAAGGTCATTCGCGAGCTGAATGCCAAGTCGCTCGAAAAGATCAAGGCGGCCGGCATCGAGGCCAATGTGCTGAGCCCGGAAGAGCAGGCGCGCATCCGCGAAAAATCGCTGGTGGTCTATGAGAAGCACAAGGCCGAGATCGGTGCCGATGTCGTGGACGGCGTGCTGGCCAAGCTCAGCGAACTCCGCAAGTAAGCTGCTTGAAGATTTCGAGGCGGGGCGGCCATTCGCCCCGTCCCGAAAAATCCTCCCGGTCGCTTCAGGCGGCCGGGAGCCTTCGAAGGGATTGCACCTCTTCTGGCCTAGATGTCGGAGGCATCCGAGCTGCGCCGCGCGACGGTGAAGATGCGGTCGAGCTCGGGGTTCAGGTCCATGCCGAGGCCCGGCCCGGGCGGAACGGTGATCATGCCGTTCTTCACCTCCGGAAGTGCCGTCACCAGATCGCGATACCAGGTCTTGTAGAAGGCGCGCACGCTCTCCTGGACGAGCGCGTTCGGCGCGTTGAGCGACAGATGCGTCGACGCACACAGCACCACCGGGCCCGTGCAATCATGCGGCGCCACCGGCAGGTGCCAAGCCTCGGCCATGGAGGCGATCTTGCGGGCCTCCGAAAGGCCGCCGCACCAGGAAATGTCGAGCATCATCACGCCCGCCACGCCCGTTTCCAGAAGATCGCGGAAACCCCAGCGCGACCCGAGCGTCTCAGACGCCGAGATCGGCGCCGGCGAGGCCGCCGCATAGCGCTTGAGGCTCGAAAGACTGTCCATCTTGATCGGATCTTCATGCCAGAAGGTCTGATAGGGCGTCAGCGCCTTGGCGATCTGCAGCGCCGGCAAGAGCTGCCACATCGAGTGAAACTCGACCATGACATCCATCTTGTCGCCCACCGCCTTGCGGATCTTCTCGAAGGGCTGAAGGGCCAGCTTCAGGTCCGGCATGGAAATGTACTGGCCGCGGCTCCGCTCGGCCGCCGCATCGAACGGCCAGATCTTCATGGCCGTGATGCCGTCTTCCAGCAAAGAGACCGCCAGCTCGTCGGCCCTGTGCAGAAACCCGTTCAGATCGTCATAGGCCGTGCCGCCGGTCAGCCCGTAATTGGCGGTCGTCTGGCCGGTGTTCTTCTTGATATATTCCGTGCCGGCGCAGGTGTTGTAGGTGCGGATCTCCGAGCGGCTGAAACCGCCGAGCAACTGGGCGATCGGCTGGTTCGTCACCTTGCCGAAAATGTCCCAGAGCGCGATGTCGAAGGCGGAATTGCCGCGCACCTCGGCACCGGAGGAGCGAAAGCCAAGATAGCCGACGAGGTCCTGCGCCAGAAGATCGATCTGCAGCGGATCCCGGCCGATGACCCGCGGCGCGATGTAGTCGTGCACATGCGCCTCGACCGTCTTCGCCCCATAGAAGGTCTCGCCCAGACCCGTGATCCCTTCGTCGGTATGAACCAGGACCCAGATGAGATTGGCCCGCTCCTCTATGCGCACCGTTTCAAGCTTGGTTATCCGCATAGATACTCCCATCCCATGCTGCTTCATCCATTCCGATCAAAGGGTAAGCGTCTTCGAACCAATCCGTCCAGCCTTGGCAGGATAATTCTGGCCTGGCGGTCGTCCGGAGCTGCCCGTTCGGCGGGGCGCGGATGCCAGACCGACGTGCCGCCTCGAAGATTCCGGCATCCGCGTCCCGCCTTCTCGCGATGGATTTTCAGGCAGTGATCCATTAGGCTTACCAGGTGCGCGATGGGTTTCGTTCAGGTCGTGCGCGAAAGGGGTCGGGGGTGCAGGCGTCGGGATGCGCAAGGACATTCACAACAGCGACGTGCCGGCGCTTTGCGCCGCCTGCGAGGCGCGCCATCGCGGGGTCTGCGGCGCACTGAGCGCGCCGGAGCTTCTGGCCCTGTCGAAAACCTCCAGCAAGCAGCGGGCCGAGGCGGGTGCGGAGATCGTCGGCGACGCCGAGATCGTCGACCACTACGCGAACCTGCTCTCCGGCGTCGTCAAACTGACCAAGACGCTTTCGGACGGGCGGCAGCAGATCGTCGGCCTACAATTCGCGCCCGATTTCGTCGGCCGACCCTTCGCGCGTGAAAGCGTTATCACCGCCCAGGCGGCGACGCCGGTTCATCTCTGCTCCTTCCCGCGCGGGGTGATGGAGCGCATGATCGCCGATCAGCCGGAACTGGAACATCGCCTGTTCCAGCAGGCGCTGAAGGAGCTCGACCAGGCGCGCGACTGGATGGTGATGCTCGGCCGCAAGACCGCGGCGGAGAAGGTGGCGAGCTTTCTGATGATGATCGCCCGCCACATCGACCCTGCCGCCGATCCCGACCGGCGCAGCGCCGCCTTCGACCTGCCGCTCACCCGCGGCGAGATCGCCGATTTTCTGGGTCTCACCATCGAAACCGTTAGCCGGCAATTGACCAAACTGCGCACCGACGGGCTGATCCAGCTGGAAAACAGCCGCCACGTCATCATCGATGATCTGCCGCGTCTGGCGCGCCGAGCAGGGGATTGATCTCGCCGCCAGACTGCAGGATCAGGTGATCGCGCTCGAAGGCGATGTGGCGGCGCATCGTGCCGAAGAAGGCGCGCAGCATATAGCCGACGGCTTCCGGATTATAGATCGGGTGCCCCTGGCCGATCGCCAGCAGCACCTGTGTCAGCTCCTGGGCGCTGCTGTCGTCTTCCAGATGCTCGGTCTTCAGCCGACGGATCATCTGCTCCTCCCCGGCGCGCATGATCGCCGGATAGATTGTCTCCTCCTCGAAACGCTGCCCGCCCCGCATGACCGGCAGCAGGCTGCCGGCAAGCGCCAGGCATTCCAGGCGATCGACATTGTCCGGAAGATCATCCGCCACCTGTTCCAGATCCGCGCAAAGCGACAGCATTTCGCGGTGGATGCGGGAAAGGTCGATCCGCGCGTGATGGATCGACGCTCGTTCTCCTGATGGGGTCGATGCCGCGCCGCTACGCTGCCCTTTGGAATGCTCGAGACCGGACATGGCGCGCCATCCTCATGGGCTCTCGAACGACGCGCTTTCCTCGCCGGGCGCATCGCGCAGCACGCGCAATTCGTACCAGAGCGCGTTCAACACGCCGATGGTGGCGGCCAGTCCGAGGCCAAGGATCCAGGAAAAATACCACATGGTTGTCTCCTTCGAAGACGAGGGGTGAGGGATCGGCTCAATAGGACGTCGTGCCGGCATCGATGCTCTCGACCGTCACCTTGCCCCAGAGCACGTGATAGACCCAGGCGGTATAGGCGAGCACGAGCGGCATGAAGACGAGGGTGGCAAACAGCATGGTGCGCAGCGTCGAGAGGCTGGACGAGGCGTCGAACACCGTCAGCGAGTGATCGGGGTTGGTACTCGACGGCAGCAGGATCGGGAACATGGAGATCCCGACGGTGGCGACGATCATGCCGACCGACAAGAGGCTGGCGAGCAGCGTAAGCCCGGCTCTCCTGGCGGTGAAACCGAGGGCGGCGGCGAGCGCTCCCGCGATGCCGAGTGCGGGAATGAGCCAGAGCAGCGGCACCGCGGCGAAATTGGCATGCCAGGCGGCAGGATCGAGCGCCACCGCCTTGTAGAGCGGATTGGATGGATCGGCCCAGGCGATCGGCGAGGTGACCCGGTAGCCGCCGAGGAGCCCGAGGCGGACGAGGAACCCGCCGCCTAGGAAAAGGAGCGCAGTCAGCGTCGCGGCGACGGCGCCGAGACGTGCGGAGCGCGTGGCGACGATGCCGTCCGCCTTGAAGGCGAGCCAGGCCGCTCCATGCATGGCCAGCATGAAGAGCGAGACGAGGCCGCAATAGAGCGCGAGCGGGTTCAAGAGGCCGAAGAGGTTGCCCTCATAGATCGGCCGGAGGTCGCTCGTGAAGTGGAAGGGCACGCCTTGCAGCGCATTGCCGATCGCCACGCCGAAGATCAGCGAGGGCACGAGCCCGCCGATGAAGAGGGCGATATCCCAGCCCTGCCGCCAGGCGGGATCCGCCTTCTTCGACCGGTATTTGAAGCCGACCGGCCGCAGGATGAGCGCCAGAAGCACCAGGAACATGGCGAGATAGAAGCCGGAGAAGCTCAGCGCATAAAGGGCCGGCCAGGCGGCGAAGATCGCCCCGCCGCCGAGGATGAACCAGACCTGGTTGCCCTCCCAGACCGGGCCGACCGTGTTGATCGCCACGCGGCGCTCGGCATCGGTCCTCGCGACGAAGGGCAGCAGGGCGCCGACGCCGAGATCGAAGCCGTCGGTCATGGCGAAACCGGCGAGCAGCACCCCGAGCAGGAGCCACCAGATGACTCTGAGCACCGCATAATCGAAGAGAAAATCGAACATGATCCTGGTCCTTGAAGCTGATCATTCGGCCGGCTGGAACTGGCCGGGGCTATGGGGTGAAGGCTGCAGGCGGGCGGCGAAGGCGTCGCCGATCGCAGGGCCCTTGCGGATGGCGGCCAGCATCAGGCGCACCTCGACCACCGCCAGCGCGCCATAGACGAGCGTGAAGAGCGCGATGGTGATCAGGAGATCGGAGACGCCCAGCGCCGAAGTCGCGAGAAAGGTCGGGAGCACGCCTTCGATGATCCAGGGCTGACGCCCGAACTCGGCGACGAACCAGCCGAGCTCGGCAGCAAGCCAGGGCAATGGCAGCGCAAGGAGCGCAAGCCGCAGGAGCCAGCGCGGCGCCTGTCGTTCGCGGATCGTATGCCAGAGCGAGACGGCGAAGACGACAAGCAGCACGAAGGCGGAGAGCACCATCAGGCGGAAGGTGAAGAAGATCGAGGGGACATGCGGCACGGTCGACCAGGCGGCGTCCCTGACCTGCGCGTCGCTCGCCTGGCGCGGATCGTCGATGAACTGCTTGAGGAGCAGCGCATAGCCCAAATCCTTCGAAGCGGTGGCGAACCGGGCGCGCGCTTCCGCATTGCTGCGGTCGGTCTTCAGCGTCTCCAGCGCGTCATAGGCGATAAGCCCGTTGCGGATGCGGCTCTCCGCCTTGGCCACCAGCTCGGTGATGCCGGGAATTTCCTTATCCAGCGAACGGGTGCCGATCAGGCCCATCACATAGGGAATATGGATTCCGAACAGCGTCTGCCGGGCGGCCATGTCCGGCAGGCCGAACAGCGTAAAGGCAGCCGGTGCCGGCTCCGTCTCCCACATCGCCTCCATGGCGGCGAGCTTCATCTTCTGGTTATCGGTGATCGCATAGCCGCTCTCGTCGCCGAGCACGATGACCGAGAGGGCCGAGGCGAGCCCGAAGGCGGCGGCGATGACGAAGGAGCGCCGCGCCAGCGCCACATGACGGCCACGGAGCAGATAATAGGACGAGACTGCCAGCACGAAGGCCGCGCCGCAGACATAGCCGGCCGAAACGGTGTGGACGAACTTGGCCTGGGCAACGGGGTTCAGGAGCACGGCGACGAAGTCGGTCACCTCCATGCGCATCGTGTCGGGATTGAAGGCGGCGCCGACCGGGTTCTGCATCCAGCCATTGGCAATCAGGATCCAGAGGGCGGAGAAGTTGGTGCCGAGCGCCATCAGCCAGGTGACGATCAGATGGGCGCGCGCGGTCAGCTTCTCCCAGCCGAAGAAGAACAGGCCGACGAAGGTCGCCTCGAGGAAGAAGGCCATCAGCCCTTCGATCGCAAGCGGAGCGCCGAAGACATCGCCGACATAGTGGGAATAATAGGCCCAGTTCATGCCGAACTGGAATTCCATGGTGATGCCGGTGGCGACGCCGAGCGCGAAGTTGATGCCGAAGAGCACGCCCCAGAATTTCGTCATGTCGCGCCAGATGGCGCGCCGCGTCATGACGAAGACGGTTTCCATCATGGCGATGAGGATGGAGAGGCCGAGGGTGAGCGGCACGAAGAGGAAGTGATAGAGCGCCGTCAAGGCGAATTGCAGGCGCGAGAGCTCTATGAGGAGGGGATCGAACATGGGTCAACCTTTCCGAAGTCTGGATGAGCCATAGCGCGCTTTTCGTCCCGGCCTGTTGATCTGGATCAACCCGACCTCGTCTCCTCCATGGCAGAACGACGGGCATGAGACGCACACGCCTTTTCCCGCGCCGCCGTTCGGCTGTTCCCGATGCCACAGGCATGCTCGCCCTCGGGCGCCGCGTGGCTGCGCTCCACCTTCGCCGCCTTCTTCTCTGGCAAAGCGCGCGCCTTCTCGGCCGGCTCGCCTTCCTCGGTTTCAGCGCCAAGGTGGCCGGAGCGGCGATCATCGATGGCACGGCTGACGTCCCCGCTCTCGCCGCTGCGCTGCTCGGCCTTGTCCTTTCGGTCCTTGCCGGTTTGCGGTCGGATCTCGCCGCCGCGGAGGGCGAGGCTGCCATCTCCCAGGCTGTCGCTCGTGCCGCGCAGACGACCATCGCCGCCCTGCCGGCGCGCAGGGCGCAGGCGATCGACACCGGCAGCCTCGTCGTCGCCCTTCAGCGCCACCCCGACGCGATCGCGGCGCTGGTTCTCACCCATCAGGCGGCGCGGCGGATGATGGGTCTCGGCCCGTTCGTCGCCGCCGCCACATTGCTGCTCGTATCCTGGCAAGCCGCGCTGCTGATGCTGGGCCTGACGCCGGTCATGATCGTCTTCTTCGCGCTGATCGGCGGCTTGATCCGCTCGCGGGCCACGGCCCAGGAGGCTGCCTTCGGCCATCTGGCCGGCCAGTTTGCTGACCGCATCCGCACGCTCCCGACCATCCTGGCCCATCACGCGCTGTTGCCCGAATCGCTCAAGCTGCAGTCCCGTCTCGAAGACTTCGCCGGCCGCACCATGGACGTGCTGAAGATCGCCTTTCTCAATGCGGCGATCATCGATTTCTTCGCCTCGCTGTCGATCGCGATGCTCGCGGTCCTGCTCGGGCTCGGCCATCTCAAGCTGCTGGCCCTGCCAGGCTTTGCAGACCTCGCTTTGTGGCAGAGCCTGTTCATCCTGATGATCGCGCCCGATTATTTCGCGCCCTTCCGCCGCTTTGCCGAGCAGTATCATGCCAAGGTCGAAGGCGAGGCGGCGGCGCTTGCGCTTGACCGGCTGCTCGATCCGCCAGCCGCGGAGATCACGCTGCCGCTCAATGCGGCGCTGCTGAAAGCCTCTCTGCCGGAGCGCGGACTGGTGGTCCTGACGGGCCCAAGCGGCGCCGGCAAGACGACGCTGCTACGCCGCCTAGCGGGAATCGAGGAGGACAGCGGCGACCAGACTTTCGGTGGAGGTCATGGGCAGACGCGCTGGATCGGCATGGATTGCCTGGTGCCGGCAGGAACGCTGGCGACGGCGATCGCCTGGCCGGAGAAAAACATCGATCCCGCCCGCCTCGAGGATGTCCTCGTCCGCCTCGGTCTGGCCGGCGATCCCTCCATGCCGGACCACCTGGAGCAAGGCGGTGCCAATCTGTCGGGCGGCCAGCGGCTGCGGCTCTCGATCGCCCGGGCGCTGCTCGGCCAGGGCCCGGTGCTGGCCGACGAGCCGACCGCCAAGCTCGATCCGGCCACGGCCGCTCTCGTGCGGACGGCGATCAAGCATATGGCGCGGCGCCGCCTCATCCTGGTCGCCACTCACGATCCCGTCTTGATCGCCGAGGCGGCTCGACGCGTGTCGCTTGCCGGCACAGCAGAGAAGGATCAGGCCGCATGAGGACCCCCACCATGCACAAGGAGGTACGGGCCCTTCACCCCTTACCCGCAGACCGGGCTTCCCTCGGCTCTGCCTTTCTCCCGTCTCACCATTGGCGGACGGCGCTCGCCTTCGCGCTTTCAGCTCTTCTTTGCGGCCTTCTTCTGGGCGGCCTGTCAGCCTGGTTCCTTGGCGCCGTCGCGCTGGCAGGGCTGACCAGTGCCGCGCTCACCTTCAATTTCCACATCCCCGGTGCGCTGGTCCGGCTCCTCGCCATCGGTCGCGTCGCCACCAGGTTCGGCGAGCGGCTCTCCGGCCATCGGGCGGCGCTCGACGACCAGTGCCAGCGGCGCGCGCGCCTCTTCACCGGACTCGCCGCCCGCCCGGCGCTGCGCCGCACCGGCTGGCAGCTCGGCCAGCCGCAGGCACTGGCCGACTATCTCGACGATGTCGAGGATGTCGACTCCGCCCGGCTACGCGCCGGGCTGCCGCTCCTTGCCACAGGTTTCGGCGGAGCAACACTGACAGGCGCCACCGCCTTCATCGCACCGATTGCCCTCATGTTCCTGCTGCCGGCCGCCACGATCCTCGCCCTTTCGGCGCAACGGCTGCTGCGCCGTGCCGATCCACTCTGGCGTGGGGCGGAGAGCGCAGGTCGTGCCGCGGCGGACAGGCTCGGCGCGAGCCTAGCTGCGCTGGTGCCGCTCAAGGCGGAAGGTCGCTTCGCCGCTGAACTCGACGCGGGCTTCTTCGAGCTGGAGAAGGCGCGACTGGCCGTGCGGGAGATTCGGCGCGCCCAGGCGACGTTTGACCTGGGGCTGGCGCTCTTCGGCCCGCTGATGGCGGTGGCGGTGCTTGGCGTCGCCTGGCTGGCCGGCGCGCGCGGTGATGCGCTGCTGCCGCCGCTCTTCCTCGCCTTCTCCTGGCTCGCCTTTGCAGAGGTGGTGCAGGGGCTGGGCCGAAACCTTCTCGCCCGGCTGCGCGGCGCTCACGCTGCGGCACGTCTGGCCGAGACAGGTGCCGCCGCACCGATCCTCGATGAGGAGGGGCCGAGCACCGTGGTGCTGACGGCTCTTCGTATCCAGAATTTGCCGCGCGTCGCGCCTGACGGCCGCCGGCTCGGCCAGTCCATCAGCCTGCGCCTGCAGGCCGGGAGCCCTCTGGTGCTGCGCGGCGCCAGCGGCTGCGGCAAGACGAGCCTTCTCAAGCAGATTGCCGGTTGGCTGGGGGAGGAGACATTCGAGGCGGACGGCGACGTCCTGATCGACACGGCTGCGCGTCGCCGGATGAGCGTCCTCTGCCTGCATGACGCCGCCATCCTCGCCGACACGCTGCGCGCCAATTGCTTCGCCCCCGGCCGCAGCGATGCCGAGATCGCCGAAGCGCTGGCGGCGGTCGAGCTGACCGATCGTTTTGCTGCTCAGGGTCTCGACGGCTGGATCACGCAGGAGACGCTGTCGCTCGGCGAGGCCCAGCGGCTCAATCTCGCCCGCGCCTGGCTTTCGGACCGGCCGATCCTGCTTCTCGACGAGCCCACCGAGCATCTCGACCGTGATCAGGCGCAGCGCATCCTGGCGCGGCTGCTGGCACGGCTGAGCAGCCGCATCGTCGTCCTGTCGAGCCACCGGCCCCTGGACGGGGCGGGGCTGCGCACCATCACCCTGTGAGATCCGCCATGCCTGCACAGCCCGCCCCCGCTTCGCTCCCCACCACGGTGCCGCGCTATACGAGCTACCCGACCGCCCCGCAGTTCCACGCCGGCGTCACGGATGAGACCGTCCTCGGCTGGCTGGAGGGGATCGTGCCGGGTGAGCGCCTGTCGCTCTACCTCCACATTCCCTATTGCGAGCGGCTGTGCTGGTTCTGCGCCTGCCATACCCGCCAGACGTTGCGCTATGAGCCGGTCGAGGCCTATCTGCGCTCGCTGATTGCGGAGATCCGCCTGGTCGGCGCGCGGCTCGGCGGGCGCGGGATGGTCGGAGACATTCACTGGGGCGGCGGCTCGCCGACCATCCTCAAGCCGGAGCATATGCGCGCGCTGCAGAGGGCGATCGCCGATCATGTGACGTGCGCGCCGGAGTGTCGTCTCGGCGTCGAGATCGAGCCCTCGACCATCGATGCGGCGCGTCTCGATGCCCTGAGCGAGCTCGGACTGCGGCGCGCCAGCATCGGCATCCAGGATTTCGATCCCCGCGTCCAGGCGGCGATCAATCGTCCGCAGAGCTTCGAGACGACCGCTGCGGTGGTCGAAGGCTTGCGCGCACGGGGCGTGCCCTCCGTCAATTTCGATCTGGTTTACGGCCTGCCCCTCCAGACGGAGGCGAGTCTGCGCGATACGATCCGCCGGGCCCTGACTCTGGCGCCTGAGCGGATCGCGCTGTTCGGCTATGCCCATGTGCCCTGGTTCAAGAAGCACCAGACGATGATCGACGCGGCGAGCCTGCCGGGGCCGGAGGCTCGGCTGGCCCTCGTGAGAGAGGCGGAAGCGATGATCGCTGCGGCCGGCTATCAGCCGGTCGGCATCGATCACTTCGCCCTGCCATGCGATAGCCTGGCCCGAGCTGCCCGCGAGGGGCGGCTCGGGCGCAATTTCCAGGGCTATACGGATGATGCCTGCCGGACGCTGATCGGCCTCGGCGCCTCCTCCGTCAGCCGCTTCGCCCTCGGCTACGCCCAGAATGTCACGACGCAGGGCGACTATGCGCGTCGGATCGCGGAAGGGCGGCTCGGAACCGCCAAGGGTGTCGCTCTTTCGGCCGAGGATCGACTGCGCGCTTATGTGATCGAACGGCTGATGTGCGATTTCTCATTCTCGCCCGCCGATCTCCGCCGCCGTTTCGGGGCCATCGCCGAACCGGTCCTCGCGCTGGCGTCCCTTTTGGCGCAGTCCGACGGCGGCCTCGAGGCAGCAGACGGCCGGTTCCGCCTGACCGGCGATCCCCGACGCATGGCACGGCTGGTCGCGGCGCAGTTCGACGCCTATCGAGAGGGCAGCGCGACGCGCCATTCGCTCGCTGTGTAGATCGTCTGGGGGGCGAGACCGACCGCCCTGCAGTTGGCTGCATGGGCGACGACATGCACGCCCGACACGGTAGCAATCACATCTCGTTCGACAGCCAGATCAATCTCGATGGGCAGTGCCTGCTGGCCCCGATGAAGACCTCACGGCTCGCTCGAACCGGAAGGTGGCGGAGGTGCCAACCCTCAGCCGCTCGTCGGCGATCCGGCGGGAGAGGGCGGAAAGGCTTTCGCGCTTCGAATTGAGCTCAGCTTGCAACACCAGCCGCTGCCCATCGATCTCCGAGATCCGTTGCTCCGAATAGGGCGCATCATTCAAGCCGTCTCCGAGGAAGACGCCGCGGTCCGACGCTGACAGGGCCACTGCCGTTTTGGCCCCCGGCGCCCGCGTGCTGGCCAGTTCGAAGGCTGAGACTTCCGACAAGGATTGCGTCTGCTCCAGGACTTCGACTGGAAACGGGGCGAGCCAACTGACGCGGCGTTTTGAGTGCCGCAGGAGGCGGCCTTCTTCTTCTTCCTGCTCAGTGTGCAGAAATGGTCGTTTTCACATCGACAATATTCGATCTTATTTTCGCGTAGCGCTTACAATCAGGATTCTGACGTTGCAGCGCTTGTCGATGCGCTCAGGCTTTAGCCCTTGGCTTCAAGAAACATCCTCCGCACCCGCTGCATGCGGATCGACCGAGCCGCACACCGGTCAAGCGAACGCCGCCGCCGAGTCTTGCCAAGTCCGAAAGAACATGATCTCTCTTTGGTAAGGGGCGACCATTATTTCGAGTTTATGACAAAGAGCTTCGTTCGGCTGGTTGATCGAGCAAAGCGGAAGTGCAGGCTCCATTCTGGACTATGGAAGTTGCGCGTACGCTCGTGGCTCGCGTCCGGTCTACCTTCGTTCGCCGGCGAACGCGGTAGGAGGGGACTCGATGGCGGTGTCAGGACTCTCGATTTTGTTCACTCTGCTGATCCTTGAGGCGAAATGCGAAGAGGAAGACCATGATCCTGATCACCAAAGCCCGATCGTCTGCTTCCGCCCTGGACGATCACGATCGACCAGGCCGGTCTTCGACCGCGGCGGCGCCCGTCACGCGTAACGGGCTCAAGCCAATGGCGCGTCACCGAGGTCTTGCGCTGTTGGTTTTCCTGTTCGTGGGGCTTGGCCCCTTCGGCCAATCCTTCGCGCAGGACCAGCCCAAGGCAGCAGTGACCGTGGCCAAGCCCGTGGTGCGCGACGTGGTCGACAGCGACGTCTTCATCGGGCGGTTCGAGGCGGTCGATGAAGTGACCCTGAGGTCGCGCGTCGGCGGCTATCTGGATCAGGTGAATTTCAAGGACGGCGCGCTCGTCAAGAAGGGCGATCCGCTGTTCGTCATCGACCAGAGGCCGTTCCAGACCGCGCTCGATGTCGCCAGCTCGTCGCTCGAAGTGGCAAAGTCCAGCCTGACCTTCGCCCAGTCGGAATTCGCGCGCACGGAAACGCTCGTCCAGAAGGGTACGATCGCCGTCTCGACCCTCGACGATCGCCGCCGCGACCTGCAGTCGAGCGAAGCGACGCTGCGCGGCGCCGAGGCCAGCCTCGCCCGCGCCAAGCTCGACATGGACTATACGACGATCCGCGCGCCGCTCGACGGCCGCATCGACCGACGGCTGATCTCGGTCGGCAATCTGGTCCAGGCCGACCAGACGGCGCTGACGACGATCGTCTCGCTCGACCCGATCGACTTCTATTTCGATGTCGACGAGCGACGGCTCTTGAACTTCGCCCGGGTCGCCCGCGAGCGCGGCAGCAATCTGCAGGAGGGCGGCGGTTCGCTGACGGTCACGGTGACCATCGCCGATTCCAGCGAAAAACCCTTCACCGGCAAGCTGGACTTCGCAGAAAACCGTATCGACCGGGAAACGGGCACCATGCGGGTGCGGGCCCGCTTCGCCAATCCGGAATTCATTCTCCAGCCCGGGCTGTTCGGCCGGGTCGAGGTGACGGCGTCCAACACCTATAAGGGCATCCTGGTGCCGGATGATGCGATCGGCTCGGACCAGAACCAGCGGGTGGTCTATGTGGTGGCCGAGGATGGTAGCTTCTCCACCAAGCCCGTGCGGCTGGGGCCGAGGCTCTATGGCTACCGCGTGATCCGCGACGGGCTGACAGGTGACGAGACGCTCGTCATCAACGGCCTGCCGCGCCTGCGGCCCGGCGTGATCGTCGATCCGAAGCTCGTCGTCCTGCCGCCGGAAGCGGCTTTGACGGAGACCGCGCCATGAGGTTCGCGCATTTCTTCGTCGACAGGCCGATCTTCGCCTCCGTTCTCTCGATCCTGCTGTTGATCGTCGGGGGCATCGCCTATCTGCAGCTGCCGGTCGCCCAATATCCGGAGATCGCGCCGCCGACCATCGTCATCCGCACCGCCTATCCGGGCGCCGATGCGGAGACGATCGCCAACACCGTTTCGACGCCGCTCGAGCAGGAGATCAACGGCGTCGAGGACATGCTCTACATGTCCTCCTATTCGACCGCCGACGGCTCCATGGCGCTGACCGTCACCTTCAAGCTCGGCACCGATCTCGATAAGGCGCAGGTCCTCGTCCAGAACCGCGTGTCGATCGCCGAGCCGCGCCTGCCGGAGGAGGTCCGGCGGATCGGCGTGACGACCGCCAAGAGCTCGCCCGACCTGATGATGGTCGTGCATCTGATCTCGCCCAACGACCGCTACGACCAGCTCTATGTCTCGAACTATGCGCGGACGCGTGCCCGCGATCTCCTCGTCCGCCTCGAAGGCGTCGGCGATGTCATCCTGTTCGGCGAACGCGAATATGCGCTGCGCATCTGGCTCGATCCGAACAAGCTTGCCTCCTATGGCATGACCTCGGGCGATGTCGTCCAGTCGCTGCGCGATCAGAACGTGCAGGTTTCCGGCGGTGCCATTGGCGGGCCGCCGACCTCCGGCACCAATGCCTTCCAGTACACGGTGACCACCGAGGGCCGCTTCAGCGATGCGCGCCAGTTCCGCTATGTCATCGTCAAGTCGACTCCGAGCGGCCGGCTGGTGCAGCTGCAGGATGTCGCGCGCATCGAGCTCGGCGCGCGGGACTATGTGACGAACAGCTATCTGAACGGCAAGGCCGCCGTGGCCATGGGCATTTTCTCCCGTCCCGGCACCAACGCGCTGGAGGCGGCCGAGGAGATCAAGGCAACGATGGAAACCTTGAAGAAGGATTTCCCGCCCGGTCTCGAATATACGATCGTCTACAATCCGACCGAGTTCATCTCCGAATCGATCAACGAGGTCTACAAGACCATTCTCGAGGCGGCGATCCTGGTCGCCATCGTCGTTCTGGTCTTCCTCCAGTCCTGGCGCTCCGCGCTGATCCCGATCGTCGCCATCCCCGTTTCGCTGATCGGCTGTTTCGCCTTCCTTCTCGCCTTCGGCTTCTCGCTCAACATGCTGACCCTCTTCGGCCTGGTGCTGGCGATCGGCATCGTCGTCGATGATGCGATCGTGGTGGTGGAGAATGTCGAGCGCAATCTTTCCAAAGGCATGACGCCCAAGGAGGCCGCGCATGTGACGATGGACGAGGTGGGGACTGCCGTCATCGCCATCTCGCTGGTGCTCATCGCGGTCTTCGTCCCGACTGCCTTCATTCCGGGGATTTCCGGGCAGTTCTATCTCCAGTTCGCCGTCACCATCTCCATTGCTACGGCGATCTCGGCGCTGAACTCGCTGACGCTTTCGCCGGCGCTTGCCGCCCTCATTTTGCGGCCACACCATGCGCATGGGGAGCGCCGCAATCCGGTGTCGCGGCTGTTTAGCGGCCTGGCGAATGGCTTCAACCGCGGCTTCGACCGGATGACGCATGCCTATTCCCGCATCGTGCGGGGTCTGGTCTCGACGAGGGTGGCGCTGGGCGCCACGCTCCTGGTCTTCTTCGGGCTGCTGGCTGGCACCTGGTATATGGCGCAGATCGTGCCGCGCGGCTTCGTGCCGACCATGGATCAGGGCTATGCGATCGTCGTCGTTCAATTGCCGGAAGGCGCTTCGCTCGCGCGCACCGACGCGGTCGTTCGCAAGGCCACCGAAATCTTGCGGACGGTGCCGGGTGTGAAGGATGCGGTGTCCTTTGCCGGCTTCAACGGCGCGACCTTTACCAATTCCTCGAACTCCGGCGTCATCTTCACGCCCTTCCAGAGCTTCGAGGAGCGTCTGGAGCATGGGCAGAGCGCCGGGCAGATCATCGGCCAACTCTACGGGGCCATGCAGGCAATCCAGGAAGCGTTCATCATCGCCGTGCCGCCGCCCTCGATCCGCGGCATCGGCAATTCCGGCGGCTTCAAGATGCAGATCGTCGACCGGGAAAGTGCCGACATGCGGCGCGTGCTCGGCCTTGCCTATGAAATGATGGGTGCTGCGAACCAGACGGAGGGGCTGACCGGTGTCTTCACCACCTTCTCCGCCTCGAGCCCGCAATATTTCCTGGCGATCGACCGGGACAAGGCGCGTGCGCTCAGCGTGCCGATCCCCAACATCTTCGAGACGCTGTCGATCAATCTCGGCACGTCCTATGTCAACGACTTCAACGCCTTCGGCCGCGTCTATCAGGTGCGCGCGCAGGCCGACCAGCAGTTCCGGTTGGAGCGCGAAGATATCTTGAACCTCAAGGTGCGCTCGGCGACCGGGGCGCTCGTGCCGCTCGGCACGCTGGTCGAAATCCGCGATGCCACCGGGCCTGCGCTTGTGCAGCGCTACAACATGTTCGTCTCCGTGCCGCTGCAGGGCAATCCGGCGCCCGGCATTTCCACTGGCACGGCACTCGACAAGATGGAGGCGCTCGCCGCCAAGATCCTGCCGCCCGGCACCTCGTTCGAATGGACGGATCTCGCCTTCCAGGAGCGCAACACCGGCAACACCGCCATCTTCATCTTCGGCCTGTCGGTCATCTTCGTCTTTCTCGCTCTTTCGGCGCAGTATGAGAGTTGGGTGCTGCCGCTCGCGATCATCCTGATCGTGCCGATGGCGGTGCTGGCGGCCCTGGTCGGGGTTCATCTGCGCGGGCAGGACAACAATATCCTGACGCAAATCGGGCTGATCGTGCTGATCGGGCTTGCGGCCAAGAATGCGATTCTGATCGTCGAATTTGCGCGGCAGGCGCAGGATGAGGGCATGGATCCCGTCGCGGCCGCCATCGAGGCAAGCCGTCTGCGCCTCCGCCCGATCCTGATGACCGCTTTCGCCTTTATCCTGGGTGTCGTGCCTCTGATGATCGCGACCGGGCCAGGCGCAGAAATGCGCCAGTCGCTCGGCACGGCCGTGTTCTCCGGCATGCTCGGTGTCACCATCCTCGGGCTCTTCCTGACGCCGGTCTTCTATGTCGCGCTGCGCAGTTTCGGACGGCGGAGAGCCCAGACGGCCTCGAGCCCGGCCTGAGCAAAGGACAGCCGCCGTATCGAGACATCACCGAGCGGCGCAAGGCGCAGAGAGGAGGGCTTGCTTCCCTATACAGGCGAACCCCCTCAATGACCCTCCCGGTCAGAGGAGGGTCGCTTCGCTTTCGTGGACTTGAGCGTCAGAACGACCCAACTCGGCTTTCCAGGCGGTAGCGATTGCCGGGATAGAGAAGGCGCGCGGTGGAGACGATATGGGACGCAGACCAGGTGCGGCGTCGGATCGAGAGGCACGGCTCGGTCTTCTGAATCAAAAGCAGCTTGCATTCCCAGGGCTGCGGCAGCGCCGCCTCGACGACATGTTCCGAGCCACTGAGCGGGGCGATCGCCTGGAGATAGGCGTTCGGCGTGGTGATCGAAAAATCCTGGCCAAGGTAATCGGGCGCGACGGCCGGATGCACGTGGCGGTCCTCGATCTGAACCGGCACGCCATTTTCCAGATGGACGATCAGCGAGTGAAAGACGGGTGACCCGATGTCGAGGCCGAGTGCATCGGCAATCTCGGGCGAAGCGGTGATTTGCGCCAGGGCGATGACCGTTGCCTGGTGACTATGGCCGCGCTCGGCGATCTCTTCGGCGATGTTGCGGACCTCGAACAAGGCCGAGGCGCCCTTGCGTTCCGCCACGAAGGAACCGACACCTTGGATACGGATCAGCTCTCCCTCGCTGGCAAGCTCGCGTAGCGCGCGATTGGCCGTCATCTTGCTCACCCCCAGCTCCTGAACCAGCTGGTTTTCCGAGGGGACGCGATGTTTCGGCGGCCATTCGCCGCTCTGGATCTTGTCGAGGATCACCTGCTTGACGCCCGCATAGAGCGAGGCTGCGTCGGTGGCACCCAAGGCCTTCTTCAACTCGCCGCTGCGTCTCATTGCCTATTCCTTCGTCATGCCATTCCGTCGCTAAAAAAGAAGGCTTGCTCTCTTGCATAACATAAATTTTGCCATATGGTACCCTATACAACTTGAGCAGCAAGATGCTGTTTTAGGCCGGCGAAGATCGGCGCAGCATAACGGGTCCATCAAACCTCAGAGGGAAAGCGCATGAAACTCAACCGCATGATCCTGGTCTGCGCGACCATTGCCGCAGCCCTGTCCTCTCCAGCCGTGGCCAAGGACTGGAAGACGGCGACCATCACTCTCGAGGGCGCCTATGCGCCCTGGAACCTCACCAATGCCGATGGGTCGCTCGGCGGCTTCGAGCCGGAGCTGGCGAAGGTGCTTTGCGAACGTGCCAAGATCGAATGCACCCTGGTCGCCTCCGACTGGGACGGCATGATCCCGGCGCTGAACGCCGGCAAGTTCGACGTGATCATGGACGCACTGTCGATCACGGAGGAGCGCAAGCAGATCATCGACTTCACCATCCCCTATGCCGCGACCCCGGCCGCCTTCGCGACCGCCAAGGACAGTTCGCTGGCCAATGCCGCCGGTACCGGCAAGGTGATCAGCATGACCCCCGGCCAGACCGGCGTCTCCGAGATCGAGGCCCTCAAGGAGGCCTTCAAGGGCAAGACGATCGGCATCCAGGCAGCGACCGTCTATGCCAAGTTCGTCTATGACAATTTCGGCTCGATCGCCGAAATCCGCGAATACAAGACCGGCGCCGATCGCGATCTCGACCTGCAGAATGGCCGTATCGATCTCGGCTTCGATGACGCCGTCTATTTCAACAATGCCTTCGCGTCCGCCGATGGTGCGCTCGCCTTCACCGGCCCCGAAATCGTCGGCTCCATCTGGGGCGAAGGCGAAGGCCTCGGCGTCCGCAAGGCCGATCCCGAGCTTCGCGACAAGCTGAGCGCCGCCATCAAGTCGGCGCTGGACGACGGCACGGTGAAGACCCTGTCGCTGAAGTGGTTCAAGGTCGACGTCAGCCCGCAATAAGCAGGGTGGCGGTTGCCGTCACCTGTCTCGATCGCAGGTGACGGCAGCGCCTTCCATCGGAGCACGTCGTCAAGGATCCACGCATGGCGGATTTGCACCTTCTCGGATTTGGCGCCAACGGCTGGGGCGCATGGCTGCTGATCGCGGCGCTGATGACGCTCGCCGTCACGGCAGCGGCACTGCTGCTCGGCGCCGTGCTCGGTTCGGCGGTTGCGGCGTTGCGTCTCTCCGAACATCGGCTGCTGCGCGTCTTCGGCCAGCTTTATACGACCGTCTTTCGCGGCGTGCCGGAGCTCTTGATCATCTACCTCATCTATTTTGGTGGCGCCTCCGGGCTGACCTCGCTCGGCCGCCTGTTCGGCTATGAGGGGTTCATGAGCCTGCCTTCCTTTGCGGCAGGCGTCCTGGCAGTCGGCATCATCTCCGGCGCCTATCAGGCCGAGGTCTTCCGCGGCGCCTATCTGGCGATTCCGAAGGGCGAGCTCGAGGCGGCGCTGGCGATCGGCATGAACGGGGGGCTCCGTCTGCGCCGCATCATCGTCCCACAGGTCCTGCGGTTGGCCCTTCCGGGGCTCGGCAATGTCTGGCAGTTGAGCCTGAAGGATTCGGCACTGGTCTCGGTCACCGGTCTCATCGAGCTGATGCGGGCGAGCCAGGTCGCCGCCGGCTCGACGCGCCAGTATTTCCTCTTTTACATTGTCGGCGGAGCACTCTATCTCGTGCTGACCAGCCTCTCCGATCGCATCTTTTCTGCCGCTGAGCGGCGGGCCGACCGGAGCATGCCCTCCGCCGCGCTTGGGAAGGCTTGAGGCCATGGACTTAGCCTTCCTCTCCTCGACGCTGGTAACGCTTCTCAAAGCGGTGCCGACTTCGCTCCTCCTGTTTTCGCTGTCGGTCCTGTGCGGTGGCCTGCTGTCCCTTGTGATCGTTGCGATGCGGGTCAGCGGCAATTGGCTGCTCTCCGGCATCGCGCGGGCCTACATCTTCGTCTTTCGCGGCTCGCCATTGCTGATTCAGATGTTTCTCGTCTTCTACGGGCTCGGCCAGTTCGGCGTCATCCGTACCTCGTTCCTCTGGCCCTTCCTGCGCGAGCCGCTCGTCTGCGCCGTCCTGTCGCTGGCCCTGTGCACGGCCGGCTATACGGCGGAAATCTTCCGCGGCGGCATTCGCGCCGTTTCGCCGAAGGAGATCGAGGCCGCACGCTCTGTCGGCATGTCGGGCTTCCTGCTCGTCAGGCGGATCATCGCGCCGATCGCCTTCCGCCATGCGCTGCCCGCTTACTCCACCGAGATCGTGCTGATGATGAAATCCACGGCTCTGGCCAGCCTTGTGACGGTCTGGGAGGTGACGGGCGTGGCGCAGAGGCTGATCTCGCAGACCTACCGCACGATGGAAGTGTTCCTCTGCGCAGCCCTCATCTATCTCGTTCTGAATTTCCTGATCCTGCAGGCGATGGGCCTGCTCGAATATTCCCTGACCCGCCACCGCCGTGCCGTTCCCGCAGCGGTGAAAGCCTGAATGGAGACCGGCATGCCGGATGTCACCCGATTGTCGGTCCGCAATATCCGCAAGAGTTTCGGGACCCACGAGGTGCTGCGCGGCATTTCGCTCGAGGCTCGCGATGGCGACGTGATCTCGCTGCTCGGCGCCTCGGGTTCGGGAAAGTCCACCTTCTTGCGCTGCATCAATTTGCTGGAGGTCCCGAGCGACGGCGAGATCGTCGTTGATGGCGAACCGATCCGCATGCTGCACAGCAAGGGCCGCACCCGGCCGGCCAGCCGCAAGCAGGTCGACCGGATCCGCACCGAGCTCGGGATGGTGTTCCAGAGCTTCAATCTCTGGTCGCATATGACCATCCTGCAAAATGTCATCGAAGGGCCGGTCCAGGTGCTCAAGCGGGCCAAGCGCGAGGCGATCGAGGAGGCCGAGGCCTTGCTCGAGAAGGTCGGGATCGCCGACAAGCGCCACGCCTATCCCGCCCATCTCTCCGGCGGCCAGCAGCAGCGTGCTGCGATCGCGAGAGCACTGGCGATGAAGCCCAAGGTCATGCTCTTCGACGAGCCGACCTCGGCGCTCGACCCGGAACTGGTCGGCGAGGTGCTTCGCGTCATGCGGGCGCTCGCCGAGGAGGGGATGACGATGCTCGTCGTCACCCATGAAATGAGCTTCGCCCGCACGGTCTCCAATCGCGTCGTCTTCATGCGGGGCGGCGTCATCGAGAGCAGCGGCGAACCGGATGAGATGTTCGGGCAGGGCGCCTCGCCGGCTTTCCGCCAGTTCATCGGCCACTTCGGGGCAGCCTCGTGACCCGCACGATCGAGCATCCGCTCGGCTGGCGCGACATTGCCGCCGTCGCCGCCGGCGAGGATCTCGCTCTCTCGTCGCCCGCCTGGGGCCGGGTGGAGACAGCGCGTCGGATCGTCGAGGCTTTGGTGGAACGCGGCATCCGCGCCTATGGAATCACCACCGGCGTCGGCGCCCTCTCCGATACGGTGGTCGATCGAAAGGCCCAGAGCGCCCTGTCGCGCAACATCGTGCTCAGCCATGCTTGTGGCGTCGGACCGCTTCTCGAGCGGCGCGAGGTTCGCGGCATTCTTGCAGCGCAGATCGCCAATTTCGCCCATGGCTCTTCCGGCGTGCGGCCGGAGGTCGTTCGCCATCTCTTGGCCCTGCTCGCCGAGGATTGCATCCCCGATGTGCCGTCCAAAGGCTCGGCCGGCTATCTGACCCACAATGCCCATACGGCGCTGGTGCTGATCGGCGAGGGGAAGGCGACCATCGGCGGGGAGCGGGTTTCCGGACGGGCGGCGCTCGCGTCGATCGGGCTTGAGCCGCTGGTCCTCGTCGCCAAGGAGGGCCTGAGCCTGGTCAACGGCACGGCCTGCGCCACCGGCCTCTCCTCGGTCGCGCTCGCGCGGGCGGAGAGGCTGCTCGACTGGGCGGACGCGATCGCGGCGCTGACCCTGGAGGCGGCCGGCGCCCAGATGGCAGCCTTTGATCAGGCCGCCCTCAGCCTCAGGCCATCGCCCGGTATCGAGAAGGTCGGTGCGCGCCTGCGCATCCGCCTTGCCGGCAGTCAACGGATCGCCGCCGCGCTCGGCCGCCGCACGCAGGATGCGCTCAGCCTGCGGGCCGTGCCCCATGCCCATGGCGCCGCATGGGACTGTTTCGAGGCCGCCGGTCGGATCGTCGACCAGGAGCTCGCATCGGTGACCGACAACCCTGCCCTCGCCGGCACGCCCGAGCAACCACAGGTCTGGTCGCAGGCTCATGCGGTTGCGCCGGCGCTCGGCCAAGCCGCTGATGGTCTTGCGATCGCGCTCGCCCAGCTTGCGGCGATCAGCGAGCGGCGCACCGACCGGCTCGTCAACCCGCTTATCAGCGGGCTTCCACCCTTTCTGGCAAGCGAGGCCGGCAGCCAGTCCGGCTTCATGATCGCCCAATATACGGCAGCTGCGCTGGTCAATGAGAACCGGCGCCTCGCCGCGCCCGCGGCGCTCGATGGCGGCCTCACCTCCGCCCTGCAGGAGGATTTTCTCGCCCATCCGACCGCGGCCGCGACCAAGCTCCTCTCGATCCTCGACAATGCCGAACATGTTCTGGCGATCGAGCTGATGGCCGCGACCCAGGCCCAGGATCTGCTGGCGCCGACGGAAGCGCCGGCGCCCGGCACCCGCATCCTCCGCGATCTCGTGCGCAGCCACGTCGACCTCTATGCCGATGACCGGCCACTCGGCGACGATATTGCGACCTTGCGCACCCTGATCGCCACGCAAGCGCCCACGACCTGATCGCTCGGTGACCTCCGCCAAACAGCAGAAGCCCGATCTCCCGATGGAGGAGCCAGAAAAAGCGCTTATCGGAGCGGCGCGAATCTGAGACACCCAGAGTCTTCGTAATCAAACAATGACGGAGCTTCCACAAAGGAGGCCCGCGGGAGGATAGGATGAGACAGGTTCTAATGTTGGGTACGGCGCTTGCGCTGCTCCTTGGCGGTGCGGCGGCGCGTGCGGATGATCTGACCATTGCCGTGGCCGGCCCGCTCACCGGCCCTCTCGCCACCATCGGCGACCAGTTCAAGCAGGGCGCCCAGGCGGCGGCCGCGGCAATCAATGCCAAGGGCGGGGTCATGGGCCGGCAGATCGCCCTGCAGTTCGAGGACGACCAGTGCGATCCCAAGCAGGCGGTCTCGGTCGCAAACCGCATTGCGGCCGCAGGGATCCAGTTCGTCGATGGCCACGCCTGCTCGGGTTCGAGCATTCCGGCCTCGGCCGTCTATGCGGAAAATGCGACGCTGATGATGTCGCCCGCCTCTTCCAATCCGGTGCTGACCGACGAGGCAGCCGCCAAGGAATGGCCGAACATCATGCGCCTCTATACGCGCGACGATGCGCAGGGCGCCTTCATCGGCCCGTGGATCGCCAAGACCTATGCCGGCAAGAATGTTGCCGTGATCAACGACAAGTCCGCCTATGGCCAGGGCGTCGCCGACGTGGTGCGCGCCTCCCTCAATGAGAACGGCTTGAAGGAAGTGCTGGCCGAAGGCATCAATCCGGGCGAGAAGGACTATAATGCCCTCGTCACCAAGCTGAAGAATGCCAAGGTCGATGTCGTCTATTTCGGCGGCTATCACCCGGAAGCCGGCCTGATCCTGCGCCAGGCCGCCGAGCAGGGCTTCAAGTTCCAGCTGATCATGCCGGATTCGATCTCCTCGCCGGAGTTCTGGCAGGTGGCCGGTCCGGCGGGCGAAGGCACGCTCTTCGTCTTCCCGTCCGATCCTCAGGCAAAGCCCGAGGCCAAGGCGGCCGTCGATGCGATCACGGCCGGCGGGTTCAAGCCAGAGGGCTTCACCCTGTTCTCCTACGCGGTGGTTCAGGCGATTGCCCAGGGCGTCGAGCGTGCAGGCTCCGATGATCCGACCGAGGTCGCCAAGGCGCTGAAGAACGGCCAGCCCGTCGACACCGTTGTCGGCAGCATCGTCTTCGACGAGAAGGGCGACCTGAAGAACGCCAGCTACGACATCAACCGCTGGAGCAAGGGCAGCTACGCGCCAATTGCTCGCTAGGCGACCCGGCACCGGCTTCACTCGCGGCCGGTGCCATTCTTTCCGAGCTCGACCTTCAAGGCCGCGCCGCCCTGCTCCGGCTACTTGGTAGACACGCTCCAGCCCGGCGCCTCGTCGATCCACACCTTGCCGCTCGCCTTGTCATAGATACAGAGCATGCTGCCGCGCGCGCCCTTCATGGCTTTCTGCGGAAAGACCCCTCGCACGAGCACGGCCACCTTGCCGAGCGTATCGTCGAACTGGACCGGGTCGGAGAGCTGGGGGCTCTTCAGCTGGCTCGCCTTCGCACAGCGCGCAGTGACCGTCCGGTTGAGCTCGGCCCAGGCCTCATCAGAGGACGCCTTCGCGGCAACCGTCGCGGTCAGGAGGAGGGGAAGGGCAATCAGCAAAGCGCGCATCGGCGGTTCCTTGATGTCTGTGCATGGCCGTCGAGACGGGCCAGGCAGGATTGGTTCGATTTCCACCCGCTCCCATGATGGCCGTAGAGCCTTCCCGGGCGGGAGGCGGGTGAGTGACCCCGTCGCCGGGGCAGCCTCGTCTAGGAAGCCATTGCCTCGAAAGTGAGGCACTTGTTTCCTCGGCGCTAGCCGACATGTTTGAGCCTTAAGTCGATGCCCGGGCCGGCGTCCTTGCTCTGGCGCTGGCCTTGCGTGCCGTTCATGATGGGTGCATGGCGCCGCTCGACTCCAAGAGGTTTTGCCAGACGAGGAGGGACTGATGAAGAAGCTGATCAATGACCCGGCGCATGTTGTGCGCGAGATGCTGGAGGGCGTCGTGGCACTGAACCCGGGCGCCGTGCTTTTGGCGAATGAGATGGTGGTGGTGCGCGCCGGCCTCCCCGACGTCGCCGAGCGGCCGGTCGCCATTCTGTCGGGCGGCGGAAGCGGCCATGAGCCGGCCCATGCCGGCTATGTCGGTGCCGGCATGCTGAGCGCGGCGATCGCCGGCGATGTGTTCACCTCGCCCAGCACCGATGCGGTTCTCGCCGCCCTGCGTGCCGCCGCCGGTCCGGCCGGTGCACTTCTGATCGTCAAGAACTATACCGGCGACCGCCTGAATTTTGGCTTGGCAGCCGAGTTGGCGCGGGCCGAAGGCATTCCCGTCGAGATCGTCGTCGTGGCAGATGATGTGGCGCTGAAGGATACGGTCCCTGCCGAGCGCCGCCGCGGCATTGCCGGCACGGTCCTGGTGCATAAGCTTGCCGGCGCTGCCGCCGCGAGAGGACTGCCGCTCGGCGAAGTGGCAGAACTCGCCCGCGCGGGCGCGGCGGCTGTCGCCTCGATGGGCATTTCGCTCGGATCCTGCACCCTGCCGGCCGTCGGCCATCCCGGCTTCGTGCTGGGAGACACGGAGATCGAGGTGGGCCTCGGCATCCATGGCGAACAGGGCGTGCGCCGCCAGGCGATCGCGCCGGCCGATGCGCTGGTGGCGACGATCCTCGAGACGATGGCCGCGGATGGGCGCTTCGCCCGCGGTGCACGGGTGGCGCTGCTCGTCAACGGTCTCGGCGCAACCCCACCCATGGAACTCGCCATCGTCACGCGCGCAGCACTCGCCTGGCTGAAGGCGGCCGGCGTCACCGTCGAGCGGGCCTGGAGCGGCACATTCCTCTCGGCGCTCGATATGCCCGGTTTCTCGCTTTCGGTGCTTGCCGTCGATGCCGCGCGCCTTGCCTTGCTCGACGCGCCGACGGAGGCGCTTGCCTGGCCACGAGGCGGAGCCTTGAACCAGGCGCCACTATCGAGCTTGAGCCCAACCGCCAATGCCGCGCCGGCTGGCGGGCCGGTCAGCCCTTCCGGCGCCGAGCTGCACCGCGTGGCGAGGGCGGTGGCCCATGCGCTGATCGCCGCTGAGCCGGAGCTGACCACGCTCGACAGCGTCACCGGCGACGGCGATCTCGGCGCTAGCATGGTGCGGGCCGGCGACGCCATTCTCGCTCTGCGGGAAGAGGCGTTCCCCACTGTTTGCACCGGTCTCGCCGCCTTGGCCACGACGCTGCGCCGGGCGATCGGCGGCAGCTCCGGACCCTTCTACGCCACCGGCCTGATGCGCGCGGCCCGAGCGCTCGCGGAAGAGGATCCGCCGACGAATGCGGCCTTGGCGGATGCCTTCGCGGCGGCCGTGGAGGCGATTTCGGACCTCGGCGGCGCGAAGCCCGGGGACCGAACCATGATCGATGCCCTGGAGCCGGCCGCGCAAGCCTTCCGCGACGCGCTTGCACGAGGCACACCCGGCAGTGATGCATGGAACACGGCCGTGCAGGCTGGGTTGGCGGGCGCCGAGGCGACGAAGAGCATGACACCTCGCCTCGGTCGCGCCAGCTATCTCGGCGAAAGGGCGCTTGGTCATCCCGATGCGGGCGCCGTCGCCGTGACCGTCTGGCTGCAGGCGATCGGCAAGGCAGCGGACGCGTGAGGATCGCGACCTTCAACGTCAATGGCGTCAATGGCCGGCTCGACCATCTCATCCGCTGGCTGAAGCAGACAGCGCCCGACATCGTCTGCCTGCAGGAGCTGAAGGCGCCGCAAGGGAAATTTCCGCGCCAGGCTCTGGAAAAAGCCGGCTATGGGGCGATCTGGCAGGGCCAGGCCTCCTGGAATGGGGTCGCGATCCTCGCGCGCGACGCGGTACCGCTCGAAACGCGCCGCGGCCTGCCCGGCGATCCCGCCGATCAGGACAGCCGCTATATCGAGGCGGTCGTCCGCGGCGTCCTGGTGGGCTGCCTCTATCTGCCGAATGGCAATCCCACGCCGGGGGCCAAATTCCAGGCCAAGCTGCGCTGGTTCAAGCGGCTACGGACCTATGGGCGCGAGCTTCTGGACCTTGAGGTGCCGGTGGTTCTGGTCGGTGACTTCAATGTGATGCCGGCCGATCTCGATGTCTACAATCCGGAGCGCTGGCGCGACGATGCTCTGTTCCGGCCGGAGGTAAGGGCAGCCTTCGCCGCGCTTCTTGAGGATGGATGGACGGATGCGCTGCGCCATCTCCACCCCGACGAGCGGATCTACAGCTTCTGGAAATATCTCCGCAACGCCTATGGCCGCGATGCCGGTTTGCGGATCGATCATCTGCTCTTGAGCCCCGATCTCGTGCCGGGCCTGAAGGCGGCGGGGGTGGATCGCGACGTGCGTGGCTGGGATCATCCGAGCGATCATGCGCCGGTCTGGATCGAGCTTTCCGAAAGCCGGGAGGAACCCCCTGGGCGATAAGGCCGTGCGGCGTCCGCAAAAACAGGCCCCGTCTCGGACATCCGCGACGGGGCCAACTGGGCGATGGCGGGACGGCGCTCAGGCCGGCCCGCGCTTGAAAGACGCCAGTCTCAGTGCTTATGCTCGGGCATGGCCTTGAGCTGGTCCTTGGTCCAGGAGGTGACGGCATGGACGTCGCCGGATTCGTCGCGCATGAAATCCAGGTCGCCGAGCGGCACGGCGACCGGCTTTGCGCCGATGCCGAGGAAGCCGCCGACATCGATGATCGCCCGGCTGCCAGCGCCAGCGCCATGGACGTGATCGACCGTTCCGACCTTGTGGTCGTCGGCACCATAAACGGTGGCGCCTTCGAGTACGGCAGGGGTCAATTCGGTCTCGGTGAGGCGGACGTGATTGCTGTGATCCATTGGTATTTCCTCCTTTTCTTCGTTAGAGGACGCTCAACGCCTGACGCTCGGGACGGTTCCGTACAAAGTGTGCTTTAGTAGGCGGACCGTGATTGCCTTTGCCGTTCGAGGAAACCTTTGGACGGTATGCAGCAGGAGTTGGGGGAAGCGTGAGGATGGCAGCCGACGAGCCTAACTCCGGGCCGATACCCGGATCTTCGCATGGCGACGGCATTGCCCCTGCGCCGGCTACGTTCTCCTCCGCCGACGCAAACGCGCCCGGCTTTGCGGAAGCGCTCGCTCGTTTGCCGGAGGGATCTAGCGAAGGGCGGTTCGAGGGCGCGCGCTGGGGCGTTACCGTCCGGCGCTCCACCGACGGGAAGCGCGTTTGGCTTTATGGCGAGGCGCGCGACGGCTCGGATATCGTCAGTTTCAACCTCTATCATCTGCAGGCAGCCGGCGCCGCCCTCAAACCCTGCGAGATGTCGTCGCAGAAGGTGGTCGACTTCGTCCTCGGCTTCGTTCCCGATGGTGAGCACCAGCAGATGGGCTGAAGGGGCATCCCGAAGTCTCCCGCTCCCCGTGCCGAGGCATCGGCGCCATGCCTCTTCGCACTGCCTCCTGCCAAAAGCAGCGAGCTGGGAGAAAGATTTTCCCCCTTTGGGCAGCGGAAGGAACAAACCAACCTCTTATAACGGACAAACTCTATTAATTTAGAGAACAACTGAATGTGAGGGGTACCCATGAAGCTGACTGCCATTCTTTCCGCACTGCTGATCGCCGTCGCCGGGCCAGCGCTGGCCGAAACGGTCAAGATCGGCGTCGTTCCCGGCGTTTATGGCGATTCCGTCGAAGCGCTGGTGCCGGAGGCCAAGGCGGCGGGCATCGATCTTCAAGTGATCGAATTCAGCGACTGGACGACGCCCAACGAAGCGCTGCAGGCGGGCGACCTCGATCTCAACTACTTCCAGCACGTGCCCTTCCTCACCAATGCGATCAAGCAGAAGGGCTACGACATCACGCCGATCGGGGTCGGCACGCTTGCCAATATCGGCATCTATTCACTGAAGCATAAGGACTTCGCCAGCGTGCCGGATGGCGCCACCGTGGCAATCGCCAGCGATCCCGTCAATCAGGGCCGCGGTCTGCTGCTTCTCGAGAAGGGCGGACTGATCAAGCTCAAGGAGGGCGTCGGCTTCCTCGGCACGCTCGACGACATCGTCGACAATCCGAAGAACGTCACCTTCCGCGAGGTGGAAGGTCCGCAGCTGGCGCGCGTCACCGCCGATGTCGATCTGGCACTCGGCTATCCGCACTTCATCATCGCCGCCAAGACTTTCGATCCCGGTTCGGCCCTCATCTATTCGGGCGTCGACGACAAGCGCTTCGCCATCGTCTTCGCCGCCAAGACGGACAAGGCCGACAATCCGGCGCTGAAGAAGGTCGTCGAGCTCTACCAGACCTCCAAGGTGGTGCGCGACGCGATCGATACGGGCTTCGCGCACAATCCGAAGCTCTACACGATCGCCTGGGACCAGTGAGCGTGACCGTCCTCGACGACGGCACGGCGCATCAGGCAGCGACCCTCCTTCGGGAGCGAGCGTTGCCGCATGTGGCGAGAGACGAGGCTGTTCAAGCGAGCCCGGGTAGCCTTGCCGCGTCCGCCCCCCGGCCTGCCGGCTCCGTCCGCTTCGAGGGCGTCGCCAAGGTCTATCGCTCCTCCGCCGGTGCCGTCGAGGCCCTGGCGGAGATCGACGTTTCCATTCCCGCGGGGGCGATCTTCGGCATTATCGGCCGGTCCGGCGCCGGCAAGTCGACCCTGCTCAGGATGATCAACCGTCTCGAACAGCCGAGCTCCGGCCGCGTCCTGGTCGATGACGAGGACATTGCCGCCTATGGCGAGGGCGAGCTCGTGGCGCTGCGCCGTCGCGTCGGCATGATCTTCCAGCATTTCAACCTGCTCTCGGCCAAGACCGTCTTCGGCAATGTGGCTCTGCCGCTGGTGGTTGCCGGCGTTCCTGCAGCCGAAATCGCGACCCGCGTCGCCGAGGTGCTGAAGCTCGTGGGGCTGGAAGGCAAGGAGACCACCTATCCCTCCCGCCTCTCGGGCGGCCAGAAGCAGCGGGTCGGCATTGCCCGCGCTCTCGTCAGCCGGCCGGAAATCCTGCTCTGCGACGAGGCGACGTCGGCGCTCGATCCGGAAACCACCGTCTCCATTCTGTCGCTGCTCAAGGATATCAACCGCCGTCTCGGCCTCACCATCGTGCTGATCACCCATGAGATGAGCGTCATCCGCGAGATCTGCGACCATGTCCTCGTTCTCGATGCCGGGCGGATCGCCGAGACGGGCTACGTCTGGGAGGTCTTCGGCCATCCGGGCCATGCCGCGACGCGCGCCCTCCTCGCGCCTCTCGACCGCGGTCTGCCGGAGGATCTGGCGGCGCGGCTTGTCGAGCAATGGCATGGCGGCGACGCCCGCGCGCTGGTCGAAGTCCGCTACACCGGCCGCGGTGACCGCCAGCCCGACCTCGGGCGCCTCGTCGCTCTGCTCGGCCAAGGCACCCTGATCGTCCAGAGCCAGCTCGATCGGATCGACGGCCATTTGAGCGGCCGCCTCATCCTCTCCGCTCCGGCCCATGACAAGTTGCCGGCGCTGATCGCCCGCCAGGATCTGGCGCATGCCGCAAGGATACTCGGTTATGTCCCCGCAGATGGTTGATCGCCTCTGGCAGGCCTTTCTCGACACGCTGACCATGGTCGGCGTGTCCGCCCTGATCGCACTCCTCGTCGGGCTGCCGCTCGCCATTTTTCTGGTGCTCTCCGCGCCGGGCGGGCTTATCGCGGCTCCGCGGAGCCACCGAATTCTCGGTGCGATCATCAACGGTTTTCGTGCCGCCCCCTTCATCGTGCTCCTGGTCGCGCTCCTGCCCTTCACCCGGCTGGTGACCGGCACCACGATCGGGGTCTGGGCGGCCATCGTGCCGCTGTCGATCAGCGCCACGCCCTTCCTGGCGCGGATTGCCGAGGTTAGCCTGCGCGAGGTCCAGCCGGGGTTGATCGAGGCGGCGCAGGCGATCGGCTGCCGCCGCTGGCACATCATTCGCCATGTGCTGCTGCCCGAGGCGCTTCCGGGCCTCGTCGGCGGTTTCACCATCACCCTCGTCTCGATGATCGGCGCCTCGGCGATGGCGGGCGCGGTGGGGGCCGGAGGACTCGGCGACATGGCGATCCGCTACGGCTATCAGCGCTTCGACACGACCGTGATGCTGGCGGTGCTCGTCGTGCTGATCGCCACCGTCTGCCTCGTCCAGTTTGCCGGCGATGCGGTGGTTCGCCACCTGCGGGCCCGCTGATGTCCGGTACGACCGCAGTCAGAGCGAGGCATTCAAGGTGAGCATGTCCCGCAGCCGCCCCGTCGAAGATCTGCCCGCAGCCGAGGCCGGCGCACCCCGCCGCCCCGCGCCGCCGCGGCCCGTTCACCGCATCCGCGACGATCAGGAGGCGCTCGACATCGCCCATGGCCTCGCCGAGCGTTTCCGTGTCGAGGCCTCATTGCGCGATCGCGAGCGGCGCCTGCCATGGGATGAGATTGAGGCCTATACCGAGAGCGGGCTCGGCGCCATCACCGTCCCGAAAGCCTATGGCGGCACCGGTGCGGGCTATGAGACGCTGGCCAGGGTCTTCGAGATCCTCTGCGCCGCCGATCCCTCACTCGGGCAGATCCCGCAGAACCATTTCGGCGTGCTGGCACTGGTGGCCGATATCGGCACCGAGGCGCAGAAGGCGCGAATCTATGCGGATGTGCTGGCAGGCTACCGCATCGGCAATGCCGGCCCCGAGCGGAAGACCAAGCTCGTCACCATCGCCACCACCCGGCTGGAGGAGACGTCGGATGGGCTGGTGCTCTCGGGCGAGCGCTTCTATTCCACGGGGTCGATCTTCGCGCATTACATCCCGACCCGCGCGGTGGACGCCGAGGGTCGTGCGCTCCAGGTCTGGGCGCGCGGCGATGCGCCGGGCGTGACCGTGGTCGACGATTGGAGCGCCTTCGGCCAGCGCACGACGGCGAGCGGCACGGTGCGCTTCGATCGGGTGCCGATCGATCCCCTGCTCGTCCTGCCCGTGCATGCCTTCAAGGACCAGCCGGGTCTCGCCGGGCCGATCTCCCAGCTGATCCAGGCGGCAATCGATGCCGGTATCGCCCAGGCGGCCTTTGCCGATGCGCTCGACTTCGTCCGTACCCGCGCCCGCCCCTGGGTCGATTCCGGCCTGGAGCAGGCGGTCGACGATCCGACCATCCACCACAGCGTTGGGGCGCTTGCTACCAGTCTGCATGCCGCTCAAGAGATCCTCTACGAGGCTGGCCGGCTGCTGGACGTGCTGGCCGGAGCGCCGGTTACCGCCGAGGCCAGCGCCCGCGCCTCCGTCGCCGTCGCCGAAGCCAAGATCCTGACCACCGAGATCGCGCTCGAGGCCAGCGAGACCCTGTTCGACATCGCCGGATCCGCCGCCACGCGCGCTATCCACAATCTTGACCGACATTGGCGCAATGCGCGGGTACACACGCTGCACGATCCGGTGCGATGGAAACATCATCTGATCGGCAATTACGAACTCAACGGCGTGCTGCCGGCGCGCCACCAGTGGAACTGACCATGGCTGACCGCGACCATCCGGCACCCGCAGCCGCCCCGAAGACGCGGCCGCATCTGATCACCTCGGACGAGGAGGCGATCGCCGTGGCAGAATCCTTTGCCGGCGAACTGCGGACAAGCGCATCGGAGCGTGACCGGGATCGCCGCCTGCCCTGGGAGGAGCTCGACCGTTTTGTGTCAACGGGTCTCTGGGGCATCAGCGTGCCCAAGGCCTATGGCGGAGCGGGCGTCTCCTCCGCAACGCTCGCCCGGGTCACGGCACTTATTGCCGCCAGCGACGGATCGATCTCGCAGATTCCGCAGAACCACTACTACTCGCTCGAAGTGCTGCGGGTCGGCGGCAGCGAGGCGCAGAAGCGGTTCTTCTACGACCGCGTGCTGGCCGGCGAACGCACCGGCAATGCTCTCGCCGAGACAGGCGTTCGCGACTTCAAGCGACGCACCCGGCTGATCCGCGATGAGACCGGATTCCGGGTCGACGGCACGAAATCCTATTGCACCGGCGCGATCTTCGCCCATTGGATCCCGACGCTCGCGGTGGCGGGCGAGGGGGCGGAGGCGAAGACTCACCTGGTCTTCATCCCGCGCACCGCGCCGGGCGTGACGGTTCTCGACGATTGGGACGGGTTCGGCCAGCGGGTCACCGGCAGCGGCACCGTGCGGTTCGAGGCGGTGCCGGTCGAGGAGCAATGGATCGTCCCCTTCCAGGCGTCCTTCGAGACGCCGACGACCATCGGTCCGCTGGCGCAGATCATCCATGCGGCGATCGACCTCGGGATCGGCGAGGGCGCTTACCGTGATCTTCTCGCCTTCGTGCGAAGCCGCGCCCGACCCTGGATCGATGCCAAGGTCGAGACCGCCGCGGAGGATCCGCTGACGCTGAGCGAGATCGGCCAGGTGCGGGTCAAGCTGCGGGCCGCGCAGGCGCTGCTGCGCCGTGCGGGACTGGCTGTCGATGCGGCAATGGCGAAGCCTGACGAAGACAGCGTGGCCGCCGCGTCGATCGCCGTTGCCGAGGCGAAGATCCTATCGACCAAGGCCGGGCTGCTTGCGGCTAACAAGCTTTTCGAGCTCTCAGGGACATCCTCGACGATGGCGGGCGACAATTACGACCGGCACTGGCGCAATGTCCGGACCCATACGCTCCACGATCCGGTCCGCTGGAAATATCAGGCGATCGGCCAATACTATCTGAACGGCCGGCTTCCGCCGCGCCACGGCGCACTCTGAGCCGCGGTCCCGTCCTGCAACAGTGAAGTCCCGCATGTCCTCAAGAAAACAAATCCTCCTCAACGCCTTCAGCATGAACTGCGTCGGCCATATCAACCACGGCCTCTGGACGCATCCGCGCGACCGGTCGCAGGATTATACCCGGCTTTCCTACTGGACGGATCTGGCCCGGACGCTGGAGCGCGGCCTGTTCGACGGGCTGTTCCTGGCCGATATCATCGGCGTCTACGACATCTATCAGGGCTCGGTGGACCTGACGCTGAAGGAATCCGTGCAGCTCCCGGTCAATGATCCGATCCTGCTCATCTCCGCCATGGCGGCGGCGACGCAGAATCTCGGCTTCGGCGTCACCGTCAACACCAGTGTCGAGGCCCCCTACAGTTTCGCGCGGCGCATGTCGACGCTCGACCATCTGACAGAGGGCCGCATCGGCTGGAATATCGTCACCGGCTATCTCGACAGCGCGGCCCGCGCGCTCGGCCAGACCGGCCTCGGCGAGCATGACAACCGCTATGACCGCGCGGACGATTATCTCGACGTGCTCTACAAGCTCTGGGAGGCGAGCTGGGCGGAGGATGCCGTGGTGCGCGACAAGGCGCGGCGCGTCTTCGCCGAGCCGGCGCGCGTTCGCCCCATCCACCATGAGGGACCCTATTACCGCTGCGAAGGCTATCATCTGGCCGAGCCGTCCCCGCAGCGCACGCCTGTACTGTTCCAGGCCGGCACCTCCGGGCGCGGCCGCCAGTTTGCCGCCCGCCATGCCGAATGCATCTTCATCGGCGCCACCGACCCGGCCGCGGCCGCGCGCACCGCCAAGGCGCTGCGGGAGGAGGCGGTGGCAGCCGGGCGCCGACCGCACGATATCAAGATCTTCGTCGGCATCACGGTTGTTCCCGGCCGCACGGCGGCGGAGGCGCAGGAGAAGCTTGCCGACTATCTCGATCACGCCAGCCCCGAAGCGGGGCTCGCCCACTTCTCTGCCGGAAGCGGCCTTGATCTCTCGCGCTTCGAGCTCGACGAGCCGATCGACTATTCCCCCGGCAATGCGATCCAGTCGGTGACGCAGCTCGCCCGCCAGAAGGGCTGGACCAAGCGCCAGCTTCTGAAGGAGCTGGCGATCGGCGGCCGCTATCCGCTGATCGTCGGCGACGGGGCGGAGGTCGCCGAGCAGCTGATCCGATGGGTCGACGAAGGCGATATCGACGGCTTCAACCTGACCCGCACCGTCGTGCCGGAAAGCTATGTCGATTTCATCGACATCGTCGTGCCGGAGCTGCAGAGCCGCGGCGCCTACAAGACGGCCTATGCGGAGGGCACGCTTCGGCGCAAGCTCTTCGACCAGGGCGACCGCCTTCCATCTTCCCACGCCGGCAGTATCGAGGCTCGCAAACTCGCGTGACCGAGCGGCGCTGGCTCAGTCCTGCGTCAACGCCTTGGCTTGGCCGGCAAGACCGTCAGTCTCTGGTCGAGCGGGCCCGATGCGATGTCTGTTGCTGAAGGTCTGTCAGGAGCCCAGGCGGGAGCGCGGAGAGGATTGGCTCTGGATGACGCCGAGCGGCACCGAGATGGCGGGCCGCGGCGGGCGGAATGACGCGCGCAGGCGATCGAGGAGGGCCTGGCCCTGCGACCAGCGGCCAAAGCCGCTGGCGATGTTGATATGGCCGACATGGCCGAGATCGGCGAGATCGCTGCCCCACAGCTGCGCATAATGCCGTGCCGCGTCGAAGGGCATATAGGGGTCGTTGCGGCTGGCGACGACGACGCTTGGAAAGGGCAGGCGGCGGGTCGGCATGGTCCCGAACCGCACGATACAGGGATGGAGCGCCTCGACATGGTCGAGATCGGACGGCGCCACAAGCAGCGCCCCCTTCACCTTGGCGGCCGAGAGACGATCGGCCAGATTGGCGGCGAGGATCGCGCCGAGGCTATGGGCCACCAGCCAGACCGCGTCGAGCCCACTCAGCGCATCCTCGAGGCGGGCGAGCCAGTCTTCAAGCCGGGGACAGGCCCAATCCTCCTGGATCAGCATGCGCGCCCCGGGCTGCTCCGCCGCCCAATGCGCCTGCCAGTGGCCGGGCGGCGAGCCGTTCAGGCCGGGGAGGATCAGCGTATCGACCAAAGCACCTTCGGACATGACTCAAACCTTTCCAACCGGGCGTTTCGGACTTGCCTGAACGATACTGCGGCCCTACCGCACGCGCCGGTGCGGGATCATCGGTCGCGGGAGGGATTGGCCCAGGGAACGAAGCGGCGTTCGATCCAGCGGGCCAGCCATTCGAGCGCGAAGGCGACGATGGCGATGACCGCGATGCCGGCGATCACGACATCGGTGACGAGAAATTGCGCGGCCGACTGGATCATGAAGCCGAGGCCGCGGGTGGCGGCGACCAGCTCGGCGGCAACCAGGGTCGACCAGCCCGTGCCGAGCGCGATCCGCACGCCGGTCAGGATACTCGGCAGCGCCGCGGGAACGCGCACGCGCAGCAGCACCTGATGCGGCCTGGCACCGAAGGAGCGGGCGGCATTGACGAAGTCCTTCGGCACGGCCCTGACGCCGGCGCTGGTCGACAGAATGATCGGCGGCAGCATGGAAAGGGCGATGACCGTGATCTTGGAGGCTTCCCCGATCCCCACCCAGATGATGATCAGCGGCAGATAGGCGAGCGGCGGCAGCGGGCGAAGGAATTCGACGATCGGATCGAGCACGCCGCGCCCGACCCGGCTGGTGGCGATGAGCAGGCCGGCGGGCACACCGATCACCAGCGAGACGGCCAGCGCGCCGAGTACCCGACCGAGGCTGGCGCCGAGATGTTGGAAAAGCGTCGAATCGACGAAGCCGGTGGTGATCAGCGACCAGAAGGAGCTCGCCACCACGATGGGGGAGGGCAGGAAGACCGGCGAGACGGAGCCATAGGCGGACGCCGCCCACCAGGCCAGAAACAGCGCCAGCACGGTGAGGAGCGAGATGATCGTCGTCGGAATGCCGCTCCGGCCAGTGCGGCGCTCTGTTGCGGAGGACTCGGAGGGTGCCGGCTCAATGACAGTGGGCCCGATGATGGAGGATGAGCCCGTCGTCGCGTCCGTCTGCTGGTCGCTGGCGTGGTCTGCAAGGGCGCTCATGCCGCAACATCCTCGTCCTGGTCGGCATGGATCAGGCCGGTCAGTTCGTCATGCAGGCTGCGGAAGCGGGCGGATTGGCGCAGCTGGCGCGGATCGGCGCCGTCCAGGATCTCGGCGGCGAAGCGCGTCTCGAGAATGGTGCCGATGCGGCCGGGATTGGGCTGCAGCACGACGATGCGCGTGGCGAGCAGCAGGGCCTCGTCGATCGAGTGGGTGATCAGCAGCGCGCCGGCGCGGCTCGCCTTCCAGATGTCGAGGACGAAGAGCTGCAGTCGTGCCCGGGTCAGCGCATCCAGCGCGCCAAGCGGCTCGTCGAGCAGCAAAAAACGCGGGTCGGCCGCCAGCGCCCTGGCGATGCCGACGCGCTGGCGCATTCCCCCGGAGAGCTCCCAGATCCGCCGGTCGCCCGCATCCTTCAGCCCGACGCGGGCGAGGAGATCATCGGCGACCTGCCGCCGCTCTTTGGCGCCGCTGCCCTTCAGCGCCAGCGGAAAGGCGATGTTGTCGCGGGCGGTCAGCCAGGGATAGAGCGCATCGTCTTGGAAGACCACCGCGCGGTCTGCGCCAGGCCCCGTCACCACCGCGCCGTCGACCAGCACGGATCCGGATGTCGGGCGCTGGAAGCCGGCTGCGAGGTTGAGAAGGCTCGTCTTGCCCGACCCGGACCGGCCGATGATCACCACGAACTCGCCGCTCGTGACCGAGAGGGTGATCCGGTCGAGCACAAGATGATCGGCACGCCCCTTCGCCGAATAGGCGAGACTGACGGCGTCGAAGAGCAGGCGATTGGTCATGGGAGGCGCGCTCCTTGAATGGGCAGAGCGGCGCCGGCCGACGTTCAGCCGGCGCCGCGGGTTTTCGCATCAGAAGGAAAGCTTGGCGGCGTCCTTGACCCAACGCGGCGAGACATAGCCGCTGTAATCGTCGAGAACGCTCGGGATCTTGCCCTGCTCCTTGAGGAAGGCCGAGGTGGCGGCCACAGCCTTGACCGTGCCGCCGCCGAGCAGCGCCTCGCCGGCCTGCTCCTCGAGCGTCGGGAATTCATAGCCCTTCAGCAGCGCCGGCACTTCTTCGGGCTTGGCGCCGGTCAGCTTGGCGATCTTCTCCGCCTGCGGCGAGCCGGCACCCCATTTGTCCGGATTGGCCCGGTAGTCGGCTGTCGCATTGCCGGTCACCTTGACGAAGGTGGCGACGAGATCGGGATGCGCCTCGGCAAAGCTCTTGCTGACGATCCACGCATCGAAGGTCGGGCCGCCCCATTTGGCGACATCGGCGGAGGTGGCGAGAACCTTGCCGCTCGTCTTGATCTGCGAGAGGACCGGATCCCAGACATAGGCGCCGTCGATATCACCGCGCGACCAGGCGGCGGCGATTTCCGGCGGGCGCAGGTTCAGGATCTCGACGGATTTCGGATCGATGTTCCAGTGCTTGAGCGCGGTCAGCAGACTGTAATGGGCGGTGGAGACGAAGGGCGTGGCGATCTTCTTGCCAGCCAGCTCTTCCGGCTTGGAGATGTTGCGGACGGCAAGCGCTTCAGCCTCGCTGATCAGCCCGACGAGGGCGATCGTCTCGATCGGCAGCTGCCGGCTGGCTGCGGCCGCCAGCGGCGAGGAGCCGACATAGCCGATATCCAGCGAGCCGGAGGCGATGGCGGCGATGACATCGGCGCCGCTGTCGAACTTCTGCCAGTTGATCGCCGCCTTCGTCGCCGTCTCATAGGTGCCGTCGGCCTGCGGCACGCGAGAGGGCTCGACGATCGGCTGGTAGCCAATATTGATGGTCACATCGGCGCTGAAGGCGCTTCCCGCGCTCAGCATCACGGCGAGGCCGGTGCCGGCGGCGAATTGGGCAAAGCGGCGGCGGGTCAGGGCAGTCATTGTGGGGCTCCTCAGGGGTTCAGCAGAGGACCGCAGCTTAAATTGTCGATGCAATTTATAGAGAGACAGCACCGCACGGACCGCAGCTGTTTCGACCGGTTCATTCTAATTTGCTCCGGCAGCGCGGAATGGGTTTCCAGCCGCGCGCAAGACGCGCGGCCATGCGCGGCCGCCACCCTGACGGGCGGCCGCTTGGCTCAGCGCGTCACCGCCGTTCGAGGCGGGCCACCAGCCAGTCGCCACCCCATTGAATCAGGCTGACCAGCACAATGAGGACAACGACCACCGCCACCATGACCGCGGTTTCGAAGCGCTGATAGCCGTAGCGGATCGCCAGGTCGCCAAGGCCGCCGGCCCCGATCGCGCCGGCCATGGCGGAGGCGCCGATCAGCGTCACCAGCGTCACGGTGAAGCCGGCGACGAGACCGGGCAGCGCTTCCGGCACCAGGACCTCGCGCAGGATGGTCCAGCGATTGCCGCCCATGGCGCGCACGGCGTCGATCAGGCCGCGATCGATCTCGCGCAGCGAGACTTCGGCGATCCGGGCGTAGTAGGGCGTCGCGGCAATGGCGAGCGGCACGATCGCTGCCCAGGTGCCGAGCGCCGTGCCGACGATCAGCCGCGTCAGCGGGATGAGGGCGACGAGCAGGATGATGAAGGGGACGGAGCGGAACCCGTTCACCACCGCCCCGAGGGTGCGGTTGAACCACAGATTTTCGGCAATGCCGCCCTTGGCGGTCGCGACCAGAGCGAGGCCCAAGGGCAGGCCGGCCACGAAGGAGATGGCGCCGGAGGCGAGCGTCATCAGCACCGTTTCCCAGAGCGATTTCAACAGCAGGTTAAACAGGATTGGCGACATGGCCGAGAACCTCCAGGCGCGCACCCTGCGCGCTCAAGTCAGAAAGGACGCGATCGACGAGTGCCTGCTCGCCGGGCAGGCCGAGAAAGAGGCGGGCGACCGGTTGCGACTGGATCTGCTCGATGCCGCCATGGAGAATGCGCACACCCTCGGGGGATAAACGGGCCAGCGTTGCCTGAACGCCGTCGACCACCGCTTGCCCTGCGGCGTCGAGGCTGAGGATCGCCGTGCTGCCCGAAGCCGGCTCGCCGAGACGGGCGGCGAGCGTTTCCGGGAGCTGAGGGCGGCTGCCCTGCAGCAGGCTGCGCGTGATCTGCGCCTGCGGATCGGAGAAGACGCGCCAGACAGGGCCTTCCTCCACGATGCGGCCGGCATCGATCACCGCCACCCGGTCGGCCACGGCGCGCACCACGTCCATCTCATGGGTGATCAGCACGATGGTGAGCCCGAGTTTGCGGTTGATGTCGCGCAGCAGAGCGAGGATCGAGCGGGTCGTCTCGGGATCGAGCGCGGAGGTTGCTTCATCGGACAGCAGCAGGGCCGGCTCAGCGGCGAGCGCCCGGGCAATGCCGACGCGCTGCTTCTGGCCGCCGGAAAGGGCCGCCGGATAGGCGCTCGCCTTGTCGGCGAGGCCGACCAGATCGAGAAGCGCGCGGGCCCGCGCCCGGCGCTCTTCGCGTGCCAGGCCGGCGATCTTCAGCGGCAGGGCGACGTTCTCCTCCACCGTCTTGGCGGAGAGCAGATTGAAATGCTGAAAGATCATGCCGATCCGGCGGCGCAGCGGCTGCAGGGCGCGTTCGGTGAGACCTGCGATCTCGGTGCCTTCGATGCGGATCGAGCCGCGGTCGGGTCGCTCGAGGCCGTTCAAGCAGCGGATCAGCGTCGACTTGCCGGCGCCGCTGCGGCCGATAATGCCGAGGATCTCGCCCTTGCGGACCTCGAGAGAAATGCCGTCCAGGGCCTGGACGGCGTGGAATCGGCGGTGGACATCGTGAAGCGCGATCACGAGATCATCGGCCGGCCCGGTCTGGCCGTTGCCCGGCCGGGAAGAAAGCGTGGTCATGGAGAACTCCGGAAACAGGAACGAGGCGGCAGGAGAACCGGCCGCCTCGCAGAGCTGAGAGGGATGAAGGCTCAGTAGGCGGCGAGGCCCGTGCCCTTGTAGACCTTGTCGAACACGGCCTTGACCGTCTCGTTCTGGTAGGAGGCAACGAGGGCCTTGACCCATTCTTCCTTCTCCGACCCTTCCTTGACGGCAATGAAGTTCCGATAGGGATTGTCGGCGATCGGCTCCTGGGCGATCCGTTCGGCCGGGGTGAGGCCTGCCTTCAGCGCCCAGTCGGTGTTGACGACGGCGGCGTCGAGATCGTCGATCGAGCGGCCGACGATGCCGGCATCGAGTTCCTTGATCTCGATCGACTTCGGGTTCTCGACGATGTCGGCGATGGTGGCGAGAATGCCCGTGCCGTCCTTGAGCTTGATCAGGCCTTCATTCTGCAGAACCCGAAGCGCGCGGCCCTCGTTCGATGGATCGTTCGGCACGCCGATGGTCGCGCCGTCCTTCAGCTCGGCGACCGACTTGGCGGTCTTCGAATAGAGGCCGATCGGCCAGACGCCCGTATAGCCGACGGGGACGATCTTGTAGCCGTGCTGCTTGATCTGGTTGTCGAGATAGGGCTTGTGCTGGAAGGCATTGGCGTCGATCTCGCCGCGCTCCAGCGCTTCATTCGGCTGGGTGTAGTCGTTGAAGACGACGGTTTCGATCTTCAGCCCGCGCTTGGCGCCTTCTTCCTGTACGGCGCGCCAGACATCTTCATCCTCGCCGCTGATGATGCCGACCTTGATCTCCTTGTCGGCCGCGATGCTCGCCTGCGGTGCCGCAAAGGGTGACAGCGCGACCGCGAGCGTGGCGCCGAGGAGCGCGCGACGAAGGAGGGAGGGTGTATTTCCGCCTGTGTGTGTCATAGTTTTTTCCTGTGGTGGTTCGGTCCAGAAGACCATTCGAAGATGCCGTATTGGAGCGCGCATGACGAAGGATGAACGCCTGATCTTCCTCGCAGCTGCGAAAATCCCGTCGTCGTTTCCGGTCTCCCGCGCAATTATTATCTACTAATTATATATAGTACTCCGCTGAGCTGGCGCCCTGTGCGTCAATCCTGCATGTCCACACAATCCAAAGAGTAAAGCCCGAAGGCTAGACCAGCCACGGGCTTTGAAGGATGATTGTGAGCTGGCTCAGGAAGGCGCGATTGAGGGATCAGCCAAGCCGGTGATAAGCCCCGTCGACATAGGCAAGCGAGACGCCCTCGCCGGTGCGGACCCCGACGACCCGGCCGATGACGAGCACGTGGCTGTGCCGCTCAATTGCCTCTTCGACTTCGCAGTCGATGGCCGCCACCGCATCCTCGAGCAGCAACGCGCCGGTCAGGAGGCTCTGCCAGGCGCCGCCCTGATAGCGATCGACGCCCTTCAGCCCGCCAACGCCCGCAAACTGATTGGCGATCGTCTGGTGCTCCGGACCGATGATGTTGACGCCAAAGAAGCCGTGCGCCTCCAGGACCGGCCAGGTCGAGGAGCTCCTGTTCAGGGAGACGAGCATGCGCGGCGGATGCATGGAGAGTGCGGTGGCCGAGGTGACGGTCGCGCCGGTGCGGGCGTCGCCGGTGCCGGTCGTGATGACGCTGACCCCGCCGGCCAGCCTCCGCAGCGCGGCTTTCAGCGCCTGGGGATCGGCATCGGGTCGAGCCTCGGGGTCCTCGGCATGCAGCGGGATCAGGGGCGCGGTCTGGATGTTCATCGGGTTCACACCTCAGGTCGGAGGGAGGGATGGAAAGCAGGGACGGACGCGGCGCGGTCGCCTCGTCGCAGCTCATGCGATCGAACAGGGGCTCGATCCTGTCCGGTGAACGGGTGCCCACCGGACGGGCTCTGGTGGTCTGATTTTGACATTTGCTACCGCTTGCTGAGCCCTTGAGAGCAAATGTCAAAATCACAAAGACCACTAGCTAAGTTTATGTTTCGAGTGGAATTTACGAATTTGACATTTGATCCTCGAGATCGCCGCGGGTGGGTATCAAATGTCAAATTCATTCCACCAGCCGGCCGGTCAGGAGGCGGAAGCGGTCTTGACGTTGCCGCCGTGACCGCCGCCGCCGAACAGCTGATGCTCGCCGAAGGAGGAGCGGATCTGGCCATGCGGCCCGGGGAGACCCAGCTCCGGGAAAAGCAGTTCCGAGACGCGATAGGCCTCCTCGAGATGCGGATAGCCGGAGGCGATGACCGTGTCGATGCCGAGATCCTGATATTCGCGCAGCCGCGCGGCCACGGTCTTCGGCGAGCCGACCAGTGCCGTGCCCGCACCGGAGCGAACGAGGCCGATGCCGGCCCAGAGGTTCGGCGAGACTTCCAGCTTGTCGCGCCGGCCCTGATGCAGGGCTACCATGCGCGCCTGACCGACGGAGTCGGAACTGCGGGCAAACACCTGCTGCGCGGCGGCGATCGTCTCGTCGGAGAGCTTCGCGATCAGCCGGTCGGCGGCAGCCCAGGCTTCCTCGTCGGTTTCACGTACGATGAAATGCAGCCGGATTCCGAAGGTCACCGCCTTGCCATGCGCCTCGGCCGCCTTGCGGACGGCGGCGATCTTTTCGGCCACCTGCGCCGGGGGCTCGCCCCAGGTCAGGTATTTGTCGGTCAGCCCGCCCGAAAAGGCGATGGCCGCATCGGACGAGCCGCCGAAATAGAGCGGCGGGCGCGGCTCCTGCACCGGCGGCAGGCCGAGTCTCGCATCGATTGCCTTGATATAGCGGCCGTCGAGATTGGCCTTGCCGGTCTCGATCAGGGCGTTGAAGACCTCGAAGAATTCGCTCGCATGGTCGTAGCGTTCGTCATGCGGCAGGAAGATGCCGTCGCCGGCGAGCTCCTGGGCGCTGCCGCCGACGACGATGTTCAAGAGGAGGCGACCATTGGACACGCGGTCGAGCGTCGAGGCAAGGCGGGCGTAATAAGCCGGAGACGCAACGCCGGGGCGGATCGCCACCAGGAATTTCAACCGCTCGGTATGGGCGGCAAGATCGGCTGCCAGGATGAAGCTCTCTTCACAGGCGACGCCGGTCGGGATCAGAACGCCGGAATAGCCGAGGCGGTCGGCCGCCTTGGCGATCTCGCGGAAATAGGCGGGATCGGGCTGCCGGCTGAGATCATCCGAACCAAGATAGGCGCCATCTCCGGACGACGGAATGAACCAGAGGAAGTCGAGTGGCGTGTCGAGGGCCATGAGTAAAGTCCTGATGAAGCGGAGGAGCCGCTGACTGAAACAGCCCCGACCATGCTGAAACTCTATCAGATCTATAAGGAATGATATTCCAATGATAGCCGAAGACCGGGAAGAACCATGCGCGTATTTGCCTCTGCCTGAGCGGCTTATGCGGCACTCGCGCCGAGCGCGCGTCGCGCAACACGGTCGCGCAGCTGTCCGGCGATGAAGACCGCGTGCTCCGTCACCTGCGGAAGGCCCATTAGCTCGCCGAAGGTGCCGCGCGCCAGCGGACCGGCGATGAAGAGGTCGTCGACCGGCCCGCCATCGCTTGCCAGCGGATGGGCGTTCCGGTCGCAGAGGATGCCGAGTCCGGTCGGGCAGGGGCGAAGCAGGCCGTCCTCGGCCAGGCCGCGCAGCAGTTCCTGGCTGTCGAGGATGCTGCCATGCGCCGGGCCCGTCGTCACCACGATCGCGTCGACCTCGATGGCACGCGCCTCGCGGACGTGGCGCTCGCGCAGCGTGACGAGGAATCCGTGCGGCGCCCGCGCGACGGCAGACACCGAGCCCGCAACGACCTGCAGCCGCCCAGCCGAGAGTGCGGCCAGGACCGTATCCTCGACCTGGGGAGCAATGCGGAAGCGGTGGACATCCCAGAAGGGGCGAAGATGGCGCACGATCCGCCGCTGCTCGCCGAGCGGAAGATCCGCCCAGACCGCCTGGCCCTGGGCGCGCACGGCATCGATCACGGCGTGCCAGCTCCGCCCTTCAGCGGCGGCCTCGGCGATTGCCCGGCGGATGCGCCGCAGCAGCGCACGCGCCGTGCCGGCCGGCGGCGTAACGAAATCGCCGAACAGCTCCTGGCCGAGCGCCGCATGGCCGCGGGAGCGAAGGCCGCGCCGCGAGAGAGTGGTGATCGGCCCCTCATGACCTTGGCGCGCCAGCGTGGCGATCACATCGGCCGAGGTCAGCCCGTTGCCGAGGATCAGCACGCGATCGTGGGGTTCAACCGGCGCCAGCGCTCCGGGCTTCGTGACGTCCGCGATCAGCTTGGGGTCGTCGCGCACCGCGAGAAGCGCCCGCGGCAGCGACGGCGCGGGATGGCTGACGGCGAGCACGACGAGATCCGCCCGCAAGACATCGCCATCCGCGCCCTTCAGCCTATATCCGCGCGGCTCAGGCGTCAGCTGATCGAGTTCTGTCCGCCAATGTTCGATCCGCCCGGCGGCGAGCAGAGGGGCAACATGGCTCGCGACATAGGCGCCGAAGGTGGCGCGGTGCGGATAGGGCTGGCCGTCTCGACCCATCAGGGCGGCATCCTGCGCAGCGGTGCCGGCGGTCGCGAGGTAGGTCTCGAAGTCAGCCGGTTTATCGGGGAAGAGGGTCATCTTGCCGGCCGGCACGTTGACGCGGTGCGCCGGATCTTCGGTGCTATAGGCGAGGCCCTGGCCGATCACTGCGCGCGGCTCGACCACCACCACACGCGTGCCGCCCGGCAAAGGCTGGCCGGCCGCCAGATGCACTGCCACCGCAGCACCGGTGAACCCGCCCCCGACAATGGCGATCGTCAGGGCGCGATCAGAAGCGAGGGGGCGAGGGGTCATGGCAGGCGCACTCATTCGAAGGTCAGTTTCCGCCGGCAAGAACATGTCTGACCAGTCAGCTTTGTTGAGACGAGATCCGCCTTAGCCCAAGCTTTGGAGGTCGGGCGATGAAGAGACGACATGACCGGCGGTCCGTCACAATCGATCCGAGGATCAGGCGACCGGGACGCTTTCGATGCCCCAGAACTTGGCCTCGTCCACGGCCCGCTGTCCATCCCCCGATGGATCCTGGCGGGTATCGGCCCATTCGGTCTTCACAGCAGCAGTGTCCTGCAGCGTTTCATGTCTCGCGCGACGCCAAGCGCCGAAGAAGTCGAAAGTGAAGAGGCTGAAGCTCATCGGCATATCGGTCTCCACGTCTGGTCGATCGAGCATGCAGTGTCGCGCCAAGCTGAATGAGAGTCAATTTAATCTACTAAAATTCTATTCTATGAAGCGCCACCAGAGCAGTACCCCATTCCGCACTTCTCCGTCTTGGGAGCCGATTGCACTTTCGGCATCCTTTCATCTTCACGCGCTTGGGAGCGCGAAATGCTCCGCCTGGGCCTGGCAATCTTCAAGGAACAGGCCGGATCAAGGATGCGGTCAAGAAGAGCAAGGTGGTGCCTCTGCTCCGCCGGGTGATCGGCGGAGCCTGACGGTCGCCTGCGTTCTCGCATCACTGTCTCAGGCCGCGAGCGTCTGGTCCAGCTGGTCGACGGCGGCGATCACGCCGCGCAGTTCGGCGAGACCCTTCAGCCGACCGATGCAGGAATAGCCGGGATTCACCGTCTTGATCTGGTCGTCGATCAGCAGATGGCCATGATCGGGCCGGAAGGGGATGGTGCTGTCCGCCCGTCCCGCCCGTCTGCGCCGCTCCTCCTCGCGCCGCAGCACCGAGACCAGCGAGACCATGTTGACGTCGCCGGCGAGATGGTCGGACTCGATGAACGAACCATCGGCTTCCGTCTTCACATTGCGCAGATGCACGAAATGGATGCGCTCGGCAAAGCGCCTCGCCATCGCCACCACGTCATTGTCGGCGCGCGAGCCATAGGAGCCGGCACAGAGCGTGATGCCGTTTGAGGGGTGATCGACGGTGGAGAGGAGATGCGCGACATCGGCGTCGCGCGAGACGACGCGCGGCAGGCCGAAGAGCGAGAACGGCGGATCATCCGGATGGATCGCGAGCCTCACGCCGCAATCGGCCGCAACCGGCACGACCTCCTGCAGGAAGGCGACCAGATTGGCGCGCATATCCTCCGGGGTCACGCCGTCGAAGCTGGCGATCTCCGCGCGGATCCCTTCCCGCGTATGGCTGTCTTCCTTGCCGGGCAGGCCGGCGATGATATTGACCTCCAGCGTGGCGATTTCGCTTTCCGACATCGCGGCAAGACGGGCCCGCGCGGTTTCCACCAGGGCCGGCGGATAGTCCGCCTCGGCATGGGCGCGCTTCAGCACGAAGAGATCGTAGGCGGCGAAATCCGCCATGTCGAAGCGCAGCGCCAGACCACCGGTCGCAGTCGGAAATCGGAGGTTCGTGCGCGTCCAGTCGACCACGGGCATGAAATTATAGCAGACGACGGGGATGCCAGCGCGGCCGATGGCGGCGAGGCTATCCTTCCAGCTGTCGATATAGGACCGCCATGCGCCGCTGCGCAGCTTGATTGCCGAATTGACCGGAATGCTCTCGCAGACCGACCACACCATGCCGGCCTCCTCGATCAACCGTTTGTGGGAGAGCACATCCTCGTCGGTCCAGCTGCGGCCGTCATAGATGTGGTGAAGCGCGGAGACAATGCCCTGCGCGCCGGCTTGGCGTGCATGCGACAGCGTCACCGGATCCTTCGGCCCGAACCAGCGCCAGCTTTCCAACATCCCATGCTCCTCCCTCTTATGTTGGACAATAGGGGCAAAAACGAAGCGATTTGGCAAGCAAGATTTCAATTTGCAAAATTAAGGCCAACATATTACGGTCTCTAGGGATGGAGGAAGACTGGTGGCAGGAACGGCTGAGCAGGAAAGGGGTGTGTCTGCGGTCGATGACATGGTCGGCCAGATCCGCAGCCTGATCCGCGCACGCGGCTTGAAGGTGGGCGACGTGCTGCCCGGCGAAGTCGAGCTTGCCGAAATGTTCGGCTCCAGCCGCAACACGGTGCGCGAAGCCTTCCGGACGTTGAAGGCCTATGGCATCGCCGAATCGCGCCAGAAGCTCGGCGCCGTGCTGACCGACCAGCATCAGACCGCCATGCGCGATCTCTTCGCCTTCGCCATGGATGTCTCCGCCGATGCCTTCCAGGACATTCAGGGCTATCGCCGACTGACGGAGATGAATCTCTACGATCTCCTGGTGACAAACCTCTCGCCTGCGACCGTCGCGGCGATCGAGGAGGTGAATGCGGCCATCCGTTCGGCGACAAGCCCCGAGGAGGCCTCGGCGCTCGACTTCCGCTTCCACATGATGCTGGTCACAGCTGCGGGAAACCGGACGCTGACCGAGACCTATGGCATGCTGCAGCCGGTGATCCAGCGGCTGATGATGGCAGGCAAATCCAAGCGCTCGACGCTCGAAAGCGTCTACCGCGAGCACCGCGCGATCCTCGATGCGCTGACCGCGCGTGACCGGATCGGGTTCGCCTATCACATGGACCGACATTTGAGCGCGGGCCTGGTGTTCATTCCGGATGCTGGCGCGGCAACAGACGATGAAAGAGGAGGCGGCGCCGGTGAGTGAGTTTTCCGGAAAAGTGGCAGTCGTCACGGGGACGACCGGCATTGGCCGCGCCTCCAGCCTGGCGCTCGCCAGAGATGGCGCTCAAGTCGTGGCGCTCGGCATCGACCGAGCGGCCAATGCCGCGCTGGCGGAGGAGGGGCGAGACCAGGGGCTCCTCGTCCTCGAAACCGATGTCTCCGATCCCGACGCGGTTCAGGCGGCGATCGATCAGGCCTCTGCGCTTCAGGGGGGTATCGATATCCTCGTCAATGCGGCGGCGATCCATCCCTATGGCGATGCGGTCGAGACCTCCTTCGAAACCTTCATGCGCTGCCTCGCCGTCAATGTCGGCTCGATCCACCTGACCGCGAAGGCCGGCGTTCCCGAAATGCGCAAGCGCGGCGGCGGCGTCATCGTCAACCTTTCCAGCGTCCAGGGCCATGCCTGCCAGAGCGGCGTCGCCGCCTATGTCGCCTCCAAAGGCGCGATCCACGCGCTGACCCGCGCCATGGCGCTCGATTTCGCGAAGGACCGGATCCGCGTCGTCTCGGTCAGCCCCGGCTCGGTGCGCACGCCGATCCTGGAGCTCGCGGCGCGCACGCTTTCCGGGCCGGAGGCGGATGTCGACGACGTGTTTGCCCGCTTCGGCGCCGCCCATCCGATTGGCCGCATCGGCGAGCCGGAGGAGGTCGCCGCCCTCATCGCCTTCCTGGCCTCCGACAAGGCAGGCTTCATCACCGGCAGCGATCACCGCATCGATGGCGGCCTGACCGCCGGCATCGGCGTTCGCTGACATAGAAAGATCGATCATGACGACCAGATTGCTCCGATCCGACATCAACCGCATCCTGCGCGAGGCCGAGGCCTTCATGCTCTCGCACGGCTATATTCTGCCGCCCTTCTCGCGCTGGAGCCCGGAAGAGATGAAAGCGCGCAAGGGCGAGATCTCGGCGATCCTGCGCGCCGGGCTCGGCTGGGACATGACCGATTTCGGCAAGGGCGATTTTCTGAAGACCGGGCTCCTGCTCTTCACCACCCGCAATGGGCGCCTGGAGGATTTGAAGCGCGGCGGCGGCATGGTCTATGCCGAAAAGGCGATGATCTCGCGAAAGGATCAGCTGACCCCGAACCACACCCATATCGTCAAGAGCGAGGACATCATCAACCGCGGCGGCGGCGTGCTGGTGGTCGAGCTCTTCGGCGGCACCAGCGACGCCTGCGACCGACAGAAGGGCACCACCGTCTTCTGCGACGGGATCGAGCGGACGCTGGCGCCGGGCGAGCGGCTGCGACTGTCCCCCGGCGAGAGCGTGACGCTGATGCCGGGCGACTGGCACGCCTTCTGGGCGGAGGAGGCCGATGTCTTCGTCGCCGAGGTCTCGACCGTCAATGACGATACGGCCGACAATATTTTCGAGGATCCCGAGGTCACCCGCTTCTCGGGCATCGAGGAAGACGAGGCGCCGTGGCGGCTCTTGGTTTCCGATTATCCCACCATGCTCGGCACGCCCGACCAGGCATAGCAGAGGGCCGCAGCGTCCCTAGCCGATCTTGCGAAGTACCGCGGCAAAGGCGCGGTCGATCGCCTCATCTTGCGTATGGCGGCGATCCTCGATCCGCCAGCAGCCGGCGATCATGACATCGCGCACCGCCTCAGCACCGAGCGCGAAGATCCAGCGGTCGATAATCTGGTCGCCCCGTGCCTCCGCAAGATAGGGGGAACCGCCGTCGAGCACCAGGAGATCGGCGGGCGCGCCAACTGCAAGGCCGGCGGAGGTCTGGCCCGCCGCCTGCGCGCCGCCTTTGAGCGCGGCCTCGATCATGGTTCGTCCGGCGGAAGAGCCGGCCCCGGCGACCAGTCGGTTGCGCCGGCGATCCCGCAACCGTTGGCCATATTCCAGCAGCCGCAGCTCTTCCGCGACACTGGTCGCGACATGGCTATCCGTGCCGATCGCGATGCGTCCGCCTTCGGAAAGCAATTGGGTGGCCGGAAAGATGCCGTCGCCGAGATTGGCCTCGGTGGCCGGGCAGAGACCGGCCACCGCGCCGGATGCGGCAAGCCGGCTTGTCTCCGTTTCGGTCATATGGGTCGCATGGATTGCGCACCAGCGATGATCAACCGGCAGCTCGTCCAGCATCCATTCGACGGGGCGGCGCCCGCTCCAGGCCAGGCAATCCTCCACCTCTTTTTCCTGCTCGCCGACATGGATGTGGATCGGACCGCTGCCGAGCCCCGCCTCAAGCAGAGCCTGCATCTGCTCCGGCGTGGCGGCGCGCAACGAGTGAATGGCCGCGCCGAGCGTCGCGCCCGCCTCCGCGAAGGGCGTCCTAAGGCTGTCGAGCAGCGTCAGGAAGCCGTCGACAGTATGGAGGAAGGGCCGCTGGCCTGCATGGGGTTCCGCACCGCCGAAGCCACTCTGGGCATAGAAGACCGGCAGGTGGGTGAGCCCGATCCCGGTCACCTCCGCTGCTTTAAGGATGCGCAGCGAGGTTTCGCCGTGCGTGGCATAGACAGCGCCGTCCGCCTGGTGGTGGACATAGTGGAACTCGGTCACCCGACCGAAACCGCCTTTGAGAAGTTCACTGTACAACTTGGCGGCCACGGCCTGCATGTCGTCCGGCGTCAGCAGTCCCGCCAGGCGATACATCATCACGCGCCAGGTCCAGAAACTGTCCTCCGTTGATCCGGCGATCTCCGCCAGCCCGGCCATGGCACGCTGGAAGGCGTGGGAGTGGCAATTGGCCAGCGTCGGCAGAACCGGGCCCTTGGCCAGCGTATCGCCCGGCTCTGGCGCATTCTGGCTGGAGAGCGCGGTGATGGTGCCCTGCGGGCCGATCTCGATCCGCACACCGGAATGCCATCCGTCCGAGAGCAGCGCGGTTTCGCAGAACAAGGCCATGATCATCCCCTCTCATGCCGCTTACTTGTCTAGGGAACTTGTCACGGATCTCACCGTCGGGCAAGCTGCCTCGTCCATGAGTGGCCCTGTCACACTCGCAAAGGCAAAGGAGCAGGCGATGCAGGAGGCAGGTGCGCTGTACGAGCGGGTCAAGGCCGAGATCCGCGCCCGGATCGACAGCGGCGAATGGCCGCCGCAGACGCGCGTTCCGTCCGAGAACGAGATCGTCGCGCGTTTCGGCGTCAGTCGCATGACGGCGCATCGCGCCTTGCGCGAGCTTGCCAGCGAGGGCCTGATCCTGCGCATCCAGGGGCGTGGCTCCTTCGTCGCCCCGCAGCGCCACCGAGTCGGCACCATGGGTGTGCGCAACATCGCTGAGGATATCCGCGCCCGCGGCGGGGTGCATCGGGCGGAACTGGTGCTGGCGCAGCAGGAGATCTGCGGTCCGGATCTGGCCGATGCGCTCGAAATCACGCTGGGCCTGCCGGTCTTCCATTCGATCGTCGTTCACCATGAGGACGAGGTGCCGATCCAGCTGGAGGACCGGTTCGTCAATCCGAAGGTCGCGCCGGACTATCTCTCCCAGGATTTCACTGCCCAGACGCCGAATGCCTACCTGACCGCCGTCGCGCCCCTGTCCCGCAGCGAGCAATCCATCGAGGCGGTGGCGCCGCAGCCTTGGGAATGCCGGCTTCTAGCGATCGGGCGTGCCGATCCCTGCCTGCTTGTGCGTCGGCGCACCTGGTCTGCTGAAAAAGCCGCGACCGCCGTCCGCCTCCTGCATCCGGGCACCCGCTACCGCCTGGAGAGCTCGCTCTAGCTGGCAGTCATTGTGCCGGCGAAACTAGGGAGCGGTGCCGAGGACCGAATCCAGCTCGCGGTAATCGGGCAGCACCGGGTGGATGATCGCGCCAGCGCGGATGATCGTCCGGTCTGCCTGCGGTCGCGCGAAAAGCTCGCCGGCATCACGTGCCCTCAGGACGAGGAGATCCGCGGATGCTCCGGCCTCGATGTGGCCTCGATGCTCGAAGCCGGCGATGGCGGCCGGCACGGCGGAGACGGCGGCAAACCAGTCGGACAGCCTTTCTCGCGGATAGTCGAGATGGCCGATGCGCACGCTCTCGCGCAGGACCTCCATCATGTCGAGATCGCCATAGGCGTAGAAGGGGTCGCGGGTGTTGTCAGAGGCGAGCGCGACCGTGATTCCCGCGGCCTTCAACTCATGGAGCAGCGTCACGCCGCGCCAACGCGGGGTCCGGTTCGCGACCCGGTCCTGCAGGAAGAGATTGCAGAGCGGCAGGGAGACGACGGCAATGCCCGCCTCGGCCACCAAGGCCAGCGTCTCCTCCACCTCCGCCTCCGGACGCATGGCGAGCGAGCAGCAATGGCCGGCGACGACCCGGCCGTCGAAGCCACTGTCGAGGACCCGCCGGGCAAGAAGGGTGAGGCTGCGCGAGGTGGGGTCGCCGCTCTCGTCGATATGCAGGTCGAGATCGAGCCCGTGCCGGCCGGCGGCTTCGACCAGATTGCCGATCGCCTCTTCCGCGCGGTCGAAGAGCGAGATGGCGCCACCGAGCAAGCCGCCGTGAGCCTTTGCCGTACGGGCGATTTCGTCGACCAGAGCCTTGTCCAGCGCGAGATCGGGGCCGCAAAGCGCCACGGCCTGCAGCGCGATCCGCCCGGCCCAACGCTCCCTGACCTTGGCGAAGACCGGCCAGGTGATCGCATGCTGCGGCGGCGCGGAATCGAGATGGGTGCGGATCGCCGCCGTCCCATGCGCATAAGCGGCGCGGAGCGAAAACTCCATGCGCGCCTCGACATCCTCGGCCGTCCAGTGGGCGGCCCGATCGGCGGCCACCGCTTCGAAGGCGCCCTTGAAAGTGCCGTCCGGATTGGCTCGGCGCGGGGTGATATGGCCCTTGTCGAGATGGGTGTGCAGATCGACGAAGGCCGGCAGGACCAGGCCATGATCCGCCTCGATCACCTGCTCGCCCGGCACCGCAGCGAGAGAGCCGCCCTCGGCCAGCGTCTCGATCCGCCCGTTCCTCAGCCGCAGATCTTGAAGAGAAAATCCGGAGGCGCCGGCGAGGCGCGCCTGGCGGATGAGGAGGGGTTCGGCAGCAGACGTCATCTGAGCTCCAGCGCTTCTCGTGGCAGCGCCACCGCGGCGCTTCTCGGCAAGATGGCACGCGGATGCCGGAGGGGAAGAAGAAGATGACGAGGACCGTAGGAATTTTGGTATGGCGCCCTTCGGTGGCGAAATCACCTGTCTTGTGTGAAAGGGCCGCTCAACCATCGCTCGGTGAAGGACAATCTGTCAGGATCGTCGAAAAAACATTGACAAAACAATGGATCCTGTTGAAATACACATGACAACTTCTTTGGGGCAGGGCATTTGCTGGTCATTCTCGCCGACGATCTGACAGGCACGCTGGACGCGGCCGCGCCCTTTGCCGGGCGGGGGCTGGTGACGGAAGTGGTTCTCTCGCCGGCTGCGCTCGACGAGGCGCTGGCGGCCCGCCCGGATGTGCTGTCGATCAACCTCCGCTCGCGCGAGATCGGCGGAGCGGCGGCCAAGGCGGCGACCGAGACACTGATTGCCCGGCTGCCATCCGATGTCACCCTGTTCAAGAAGGTTGATTCCCGTCTGAAGGGGTGGATCGCCGAGGAGCTGGAGGCGACGCCCTTCACCAAGGCCCTGGTCGCGCCTGCCATTCCCGAGTTCGGCCGCATCGTACGGGAGGGTGCGGTTCGAGGATTCGGGGTCGCCGAGCCGCTGCCGATCGCCGCAGTGCTCGGCACCCACGCCCAACGCGCGCTGATCCCGGAAACCGAGAGTGCGGCTGATCTTTCCGAGGCGCTGGAGGCCGGGTTCGCGGCGGGCGTCGATCTGCTGATCGGCGCGCGCGGCCTGGGCGAAGCGCTGGCGCTGCACATGACGGATGGACGTCCGGCCCGGCCTGTCCCCGTGCCGCCGGGCCGCGGCCTCTTTGTCATCGGCTCGCGCGATCCGATCACGCTCGCCCAGATCGAGCAGCTGACGCAGAACCATGCGCTTCAGCACCTGCCGGCCCCGAATGGCGTTCTCAACGCGCAGTCAAGGGCAACGGACGAGCTTGTCCTGGTGCAGGCAGTGGCCGGCGAGACGACAATCTCCTCCGTAAAGGTGTCCGAACATCTGGCGACGAGCGTGCATCCGCGGTTGACTGAGCATGCGGAGACGGTTCTTCTCTCCGGTGGGGCAACGGCGGAGGCGGTTTTGGAGGCGATGGGCATTGCGCGTTTCCGCCTGATCGGCGAATGCCTGCCGGGGCTCGGCATTGCCGAGGCCGGTCCGCATCGCATCATCGCCAAGTCCGGCGGTTTCGGCGGGCCGGACACGCTGTCGCGGATCGCGGCGGCGCTCAAAGAGGGGATCGTCTGAGACCATGGGACTGGAGAGCGGAACCGCGCGCAAGAGCCTGAGCGACCTCGTCTTCGAGCGCATGCACCGCGCCATCAAATCCGGCGCCTACCAGCCGGACGAGCGGCTGCCGACCGAGCATGATCTCGCCGCCGAGTTCGAAGTGTCGCGGCCGATCATCCGCGAAGCGCTGCGGCGCCTGCGCGATCAGGGGCTGATCTATTCCCGCCGCGGCGCAGGCAGCTTCGTCCGTGCGCTCGGGCTCAAGGAGCCGCTCGGCTTCGGCCAGCTCGAAAATGTCGCCGATCTTCTGAACTGCTACGAGTTCCGCTTGACGCTCGAGCCGGCCGCCGCCAGTGCCGCCGCGGCGCGGCACACGCAGGAGAGCCTGGTCGATATTCGCCGGGCGCTGGAGCTGATGCGCGATGCGACGAACCGACAGTCGCACCGGGCGGATGCCGATTTCCAGTTCCACCTGGCGATCGCGCGGGCTGCCCGTAATTCTTATTTCTCCACCGCCATGGAAGCGCTCAAGGATCACATTGCCGTCGGCATGAAATTCCACGGCGCCTCGGTCAAGCGCGATGCCGAAGGTCTCGCCCGGGTCTTTGCCGAACATGAGGCGATCGCCGGCGCGATCGGATCCGGCGATGGATCGAAGGCCGAGGAGCTGATGCGCGCCCATCTGGTCGGCTCGCGCGAGCGGCTGTTTCCGACGCAATAGTTTTCGAGGTCATCAAGAGGAATGGCGGAACGACAAGGGGCGCCGCCGGTCCTCGCTCAACCGGCAGCGCCCCTCGGACCGACTTTTTGACGAGCCGGTCATTCCGCTTGTTTCAGTTTGCCGCCGTGTAGATCGCCAGGACGTCGGCTTCGCTCATCTCCACCGGGTTGTTGTCCATCAGACGCCGGATGGCATGGGCCTCGCTGGCAAAACCCGGCAGGTCCTGCGCCGTGGCGCCATGGGCGCTCAGCGCCATTTCGATTCCGAGGCCGCGGCAGAAGCCATGCGCGGCCGAAAGCAGGGCGTCCTGGGCAAGGCCGGTACCGAGCCCCAGCGCCTCGGCCACCTCTGCGGTCTTTTCCGGCACGACAGGCTGGTTGAAGGCGAGCACATGCGGAAAGATGATCGCATTGGCGAGGCCGTGCGGCAGCTTGAGCCGCGTGCCGAGCGGGTAGGCGAGCGCATGGCCGGCTGCCGTGTTGACCGGGCCCAAGCAGATGCCGCCATAATAGGAGGCGAGCATCAGCCCCTCGCGCGCCTCGCGGTCCGTCCCGTCTCGCACCGCACGCGCAAGATAGCGGCCGACGAGACGGATGCCCATGCGGGCGAAGCCGTCGATCATCGGATGGGCGCGTCGGTTGGTGAAGGCCTCGACGCAATGGGCCATGGCATCAACGCCGGTCGCGGCCGTCACGGCCGGCGGCACGCTGTAGGTCAGCTCCGGATCGAGCACGGCGAGATCGGCGATCAGATGCGGGCTCTCGACCGCGACCTTCGCACCCTTTTCCGTATCGGTGATCAGCGCGCGGATGCCGGCCTCCGAGCCGGTGCCGGCGGTGGTCGCCACCTGTGCAAGCCGCGTGCGCCGGCCGGAGACCTTGTTGGGGCCGGCAACGGTGGAGAGCGTTTGGCCGCTGTCCCAGAGGGCAGCGACCAGCTTGGCCACGTCGAGCACCGAGCCACCGCCAAGGCCGACGATCAAGTCCGGTCGTGCGGCGCGGGCTGCGGCCAGGGCGGCGTCCAGGGTGGCCACATCCGGCTCGCCGGGAATGGCGTCGAAGACCGTCATCCGGCCTTTCAGCTGCAGCCGCTCGGCAAACCCGGCGGTGATCGGAGTGGCGATCACCAGGATCGAGGTGGCGTCCTCCGCCCAGGATCCGACCTCACGCACCGTGCCGGCGCCGACGATCAGGCGGCGGGGCTGGTGGAGGGTGATCGGGGCAAGCGTCTGCGGCAAAGTGGGGTGGAGCGCGATCGTCATGCGGCCTCTCCCTTGGCCACCTTGCCGGCGACCAGCTTGCGGGCATAGGCGATCGCCTCCAGCATGTTGCCGTGATTGGCGATGCCCTTGCCGGCAATATCGAAAGCCGTGCCGTGATCGACGGAGGTGCGGTCGATCGGCAGGTCGACGGAGACGTTGACCGCCGTGTCGAAGGCCACCAGCTTGATCGGGATATGGCCCTGGTCGTGATACTGCGCGACGATCAGGTCGAAGGCGCCGGTATAGGCACGGTGGAAGACCGTATCGGCGGAGATCGGGCCCTGCGCGTCGATCCCCTCGGCCCGGGCGGCGGCCACGGCGGGGGCGATTTGATCGTCATCTTCGGTGCCGAACAGGCCGTTCTCGCCGCAATGCGGGTTGATGCCCGCGACCGCGATGCGAGGCGCGGCATAGCCGATACGCTTCAAATGCGCGTCCCCGGCGCGGATCGTGGCCAGCACCCGCTCGGTCGTCGCCCGCTGGATCGCCTCCTTCAGCGAGACATGGGTCGAGACATGGATGACCTTCAGCTTCTCCGAGGCGAGGAGCATATAGGCGGCTTTCGAGCCGGTCAGGCTGCGCAGCATGCCGGTATGGCCGTCATAATGATGCCCGGCGAGGTTCAGCGCCTCCTTGTTGATCGGCGCGGTGACGATGCAGCCGATCGCGCCGGCTTCGGCATCGCGCACCGCCTTCTCGATGAAGCGGAAGGCGGCGTCGCCGGCAACCGGGCTCAGCTGCCCCCAGGGCAAGGGCGCGCCCTCAATCGGCAGGTCCACGACGTAGCGCGAAAGGTCGAGATCGAGGCCGAGCGCATCGCGCGCCGCCTCCAGCGTGGCGAGGTTGCCGTAGATGCGGGTGTTGTCGCGCTCGGCCGCACCCATGTCGAGGAGCGCGCGAACGGAGATTTCCGGGCCAACGCCGCAGGGGTCGCCCATGGTGATGCCGATGATGCTGCTCATAAGGTGCTCCGTGCCGCCGCCTTGTCCCAGCCGGGCGCCAGGCGGACATGTTTGATCGCGCGTCGATGATAGGTGTAGGCGAGCTGCAGCGCGCCGTCCGGCGCCTCCAGCAGCCAGGGATAGGACATTTCGAGGTTCCGCCCATCGGTGGAGTCGTTGGAGAGGCAGGTACCGGGGCCATCCTCGACGATGAGGCGTGAGGGGAAGCTGCGGCCGCCATCGTCGGAGAGGCAGAGCGAGACCGGCGCCCGTGGTACGCCCCAGATCGGCACGCAGCCGCCGGTCGGGTCGGCATCCGGCCGCGCATCGGCCTCGCCGAGCTCATCATAGAGCGAGGCGCGGCGCGCGCTGGACATCTCGGCATTGACCGGATTGCAGATCATCGCCAGCCGTCCATCGCTGAGCCGGATCACGGCGATCGAGGAATTGTTGTTGGGTACGTCGGTCGCTGCCGGAACCGACCATGTGCGCCCGCCATCAAGGCTTTCCGTGCGGTAGACGAAATCGGCCTGGCGGCGGCGGAAGAAGGCGGCGAGGTGGTCGCCGCCGAGAGAGACTGGGCTCATATGCACGCAGCCGATCGAGTCCTTGAGCGCATCGAGTCGCCAGCTCTCGCCCTGATCGGTGGAGATTGCGACGGCCGCGGTATCGTGGCTGCCGTTCCATTTCTGGCCCGGGCGCTGGACGCAGCGGAAGATCGGCAGCAGCCAGGCGCCGTCGTCACGGATGATCGGGGCCGCACGCACGAAGCAGCCGCGCGGCAGGTCGAGATAGCGACCGCCGGGAGCCGTCAGCGTCGTGGGCTCGGCCTCGTCTCGTAAAACCTCGACCATGCGAATCCGGCATTCGTCCTGGTTTCCGGAGGGTTGCGAGGTGTGGAACAGCAGGAGGCGGCCATCCGGGGCTGCAAAGAGCACCGGATTCTGTTCGGAATGGGCGGGATCGTCGCTCAGCCGCTGCGGTGGGCCCCAGGCCGTAGCGCCGGGCAGCAGCACGGAGGCGAAGATCGAGATGTCGGACTTGCCTTCCAGCGTCCCGCCGAACCAGGCGCAGAGGAGCGCGCCATCGTCAAGCTGGGCCAGGAAGGCGGCATGGTTCTGGATCATCGGCGAAGGCAGCAGCGCCTCTGCGCGCTCCGCGGCCGTTTCGATCAGGGCGCCGGTCATGGCGCGGGCAATATCGTCAGGGGTCATCCGTGTCTCCTCACGCCCAAAAGCCACCGATTTTGAGGAGTTGTCAAGTTTGTTGATGTTTGAGTTTGAGACCTAGTGAAGGCTAGGATCGAAATTAGCATTTAAAAACAATGTTATGGATTGAGAAATTTTCTGCGTGAGCCTTTACATCAGAAAACTAATTGACAAACTTGGCCTGACGGTTGATGGTAGGTCGACACTGGCAAGAGGAAGCCGGGGCCTTTGTGGGTGGGTTTGCAGGCCGCGCTGGCCGCCTGTCCCGCCGCAGGGCCGGTTCAAGGATCGATAGGGAGGAAATATCGTGAAGAGATCATTCGTTCTGGGAGCGCTGCTTCTCAGCACCGCCATCAATCCGGTCGCCGTCGCGCCGGCCTATGCCGCTCCGGGTCCGATCAAGATCGTGCTGGCCGAAGAAGCGGATCTGCTCGAGCCCTGCATGGCGACGCGCTCCAATATCGGGCGCATCATCATGGAGAATGTCAGCGAGACGCTGACCGAGCTCGATGTGCGTGGCGACAAGGGCGTCACCCCGCGTCTGGCTGAGAAGTGGGAGCAGAATGCCGATGGCTCCTGGCGTTTTCACCTGCGCCAGAACGTCAAGTTCTCCGACGGCACCGCTTTCGACGCCAAGGATGTCAAGCACAGCTTCGACCGGATCCTGAGCGACAAGAATGCCTGCGAATCCCGCCGCTATTTCGGTGGCATCAAGATCGAGGCGAAGATCGTCGACGACCATACGATCGACTTCACTGCCGATCCGGTCCAGCCGATCCTGCCGCTGCTGATGTCGCTCGTCACCATCGTACCGGAAGAAACGCCGCTCGAATTCATCCGCGAGCCGGTCGGCACCGGCCCCTACAAGCTCAGCAACTGGACGCCCGGCCAGCAGATCGTGCTCACCGCGCGTGACGATTACTGGGGCACCAAGCCGGACGTGACGGAGGCCACCTATCTCTTCCGCGCCGATCCCTCCGTCCGCGCCGCCATGGTCCAGGCCGGCGAAGCCGACATTGCGCCCTCGATCTCGCAGACCGAAGCCACCAATCCGGCCACCGACCTCTCCTATCTCGATAGCGAGACCGTCTATCTGCGCATCGACCACAATATTCCGCCGCTGACAGACGTCAGGGTTCGCCGCGCGCTGAACATGGCGATCGACCGCCAGGCCTTCCTCGGCACGCTGGTTCCGGAAAGCGCCGTGCCGGCCACGGCCATCGTGCCGCCGACGACGCTCGGCTGGAACCCGGACGTCAAGCAGTTCCCGTATGATCCGGAAGGCGCCAAGAAGCTGCTCGAAGAGGCGAAGGCGGCCGGCGTTCCGGTCGAGACGCCGATCACCATCATCGCCCGTTCGGCCAATTTCCCGAACGTCACCGAGATCATGGAAGCGATCCAGGGCCAGCTGCAGGATGTCGGCTTCAAGATCGACCTGAAGTTCGTCGAAGTGGCGGAGCATGAGGGCTATTATTCCAAGCCCTTCAAGGAAGGCCGCGGCCCGATCCTCGTCGCCGCCTCGCACGACAATTCCAAGGGCGACCCGTCCTTCTCCATGTTCTTCAAGTATGCCTCAGAAGGCACCCAGTCGGGCTTTTCCGATCCGAAGGTCGACGATCTGATCAAGCGAGCCTCGGCAGCCGTCGGCGACGAGCGCGCCAAGCTCTGGTCGGAGCTGATCGCCTATCTCCATGACGATGTGGTGGCTGATGTGCTGCTCTTCCATATGGTCGGCTTTGCCCGCGTCTCGGAGCGGCTGGAGTTCACGCCGACGATCGCGACCAATTCGACGCTGCAGCTGTCGGATATCAAGATCAAGTAAGATGCGGCGGACGGGCGCTTCCGGCGTCCGTCCGCACACCCTTTTCGGCGGCATGACGGCGCCGTTGCCCTCATCGAGGATGCCATGTCCAGCTTCATTCGAAAGCGCGCCATTGCCAGTCTGATCTCGCTTGTCGGCCTGGTCGTGCTCGTCTTCTTCCTGTCGCGCCTCACCGGCGACCCCGCGGCCCTCTTCCTGCCCGTCGAAGCCTCGGCCGAGCTCAAGCAGCAGTTCCGAGAACTGCATGGCCTCAACGATCCGCTGCTCGTCCAGTTCGGCCGCTATGTCGCCGACGTGATGACGGGCGATTTCGGCGAGTCGCTGCGCAAGGCACGCCCCGCGCTCGATGTGGTGCTCGAAGCCTTCGTCTGGACGCTCTGGCTCGCGCTCATCACCATGACGCTGGTCACCGGCGCCGCAATCCTGGTCGGCTCGCTCGCCGCCTTCCGGGCAGGCGGCTTCTTCGACCGGTTGTCCTCGGTCGTCTCGCTCATCGGCGCCTCGGTGCCGGATTTCTGGCTGGCGATCGTCGCCATCGTGATCTTCTCGATCAACCTTGCCTGGCTGCCGACCTCCGGCACCGGCTCGCTCTCTCACTGGATCCTGCCGATCGGCGTGCTCTTCGTCCGCCCCTTCGGCATCATCGTCCAGATCGTTCGCGGTGCGATGATCGGGGCCCTCTCTTCAGCCTATGTGAAGACCGCGCGGGCCAAGGGCGTCAAATCCGGACCGATCATCTTCATCCACGCGCTGCGCAACGCCATGCTGCCGATCATCACCGTCATCGGCGACCAGGCCGCGAGCCTGCTCAACGGCGCGGTGGTGGTGGAGACCATCTTCGGCTTTCCGGGCGTCGGCAAGCTGATGATCGACAGCATCCTGCAGCGTGACTTCAACGTGGTGCTGGCGGCGATCCTCGTCACCGCGCTCGCCATCTTCCTCATGAACCTCCTGATCGACCTCGCTTACGCGTTGCTTGATCCGCGCATCCGTCATTGAGGGCCGCCATGACGATCCATACGCTCGAGACAGTCCCCGCGGCCGAACCCTCGGCCCCCGTCCGCTTTGCTCGCATGCTCTGGGCCGACAAGTTTGCGCTCTGCGCGGCGATCTTCCTCCTCCTCATCCTCGTGCTCGCCATCATCGGCCCGCACTGGATGGGCGATCTCGCCACCAAGCAGAATCTGCGAGGGCGCAATGCCGCCCCCTTCGACTGGTCGCGCGGCATCGTCTGGTGGATGGGCGCGGATGCGCTCGGCCGGCCGCTGCTTGCCCGCATCGTCGTTGCCACGCAGAACACGATGATGGTCGCCGCCGGTGCCGTCGCGCTCTCGGCCATCACCGGCACGCTGCTCGGGCTGATCGCCGGCTTCTCCTCGCCGCGCGTCAACCAGGTCATCATGCGTCTCGCCGACGTCATCATGTCCTTCCCCTCGCTGCTCATCGCCGTTCTCGTGCTCTACATGCTCGGCGCCTCGATCCTGAACCTCATGGTCGTGCTGGCGATCACCCGCATCCCGGTCTATCTGCGCACCACGCGCGCCGAGGTGCTGGAAATTCGCGAGCGCATGTTCGTGCAGGCGGCCCGCGTCATGGGTGCCTCGTCGAGGCGCATTCTCTTCCGCCATATCCTGCCAGTCGTCATCCCGACGCTGACCACGCTGGCGACGCTCGATTTCGCCTATGTCATGCTGGCCGAGAGCGCGCTCTCCTTCCTCGGCATCGGCATCCAGCCGCCGGAAATCACCTGGGGGCTGATGATTGCCCAGGGCCGGCAATATCTGCAGAACGCCTGGTGGCTGTCCTTCTGGCCGGGGCTCGCGATCATCCTGACCACCATGTCGCTCAACCTCCTGTCCAACTGGATGCGCATCGCGCTTGATCCGGTGCAGCGCTGGCGTCTGGAAATGAGGGGCCGCAAACATGGCTGACCACCTGCTCGAAGTCCGCAATCTTTCCGTCGAGTTCCACACCGCCGCCGGCGTGGTGCATGCGGTGCGCGACATTTCCTATCATCTCGACCGTGGCGAAACGCTGGCGATCCTCGGCGAAAGCGGGTCCGGCAAGTCGGTCTCCTCCTCGGCGATCATGAACCTGATCGACATGCCGCCCGGACGCATCTCGGCCGGCCAGATCCTGCTTGATGGCGTGGACCTGCTGACCATGCCGGCCGAGAAGCGCCGCGCGGTCAATGGCCGGCGCATCGCCATGATCTTCCAGGATCCGCTGAGCCACCTGAACCCGGTCTATACCGTCGGCTGGCAGATCCGCGAGGCGCTGACCACGCATGGCACCGATGGCGAGAAGGCGAGAGCCGAGGCGCTGCGGCTTGTCACCCGCGTCGGCCTTCCCGAGCCCGAGCGCGCGCTCGAAAAATATCCGCATGAGTTTTCCGGCGGCCAGCGCCAGCGGGTGATGATCGCCATGGCGCTGGCGCTCCGCCCGGATCTCTTGATCGCCGACGAGCCGACGACCGCGCTCGATGTCACCGTCCAGGCCGAGGTGCTGGCGCTGCTCGAAGAGCTGCAACAGGAAACAGGCATGGCCGTGCTGATCATCACCCATGATCTCGGAGTCGTCGCCGAAATCGCCGACCGGGTCGTGGTGATGGAAAAGGGCCGGCTGGTGGAGACCGGCTCGGTGCGCGAGGTCTATCGAAACCCGCAGCATCCCTATACGCGCAAGCTGATCGCCGCCGCACCCGGCAAGGGCGAGATGCACACCCCTCTGCCGCCCGCTGAGCCCGTGCTCTCCGTGCGTGAGGCGCGCAAGCATTACGGCGCCTTCGAGGCGCTGAAGGGCGTCTCCTTCGACCTGATGCCGGGCGAGACGCTGGCTGTGGTCGGCGAAAGCGGCTCCGGCAAGTCGACGCTCGCCCGCATCCTGCTGCGCCTCGACGAACCCTCCGGCGGCACCGCGCTCTGGAAGGGCAGGGATCTGTTCACCATGCCGCCGGCCGAGCTCTACCGGCTGCGGCGCGACCTGCAGATGGTCTTCCAGGACCCGACCCAGTCGCTCAATCCGCGCATGACCGTCTACCAGCTGATCTCGGAGGCCTGGGTCATTCATCCCGATATCCTGCCGAAGGCGAAGTGGCGGGCGCGCGTCGCCGAGCTTCTCGTGCAGGTCGGCCTTGGCCCGGAGCATATGGGCCGCTATCCGCATCAGTTTTCCGGCGGCCAGCGCCAGCGCATCGCCATTGCAAGGGCGCTCGCGCTCGAGCCGCAGCTGATCATCTGCGACGAGGCGGTCTCGGCGCTGGATGTCTCGGTCCAGGCGCAGGTGATCGCGCTCCTCGACCGGCTGCGCAAGGATATGGGCATCGCCTTTATCTTCATCGCTCACGACCTGCCGGTGGTGCGCGACTTCGCCGACCATGTGATGGTCATGCAGAACGGCAGGGTGGTGGAGCTCGGCACAGTGCGGGAGGTGTTCGACGCACCGCGTGAGGCCTATACCCGCGCCTTGCTCGCCGCCGGCCTCAATCCCGATCCGGATGTCCAGGCCGCGCACCGCGCCGCCCGGCGCGCCTGAGCCCGCACCAGGCCGGCCAAAACCAACAGGAGTTATGATGTCCAAGAAGGCCTTCGTGGCGCTCGTCACCTGCTTCAACGAGGACGAGACGATCAATTTCGCCGCGACGCGCGCGCAGGTGCGCCGACAGGTGGAGGCCGGCAACAACATCATGTGCGCCGGCACCAATGGCGATTTCTCGGCGCTGACCTATGATGAAAAGGTGAGGTTGACCGAGGAAGTGGTGGACGAGGTCGGCGGCCGCGTCGATGTCATCGTCAATGCCGGCATGCCCGCCACCTTCGAGACCTTGAAGCTCGCCCGTGAATTCGACCGGATCGGCGTCACCGCCATCGCCGTCATCACGCCCTTCTTCATTGCCTGCACGCAGGAAGGCCTGGTCCGGCATTTCTCGACCGTGGCCGATGCCGTCTCGACGCCGGTCTATCTCTACGACATCCCGGCCCGCACCCAGAACCATATCGAACCCGAGACCGCCGAGCGCCTCTCCGCGCATGGCAATATTGCGGGGATCAAGGATTCCGGCGGCGCCAAGGAAACGCTGGAGGCCTATCTGGCGATCTCCGCCCGGGTGCCCGGCTTCGAGGTCTATTCCGGCCCGGACCATTTGGTGCTCTGGTCGCTGCAGAACGGGGCTGCCGGCTGCATTTCCGGCCTCGGCAATGCCATGCCGCAGGTTCTCGCCGGCATCCTCGACGCCTATAATGCCGGCGACCTGGCGGAGGCCGAGCGCCAGCAGGCGATCTTCACCCGCTTCCGCACCGATCTCTACGGCCTTGGCTTTCCCCCGGCGCTCGTCAAGCGCGCCCTCTACCTCACGGACCCCTCCGTCGGCGCCAGCCGCCAACCCGCCCTTCTGCCCGACGCCGAGCAGGACAGGAAGATCGCGGAGATCTTGGCGCGTTATGAATTGACCTAGAGCCGAATGGCTCTGGCTTCAGGTCAGGCACGGTCGAGACGTAACACGAAATCTCAGAGAATTACCCTTCCCCGATGGACGAAACTCTCCTATTTTAGTGGTCGATGATGTCAGTTTCGATCAATGCAATGGGAGACGGCCAGAGGGCTGATGGGACATGGCCTACACGCCACAGCACATCGCCAACTATTTCCTAGAGCGTGCTGAGCGTGAAGGCGTCCGCGTGTCTCCGCTCAAGCTGATCAAGCTCGTCTATATCGCCTATGGATGGAACCTCGCTCTTGTCGGCGACAAGCTTTTTGATGAGCCAATCGAGGCATGGCAGCATGGACCTGTCATTCCGTCGATCTACCACGAGTTCAAGGAGTTCGGCTCGAGCGGGATCAATCGCCGCGCTTATGATCTCGATCTGGAGACGCTCGAAACGTATGCGCCGCAGATCCGGGAGGATGACGAGATAACGCGCCTCGTTCTCGACCGCGTATGGGCCGCCTACAAGCGCTTCACAGGCTGGCAGTTGCGAGAGAAAACGCATGAGGCAGGTTCCCCCTGGAGCAAGGTCTTTCGCGAGGGTGCGCGCTGCGTCGCGCTCGACGACGACGATATCAAGGCGCATTTCGCGGAGAAGATCGACGGCTATCTGACTGCGGCCAACGAGATCCATGTCCGACGGGCTTCTCGACAAGCTCAAGGAGACCAGTGCGGCCGATCTCAGCGCCGGTGTTGCGCGCCAAGAGGGCGTGCCCGGCGCGACCTTGGAGCCGATCTATTCCCGACGACGCTTCAAGTGCTTCGTCGTCACTGAAAGCGAACTGCAACAGATCGGTCTGGCCAACCTGACGGCGACAGCGACCGGTTCGCTCGGATCCGGCTTTTTCGCCTTCTGGCTCGATATCGACAAGGATTCGCTCCTCACGCCGGATCTACCGAAAGAGGCGGCGTACTTCTTCACCTATGCTCGGCCCACATGCTTTTGGCTTGCCATTGTCTTCTGGTTGTTGACCGGGAGTCTTATGGTCTGGCGGCATCGTCTGGTGGAGACGTTCAAAAGCGAATCGATCGAATAGGCTTCGATCGATCCTCGTCAGCATCGTTGATCAAGGATCTCGATGACATGTTCGCCGCGCGCCGCTTTCCAAAATTCCTATAAGATTCCTATATCTTCGCCTCCCGCCCCGTCTCGAATCCCTATGCGCTCCGGCCGCATATGAAAGGGCGGAGGCTGATCATGGCCTCTGCTTGCAATGACAGACCGGTGTCGCGCCTCGAGCGCTGCACCGTCCGCTGTCGTGATCCCCACTGGAGTCCGGACCGATGTTCGATCTCGTTCTGCTTGCCGTGGCCATCGGCTTTTTTGGCCTGTGCCTCGCCTATACCCGCGCCTGCGACGGGCTGTGAGGCGCTGCCATGCTGTTCGATTACCTGCTCAGCGGCGGCGTCACCCTCTTCCTCGCCGTCTATCTCACCTACGCCCTTCTCCGTCCCGAACGCTTCTGACGCGCGGGTCCGGGCTGCCTGAAAGTATGCTCCCATGACCGTCTCTGGATGGCTTCAGATCCTTCTTTTCTGCGGGCTGCTCTTGCTGCTCGTCAAACCGCTCGGCGCCTATATGACGCGGGTCTTTTCCGGCGAGCGCACGCTGCTCTCGCCGCTTCTTTCGCCGATCGAGCGCGGCCTCTATGCGCTGTCCGGTACGCATGAGCGGGAGGAGCAGCACTGGACGGCCTACGCCGTCTCGCTGCTCCTCTTCAACCTCATGGGCGTGCTGCTGCTCTACGCCCTGCTCCGCCTGCAGGATGTGCTGCCGCTCAACCCGGCAGGCCTGCCGGCCGTCGGGCCCGAGCTTGCCTTCAACACCGCCGTCAGCTTCGTCACCAATACCAATTGGCAGAGCTATGGCGGCGAGAGCACCATGTCCTACCTCTCGCAGATGGCGGGTCTCGCGGTGCAGAACTTCGTCTCCGCCGCCACCGGCATGGCGATCGCCATCGCGCTCATCCGCGCCTTCTCGCGGGCGTCGATGAAGGCGATCGGCAATTTCTGGGTCGATATGACCCGGGCGACCCTCTACATCCTGCTGCCGCTCTGCATCCTGCTGACGCTTGTCTATGTGGCGCTCGGCGTGCCGCAGACCTTCGGGCCGGCGGTCGCCGCCACGACGCTCGAAGGGGCGCAGCAGACGATCGCCATCGGGCCCGTCGCCTCCCAGCTCGCGATCAAGATGCTCGGCACCAATGGCGGCGGCTTCTTCAACGCCAATTCCGCCCATCCGTTCGAAAATCCGGATGCGATCTCCAACATGCTGCAGATGCTGTCGATCTTTTCGATCGGTGCTGCCTTCACGCATGTCTTCGGCCGCATGGTCGGCAATGAGCGGCAGGGCTGGGCGATCCTCTCCGCCATGGGCGTGCTCTTCCTCATCGGCGTCGGCGTCGTCTATTGGGCGGAAGCGGCGGGCAATCCGCTGATCAACGGCCTCGGCCTGACTGGCGGCAATATGGAGGGCAAGGAGGTGCGCTTCGGCATCGCGCTTTCCGCCCTGTTCTCGGTCATCACCACGGCCGCCTCCTGCGGCGCGGTCAATGCGATGCATGGGTCCTTCACCGCGCTGGGCGGCCTGATCCCGCTCATCAACATGCAGCTCGGCGAGGTTATCGTCGGCGGTGTCGGGGCGGGGTTCTACGGCATCGTGCTCTTCATCGTCATCGCCATTTTCGTGGCGGGCCTGATGGTCGGCCGCACGCCGGAATATCTCGGCAAGAAGATCGAGGCGAAGGAGATGAAGATGGCCGTGCTCGCCATTCTCTGCCTGCCGCTCGCCATGCTGCTCTTCACGGCGGTGGCGGCTGTGCTGCCTTCGGCGGTCGCCTCCATCGGCACGGCGGGTCCGCATGGCTTCTCGGAGATCCTCTATGCCTATACCTCCGCAGCCGCCAATAACGGCTCGGCCTTCGGCGGGCTCTCGGCCAATACGCCCTGGTACAATGTCACGCTCGGTATCGCCATGTTGATGGGGCGCTTCCTCGTCATCATTCCAGCGCTCGCCATCGCCGGCTCGCTGGTCGCCAAGAAGACCGTGCCCGCCTCGGCCGGCACCTTCCCGACCGATGGCCCCCTCTTCGTCGGCCTGCTCGTCGGCACCATCGTCATCGTCGGCGGCCTGACCTTCCTGCCCTCGCTGGCGCTCGGCCCCGTGGCGGAACATCTGGCGATGATCGCCGGACAGAGCTTCTAGGGGGCGCGCATCATCATGATGTCTCTCTTTCCCCGCCGGCCCCAGCGCCGGCTGCAGAGATCACCGGACAGCCCGCCGCCCTGGTGGCGGGCCTCCACCCTGCTGCTGGCCGCGCTGCTTGGCGTCTCCGCCCTCGTGGGCCTCGCAGACATCTTCAATGGCTGACCGCTACCGGTCGCCGCTCACAGGCTGGAACCTCTCATGAGCCAAGCAAAAACCACCAAGATCCTCGACCGCCGCATTCTTCTGCCGGCGCTGTCCGCCGCCTTTCGCAAGCTCGACCCGCGCACGCTTTCGAAAAATCCCGTAATGTTCGTCGTCGCCACCGTCTCGGTGCTGACCACGGTCCTCTTTCTGCGCGATTTGGCGACGGGCGGTGCCGATCTCGGCTTCTCCTTCCAGATCAATCTTTGGCTCTGGTTCACCGTGCTCTTCGCCAATTTCGCCGAAGCGGTGGCGGAAGGGCGTGGCAAGGCGCAGGCGGACTCGCTGCGCAAGGCCCGCACGGAAACGAGCGCCAAGCTGCTCTCCGGCGACGACCGCAGCGCCTATCGGCAGGTGCCGGGCACCAGCCTCAAGGTGGGCGATGTCGTCCTCGTCGAGGCAGGCGACATCATCCCCTCCGATGGCGAGGTGATCGAGGGTGTCGCCTCGGTCAACGAAGCGGCGATCACCGGAGAATCCGCGCCGGTCATCCGGGAATCGGGCGGTGATCGTTCGGCTGTCACCGGCGGCACGCAGGTGCTCTCCGACTGGATCCGCGTGCGTATCACCGCTGCGGCCGGATCCACCTTCATCGACCGCATGATCTCGCTGGTCGAAGGTGCGGAGCGCCAGAAGACGCCGAACGAGATCGCGCTCAACATCCTGTTGGCCGGCATGACGCTGATCTTCGTGCTGGCCACCGCTACCATTCCGAGCTTTGCCGCTTATGCCGGCGGCTCGATCCCGATCATCATCCTCGTCGCGCTCTTCGTGACGCTGATCCCGACCACCATCGGCGCGCTGCTCTCGGCGATCGGCATTGCCGGCATGGACCGTCTCGTCCGCTTCAACGTGCTCGCCATGTCCGGCCGCGCTGTCGAAGCGGCGGGCGACGTCGATACGCTGCTGCTCGACAAGACCGGGACCATCACGCTCGGCAACCGCCAGGCGACCGCCTTCCGGCCGGTGCGCGGCGTCTCCGAGCAGGATCTCGCCGATGCCGCCCAGCTTGCCTCGCTCGCCGACGAAACGCCGGAAGGCCGCTCGATCGTCGTGCTGGCCAAGGAAAAATATGCGCTGCGCGGTCGCGACATGGCCGGGCTCAACGCCAGTTTCGTGCCCTTCACGGCCCAGACCCGCATGAGCGGCGTCGATCTGGAAGGCACCGAGATCCGCAAGGGTGCGGTCGAGGCGGTTCTTGCCTATATCGGCGGCGGCAGCCTGCCGGTTGCCGGCAACGCCGCCGTGGCAGCCGAGACGCAGACGGAAACGGCACGCGAGCTGCAGGCGATCGCCGATGAGATCGCCAAAACCGGCGGCACGCCGCTTGCCGTGGCGCGCGACGGGCGGCTGCTTGGCATCGTCCAGCTCAAGGATATCGTCAAGGGCGGCATCCGCGAGCGCTTCGCCGAGCTGCGCCGCATGGGCATCCGCACCGTGATGATCACAGGCGACAACCCGATGACGGCTGCAGCCATCGCCGCGGAAGCCGGCGTCGACGACTTCCTCGCCCAGGCGACGCCGGAGAACAAGCTGGCGCTGATCCGCGAGGAACAGGCCAAGGGCAAGCTGGTCGCCATGTGCGGCGACGGCACCAATGATGCGCCGGCGCTTGCCCAGGCCGATGTCGGCGTGGCGATGAACACCGGCACCGTGGCGGCCCGCGAGGCCGGCAACATGGTGGATCTCGACAGCGACCCGACCAAGCTCATCGAGATCGTCGAAATCGGCAAGCAGCTGTTGATGACCCGCGGCGCGCTCACCACCTTCTCGATCGCCAACGACATCGCCAAATATTTCGCGATCATCCCGGCCATGTTCCTGACCTTCTATCCGCAGCTCGCCGTGCTCAACATCATGGGCTTGGCGACGCCGCAGAGCGCGATCCTCTCGGCCATCATCTTCAATGCGCTGATCATCGTCGCGCTGATCCCCCTCTCGCTCAAGGGTGTCAAGTATCGCGCGGTCGGCGCCGGTGCGCTGCTCTCGCGCAATCTCATGATTTACGGCCTCGGCGGCATCGTCGTGCCCTTCATCGGCATCAAGGCGATTGACATCGTCATCACCGCCCTCGGCCTCGCTTAAAGGAAGACATCCATGCTCAAGCAGCTTCGTCCCGCTTTCGTCATGATCGTCGCCATGACCGTCCTGACCGGCCTTCTCTACCCCGCCGCCATGACAGGCGCCGCCCAGGCCCTCTTCCCGCATCAGGCGAATGGCAGCCTGATCGAGAAGGACGGCAGGGTGATCGGCTCGAGCCTCATCGGCCAGGCGTTTACGAGCGACCGCTATTTCCACGGCCGCCCCTCCGCGGCCGGCACCGGCTATGATGCCTCGGCCTCCTCTGGCTCGAACCTGGGGCCGACCAGCAGCAAGCTGATCGAGCGGGTGAAGACCGATCTCGCCGCGGAAAAAGCGGCCGATCCGACCGCCGCCACCATTCCGGTCGATCTTGTTACCGCATCTGGCAGCGGGCTCGATCCGCATGTCTCCCCTGAGGCCGCCTATCTGCAGGTGCCGCGCATCGCCAAGGCGCGCAATCTCGACGAGGCCGCGGTGCGTGGTCTGGTCGATGCGCATGTGGAGCCGCGCGAGCTCGGCGTGCTCGGCGAGCCGGTGGTGAATGTTCTCCGGCTCAACATGGCACTCGATGCACAAAGCTCCTAAATAGGCGAGGCCGCAGGCTCCTGCGGCCCGATCCGGATCCGATGGCACGCTCCCATGGCTGAAGACCTTCGCGACAGCCTCGCTCGACCTTCGCCGGACGCGCTGCTTGCCGCGGCGCGGCGGGAGGAGCGCGGCCGGCTGAAGATCTTTCTCGGCGCAGCGCCGGGCGTAGGCAAAACCTATGAGATGCTGATGTCCGGGCGCGCGCGCCGCGCCGAGGGCGTTGACGTGGTCATCGGCGTGGTCGAAACCCATGGGCGGGCCGAGACGGAGGCCCTCATCGAGGGTTTCGAGATCGTTCCCCGCCGGCAGATCGACTATCGCGGCCAGGTGCTCGGCGAGATGGATCTCGATGCCATTCTCGCCCGGCATCCGGCGCTGGTGCTGGTCGACGAGCTCGCCCATACCAATGCCACCGGCAGCCGGCATCCCAAGCGCTACATGGATGTGGAAGAGCTGCTTGCCCGCGGCATCGACGTCTATTCGACGCTCAATATCCAGCATGTCGAGAGCCTCAACGACATCGTCGCACAGATCACCCGCATCCAGGTGCGCGAGACCGTGCCCGATCGTGTGATCGACGAGGCGGACGAGGTCGAGATCATCGACATCACCCCGGCCGATCTGATCCAGCGGCTGAATGCCGGCAAGGTCTATCGCGAGGCGACGGCGCGCCGGGCGGTGGAGAACTATTTCTCGCCCGGCAATCTCACCGCCCTGCGCGAACTGGCGCTGCGCCGCACGGCGCAGCGGGTGGACGAGCAGCTGCTTCACCACATGCAGGCCCATGCCATTTCCGGCCCCTGGGCGGCGGGGGAGCGGGTGCTGGTCTGCCTCGACCATGGGCGCAACGGCGCGGGGCTCGTGCGCTATGCCCGCCGCCAGGCCGACCGGCTGCGCGCGCCCTGGACCGTGCTGCATCTGGAAACGCCGCGCTCCTCAGCGGTTTCGGAGGAGGAGAAGGACCGGCTCGCGGCAACCATGCGGCTGGCCGAGCAGCTGGGGGCCGAGACGGCGGTTTTGCCCGGCCTCCACCCGGCGCGGGACATCCTCGCCTATGCCGCGGAAAACAATGTTACCCATCTCGTGGTCGGGCGGACGGGCAGGCCGCGCTGGCGCCAGCTTTGGCAGGGGTCGGTCACCGCCGATCTCGTGCGCGAGGCCGGCAATATCGCCGTCCATGTCGTTTCCGGCGAGGGTCGGGAAGGCGAGCCGCCGCAGCGCGGCGTCAAGGTGGCCGCTGCCGCCGAGCCGCGCCGCCTGAGGCCCTATGCGGAAACGATCGCCTGGGTGGCGCTGGCGATCGGTGCCGGGTCGATCCTCGACCGGGCGCTCGACGTGCAGAACCTGGCGCTGGTCTTCCTGATGGCCGTGCTCGTCTCGGCGGTGCGCGGCGGGCTGGGGCCGGCGCTGTTCTCCTCCTTCACCGGCGCTTTGTCCTTCAACTTCTTCTTCCTCGAGCCGCGCTTCACCTTCACCGTCCGCGATCCGGAGAGCGTCGTGGCGCTGGTCTCGTTTCTGGGCGTTGCGCTGATCGCCTCCAACCTGACGGCCGCCGTCCAGCGTCAGGCCGTGGCGGCCCGTCAGCGGGCGCGCACCACCAAGGATCTCTATTCCTTCTCCAAGAAGCTCGCCGGCACCGGCACGCTCGACGATGTGCTCTGGGCAACCGCCTTCCAGATCGCCTCCATGCTCAAGTTGCGCGTCGTCATCCTCCTGCCGGAGGACGGCACGATCGCCGTCAAGGCCGGCTATCCGCCGGATGATACGCTGGTCGATGCCGATATTGCCGCGGCAAAATGGGCCTGGGAGCACAATCGCCCCGCCGGCCGCGCCGCCGATACGCTGCCCGGCGCCAAGCGGCTCTATCTGCCGCTGCGCACGGCGCGCGGTGCCGTCGGCGTCATCGGCCTCGACAATGACCGGCAGGGACCGCTGTTGACCCCGGACCAGCAGCGGCTGTTCGATGCACTGGCCGACCAGGCGGCGCTTGCGATCGAGCGGGTGGAGCTGGTCTCGGACGTCGATCGGGCACGGCTTGCTGCGGAGACCGACCGACTTCGCACGGCGCTGCTCACCTCCATCTCGCATGACCTGAAGACGCCGCTTGCCGCCATTATGGGTTCGGCGGGCACGCTGCGCGATCTCGGCGGCGAAATCCCCGAGGAAGCCCGCGCCGAGCTGCTGACCACCATCGTCGACGAATCCGAGCGGCTCTCCCGCTTCATCGCCAACCTGCTCGACATGACGCGCATCGGGGCCGGGGCGATGGAACCGAACTACGCGCTGCATTACCTCGGCGACCTGGTCGGCACGGCGCTGAAACGGGCGGGACGCATCACGAGCGGCCATCGCCTGAGCCTCGACATGCCGGAGAGCCTGCCGATGGTGCGGCTCGATCCGGTGCTGTTCGAGCAGGTGCTGTTCAACCTGATCGACAACGCCGCCAAATATGCCCCGGTCGGAAGCGAGATCGAGATCCGCGCCCGGAGCGAGGGGCAGGCGGTGCTGCTTTCGGTCGCCGATCAGGGGCCGGGCATCCCGTCCGAGGATCTCGAAAAGATCTTCGACAGCTTCTACCGCGTGCGCAAGGCCGATACGGTGCAGGCCGGCACCGGCCTCGGTCTTGCCATCTGCCGCGGCTTCATCGAAGCCATGGGCGGCACGATCCAGGCTGCGAACCGACCGGGCGGCCGGGGCGCAGTCTTCACCATCCGCATGCCGCTTTCCGCGGCTCTGCCGCCGCTTGGAGATGCGCCATGAGCACCAGCGCCATTCATGTCCTGATCGTCGAGGACGAGCCGCCGATCCGCAAGCTGCTCCGCGTCGGCCTTGCCACGCAGGATTATGCCGTCAGCGAGGCGATGAACGCGAAGCTGGCGCAGGAGATGGTCAAGGCCGACAGGCCCGACCTGATCATCCTCGACCTCGGCCTGCCGGACCTGCCCGGCCACACGCTTCTCGAACGCTGGCGGGCCGAGGGGCTGGACGTGCCGATCGTCATCCTCTCCAGCCGCACGGACGAGGCGGGGATCGTGCGCGCTCTGGAGCTCGGGGCCGATGACTATGTGACCAAGCCCTTCGGCATGAACGAGCTTCTGGCGCGCCTGCGGGTGGCGCTGCGCCACCGGCTGCAGGCGCAGGGCACGCGCCCGCTCTTCCAGACCGGCGATCTCTCGGTCGATCTCGTCAAGAGGATCGTCAAGGTCGAGGGGCGGGAGGTGAAGCTCTCGCCTAAGGAATATGAAATCCTGCAGATCCTGGTGCAGCATGCCGGCAAGGTGCTGACGCATCGCTACATCCTCGAACATGTCTGGAACGAGCTGAGCGACGTGCAATATCTGCGTGTCTATGTGCGCCAGCTGCGCCAGAAAATCGAGAAATCGCCCGATCAGCCGCGCTACATCCTCACCGAGACCGGCGTCGGCTATCGGCTGGCCGAGGATGTGGCGGCCTGAGGGCGCCCTCGCGGCTCAGGCTGCGGTCGGGCTCAGGAGGTTCATGTCGATCTCGGTCAGCGCCACGCGGCGCTCGAGGGCTGCCCCACTGGCCGTGAACAGATGGCAATCGGCGGCATGGATGCCGATCGGCAGTGACTGCTCGATCCGCACCGGCGAGACGCCAGGCAGCATGGCGCAGAAATCCTCGCCCTTGCCCTCGATCGAGGCATAGGCAACGGTCTGGGCGCCGAGCCGTTCGATGACGGTCGGCACCAGCGTCAGGTCGAGATCGCCGGACCCGGTCTGGATATGTTCGGGCCGGATGCCGAGCGTCAGCGTGGCGCCGGGTTCGGCGCCTTCGGGGTCGACGGGAACGGTGATCGACCGGCCCTTGTAGGACACGGTGACGCCGACCTCGCTCACCCCTTCGCAGGTGACCGGCAGGAAGTTCATCTTCGGATTGCCGATGAAGCCGGCGACGAAGAGATTGGCGGGTTTGTGATAGAGCTCGAGCGGCGGACCGACCTGCGCGATCGTGCCGGCATTGAGCACGACGATGCGATCGGCCATGGTCATGGCCTCGACCTGATCATGCGTCACATAGATCATCGTGGCTTTCAGCTGCCGGTGCAGCTTGGCGAGCTCGATGCGCATATCGGCGCGCAGCGCGGCGTCGAGGTTCGAGAGCGGCTCGTCGAAGAGGAAGATCTTCGGCTCGCGCACGATGGCGCGGCCGATCGCGACGCGCTGGCGCTGGCCGCCGGAGAGCATGCCCGGCTTCTGCTGCAGGCGGCTCTCCAGATGCAGGATACGGGCGGCGTGCTCCACCTTGGCCTTGAGCTTCTCCTCCTCCATCTTTTCCACGCGTAGCGGAAAGGCGATGTTCTCGAAGACGCTCATATGGGGGTAGAGCGCGTAGGACTGGAAGACCATGGCAATGCCGCGCTTGACCGGCGGCAGGTCGTTGACCCGGAGGCCGTCGATGACGATGTCGCCGCCGGTGGTGGAATCAAGCCCGGCGATCATGCGCAGAAGTGTGGACTTGCCGCAGCCCGACGGACCGACGAAGACGACGAATTCGCCATTGCCGACCGAGAGCTCGACGCCCTTGAGCACTTCGAAGTCGCCATAGGACTTCCGAACCTGTTTGAGAGAGAGCTGTCCCAATTCCGTCTCCGCGCGGGCGGCCGCATTCGTTACCAAGGGGAGGAGGGGCAGCCGCATTGTCTGCGGCTGCCCGACGATCTTACTTGTACTGTTCGAGTTCGCCGGCCGCCGTCTTCAGCGCGGCCTCCGGCTCGGCCTTGCCGGTGACGACCGACTGGACCATCTCGATCATGACGTTCTGGAAGCCCTTGTAGTCCTTGAAGAGCGGCTCCGGACCACCGAAGGCGATGCCGTCGATGAAGGGCTTCCAGGACGGATCGGCCTTCACGAATTCATCGACCTTGGGCGAGGGGCGAAGAGGGGTAAGGCCTGCGCCGCCCTGCAGCTCATATTCGCCCTGCGGCTCGGGCGAGGTGATGTATTTGGCGAATTCGATCGCCTTGTCTTCCACACCCGTGCCCTTGAAGATCGCCAGGCTGTCGGTGATGAGCAGCGTGCCTTCGCCCTTGGCCGAGGGGCCGAGCGGCAGGGCTGCGACGCCCCAGTTGATCTTGGTTTCCTTGAGCCGCGCGGCGGCGCCCGAGCCGGCCTGGATCATGCCGACCTTGCCGTCGAGGAAGATGGCGCGGATTTCGTTCTGTTCGTAGGCCGTGGCGCCTTCGACCGAATAGGGGGTGATGTCCTTGTAGGCCTGCAGCGCTGCCAGCACTTCCGGGCTGTCCATGACGATCTTGTCGCCGTCGATCACCTTGCCGTTGTTGGTATACACCCAGTGCATGAACTGGTGCATGGTGTTGTCGAAGGTCTTGGCGGGCAGGCCATAGCCGGGAGTGCCGGTCTTTTCCTTGATCTGCTTGGCGAAGGCGATCTCTTCCGCCCAGGTCTTCGGCGGGGTTTCCGGGTCGAGACCGGCCTGCTTGAACAGGTCCTTGTTCCAGTAGAGCGCCTTGGTCGAGAATGCGATCGGCACGCCCCACTGCGTGTCGTCGAAGGTCACCGTGTCAACGATGTTCGGGTAGTAGCTCTTCTTTTCCTCATCCGTCATCGGAACGGGGACGATCAGGTCGTTCTCGGCGAATTCCTTCAGCGTGCGCGAACCGACATAGGCCATGCCGACCGGGGTGCCGGCGGCAGCGAGCGTGGTGGCCTTGTCCTGGCACTGCTCCCAGCCGACCACTTCCGGCGTGACCTTCCAGCCGGCATTCTTGCCTTCCCATTCCTTGATGTATTTTTCATGGATCGGGTCGATCTTGTCGCCGCAATAGATCCAGCTGATCTCCTGGTCAGCGGCCTGGGCAGCCATCCCGCCGAGCACGGTCGAGCCGAGCAGGGCAAGGGCGAAAACTCCGGTTTTGTAAGCGATGGTCATCTCTAACTCCCGTCCTCTGGGGTTGCATTCTTATTGTTTCACCGCGCCGGCGGTGAGCCCGCTGACGAGATAGCGTTGCAGGAAGAAGATCACGATCATGGCCGGCGCGATGCCGACGAAGCTTGCGGCCATGAGCTCGTTCCAGACGACTTCCTGGCGACCGAAATAGGCAAACAACCCGACGGGCAGCGGCGCATATTCGGACTTGGAATTGAAGGTGAGCGCAAAGATGAACTGCTGCGCATAGGAGCCGATGAAGGTGGTGATGGCGACCACCGTGATGCCGGGCATGGCGATCGGCAGGATGACGCGGCGCAGCGTATAGAAATGGCTGGCACCGTCGACGAAGGCCGCCTCGTCCAGCTCGCGGGGGATGCGCATCATATAAGTGCGCAGGAGCCAGATGGCCGAGGGGATGAGGAAGGCCACCCCGGGGACGATCATGGCGAAATAGGTGTTGAGCACGCCCATGGTGCGCATCAGCCGGAAGAGGGGGATGAGCAGCACGGCGCCGGAGAACATGTTGACCGCGAGGAAGGCGCCCAGCAGCGGACCGGCGCCCTTGAACTCGAACCGCGCAAAGGCATAGGCCGCCGGCACGACGAGCACGAGGACCACGGCGGTGACGATGGTCGAGATGAAGAAGGAATTGAAGATATAGCGGGCAAAGCCAGGAACGCTCACCCACATGGTGCGGTAGGCTTCGAAGGAGCCGTTCTCGGGGATGAAGCGGTAGGGAGAGGAAAAGAGCTGGCTGAGCGGCTTCAGCGAGACGAGGAAGCCTTCGACAAAGGGGGCGAGCACGAAGGTCAGGAAGACGGCGATGCCGAGATAGATGCCGACGAGCTCGTACCAGGCATAGCGGTTGATCAGGAGCGGCGGCTCTTTCATCGCTTTTCGACTCCGGCAGACAGGCGGCTGATGATGCGGAAGTAGCAGACGCAGAAGATCGACAGGAAAATGCAGATGAAGACCGCGCGGGCGGCGCCCTCGCCATATTTGTTGGAGCCGATGGCCGTCTTGTAGGTGTCGATGATCATCGTCGTCGTCTCGCCCGACGGCCCGCCGCGGGTAAGAATCCAGATGATGTCGAAGGAATTGAAGGTCGCGATCAGCGACAGCATCGACATGGTGATCATCGAGGGCACGATCAGCGGCAGGGTGATGCGGCGGAAGCGATAGAAGCGGCCGGCGCCATCCACCCAGGCGGCCTCGTAGAGATCCTGCGGGATCGCCTGCATGGCGGCGAGCATATAGAGCGTCACCATCGGCACGCCGATCCAGACATCGGTGACGATGGTGGCCCAGAAGGCGGTCGAGCCCTGCGCCAGGAAGGCGACCGGGCTATCCGCCAGGCCGACGCGCTGCAGCATGCCGGAGATCATGCCGAACTGGCCATTATACATCCAGCCCCACATGAAGATGCCGATCGCCATCGGCACGATCCAGGGCGGCATGGTCAGCACGCGGAAGAGCGCGCGGCCTGGGACTGCGGCATTCAGCATCGAGGCGCCGAAGGTGCCGATGATCATCTTGATCGACACGGAGAAGAAGGTCCACACGAAGGTGCGGATGATGACTTCGGCGAAGGTAGCGTTGAAGATCTTCGAATAGTTCGCCCAGCCGACCCAGTTCGTCGTCCGCTTCAGCGAGGCGTCGGTGAAGGACAGGATAAAGGTGTCGACCAGCGGATAGGCGACGATGACCGCGACATAGAGAAGCGCGGGCGTCAGCAGGATCCAGGCGAAGAGAACGGCGCTGCGTTGAACGCTCATCCCGCCCATGGCGTCAGGCCGCCTTGGCCAGGAGCGCCTCGTCGAAACGGTCCCAGACGGGGCGCAGGTCAACGATGGTCTTCTTGATCCGCGCCTCGTCCATGGCAAGCGCCAGGATGCCGGCTTCCAGCGCATTGAGCGTCGAGACGGGCAAATGGATGCCGTCGCGCACATGCGCCATGATATCGGCGGCCATCTGCTCGTCGGCGCCGTAATGCTGGGAGAGCTCGGTGGCGGCATAGCGCGCCTCCACCACCTTCTCGCCGGAGAGCACCTCGGTCACGTCCATATAGCCGCGGACGAAATCGCCCTCGGCCGTGCCGCGCGTGCCGATGATGGCGAAGCGGCGGAACTGGTCGGGCACGTTGAGATTGGTGTGGAAGGTCATGCCGACGCCGTTGGCATATTCGACGATGGCGACCTGATAATCGATGATGTCGGCATCGCTGTCGAAGACCTTGTCGCTGCCCATCCAGCCGGATGGCTTGGAGTGGAACATGGTCATGTCGTTGACGCCGTCGAGCCGCGGATCATTGGCGGGAATGAAGGTACGCCGACCACCGAAGCTCGAGACCCGCTCGGGCCGCGCGCCGACGATGCCGTTGTAGAGATCGAGATCGTGGCAGCACTTCTCCAGCATGAAGCTGCCGGAGAACTTCTCGTAGCGCCGCCAGTCGCGCATGAAGAAGGCGCCGTGATAGGGGTAGATATGCTCGGAGGCCTCGATCGAGACGACGTTGCCGAGCGTTCCCTTGGCCTTTTCGGCGACCAGGTCCTTGTAGAGCGGCGAATAGCGCAGCACGAGACCGACCATCAGCCGCTCCTGGCCAAAGCGGGCCATCAGCTGGGCAAGCGCGATGCTGTCGGCGATCGTCGTCACCACGGGTTTTTCGCAGAACACCTTCAGCCCGGCCTCGAGGCCGATGCGGATATGGTCGAGATGGAAGTGGTTGGGCGAGCCGATCATCAAGAGATCGAGCTTTTCGGCGGCGATCATGGCTTCCGGCGTTGCGTAAGCTGTGCCTGCCGATATACCCTGCTCGGTAAGGCCCGGAAGGCCGGCCGGTTCGGGGTCCACATAGCCGACGATGTCGAAGGACGGGTCGATGGTCTTGAAGACATAGCCCAGATAGCCGAGCCGGAAACCGAGCCCGATGATCCCAACTTTCATGATTGCTGACGTTCCCGTTTTTCGTAATTTATTTTCTTGAGACTGGTCCAACTTTTCATTCTCGTCAACAGGCAATGCTGAAATTCCTGCGATGATGAAATTCATTTTCATACCGCGCGTGGATCCATGTTCGGCTTCGGCTTGTTGCCCCTTGTCTGGGCGGGATGAAATGCCTTGCCCAGGCCGGGATCGAGGGGACGCTGCAGACGCGCCGGAAGAGCAGTCCTTGTCCGGGAACCGGAACCGAAGCGCGATGTTAGGCGGATAAGAGACGAGACAGGGGCGTGCGCGAAACGCGCTGGGTCTGCTTCTGACGCATTGCTTTATGAAGGCTGGCGGATTAAACGCGCCGGCGAAGGGTTCGACCGAAGGCCGGACTGACGAACTGCGGCAGCGCGGCCGCCGTTCCAAGCGGCAGACGACGGCCCGACCTTGATGGCGGCGGCCGCGAGGGGGCTGAACGCGACGGCACTCCGAAGGAAGACGCAGTGCCAGATTTGAAGATCATCGTCGTCGGCGCAAAGAGCATCCTATCCGATGCCGCCCGTCAGGCCTGGGCCGAGCGGAACATCACGCTCGTCGGCCCGATCCCTGCCGATAAGGTCCGCATCGAGGAGGCCCGGCTCGCTGCCGGCGTTGTCCTCGACGTCGCCGAGGAGATCGAGCAGATCTATGATCTCTCCGAACGCCTCGATCTCGCGCAGGTGCCCTTTCTCTTCGCCGTCATCGGCAAGACGGCGCCGGACGGGCCAAAGCCTTTCCTGCTCAATGGCGCGGAGGAGGACATGACGGCGATCCTGACGACGCTGACGCAGCAGGGCAGAAACACCTCGCGCCACTGATTGCTTTGCCCGCCGAACGTCCCGCTCCAAAAAAGAAGAGAGCGCTACCCGTTGCGGGATGGCACCCTCGTCCTGAGTTGCATCCGCTTGCAGGAGACCCCGCCGAAGCGATCGCGCGCCCGTGCTCAGGCGCCGAGCGCGGCGGCGGCCTGATGGCGCAGCCGCGGACGGGGAGTGGCGATCGGCCGGGGCGCCTCGACGTCCAGCGCGGCGCGGAACCAGTCCACCGTCGCCGCCAGCCCTTCGGCAAGCGGCACCCGCGGCGTCCAGCCGAGCAGGGCTTCCGCGCGGGCGATATCCGGGCGGCGGCGCTGCGGGTCGTCGGCCGGCAGGGGGCGATAGACGAGATCGCCCGCAGAGGGCACCAGCGCCACCACCATGGCGGCCAGCTCGTTGATGGTGAACTCGCCGGGATTGCCGAGGTTGACCGGCTGGCCGGGATTGGGATCGGCGTTCATCAGTGCCATCAGCCCGGCGACCAGGTCGCTGACGAAGCAGAAGGAGCGTGTCTGCTCGCCGCTGCCATAGATGGTCATCGCCTGGCCGGAGAGCGCCTGGACGATCAGGTTCGAGACAATGCGCCCGTCATTCGGCTGCATGCGCGGCCCATAGGTGTTGAAGATGCGGGCGACGCGCACATCGACACGGCCGGCGCGCAAGAGGTCGAAGCAGAGCGCCTCGGCCGCGCGCTTGCCCTCGTCATAGCAGGCGCGGGGACCGGTGCAGCTGACATTGCCGCGATAGTCCTCCCGCTGCGGATGCTCGGCCGGATCGCCATAAACCTCGCTGGTGGAGGCCTGCAGGAAGGATGCGCCTTCGCGCTCCGCCAGGCTTAGAAGATTGCCGGTCCCGGTCACGCAGGTCATCATCGTGTGGATGGGATCGGCCTGGTACTGCGGCGGCGAGGCGGCGCAGGCAAGATTGTAGATCTGATCGACCGGCTCGCCGAGACCGGGAAGCGCGCAGATATCCGCCTCGATCAGCCGGAATTGCGGATGGTTCATCAGCGGCTGGATGTTACGCGATGACCCGGTGAGAAAGCTGTCGAGGCAGAGGACGCGGTCGCCTGCTCCCAGAAGCGCATCGCAGAGATGAGAGCCAACGAAGCCCGCCCCTCCGGCCACCAGCACGGTGCGTCTGGCGCCTTTTCTCCTCGCTCCCTCATTGTTCGACGGTCTCTGCACCATTGTGTCACTCCTCACTGAAGCTCTGTTTGGCCGTCAGGCCGGGATCGGGTCCTGGCGCGGCGCCGCCGTGCGCGGCGCAAGGGCACGAAGATCGGCCACGAGGCCGCGCGCCCGCGCTTGTCCGGTATGGTCGGCCAGCACACGCGCCCGTGCGGCCTGCGCGATCGCCTGTCGCCGGCTCTCCTCCAGGCCGGTCAGCGCTGCCACGACGGCGTCGGTGTCGTCGGCGATCAAGAGCGCTTCGCCGTCCGGCAGCAGCGCATCGAGACCCTGCCAGCGGTCGCTGATGATCGGCGTGCCGCAGGCGGCCGCCTCGAACAGCCGCACGCTCGGCGACCAGCCGGCGGCGATCATGTCGGCGCGGGTGACATTGAGCGTGAAGCGCTGGCGGCCATAGAAGCGGGCATGGTCCGCGGGCGGCAGATGCTCGATCCGCTCGACATTGGCGGGCCAATCGATCTCGGCCGGATATTGGGGCCCGGCGACCACGAAGCGGAGTTGCGGCAGGCGCCGCGCCGGCTCGATCAGCAGCCGTTCCAACGTCGGCTGCCGGTCGGGGCTGTAGGTGCCGAGATAGCCGAGATCATAGATCGGCGCTTCGCCGGTCGGGCCGTAGCGGTCGGGATCGACGGCGCAGTAAAGCGCCAGGGCCTTGCGGGCGTGGAAGTCGCGCTCGAGCCGGGTCAGCACCGCGCCGCCGGAAAAGGAGAAATAGGCGTCGAACAGCGGGATCTGTCGGCGGGCGAGATACTCCTCCTCGCCACGCTCCAGCCGCGCCAGCGTCACCGGCGTATCAATGTCGTAGAAGGCAAGTCGTTTCGGCCGAAGCGCTGCTACCGCCTCGATGACGGCGATGCCCTCCGGCACATAGGAGCCGATGATGACCGCATCGGCGCGTGCCAACCGCTCGCGGTAGCGGCCGATCAGCGTCGGAACGTCGTCATAGAAGTCGAGCGTGCAGAAATCCGGATCGGCGAGATCGCGGTGCGCGGCATACCAGGGCACGTCGCGCTCGAGGAAGAGCACCGAATGGCCTTCGGCGGCGAGCCCGCGCAGCAGCGCGCGGAAGGTGGTGGCATGGCCGTTGCCCCAGGAGGAGGAGAGCGACAGGCCAAGGACGACGATATCGAGCGGGCGGGTCATTCGGCGGCCTCCAGGCCGGTCGCATGGGCGCGGAACAGCCGGTCCACCGCCTCCGCCCGGTGATCATAGGTGTGTTCGGCAAGGACATGGGACAGAGCTGCCTCGCCGATGCGCCGGGCATTGTCAGGCTCGAGCGTCGCCATGATCTCCGCCACGTCGCGTCCATCGCGTGCCACCAGCACCTCGCTGCCGGGCTTCAGGAAGAGGTCTATCCCCTCCCAGTAGTCGGTGATCAGGCAGGCACCGGCGCCGGCCGCCTCGAAGACGCGGGTGGCCGGCGAAAAACCGGTTTCCGCCATGCTCTCGCGCGAGATGTTGAGCACTGCCTTGGGGCTAACGTTGAAGGCATTGTGCTCGCGAGTGGAGACATGGCCGAGCAGGCGGACATTGGTGCTCATCGCCTTGTCCTGCCAGCCGGACCCGCCGAGCAGGAAGCGGCTCTCCGGCAGGCGCGCGGCCGGCGCCAGGAAGAAGCTTTCCACCCGGGCCTCACGATCCGGCAGGCGATTGCCGAGAAAGCCGAGGTCGGCGGCAAAACGCGGATCGGCCGGCACGGGATGGTGGGTCTGCGGGTCGAGCGCATTATAGACCGGAATGCAGTCGCGCGCGCCAAGCGCCCGGTAGGCTTTGATCACCGGATCGCCGCCGCCATAGGTCAGCACGAGGTCCAGCGTGCCGAGCGCCTTGCGCAGCGGATGGTCGGGCGCGGCCCTGAGTTCGGCGAGCGTCGCCGGCGCATCGACATCCCAGAAAATCTTCAACGCCTGCGGTGGGGCGGCATCGAGAACCGATTGCAGCAGGAGATCATCCTCGAAGCCGACGCCGCTTGCCTTGACGACGATATCGGCTTTGGCCGCCTCCGCCGCCACGCGTTTCAGTGCCTCGATCGTCCCCTCATAGACCACGACGCGGCACCAGTCCGGAGGGTCGATGTCCCGGTTCTTCTGCCGGTCATAGACGTCCGGCTCGTAGAAGGTGATGTCATAGCCACGGGCGGCAAGCGCCCGCAGCAGGCCGCGATAATAGGTGGCGGCGCCGTTCCAATAGGCGGAGACGAGGCTCGATCCGTAAAAGGCGATCTTCATTCGGCGGCCTCTCGTCAGCGCGCGGGGATTAGCGGTCGCTTCGGCCAGAGCCTGGCGCACGGAAAGCGTGCCGTGCTGGGCGAGGATCGAAAAGAGCTCGTCCACCCGGTGGCGGCAGGTGTGGCGGGCCTGGATGGTCGCGAGGCCGGCGCGCGTGAGGGACGTGGCGAGAGCCTTGTCGTTCAGCACATCGCGCAGCCGCGCCGTCATCTCCTCGCCGTTTCGGGCGACCAAGAAATCTTCGCCCGGCCGGAAGAGCCCTTCGCTGTCGCTCCACGGTGCGCTGATCAGCGGAATGCCGCAGGCGAGCGCCTCGAAGACGCGGATCGTCGGAATGCCGGGCAGGCTTTCGACATAGGGACGGCGCGGAATATGCATCGTCACCCGATGCGCGGCGAAAGCCTTGGGCGCGTCGGCATTGGCAATCCAGCCATGATAGGCGATGCCCGCCTCCGCCAGCGCCCACAGAGCATGATCGGGATAGCGCACGCCCCGGACCGTGGCATCCAGCCGCAACGCCGCGACTGGCCGAACGAGGAAGTCGAGGATTTCGGCCGAGCGCTCGTCATCGCCCCAATTGCCGATCCAGATCAGATCGCCGGTTCTTTCCACCTCGGGCATCGGGCGGAACAGCGCGTCGTCGGCGGCCTCATGCCAGGTAAAGACCGTCTGGCCCCAGCCGGCGGCCAGATAGCGCTGGCGCAGCGTTTCGCCGAAGGCGAGCACGCCGTCATAACCGCTGAGATCGAGGCCGGAAATGTCGCTCTCGGAAGAAACCGCGCGGTGATGGGTGTCGTGGAAGAGAAGGGTGAAGCGGCCGCCGGCCTGGCGCGCGCGGCCGAGCCGGGCGACGAGCGCCGGATCGGTCCATTCATGCACGACGACCACATCCGCACCATCGAGGGCTGCCTCATGGTCGAAGTCCGGTCCGTAGACCACCGAGCTGAGCATCGGGAACGTGTCGTGGAAACGGTCGATCGTCACCAGGCCCTGGTCGGCAACCAGGTTCTCCCGGCTCCAGGCGCCCTGCGGCTCCAGCGCCAGCGTCTCGTGGCCGCGCCGCTCCAGGTCGCGCAGCACGCCGCGCAGGAAATGCGCATTGCCGTGGTTCCAGTCGGAGACCAGCGAATGGGTGTAGAACAGGAACTTCATGGTCACTCCGCTGCATCGGGAAGGGCGGCACGCGCCGGGCGGCTCTCTGCAGACAGCCGGTCGTAGAGGCCGAGAACGGCCTTGGTCTGGGCAGCGGGCGTGAAGCGGCGGGCGCGATGCGCCGCGGCCTCCGCCATGGTGTGCCGGAGCGCGGGATCGCCGGCCAGCCGGTTCGCCTGCGCCGCGAACGCGGCGGGGTCGCGCGGATCGGCAAAGAGCGCCGCGTCGTCCCAGAGTTTGCGATAGGTGGGGATATCGGACAGGATCAGCGCGGCGCCGAGCCGGGCGGCTTCGAGTGCCGCGAGGCCGAAGGGCTCGTAGAGCGAGGGTGAAATGACGACGGCCGCGCGGCGCATCAGGCCCATGGTCTCGGCATGGGAGAGCGCGCCGCGATGATCGGCGTGGGTGAAGGCCAGGCGCTCGCCATTCGGACCGAGGGAGGGGCCCGCCAGAACCAGCGGCCAGGGCATGGACGGCGATGCGGCGTCGAGCACCGCGCCATTCTTGCCCGCATCCCACCAGCGGCCGGCGGCGAAGAAGAAGGGTTCTTTCTCCGGCGTTTCGGCATTGAGTCGGCTGGCATTCTCGATCACCGTCACGGGGACTTGCATGCCATAGGCGGCCTCCACCATGGCGGCATGGCTGTGGGTCGGCGCCACTACCGCATCGGCCCGCGCCAGCCCGTCCGCTGTCAGCCCGCGCTGCCATTCCCAGTCGGCCGGGACCGGCGTGCCGCGTACCGCGCCAAACCACGTAACGACGCAGGAATGGGACACGACGACGACCGGCCGGTCAGTGCTCAGCCCCGCCGCCTGGGAGGGAAGGTTGAGATGCAGGAGATCAACGCCTGCACGGCGGGCAAGACTGTCGATCAAGCCCGGAACGGCGGCAAGCTCGTCCTCTGACGTCGCCATCCAGTCGAGCGGCGCATCGAACCAGTGGAGCGGACCAAGCGCCTCGGCCTCCCGTCGTTCGGCTTCACCCGGGCGCGGGCCGAAGCCGGCGAAGACGATCTGCATGCCCGAACCGGCGAGGCCCGCGGCCAGATCCATCGCATAGCGCCAGACCCCGCCCACCGCATCGACCGTCATCAGCACGCGCCGCCCGCTCATGCGGTCACCCGGCGCTTCTCGGCGCTAGGGCCTCGGCCGGAAAAGCGGTGTTCGGCCAGCCACTCCGCCAGATGCTGAAGGCCCGCCCGCCAGCGCACGCGCGCCCGCCAGTCGATTGCGTGTTCCAGCTTTCGCGTATCGGCGACGAAGAAGAACTGGTCGCCGGCCCGCCAATCGCCGAACTCGATCTCGATCGGCCGGCCGGTCAGAGCCTCGATCTCGCGCAGCACCCCGATGACGCTCACCGCATTGCGTGGGCCGCCGCCCAAGTTGAAGGCGGAGCCCTTCAGCCGGTCGATGGCGCCGAGCAGGCCGCGATAGGCGGCCACGGCATCATCGACATGGAGGATGTCGCGCACCTGCCTGCCATCGCCATAGACCGAAACCGGGGCGCCGGAGAGCGCGCGAATGAGGAAATGCGCCACCCAACCCTGGTCTTCCGTGCCGAACTGGCGCGGGCCATAGATGCAGCTCATCCGCAGCACCGCCGTCGGCAGGTCGAAGGACTTGGCATAGTCGAGCACATACTGGTCGGCGACGCCCTTCGAGCAGCCATAGGGCGTGCAGAAATCGAGCGGCCGGTCCTCGCCGATGCCATGGCTGCGGATCGCTTCATCGGCCGGCATGTAGCGGTCGTCGAGCGGCACCATGGTGACGTCGTCGAGCGCGCCATAGACCTTGTTGGTGCTGGCGAAGATGACCGGCGCCTTGCGGCCGGCCTTGCGGACAGCCTCGAGCACATTGATCGTGCCGCGGGCGTTGGCCTCGAAATCATCGAGCGGATGGACGAGGCTGGTCGTCACCGCTGTCTGGGCGGCGAGATGAAAGACCGCCTTGGCATCGGCGAAGGCCGCCTCGATGCCGCGCAGGTCGCGCACGTCGGCGAGCATCGGGTGAACCCGGTCGCCATGCCGCTCGCGCAGCCAGGCAAGGTTCTGATCGACGCCGGAGCGGGCGAGATTGTCGAGGATCACCACATCCTCGCCATCCTTCAGCAGGCTGTCGGCAAGGTTGGAGCCGATGAAGCCGCTGCCGCCGGTGATCACCACCGGGCGCGCATGGCTGGCCACATGCGGCGTGGCGAGATCGGCGACCTCGGCGAGGCGCGCCGTGCCGCCTTCGGTCAACAGGCGGGCGAGCAATTTTGGCTGGTTGTCATGGGTGACGGCGCCGAGGTGATAATGGCGCGGATCGAACCAGAGGCCCTCCTGCACCGGCACGTTCGGCGGGACGTCTCGCCAGGAATACCAGTACATGCGGTCGGCGGGGACCGAGAGCGCGCGCATGAAGCGGCGCGCCTGCTCCATTTCGTCATTGCGCCAGGTGGAGTAGCCGGTCTCGGTGATCCAGATTTCGGCCTTGGGATTGTAACGGTCGAGGATGCGGCGCATCTCGCCCATATGCATGTCCCAGCCACCCCAGGTGCCTTCCTCGCTGTCCCATGTTCCGGGAAAGCCGTGGAAGCCGACGGCATCGACGACGTTCAGCACGCCGCGTTCGCCCATCAGGTTCAGCCAGAAGGGATCGAAGGGGCAGGGGCCGCCGAGCACGGGCTTGAAGCCACGCTGCTGCGCCCAATAGCCGGCGCCGCCGACCATCTCGCAGAACAGCGCGAAATCGCCATCCTCCCGCCAGTCCCAGTCGAGCAGATTGTTGGGCTCGTTCCAGAGCTCGACATGGGTGAAATGCCGGCCATAGCGCGTCAGCACATGGTCGACGAAATCGGCATAGGATTTGAGATCGACCGGCGCGCCTGAAGAGCGCCCGGTACGCGAGAGCGAGGGGGGCGTGTAGTGGATGCAGGGGAGAAGATCGATCTGACTTCCGACCTTCGGGATCAGCCAGTCAAACCATTCTTCGCCGCCCGGCGCCAAGTATTCAGCCCAGGAGAGATGGGTGCGCAGATAGCTGGCGCCACTCTTCAGGATCGCCGGCAGGATCTCCTCGGTGCGGTCATATTCGCCCGGCCGAAACCATTCGGCAAAGCCGAAGCGCTTCGGGCTCTCCACGCCTCCGCCTGCCGTCATGATACCAGACCCCGCTCTTCCAGCTGCCGCTTCATCTCCGGGCCGCGGTCGATCGCGCCTGACTGACGCACCCATTCTGCGAAGGGGCCGAGCGAGTTTTCGAGCCTGAATTCCGGCTCGAAGCCGAGCAGGTCATGCGCCTTGGAAATATCGGCGAAGCAGTTGCGGATGTCGCCGGAGCGGGCCTTGTTCATGATATCGGGCGCGATCTCCGGCACACCCATCGCCTCGGCGAGCAGCATCGCGACCTCGGCGATCGTATAGGCCTGGCCGCTGCCGATATTGATGACATGGCCGGGCGCCTGCGGCTGTTCGAGCGCCAGGCGGAAGGCGCGGGCGACATCGCGGACATGGACGAAGTCGCGCCGCTGCCGGCCATCCTCGAAGATCATCGGCGGCTGGCCATTGGCAAGCCGCGAGGCGAAATTGGCGAGCACGCCCGTATAGGGATTGGAAAGCGCCTGGCCGGCGCCGAAGACGTTGAACAGCCGCAACGCCACGGCTTCGACGCCATAGGCCTCGCCGAAGATCAGCACCTGTTTTTCCTGGGTATATTTGGTGAGCGCATAGATCGAGGCGAGGTCGACCGGCTTTTCCTCGTCGGTGGCGACGGGAGTGACGGGCTGGCCTTCGGGCCCCTGTGGGTCCCAGGCGCCGGCCTTGATCCGCTCCGCCTTGCGCCGCACGAAGCCGAAGCGCCGCCCCTCGCCATCCTTGTAGAGGCCCTCGCCATAGACGCTCATGGAGGAGGCGACGACGATGCGGCGGATCGGCAGGCCGATCATCGATTCGAGGAGGACCGCGGTGCCAAGATCATTGCCGCCGACATAGCGGGCGATCTCATACATGGACTGGCCGACGCCGACTTCGGCCGCCAGATGGATGACGCCTTCGACCCCTTCCAGCGCCTGACTGACAGCGGCCTTGTCGCGCACATCGGCGCGGATCAGCTCGGCTGCCTCCGGCACGCCGGCCTCGGCATCGGCATGGACCTGGTCGATCATGGCGTCGAGAATGCGGACCGAATAGCCGGCATTCAGGAGTTCCTCGATGACGTGGCGTCCGATGAAGCCGCAGCCACCCGTTACTAAGATCTTTGTCATCACTGGCTCCCAAAAGGTCAGGAAAAGCGCATCCGTCATCGGCGGCCGAACAAGACCCTGCGGCGAAAGTTGCCGCTTCAATGTCATCTTTTTCTTCTTCGACTTCTTCCACCCTATCGGCTGACCCAGCCGCCCCGCGCGCGCGGGTGATTGAGAGAGACGGGAACAAGCGCCGATCGCTTCGGCCCCCTCTGCCATCTTCATCTTCTTCGACTTCTTGAGGAACCGATCGCGTCCCGGGCTGTTCGGCGGGCCTAGACGAGCGGGGCTGCCCGCGGCGGAATCGAAGGAGACACGCGATGAACCAGATGGCCAGAGAGCCGGACGCGGCCGAGGCGCTGATGCGCGCCGCAATCGTCACCGGGCCGGGCAGGGTCGAGATCGACACGCGGCCGGCGCCAGAGCCCGGCCCCGGCGAGGTGCGGATCCGTCTGGAAGGCTGCGGCGTCTGCGCGTCCAATCTGGTGCCCTGGTCGGGGCCGGACTGGATGCAGTTTCCAACGGAACCCGGCGGACTCGGCCATGAGGGCTGGGGGGTGATCGATGCGCTGGGCGAGGGCGTGACCGAGCTCGCCATCGGCGACCGGGTGGCCGCGCTCAGCTACCATGCCTATGCCACGCATGACATCGCCCCGGCCGAGCGTGTGGTCGCGCTGCCAGCGGAGCTCGACGGCCAGCCCTTTCCCGGCGAGCCGCTCGGCTGCGCCATGAACATCTTTACGCGCGCCGACATCCAGGCCGGACAAACGGTGGCGATCGTCGGCGGCGGCTTTCTGGGCGCGCTGCTCACCCAGCTCGCCTCCCGCGCCGGCGCGCGGGTAATCGTCATCTCGCGCCGCGCCTTCTCTCTCGACGTGGCGCGGCGCATGGGCGCGGCGGAGGTGATCGCGATGGAGGATCACTGGCAAATTATCGAACAGGTCAAGGCGCTGACAGACGGGAGCTTCTGCGAACGGGTGATCGAGGCGGTCGGCAAGTCCTGGCCGCTCGACCTCGCCGCCGAACTCACCGCCGAGCGTGGCCGTCTGATCATCGCCGGCTATCACCAGGATGGCCCCCGCCAGATCAACATGCAGCTCTGGAACTGGCGGGGCCTGGACGTCATCAACGCCCATGAGCGCGACCCCGAGATCTACATGGACGGAATGCGCCGGGCGGTCGCCGCCGTCATCGACGGCCGCCTCGATCCGAGCGCCCTTTACACGCACCGCTATCCGCTGGAGGCGCTGGGCAAGGCGCTCGACGACACGCGCGACCGGCCGGATGGCTTCCTCAAGGGATGGGTGAGCTTCGCATGACCGAGATGCCGCGCGTTTTTCAACTCGAGCCCTCGACCCGCCCGCTGCGCCTCGGCTTTCTCGGCACCGGCTGGATCGGCCGCCACCGGATGCAGGCAATCCTTGCGACCGGCGTGGCGGAGGCCGTGGCGATCGCTGACCCCTCGCCGGACATGGCCGAGGAGGCGCTCGTCCAAGCTCCGGCTGCGCGCCGGCTCGAAGGGCTCGACCAGCTGCTCGCGGAAGATCTCGACGGCATCGTCATCGCTACGCCGAGCGCCGGCCATGCCGCCCAGTCGATCGCAGCGCTTGAAAAGGGCATCGCCGTCTTCTGCCAGAAGCCGCTTGGCCGCTCGGCGGAGGAGGCCAGGGCCGTGGTGGCGGCGGCGCGCGCTGCCGACCGGCTGCTCGGCGTCGATTTCTCCTATCGGGAAACGGAGGGGTTGAAACAGATCCGCGCTCTTCTTGCCGACGGCGCGCTCGGCCATGTCTTTGCCGCCGACCTTACCTTCCACAATGCCTATGGGCCGGACAAGCCCTGGTTCTACGACAAGGCGCTCGCCGGCGGCGGCTGCGTCATGGATCTCGGCGTGCACCTGGCCGACCTGGCGCTGTGGCTGCTCGGCGAAACCGAGATTGTCTCGGTCACCAGCACGCTGATGAAGGAAGGCGCACCGCTCAAGGCCGGCGATGTCGAGGACTACGCAGTCGCGACCGTGACGCTTGCCTCCGGCACGGTGGTGCGGCTGGCGTGTTCCTGGCGCTTGCAGGCCGGCGCAGATGCGGTGATCGAGGCGAGCCTCTACGGCACGCAAGGCGGCGCAAGCCTGCGCAATGTCGCCGGTTCCTTCTACGACTTCACCGCCGAACGCTTCCACGGCACCTCCCGCGAACTCCTGGCCGCACCGCCGGACGACTGGGGCGGTCGCGCGGCTGCCGCCTGGGCGCGCCAGCTCGCGGAACGCCGGACCTACGATCCCGCCTGCGAAAACCTGGTCACTGTCTCGGCCCTGCTTGACAGGATCTATGCCGGCCACTGACAGCAGGCCGCGCCACACCCTCAGATGATCGGAAACGCGCCTGCGGCCTGGGCAGGCGTGTGGTTAGAATTGGGAATACGACACGATTTCTCGCGCCTGTTATCGCGCAGCCTCAAACCAGAATGAACTCGCCAGCCTTCATGGCCAGGTTCGCGTCCAGCTGCGCGAACAGAATGGCCGCTTTTCCGCCCGTGCCGTCCGCATCGTAGAAGAGTTTGCCTGTGTCGGTCTCGTAGATGATCCGGTCCGAGGCATCATGGGCCTTGCCGTCGCTGCCGGCGATGAACTGGGCGCTCTTCAGCTTGGATCCCGAGCCGAGCGCCGAGAAGACGGTCTTATCGAGCGAGATCGCGTCGTCCTTCACCTGATAATCGGTGATGGTGTCGACATTGGTCTCCGCCGAGAGGGTCCAGTCGAAGTAAAAGACATCCTTGCCTGCATCGCCGGTGAGGATGTCCAGACCGTCCCCGCCCCAGATCTTGTCGTTGCCGCCGCCCCCGGCAATGACATCGTTTCCTGTATCGCCGGAGAGCAGCTGATCGGCGGCATTGCCGACGATGTGGTCGGCGTCGTCGCCGCCATAGACGAGATCCTTGCCATTGGCATAGATCCGGTCTTCGCCGTCGCCACCATAGACGCTCGACTTGCCGCTGCTGGCCGTGCCGAGGAAGCTGGCCGTCGCGATGATATCGTTGCCGTTCTCGCCGTAGAGCGCGTCGTTGCCGCGGCTCTCCGTCAGCGTATCGTCGCCATTGCCGCCATAGAGCCAGTCGCTGCCGCTGCCGCCGTCCAGCGTATCGTTACCATCGCCCCCGGACAGGACGTCGAGGCCGGTGCCGCCAAACAGATCGTCGTCACCGACACCGCCGTCGAGCGAATCGCTGCCGGCGCCGCCTTCGAGCACGTCGTTGCCCTCGCCGCCATAGAGGCCGCCGAGCTTGGACGTTTCGAAACCGTCACCGAGGGCGGTGGAGCCGGCCACCACCAGGGTGATCTGGCTGTCGTCCCCGTCGCCGCCGTCCAGGTGGTCGTCCCCGAGTCTGCCCCAAAGCGAGTCGCAGTCGCCGCCGCCGTCCAGCGTATCATTGCCGAGACCGCCCTCGATCACATCGCGCCCGCCATCGCCGGACAGCGAGTCACCGCCGGACGACAGCGATCGATTGATCAACCAGTCATTGCCGCCGCCGCCATGGGCGATGAGAAGATGATAGGCGGTGTTGTTGTTGCGTCCGTAGTCGAAGACGACGACATCATTGCCTTCGCCACCATAGCCGATGAAGGACAATGAACTCGAGCCCAGCACGTCGTCGCCCTGGCCACCCTCATAGGAAAGCGCGAATTCGTCGTAGATATAGTCGTTCCCGATCGTTCCGATGGCACTCATCTCCGCCTCTCGCTCCGGTTGGTGGTCCGAGAGGCTTCTTGCACCGGTAAACGGATCAGCGCGTCGCTATTTCGACAGGCTCATGTGCCATTCCTGACAGGCAGCCGATGCAAGGGAGGATCAGTGGCTCACGCTTCAACGGCGTCGTCGGTGCGCTGGGACGGTGTCGTGCCATAGGCCTGCCGGAAGGCGCGGTAGAAGGCGGACAGGCTTTCGAAACCGCAATCCAACGCGATGTCCACGACGCGCTGCGAGGTGCTGTGCTTCTGGGCCAGCAGGCGGCTCGCTCGTTCGAGGCGCTGCATTCGGATGTAGCGAGCGAGCGGCGTTCCGCTTTCGGCGAACAGCTTGCGCACCGCGCTTTCGCTCATCGCGAGATGGGCGGACAGCTGCGATTCATTGAGGTGACCGCTGTTCAGATTGCGGGAAATGAACTGCTTTGCCCGGTGCAGGCGTGCATCGCTCAGTGCCCGGCCGGCAAGGCGCCGTTCCCTGCCCCGCGCACTGGCGCCGAGTGCCAGCGCGGCGAGATCGCATAATTGGTCGCCGATCTTGTCCGCCAGCGCGAAGTCCGGCTGGATGTCCTGGCTGATCAGCGTATCGGCGTAGCTGCGCAGCAGGGTGCAGGCTGGATTGTCGCGGCCGAGGCGGGTCATGTCGAAGCGGTCTTCGCTCATCACCAGCGGCAGGATCTTGGCACGGGGCAGGGCGATGGCGAGGGTTCGTCCGACCTGTCGGGAATGCGATTGCAGGACCTCGGCCGTCGAATGGACGAGGATCTCTCCTGCCTCGGCGGTCTCGACGCGACCGCGTTGTTCGTAGGTCAAAGTGCTCTCGCCGAAGGGCATGGAGAACATCACGAGATCGAGACCGTTGAGATTGGGCGACATGACGAAGCGGGACAGGCCCCGATCGAAGACCGTGGCGCAGGCCTCCGGCAGGGAGATATTGGAGAAACGATCGACCCGTCCCTCGTCTTCAGGTGCAAGCGCTGAGTAGCTGTGGCCGATCATCTGCCCATACCGGATGCAGAGTTCGCGAAAGCTGGCGACGTCGCCGCCGAGCGTGACATCCGTCTTGGACCGAAAAGGAAGGACCATGCCGTCTCTCTCTTTCAGGACTGTCGCGCCCGGCTGATCTTTCCCCTCTCTCAGGTCGCCAGCGGTTGGACATGGCCAGGAAGAGCCAGGTGAACACGCTCTGCTTCATGCCTTGCGGCAGCCCTCGTTTCTCCGTCGCCAGGGGGACCAACCTGATCAGCATTGCACAGTGCTGCATCATTGCAACCTAAATTTCGAATATGTCCATTCGTATCATTTCTCTCGCGGGCTGGCGGCCGCGCGACGCTACGACCGTCATTGTCAGATGCTCCTGTCAAAGCCGAGGACCGTCTCCTCTTGCCCGGCCAGTCGATGCGGCGTGGCAGACGCCGGAAAGGGCGGCCGAAGCCGCCGCCCGCTCTTCTGCGCCGGCTAAGGGAAATTTCTGGCGAAAGCGAAGGATTCATGTCGTTTTTTTCGCTGCACGATGTCGAAAAGCGTGACACTCTGTGAGCGTGAGCCCCATTTTGCCGAGGCCAGTCGGTAAGGCTCCAGCGGCGGTGCGTCAGTCAGGATCGGCCATGCAGTCCACCATCGTCATGATCAACCTGTTCGGGGCCGTGGCCCTGCTGCTCGTCGGGCTCGCGCAGGTGAAGGACGGGGTGTCGCGGGCCTTCGGCGCGCGGCTGCGGACGGGACTTGCCACGGCGACGCGGCAATCCTGGCGGGCCTTTCTCTCCGGCCTCGTCGCGACGCTCGCGCTGCAGAGCTCCACCGCGACGGCGCTGATGGTGTCCTCGTTCGTCGAGCGCAGCCTGGTCAAGCCGCGCATGGCGCAGATCGTACTGCTCGGCGCCAATCTCGGCACGGCGCTGACCGCGTGGATCGTCTCGACCGGGATCGAGTGGCTCTCGCCGCTCCTCATCCTGTCCGGCTTCGCGCTCACCCGCAGCCAGGCGACCACCCGTCAGGGCGGCGGCGTGGCGCTGATCGGCATCGGCCTGATGCTGCTCTCGCTTCATCTGCTCGATCTCGCCAGCGAACCCATGCGCCATTCGGCGGCGCTTGCCACCTTCATCCGGCTGCTCGACGGCGCCTGGGCGGTCGCCTTCGCCTTTTCGGCGGCGCTGGCCTTTGCCTGCTCCTCCAGCCTCGCGATCGTCGTGCTCATCCTGTCGCTTGCCTCGACCGGCGTTCTGCCGGGCGGGCTGCTGGTGGCGCTGGTGCTGGGGGCCAATCTGGGTGGGGCAATCCCACCCTATGTCGCCACCTTAAGGGCGGCGCCGGCTGCGCGGCGCATCACGCTCGGCAATCTGATCGTGCGCGCCTGCGGTTGCCTCATCGTGCTGCCCTTTGCCGGCGAGGTCGCCGACCTTCTTTCGCGGCTGCCGGGGACCAAGCTGCCGGTCGACGCCCATCTTCTCTTCAACTTCGTCCTCGCCCTTGTCGCCTGGCCGCTCACCCGCCGGCTGACCCGTCTGATGGCGCGGCTGGTGCCGGAGGAGGCGAGCACGAACCAGGGGCCGAGCTATCTCGATCCGCAAGAGCTCTCGACGCCGGTGGTGGCGCTTACCAGTGCGACGCGCGAAGTGCTGGGCGTCGGCGATTTGATCGAACGCATGCTGCTCAACGCGGCCGACGCCTTCAAGACCGGCGATCTGGCGGCGCTGCAGGACATCCCGATGTTGGAGCAGCGGGTCGACAGGCTGCAGCAGGAGGTCAAGCTCTATCTCTCGCGCCTGGGGCGCAACGGTCTTGCCGAAGACAATGCCCGCCGCTCGATCGCCATCATCGACTATGCGATCAATCTCGAGCATGTCGGCGACATCATCGAGAAGGGCCTGGTCGCGCAGGTGAGGAAGAAGGTCTCCCAGGGCTTGAGCTTCTCCGAAGCGGGGTTTGAGGAACTGTCGCGCTTCTTCGAGCTGACCATCGACAATTTGCGCATCGCCCAGACGATCTTCGTCACCGGCGACATTCACTTGGCGCGGCGGCTGATGGAGGTGAAGGTGGAGGTGCGCAATCTCGAGAAGCAATCGGCCGAGCGCCACTTCGCCCGCCTGCGCGAGGGGCAGGCCGCCAGCCTGCAGACGAGCTCGCTCCATCTCGACATGCTGCGCGACTTGAAGCGAATCAATGCGCATATCGTCTCGGTCGCCCATCCGATCATGGATGCGAGCGGGCTCTTGAGCGAGAGCCGGCTGCGCGCGCTCGGTTGAGGGTGAACCTCAGGCGACGCCGCGCGCGGCGGGTTTCGTCTCCAGCCCGTGCGGATCGGCCATCATCGGCCAGATGGTGCGGGGCGCACGGCGATAGGGTGTGCGGGCGGGATTGTTCGGATAGGGGGTGCCCGCCGAGCAATAGAGGATCTCTGCCGCGATCCGGGAAAAGGAGGCGTAGAAGTGATTGGTCGATTTGATGACCAGGATCTTCATCGCCATCGGGTCGATGCCGAGGGCGGAAAACAGGCTGGGGTCGAAACTCTGGGCCCGGGTGGAGTTGAGGATAATGTCGATCCCCTCCAGCCTTATATGGGCCGCATCGCCGAAGGGGGCGAAACTCTCGCCAAATCGCATCTGCGCATTCTCGACCAGCCGGACCACGGTCACCCGTCCATCGATCGGCTGGCCGGTGCCGGGCGCGGATTTGGCGCCGAAGCGCAAGGGGATCTCCGCGCCTTCGCCGGCCGCCATGCAGATCTGCACCGCCATCGGATCCCAGATCGTGCCGATCGCCACATCCTTGGCGCCTCGGGCGAGGAGCTCGGCCAACAGCACGGTGGCGTCGCCTGCCGTGCCGCCGCCCGGATTGTCCCACATATCGGCGATGACGACAGGATGGGCCTTGGCAGCCAATGCGCGCGATACCGCCTCCCGCTCATCGATCTGCGGCATGATGAAGGTGCCGCGGCGGGCAAAGAGCTCCAGGCCGAGGCGCCGGGCCAGCGCCTCGCCCTTCTGCGGCGCATCGTCGGTCACGACCAGCATCTTCGTGCCCATTTCCGGCACGTCGCCGGCCATGAAGCCGTGGACGACGGAGATGGACAGCACGCTGTCTTCCGTCTGCTCGAGCGCCGCGATGCGATCGATGAAACTGCGCATCGGCTCGCGCGAGGTGGGGAAGACATCGATCATTCGGCAGTCGAAGACCGACATGACCGGGCGGACCCGTCCTTCCAGCGTATCGACGGCGATGCGCCAGAGGTCTTCGGCGCGGTCGACGAAGTCGGTATGCGGGAATTCCTTGAAATAGACGAAGAAGTCCGCCGCCTGGCGGCGCTTCTCGGTCAAGTGCGAATGCGGGTCGAGTTCAGCGCAGACGAGGATCTCGGGGCCGACGATGTCGCGCACCCGGGAGAGCAGGTCTCCCTCCGTATCCTCGTAGCCCGCGGCCACCATGGCGCCGTGCAGGCCGAGCACCACGGCATCGACGGGGAGGGCGGCCCGCAACTGGTCGAGGATTTCGTCGCGCAGCGTTTCGTAGGTGCTGCGCGCCACCAGACCGGCGGGATCGGCCCAGGCGGCGGTGCCCTCGATCAGCGTCCAACCCTTTTCGCGGCAGACGCGCCGGCCAACCGTAATCGGCGCCGAACAGAGGGTCGGCGTGTCCGGATGCTCACCGGGTGGAGCGTAGAGCGAGGCGAGAAAGGCGCGGCGATCGATGCAGATCGGCGAAAACGTATTGGTTTCCGTCGCCAGCGCTGCCGTAAAGATCCGCACTTGTCCCCCCGCGGCGTGAGCCGTCACTTCGCTTCCATCGGATTGGGCAGATAGCCCGTAAAGCCGCAGATCTTCCAGCGTCCTTCATGAAACCGGCAGTGATAGAGCGTCTGCCATTTCAGGACGTCGCGCGTGCCGTCCGCCTTTTCGATCGTGCCGTCGAACATTTTTCGGGCGAGCGCCGCCCCGCCGGAGATCTCGATCTCCTCCAGCGTCGTCGTCCAGAAGATCGCCTGGCGGGGATCCTCGGCAAAGGTGGTCTCGGCGAAGTCGCGCGCCTGGCGCAGCCATTCGTCACGATAGGATTCGAGTGTTGGAAAAGCGAGACGCCAGCCGGCAGGGCTCACCGACTTCTGGCCATCAATGCCGAGAAAGGCATCGGCGACAAAATCGTCGGCCACCATCGACCAGTCGGCTGCGAGGAAAGCGGTGATGTCGCGCTCGACCAGCATGTCCCAGATGGCACGGCGATCGCCGTCGCTCGCCGGAAAGGGATTGGCGAAAGGGTCTCGACTGCCTGTCATATTGAAATTCTTTTCATCATCCTCGATTTTCACTGGCCAAAATCCGTCTTGTATGGTGACTTGTCAACGGATCACGAAAATAATTTGCGAAAGGGAGCGGGAGTGACCATTAAGCGCTATGGTGACGTGCAAGCCGGTGCCGGTGGCAAGCCCTTACCCTTCGCGCGTGCGGTGGAGGCGGATGGCTGGCTGCACGTGTCCGGCCAGGTGGCCATGGAAAAGGGCGAGATCATCGGCGGTGGCATCGTCGCCGAAAGCCACAAGGCCATCCAGAACCTGATCGCCATTTTGCATGAGGCCGGCTATGGGGTGGAGCATGTGGTCCGCTGCGGCGTTTGGCTGGACGACCCGCGCGACTTCTGGAGCTTCAACGCGGTCTATCAGAGCTATTTCGGAGCTCATCCGCCGGCGCGCGCTTGCGTCCAGTCCGCCATGATGGTCGATTGCAAGGTCGAGATCGACTGCATCGCCTTCAAGCCCAAGGAAGGCTAGCGGTCGATCATGGCGGCGCTCGGGCAGGGATTGGCGGACGGCATGGATCTCTTTTCCAATCTCCAGGCGGAGAAGGCGAAGCTCTCGCCCTCCGAGGGCCGCATCGCCGACATCATCCTGAACGACTTCGAATTCGCCGTCAGCGCCTCGATCATCGAACTCGCCGAGCGCGCCGCGGTGTCGCCGCCGACCGTCACCCGCTTCTGCCGAAGGCTCGGCTGTGACAGTTTCTCCGATTTCAAGATCCGGCTCGCCCGCACCGCCTATGTCGGCATGCGCTATCTCAAGCCGGAGCCGAAGAGCTCCAATGCCGGCGATGTCGCGCAGGAGATCATTACCAAGGCCCAGAACGCGCTGTTCCTCCTGCACGACCAGCTGAACATTGCCGCCGTGGAGCGGGCGGTGGAACGGATCGTCTCGGCGGAGATGGTCTACGCCTTTGGTTCGGGCGGCAATTCTTCCATGGTCGCAACCGAGCTGCAGAACCGGCTGTTCCGGCTTGGCATCCGTGTGACGGCAAGTGCCGACCATAGCATGCAATTGATGCTGACCGCCGCGGCCCGGCCGGGCGACGTCATCATCGGCTCCTCGCTGTCCGGCCGCAATGCCGAGCTGGTCCGCTCGTTGAAGCTCGCCTCGGAACTCGGCATTCCCACCATCGTCATCACCCAGACCGGCAGTCCGGTGGCCGAGGCTGCAGATACGGTTCTGGCGATCGACCTCAGCGAGGGGGTGAACATCTTCCGCCCCACCTCCACCCGCATTGCCTATCTGGCGCTGGTCGACATCGTCGCGAGCCTTGTCGCCTATGGCGTCCAGGCTCAGGCCGCCACCACGCTGCGCCGGATCAAGGAACAGCTCGTCAAGCACCGCGACGGCGACGACCGCCAGCCGCTTGGAGACTGAGGCCGTGCCCATTCTTCCCATCCACAGGACCTTGGAACACTGATGAAGACTCTCGCCATCGTGACCGGCGGTGCCGGCGATATCGGTCGCGCGATCGCGGCCCGGCTTGCGGCCGATCACGACATGGTCCTCCTCGTCGATCTCGACCTTGAGGCGGCGCAGGCGGCGGCAATGACGCTCGGTCCTGCCGAGCGCTTCTTCACCCTTCGCTGCGACGTGACGGACGAGGCGGATGTGGCCGAGATGGCCAGGGCGGCGCGCGCGCTCGGCCGGGTCCGCACGCTGGTCAACAATGCGGGTGCCGCCTTCTCCGTCAGCCTGCAGGCGACGACGGCCGAGAGCTGGCGGCGCGATACGCGGCTGAATTCGGAAGCCGCCTTTCTCTGCCTCCGGGCGGTGGAGGATATGCTGAAGGAGACGCAGGGATCGGTGGTCAATATCGCCTCGGTCAATGGCCTGCAGGTCTTCGGCCATCCCGCCTATAGCGCCGCCAAGGCCGCGCTTCTGCATTTCACCCGGCTGACCGCGGTCGAATATGGCCGCTATGGCATCCGTTCCAATGCGGTGGCGCCCGGCACGGTGCGTACCCAGGCCTGGAATGCACGGGCCGATGCCAATCCCAATGTCTTCGAGGAAGCCAAGCGCTGGTATGCGCTCGGCCGCGTCGTCGACCCGAAGGACGTGGCGGAGGCGGTCGGCTTCCTCGCCTCGCCGCTGGCGGCCGCCATTACCGGCGTCTGCCTGCCGGTCGATTGCGGACTGACCGCCGGCTCGGCCGAACTCGCCCGCACCTTCTCGCAATCCGACGATTACTGATCATCGCATCCAAGCAGCAAGGAACAGACACATGGCCCCGACCCCCGCTCTCTACCGTCTGGACGGTACCTGGTCGCCCAAGGGCGGCGCCAATGGCGCTTTCACCTTCACCCTGTTCAATCTGTCCGATGAGCCGCTGTCCGGCTTCTCGCTTGCCTACACATCGCTTACCCGCGTCATCGATGCAGACGCCGTGACCAATGCCCGCTTCCTGAGGCGCAATGCCAATTTCCATGAATTCGCGCCGCCGGAGGGCCTGTCACTCTCGCCGGGTGAGGGCTGGACCTTCACCGTGTCTGGCCTGCACCGACCGGCCAAGCACTGCACCGAGGGCGCCAAGTCCGCCTATCTGACGCTGTCTGACGGCAGCTTCGTCGACGTGGCGGTGTCCGACCTGCTGCTGGCCGATGCGCCGAGCCTGCCGCCGCCGGTGCTGCTGCCGGACGGCAAGCTCGACCTGCCCTTCGCGTTGCAACCCTGGCCGGCCGAAATCGATGCCGTGCCGGGCGAAGGCTTTCCGGTGGTGCTCTACCCGGCGGAGGGGACGTCGACGGAATCGCTCAAGGCCATTTCCGCCGTCACGGATCTCGTCCGCCGCCTGTTTGAGAGCGCCCATGCCCCCTTCTCGCTCGTCAAGGCGCCCGGTGGCCTGCCCCTGTCGCTGACCCACCAGGCGGATCTCGGCAAGGAAGCCTACCGGCTGCAGTTCTCGGGCGATGCGGTGGCGCTGGCCTTCGGTGATGCCGCCGGCCGGCAATATGGCCTCACCACGCTCGCCCAGCTTCTGGAGGGCGCACGCGCGCGGCCCAAGACCTTCCGCTTCCCTGCCTCCGGCACCATTGCCGATCGCCCGCGCTATGGCTGGCGCGGCTGCCATCTCGATGTGTCGCGGCAGTTTTATCCGGTCGCGGACGTGGTCCGGCTCATCGACATCCTCGCCTGGCTGAAGCTCAATATCTTCCATTGGCACCTGACCGATGACGAGGCCTGGCGGCTGGAGATCAAGGCCTATCCGCAGCTGACCACCACAGGCGTGGTGCGGGCCCCGCAAGGCCCGCTGCTGCCGCAACTCGGCAATGGCGCAGCGCCGGTCGACGGCTTCTATTCGCAGGACGATATCCGCGCCATCGTCGCGCATGCGGCGAGCCTCTCGGTCGAGGTCGTGCCGGAGATCGACATTCCCGGCCACAATGCCGCGACGCTGGTGGCGCTGCCGGATCTTGTCGACGGCCAGGAGGCGCCGGACAGCTATCATTCGGTGCAGGGCTTCCCCAACAATGCGCTGAACCCGGCGATCGACTTCACCTATACCTTCCTCGAAACGGTGTTCGACGAGATGGTGACGCTGTTTCCGAGCGATTACCTGCATGTCGGCGGCGACGAGGTGGCCAACGGCTCCTGGCTCGCCTCGCCCAAGGCCAAGGCGCTGATGGAGCGCGAGGGGATCGAAGGCACCTTCGCGTTGCAGTCCTATTTCCTGAAGAAGGTCAAGGGCATGCTCACGGCGCGCGGCAAGAAGCTCGCTGGCTGGAACGAGGTCGCCCATGGCGGCGGCGTCGGCGCGGAGGGCACGCTGCTGATGGCCTGGGAGAACCCCAACGTCGGCATCGAGCTCGCCGAACAGGGCTATGAGGTGGTGATGACGCCGGGCCAGGCCTATTATCTCGACATGGTGCAGGACGATGCCTTTCAGGAGCCGGGTGCCAGCTGGGCCGGCACGGTGCCGCCCGCCCATACCTATGCCTATGAAGCAGCGGGCGAGTTCCCCGAGACGCTTCAGGACCGGCTGAAGGGCGTGCAGGCCTGTATCTGGAGCGAGCATTTCCTCTCGCGCGGCTATTTTAACCGTTTGGTCTTCCCGCGCCTGCCGGCGATCGCGGAAGCCGCCTGGACGCCGCGGGCCAACAAGGACTGGCAGCGCTTTGCCGCCATCGTGCCCCTCTGCCCGAAGCTCTGAGGAAAGACCATGCTGCGCATCGCCTTTGGCGGCATCCATACCGAATGCAGCACCTATTCGCCGGTGCTGATGGCGGTCGAGGATTTCCGTCTCATCCGCGGAGAGGGTCTGCTCTCCTTCGACTATTTCGACTTCCTGCCGACCGAGGGCGTCCAGCTCCTGCCGCTCCTTCACGCCCGCGCTGTTCCGGGCGGACCGGTGTCACGGAAGGCCTATGAGCACTTCAAGGCGGATTTTCTGCAGCGGCTAGAGGCCAGCCTGCCGCTTGATGGTCTCTATCTCGCCATGCATGGCGCGATGAATGTCGAGGGCATGGACGATGCGGAGGGCGACTGGATCTCGGCCGCCCGCGCCGTGGTCGGGCCCGACTGCCTGGTCTCGGCCAGCTACGACCTGCACGGCAATGTCAGCCAGCGGATCATCGACCAGCTCGATATCTTCGCCGCCTACCGGACGGCGCCGCATATCGATGTGCGCGAGACCATGGTCCGCGCCTGGACCATGCTCGTCGAGGCGCTTGAAGGCGGGCCAAGGCCGGGCGTCGCCTGGGCCAAGGTGCCGGTGCTTCTGCCCGGCGAGCGCACCTCGACCGAGGATCAGCCGGCCAAGTCGCTCTACGAGGCGCTGCCGGCCTATGACCGGCGGCCGGGTGTCCGCGATGCCAATCTCATGGTCGGCTATGTCTGGGCGGACGAGCCGCGCGCCACAGCCTGCGCCGTCGTGACGGGTACGGAGAAAGAGGCTGCGGCCGAGGCTGCCCGCGAGATCGCCGAGGGCTACTGGGCCGCGCGCGAAAACTTCTCCTTCGGTCCGGTCACGGGTCCGCTGCCGGCCATGCTGGATGCGGCGGAGCAGGCGACGACCCGCCCGATCATCCTCGCAGACTCCGCCGACAACCCGACCGGCGGCGGCGTCGGGGATCGGGCGGATGTGCTGAACGCCCTGATCGCGCGGGGCTTTGAAGATGGGCTCATCGCCGGTATTTGCGACCGGCCGGCGGTGGAGGCCTGTTTTGCGGCGGGTGAGGGGGCGGTGATCGATCTCAAGGTGGGCGGCAGTCTCGACCCGTCCAGCCGGCCGGCCGAGATCGAGGCCGTGGTCTTGAGGCTCGACGATCCGGGCGATGCTGCGGAGCGGCAGGCGGTGGTGCGGACCGGCGGGATCACCATCGTGCTCTCGGCCCGGCGCCGGCCCTACCACAACCTCTCGGACTTCGCCCGGCTCGGTCTTGATCCGAAGACGGTGCGGCTTCTCGTCGTCAAGTCCGGCTATCTCTCGCCGGATCTGGCGCCGATCGCCAATCCCAACCTCATGGCCCTGACCGAGGGCGTGGTGAACCAGGATATTCCGGCGCTCGCCAGCCATCGCCGCAGCCGCCCCGCTTTCCCCTTCGACCGCGATTTCGACTACAGCCCCGACGTCCGCTTCTCCGCCCGCTGGAGCTGAGCGTCGAGCCGGCCAGGGCTGGATTTCGCGGGGGCCGCGTGTCTTCCGGTCGATTGTGCGGCGGAGGCGCTTCTGCTTAATGGTGCGCGCAGCCGATGGGCTGCGCGTGATTCCCGTTCTCCGGCCCGTCCTGCAGAACATCCGATCCGGACCGACGAGGGACCAGGACGGCGCTGCCGATGGCTTTGCCCGCAACAGACAGCGTCCCATGGCTTTCCATATCCCCGATGTCTACCGCCACCCGACCGTGCGCACCAGCATGCTCGCCATCTTCGCCTTTGGCTTTTCCGGCGCCACCACTTCGCCCTACCAGTCGGTGGTCGGTATCCGCGAGCTGGGGCTGAGCGATGGCGCCTATTCGGCGATCATGGCGTCAGCTGCCGCCGTCAATGTGCTGGTGAGCCTGCTCGTCGGCAATTTTGCCGATCGCCTTGGCGAATACAGGCGGATGATGCTGATCGTCTGCCTGTTCGGCATTGTCGGCTTCGGGGCGATCTATCTCGTGCCGCGGCAGGCGGTCTTCGTCGGCGCGGCGCTGCTCGTCCTACCCGTCTATGGGGCTTTGAATTCCCTGCTCTTCGCCAATGTGCGGGCGGTCACGCGGGACATGCCCAGTGAAACGATCGCGGAGGTCAATTCCGGCGTGCGGGCGATGATCTCGCTCTCCTGGGTGCTGGTGCCGGGCCTGACCGGCGTCCTGCTCGCCCAATCGCCCACCATGCTGCCGGCCTATCTGTTCGCGGCGCTGGCGGTGGTCGCCTGTCTCGGCCTCATCGCGCTCGCCATGCCGAAGGTCGAGCCGGGCGAGGCCCTGGTGATCAACCATCTGAGCTATTGGGCGGCGCTTGCCCATGTCCTCTCGCCGCGTATCGCCGTGCGAGTCTTTGCCGTCGCGCTCGTCACCGGCATGCTGCATGTCAATGGCGTGGTGCAGCCGCTGATCGTCGTCGGGCCGGCCCGCGGGCAGGTGAGCGATATCGGCGTCCTGGTCGGCATCGTCGCGCTGCTGGAAGTCGCCTTCATCCTCGTGCTCGGGCGGATCGTGCGCCGCTACGGCGCCATGCCGGTTCTCGCCGCGGGAACGGGGCTCTACGTTCTTTATCTCGTGCTGCTCGGTCTGTCCTCGGCGCCCTGGCACCTCTATGCGCTGACGCTGATCAGCGGCGCCGGCGCCGCGGCGCTGATCAGCATTCCGATCACCTATCTCCAGGATCTGATCGCCGACCGCCCCGGGCTCGGCAGCGCGCTGATTTCGGTCAACATGTTCCTGAGCGCCGGGCTCGGCGCCCTGCTCTTTGCGCTCGGCACCGCCGTCGGCACCTATTCCATCGCCTCGATCATCGGCGGCGTCGCGGGTGCCCTCGGCATCCTGCTGCTCATCCTGCTCGATGGGTTCCGCCCACGATCGGCCGCTTGAGGGCCAATCAGGCGGGACGGAAGGCGATGTAGACGGCGGTGGCGCCGAGGACGCTGGCGGCGCTGCGGTTGAGCGCCTTCAGCGCCGAGGGCCTGCCCAGCAGCTGGCGCGCGCGCGTCGCAAGCAGGATATAGGGCAGCAGCACCGCCAGCAGCGTGATGAAGGTGATGACGACCAGCGCCAGATAGTCCTTGAGCGTCACGGCCTGAAGGTCGATCAGCGTCGGCAGCAGCGCCAGGTAGAAGAGCATGGTCTTCGGATTGCCGAGGGTCACAAAAAGGCCGGAGAGGAAAGCCGAGACGCCGCCCGCCGGCGGCCGCGCCTCGATCCGCTCGCTGATCAGCCCTGCAGTCCAGAGCTTCCAGGCGATGAAGAGAAGATAGAGAGCGCCGATGATCTTGATGATCAGGAACAGCGTCGCGAAGCTCTGGGCCAGGAAGGAGAGGCCGAGCACGGCACCGGTCAGATAAACGAGATCGCCGAGCGTCAGGCCGAGCCCCATCAGAAAGGTTTCGCGAAAGCCGGACCCAAGCGCGCGCGCCACGATCGCCGTCATTCCAGGGCCTGGAATGGCAGCGGCGACGAACAGCGCACCGGCATAGGCGATGAGATTTGAAATGGTCATGGCATCCCCTCCAGAGAACGAGAATTAGCCAATCTGCAGCCCAATGCCAAGAGCGCTCATGGTAGGAATGGTTCATACCAATTCTGTCCTATGCGGCTTCTTGAAATCTCATCTTGGCGAATTGGTCCTTATTTGGTATTGCATATGTCATGAGCAGCTGACGCACGATGCGGGGCTGCGGAGGAGCGCATGCCGATGACGGTCTCGCTGATCGATTGCCTGCCGAGCGGAGGCTTTCCCGCTTCCGGCGGGCCGCTCTATCTGCAGCTGCGCCAGGCGCTGGAAGAGGCGATCCGTGCAGGGCGGCTCAGGGCCGGCGACGCGCTGCCGCCCGAGCGCGACCTTGCACTCAGCGCCGGCATCAGCCGGGTGACGGTGCGCAAGGCCGTGGAGGATCTGGTGCGCGACGGGCTTCTGGTGCGCCGGCATGGCTCGGGGACCTTCGTTGCCGCGCCGCCGGCCCGCATGGAGCAGTCGCTTTCCCGGCTAACCTCCTTTTCCGAGGATATGGCACGCCGCGGTCTGGCCACGCGCGCCGAATGGCTGGAGCGCGGCCTTTTTCCTGCCTCACCGGCGGAGATGATGGCCCTCGGTCTTTCGGCGGACGCCTTGGTGGCCCGGCTCGGCCGGCTGCGGATCGCCGACGATGTTCCGCTCGCCGTCGAACGCGCCAGCGTCTCTGCCGTGCTGCTGCCCGATCCCGATCGCGTGACAGGTTCGCTCTATACAGCCCTGGCCGAGGCTGGGGCACGGCCGGTGCGCGCCGTGCAGCGTCTTTCGGCCCGCGCTGCCCGCCCGGCCGATGCGGCCCTGCTCGGGATCGCGCCGGGCTCGGCCTGCCTGTCGATCGAGCGGGTCGCCTATCTCGCCTCGGGTCGGGCGGTGGAATTCACCCATTCGCTGTTTCGCGGCGATGCCTATGACTTCGTCGCGGAACTCACACTCAGCGAAATGCCTTGATAGCAGGATTGGACAGAGCATGACCGACATCACCCATATGCGCCGCGAGATCGACGAGATCCCGCAGGCGGCAGCCCGGCTTCTCGAGGGCGCGCGCGGCGCGCTCGATGCGGCCGGTGCGGCGCTGCGCGAGGCGGACCCCGCCTTCCTCGTCACCATCGCCCGCGGCTCTTCCGACCATGCGGCGCTGTTTCTCAAATATGCGATCGAGCTCAGCACCGGTCGGCCCGTCGCCTCGCTCGGGCCATCTCTCGCCTCGATCTACGCCGCGCCGATCCGGCTGTCCGGTGCGGCGTCCATCGCGATCTCGCAATCGGGCAAGAGCCCGGACATCGTCGCCATGGCGCAGGCTGCAACCGAGGCCGGCGCCGTCTCGATCGCGCTCACCAACACGCTGCCGTCGCCGATCGCCGAAGCGAGTCGCCATGCGATCGATTTTGCCGCCGGGCCGGAGATTGCGGTCGCCGCTACCAAGTCCTTCGTCAACTCCATCGTCGCCGGCCTCGCCATCCTCGCTGCCTGGACGCGGGACGAGGCGCTGGGCCGGGCGGTTCATGCCCTTCCCGAACATTTCGCCCGCGCCGTCCGGCTCGATTGGCAGCCGCTCGCCGATGGCATTGGCGAGGCGGATTCGCTCTTCGTGCTTGGCCGCGGACCGGCGCTGGCGATTGCCAGCGAGGCGGCACTGAAGTTCAAGGAAACCTCGGGCCTGCATGCCGAGGCCTATTCGGCAGCGGAAGTGCTGCATGGGCCGGTGGCGCTGGTCGAGCGGACCTTCCCGGTTCTGGGCCTTGCCGCCCGCGACAAGGCCGAAAGCTCGGTGGCCGCCATTCTCGACGATCTGGCGGGCAAGGGCGCTCGCGCCTTTGCCACCTCCGACAAGGCCGGCCGGGCCGCGCGTCTGCCCTTTGTCGAGACCGGCCATCCGCTCACCGACGCGCTGGCGCTCGTCCTGCCCTTCTACGGTTTCGTGGAAGCCTTCTCGCGCGCCCGCGGCCTCAATCCCGATCAGCCGGTAGCGCTGAAGAAAGTGACGGAAACCCGATGAGCCGCGCCTTCGCCGTCACCGGCGCCCGCATCTTCGACGGCCAGGACTGGCATGAGGATCGCGCGCTTCTCGTGGATCAAGGCCTCGTCACCGGCCTCCTGCCGCCCGCCGATCTGCCGGAGGGGCTGGAGCGCAAGGCGGCCAAGGGGGCGCTGCTGGTGCCGGGCTTCATCGATCTCCAGGTCAATGGCGGCGGCGGCGAGCTTTTCAACGACCGTCCGGAGCTGGACGCGATCGAGGCGATCTGCGCCGCTCATGCCCGCTTCGGCACGACGGCGCTCCTGGTCACGCTGATCACCGACACGCCGGACGTCCGCACGGCGGCGATCGCGGCGGCGCGCGAAGCGCGGCTGGCGGCGGTGCCTGGCTTCCTCGGCCTGCATCTCGAAGGGCCGCATCTGTCGATCGCCCGCAAGGGCGTGCATGATCCGGCGCTGATCCGGCCGATGCAGGCCGACGATCTCGACGCCCACCTCGCCTGTGCCTCCTTCTTCGACGCGGTGCTGGCAACCGTCGCGCCGGAAAACGTCACACTGGAACAGGTCGCGGCGCTCACGCGCGCTGGCATCACCGTCAGCCTCGGCCATACCGATGCCGATTACGAGACGATCGCCACCTATGCGCTGGCCGGTGCTCGGATGGTCACGCATCTCTTCAACGCCATGAGCCCGCTCGGGTCGCGCGAGCCAGGCACGGTCGGTGCGGCGCTCGATCTCGGCACGCTCCATGCCGGCATCATCGCCGATGGTTACCATGTCGATCCGGTGACGATGTCGATCGCGCTGCGCGCCAAGACCGGGCCGGGGCGCATCTTCATCGTCACCGATGCCATGTCGACCATCGGCTCCGACCTGCAAGGCTTCACGCTCAATGGCCGCACCGTCTTCCGCAAGGACGGACGGCTGACGACGGCGGATGGCACGCTGGCCGGTGCGGATATCGACATGCTGTCTTCGGTGCGCTTCGCCCACCGCACGCTGGATCTGCCGCTCGAAGAGGCGCTGCGCATGGCATCCGCCTATCCTGCGGATGCGATCGGCGTCTCCGCGCGGAAAGGTCGGCTGATGCCGGGTCTTGATGCGGATTTCCTGCTGTTGAGCGAGGATCTGGACATGATCGCCACCTATATCGGCGGCGAGCCGGTCTTCTCAACCTGAGATCGCCGCCTTGAGCGCCCGCACTGTCTCGCAATCGGTGCGGCGCATGGCCTCGGAAGCAAAGCCGAAGTCGAGCAGCAACGGGTCTTCGCCCCCGATCGGCCGGGCGCAGGAGGCGTGAAGCTCGCGCACCCCGGTCTCGAGCAGCGCCGCGGCATTGGCGGCGGTGACACCGGAGCCGGGCATCAGCCGGATGCGGCCCGCCGCCTGCTTCTCCAAGGCGGCGAGAGCCGGCAGGGCGTCGATCGCCTTCAGCGCGCCGCCGGACGTCAAGATGCGGTCGAAGCCGAGCGTGATCGCCTGTTCGAGTGCCGCGGCCTTGTCCGGCGTCAGGTCGAAGGCGCGATGCAGCGTGTGGCCGAGGCCTTCGGCCCGGCGCAGGAGGCGCGCGAGCGTCGCTTCGTCCAGGCTATGGTCCGCTCGGTTGGCCCCGAGCACCACGCCGGCGAGACCTGAGGCGCGCGCGGCGTCGATCTCCGCCTCCATGATCGCCACCTCCGTCTCGCTGAAGACGAAGCTGCCGGCGCGGGGCCGGATCATCGCAAAGACCGGGATCGGCGCTTCCGCGGCCCGCTTCATCAACCCGATCGAAGGCGTCAGGCCGCCGAGCGCCAGCGCCGCGCAGAGCTCGATCCGGTCGGCGCCGCCCGCGACCGCCGCGTCTAGCCCCTCGGCATCGTCGACGCAGACTTCGAGGAGAACCGCGCCCATGCGCTAGGCCCCGAGCGCCAGCAGCGCCGCGCCGATCAAGCCCGGTTCGATGCCGGGATAGAGCGTCGGGCAGAGGCCCTGCACCACCAGCGGCCGGTCGAAACGGCGCAGCGTGCGGGCCCGGGTCGCGACATCGATCGCCGCCATCAGCCGTGCCGAGGAGGAGAGGCCGCCGCCGGTCGGCACGATGGTTGCGCCGGTGATGTTGATGGCAAGCGCCAAGGGCGAGGCGACGAGATCGACCAGAATCTCGATCGTGCGCGCCGCTTTCTCGTCGCCCTCTTCCCAGGCGCGGGTGATCTCGCGGCTTTCCAGCCGCTGGCCAAAGAGCATCTCGTAAAGCCGCTCCATGCCCCGGGCACTGCCGACCGCATCGATACAGCCCTTCTGGCCGCAGCCGCAGGCAAAGGCGGGAATGGCGACCGGCGGATCGCCGGCAAAGGCGGCGGCGACCGGGCCATGGCCCCATTCCCCGGCAAAGCCGCCGGCCTCGTTGATCAGCCGGCCATTGACCACGACCCCGCCGCCGACGCCGCTGCCGAAGATGGCGCCGAAGACGATGCGATGGCCGCGGCCTGCGCCGATGCCCGCTTCGGCGAGCGCAAAGCAATCGGCATCATTGGCCACCAGAACCTGAGGCCCCAGCCGCGCCTGCAGGTCGGCAGAAAGGACGCGCCCGTCGATGCAGGGGATATTCGCGACCTTGCCGGCCTGGGTGTCGGGATCGACGACGCCGGCGATCGAGAGCGCGATCCGCTCCGGCTGCGTGCCGGATTCGGCGATGAGGTCAGCGAGGACGGCGACGAAGGCATCGAAATCATGGAGCGGCGTCGGACGGCGCGACAGCGGGCGGATGTCTTCGGGCGAGGCCGCGACCGCGCCGCGGATCGCCGATCCGCCAATATCGAAACAGACGATCATCAGGACTCCATCAGCAGAGATTCTGCGGCTAGTGCCGTGGAAAGAAGCCGCTCGTCTTCCCCATGCGGCGCGGAGAGCAGCAGCCCGACCGGCAGGCCCGCCTCGCCCTGCCCGCAGGGCAGCGAAACGCCGCAGCCGTCGAGAAAATTGGTCAGCATCGTGTTGCGCAGCGTGCGGATATTGGTGGCGACGAAGGCCTCGTCATCAGCGATCAGCGGCGCGATCTTCGGCGCGACATGAGCGACCGTCGGGTGAACGAGCAGGCTGTCCGGCCCGATCTCTTCGGCAAAGGCTGCGACCATCCGCTGGCGGGCGGATAGAAGGGCGATGTAGTCGGCGATGGCGATCCGGCTGCCGAGGGCAACGCGGCTTGCCACGCGTGGATCCATGGCGCCGGCATGGCTCTCGAGCCGTGCCTGGTGGAGCGCATAGGCCTCCGCTGTCACAAGCGCGCCGTGCCGGGCGCCGAGCGCCAGCACCTCATCGAACAGCGGGAACGGCCGCCGCTCAATCCGCGCGCCCGCGGCGCCCAGGCGGGCGAGCCCGGCCTCGAAGGCGGCGATGACGCCCGGCTCGGCGCCATCGAAGACGACGCTCGTCGGCACGATCAGGGTCTTTCCTGCAAGCTGAGATCGCTCGACCGTCGGCGCGGTCTTCCCCCGCATGGCGGCATCGACCCAGATCGCATCCTGCACGGTGCGGGTCAGCGGCCCCAGCGTGTCGAGGCTGGTCGACAGCGGGAAGACGCCGGCCATCGGATAGCGGCCGCGGCTGGCCTTGTAGCCGACCAGCCCGCAGAAGGCGGCGGGGATGCGCACCGAGCCGCCGGTGTCACTGCCGATCGCCACCGGAACGAGACCGGTCGCAACCGCCGCTGCGGCACCCGACGATGAGCCCCCAGTGACGCGCGGCGCGTCGGTCGCCCGCGGGTTCTCCGGCGTGCCGTAATGCGGGTTCAGTCCGAGGCCGGAAAAGGCAAATTCACTCATATTGGTGCGGCCGACCGCGACCATGCCGGCCGCGGCAAGGGCTGCGACGACCGGCGCATCCGCCTCCGCCGGCGGGGCATGGCGCAGCAGAGCGGATCCGGCGGCGGTTGCCATGCCGGCCATGTCGAAAAGATCCTTCCAGGCGAGCGGAATGCCGTCGAGCAGGCCGAGCGAGCGTCCTTCGGCAATCCGCCGACGCGCAGCCTCCGCCTCGCGCTGGGCGCGCTCCGGGCTGAGCGCGGTGAAGATCGCCGGATCGGCCGCCGCGACCGCGTCGAAGGTGGCGTCCAGCAGCGCGACCGGATCGAGATGGCCGGACTGCAGCAGGACGGACAAGCTGGCGGCGGAGAGACCTCGGATCGAATGCGGCATGGCGTGGCTCGTCGTCTTGATGGGAGGCCCGCAGCGCTGCCATTCTTGCGGCGCCGCCTCAGGCGACATACATGCTGGGCGACGCCGCAACAAGCCCGCAAGTCCCGGCGAACGGAGCGCGCAGGCGCGTGGAGAGTGGGCGATGGCCACCAGGGATAGCTGCCGATGATCTTCGATTCTGCGCGCGCCGGTCTTGCCAATCTCACCGCGCCGGAAACGCGCTCCACCTTCTGGAAGGTGCTGGGGCTGACGCTTGCCGCCCTGCTGCTTCTCTGGCTGGCGCTGCGGGAGACGATTCTCTATGTCGTAACGCCGTGGGTCACGCAGATGATCCCGACCGCGCCGGACTGGGCAGGGTGGCTCACCTTCTTCATCGGCCTCTTGGCGAGCATCGGTCTTGCCTTGGCGCTGGCGCTCGTTCTCGCCCCGGTGACGGCGCTGATTGCCGGCTTCTTCCTGGACGATGTGGCCGAGGTGATCGAGCGGCGCGACTTTCCGACCGATCCGCCGGGACGAGCCCTGCCTTTCGGCACGGCTCTGTTCGAAGGCCTGAAATTCCTGGGCGTCGTGCTCGCCGGCAACATCCTGGCGCTCTTCCTGCTGCTGGTGCCGGGCGTCAATCTCGTCGCCTTCTTTCTGGTCAACGGCTATCTGCTCGGCCGGGAATTCTTCGAGTTCGCCGCCATGCGCCACCGCAGCCCCGCCGAGGCGCGGCTCTTCCGCGAAAAGCACAAGGGCCGGGTGTTCCTGGCGGGCCTGCTGCTTGCCGCCTATCTGGCCGTGCCGCTCCTTAACCTCACCACGCCACTCTTCGCCGCCGGGTTGATGGTGCATCTGCACAAGCGGCTGTCGCGGCAGGATCCGCAGTTCGGCGCTCAGCAGCCTTCACCTCGCCTGCAGCCTGCCTGATCAGGAGACGACGAGCAGAGAGACATAGGCGAGCACGGTGACGACCAGGCCGCGAAAGGCAAAGCCGACGAAGCGGTACTTTTGGCGGGCGATCACCGAGAGCACGTCGACATTGTCCATATATTGCTCGAAAAGGTAATCGAGATCGGTGCGCAGTGCCGCCTCGCGGAAGGCATCGCGATGGCGCGGCCAGCCGCCCCAGAAGAGCGTCGTCGTCTTGGCCGCATGGCGCGGCAGGATGACCAGGATGGCGCAGATGATCGAGAAGACCGAGGCGATGGCGAGAAGGCCGGAGACCGTTGCCGGCAGCCAGGCGGCGGTGAAATAGCGCGAGAGCGTGAAGACCCCGCGCCCCTCGCTGGAGGAGATCAGGAAGGCCAGCATGAAGGTGAAGATATAGGCGGCCTTCTGGTCGGAGATCTTGATCTGGTCGTAGAAGATGTCGTTGACCGTCTTGATGTGGTCGAAATATTCCCGCCCCGCCGCGGAAGGCGGCATCGCCGCCCCGATCCGCGCCTCGCCCATCAGATCAACCTCCATCCGTCACTCCCCTCAAACGGTCACGCATTTTCTCACCATGAACGGGGTTCGAAAGCAACATCCGCGCCGGAAAGAACGTATGAAAACGCTTACGGATCAGGGCCCCGCTTGACTTTCGAGGGTCGCGCGCTCCACTAGGAGCCTGGCAAGCGGGGGCTGTCATGGGGTGGAAGATCCGGTCCGCGGGGGCGGTTCTGGCGGCGCTGGCGTTGATCCGGCCGGCCGCGGCCGATCCCGTGGCACGTGGCGAGGGAAGGGTGGGCGCGGTGATCGCCCGCAAGTCCGGCGAGGAGATCCGCTTCGTCGATGTCAGCAACTGGCGCGTCGTCGATCTTCGCCAGGATGTGGTGGCGGGCGATGTGCTGCGCACCAATGCCACCGGCCAGCTCGCCCTTCTCTTCGACGACCACACGCAGATCCGGCTCGGGCGCAACACGGCGCTTCGCGTCAAGGACATGCGGGCGGGTGCGGCCAACTCCGCCCTCAGCCTCGAATCCGGAACGATCTGGGCGCGCGCCGAGCGCGGCGGGCAGGGGCTGACAGTCGCAACGCCCGCCGCCACCGCCGCGATTCGCGGCACGGACTGGACGCTCTCGATCGGGAAGGGCGGCCAGACCTCGCTGACCGTTCTCGATGGCGAGGTCGAGCTTTCCAATGCGCAAGGCAGCGTGCGGGTGCGGCGCGGGGAGGGCGCGGTCGCGGCCATCGGTCAGGCGCCGCGCAAGATCTTCCTCGTCACTTCCGACGATCGGGAGCAGATGCTCTATTACCTGGCGCTGCGCGATGCCTTTCCGCTTCTGCCGGCCTCGACGCTGACGACGCAGGCGATGAAGACGGCGAGACACCGCATCGCCGCCCTGCCGGAGCACGCCCGCACGGCGGAGGATTGGCTGACGCTTGCCGAAGTGGAGCTGACCCTCTCCGGCCGCGCCGCCGCCGCTTCGGCCCTTTCCTCCGCCCGGGCAAAAGGGCTCGGCACAGCGCAGACGGCACGGGCGGATTTCCTGGAGGCCATGATCGCCGCCTCGGAAAACCGCTTCGATGTCGCGCTCACGCTCTTTGCGCGCGCCCGGCCAGGGCTCGATGCTGAGCGGCGGTCGGTCGCCGATCATGCAGCCTATTTCGCCCGTTCGCTCGCCGATCCTGCGCATGTCGAAGCGCCACCCAAAGGCCCGCGCGGCGCCTATGGCGCCTTGGCTGAGGCCTATACGATCGGCTTTCGGACCAGCATCCGCGACGCGGCAGCGTCTCTCAAGCGCGCCGAAGTGCGCTATCCCGACAATCCGCTTCTGCCGGCGGCTCGGGCGAAGATCGCCCTGGTCATCAACGACCGGGCCCAGGCGCAAGAGGCCTATGCCCGGGCGCTGGCGCTTGACCCCACCCAGTCGCTCGCGCTCGATACGCGCGGCGATTATATCGCCAGCGTCGAGGGGCGGCTCGACGCTGCGGTGGCCGACCTGCGCGCCGCGGTGGCGGCTCAGCCGGGCGATTCCAATGCGTGGAATACGCTCGGGCTTCTCGAAGATGCGCGTGGCAACAGCCATGCCGCCCTCGAGGCTCTGAAGACCGCGCGCGATCTCGACCCGCAAAGCGCGCTCTACCACGCCAATCTCGCGATCTTCTACCTGGAGCAGATGCGCTTTTCCGCCGCGAAGGCGGAAATCGATCTTGCGATGGCGGCCGATCCGGGCTTCGACATGGTTCTCTTTGCCCGAGGACGCTACAATCTGCAGACGGGCAAGCGTGACCAGGCGCTCGAGGATCTGCTTGCCGCGTCGGTCGCCAATCCGGGCGTCAGCTTCGGCCAGGCGCTGCTGGCGGCCGCTCATCTCGAGCGCGGTGACCGCGAGCCCTTCGAGCAGGCGCTGGACAATGCCGACCGGCTGGATCCGAACGATCCGCTGATCCCGCAGATCCGCGCTGCCGCCGCCATCGATGATTACCAGTCCGATGAGGCGATCCGCCAGGCGCAGGAATTCCTCAAACGCGGCAAGGCTCGCGGCGGCGATTTCGGCGCGGTCAGCGCCAACCGCGATGCGGGCTCGGTGCTCAACGATGCCTTCCGCTTTCAGGGCCTCGACGCCTGGGGCCAATATTACGGCGATGTCGTCTTCGACCCCTTCCAGTCGACCGCCTATTTCGACCAAGCGATCCGCGGCACGGTTAACCCATTTGTCACCGGTGCGGGTCTTGGCGTGAATGCGGTCGATGTCGTCTCCTCGCCCACCAGCACTTCCTCGCTCATCCAGGGGCTGCTGCTCGATCCGCAGGCGCTGGCCAGCAGCGAGCGCCGCCGCCGGATCATCCCAACGCCATTCATCGAGACCTCGCTCGGCATCGGCGTGTCGGATATCGATGGCGAGACGAAGACGATCGGCACGGCGGAGGTCCAGGCGCTCGGTATCTCGCCGATCCCGATCAGCCTCTTCGCCAATTTCCAATATGAGCAGGTGCCGGGCGGCGGCCTTTACGGGGATGATGGCGGCATCTTCGACCAGTCGGCCCGCATTCTTGGTGGCACGGCCTATGTGACCGCGAGCCCGACCGCCGACGACCGGCTGGTCGCCTATGGGTCCTATTTCGACACCGACTCGCTCTTAAGCGCCTCTCTCAGCGGTGACGCGCTGGATGTTCTTGCGGCGCGCAAAGCGGATGCAATCGCGACATCGGCCGGCCTTGCCTGGAGCCACAGCCTTGGCGACCGGAACGTCGTCAATCTCGCCCTCTTTCATGCAGGGGCACGCAGCAGCCAGGCGCAGGCGGTTGGTCTGGCGGATGGCTCCCGCGCTGAGACGAGGGAGCATGTCGACCAGAGGGCGACGGTGCTGGCCCTCAACCACATGGTCTCGGCCGGCGACGTGACCTGGCGCTATGGCGTGGAAGGCGGCCGGCTTGATATCGAGACACGGTCCGAACTCTTACCGCTGCCGCCGGAGCGCCTCGACAGTCGCCTGGGGATCGGCAAGCTCTATCTGGACGGCGTCCAGGAGATCAGTCCCACGCTGCAGGCGCAGTACGGGCTCTATGGCACGCTCATCCATTCGGATGCGACCGAGGTCGAGCGCGCCGAACCGCGCGCCGGCATCGCGTGGGCGCCGGCGGAGGGGCAATGGCTGCGCGCCGCCTTCCTGCGCCAGAGCTATGGCTTCGACATTCCGACGCTGGCGCCGACGGCGGTGGTCGGCATCCAGCCCAACGCCGTGGATCTGGCGCTCGACGGCCGGCTCGATACCTGGGCGGCGCGCTGGGATGCGCAGTGGACGGACCGCCTCTTCACCGCGCTCGACTTTCAACACCAGACCGCGCATGGCCTATCGATCGACGATCCGGCCAGCCTGCCATCGCCGCTCTCGAGCGATGTCGCCAAGGCGCGCATCGACCGGGCGGCGCTGACTGCCAATTATTGGCTGGGCGGTGGCTTCGGCCTGTCGGGCACGATCGCGCGGGTCTTTTCCAAGGTCGACGATCCCGCGAGCCCGGCGGATGGCCGGGCGGTGCCCTATGTGGCGGAAAGCGCCGGTCAGATTGCGCTCACCTATGTGAGCGACTGGAACTATCGCGCGCAGATCGCCGCCAATTACTTCGGCCCGCGCGAGGACAGCCAGGCCCGCAAGGTCGGCGATGATTGGACGCTCGACGCCAATTTCGTCTGGGAGCCGCTCGACAAGCGCGTCTCCCTGGAAGTCGCCGCCTTCAACCTGCTCAATGAGGATATCACGCTCTCGCGTGGCGTGCCCGGGGTGATCGGTCCGGACCTGTCGCTTCAGCCCGGGGCGCCCGGCGCCGGGCGCTCCGTCCGGGCGATGCTCAAGGTGCGGTTCTGATGGCGGTCACCGAGGCAAAGGTGCTGAAGGCGGCCCGCGCGCCGGATGTCAGTGGCAGCGATCAACGCCGGCGCCGGTTGGGCCTGCTCCTGCTGCTGCCGGTCGTCGTGCTTCTGCTGACGCTCGCCTCACTGACGCCGGCCTGGCGGCTGATCGAACTCAGGAGCTATGATCTGATCTCGACTCTGAGCGCGCCCGACCGGCCGGCCGACGGGCCGGTCGTGGTGGCGATCGACGAGCCGTCCATGTCGGAGGTCGGCGCGCAATGGCCCTGGCCGCGCGCTCTGCATGCGCGCCTCGTCACGGCGCTCAGGGCCGCAGGGGCCAAGGCCATCGGCCTCGACATCATCTTTGCCGAACGCTCCGCCGATCCGGCCAATGATACGGCGCTCGCGGCCGTGCTTGGGCCGGACGTGGTTCTCGCCGGCGACGAAACCACCATCCGTTCGCCGCAGGCCGACCAGTTCATCCGCACCGAGCCGCTGCCGGCGCTCGTTTCCACCGGCGCAAAGATCGGTATTGCCTCGGTGCAGATCAGCGCCGACGGGGTGTTGCGTCATCTCCCCGCTTTCGAGGACGGCTTCGCGCGGCGCCTGGTCGAAACCGCCGGCCGCAGGCCGGTTGTGCCCGGGGGAACGGCGCTGATCCAGACCTTCGGCCCGCCGCGCACCTATCAGACCATCTCCTATTACCAGGCGCTGGAGCCGGATCTCTTCCTGCCGCCCGGCTTTCTCAAGGACCGGGTGGTGATGGTCGGCCTCAGCCTGCAGAATGCGCCGAGCATCGATGCCGGCGGCGCCGATACCTTCGTCACCGCCGACACGATCCGCACCGGTCTGCTGACGGCCGGGGTAGAGGTTCAGGCGACGATTTACGACAATCTTGCCAACAGCCTGTTCATCCGCGAGGGCGATCGGCCGACGATCATCCTCTCCATCCTGTTCGGCGCCCTGCTCGCCGCCCTCGTCGCCTTCCGCGCCACAGGCTGGCAGAGCACGGCGCTGACCATCCTCTTCCTGCCGATGCTGGTGGCCGCATGCCTGCTCATGATGCGGATCGGCGGCGTGTTCGTATCTCCGGCCGGGCCGGTCGGGGCCTATCTCCTGGTGATGGGCGCGCAGTCCGGCCTCGACTTCGCCGCCGAGCGCCGGCGGCGGCGCGATATCACCGCCGCCTTTGCAAGCTACCTTTCCCCCGCCGTGGTGGCGCGGCTGGCCGCCGATCCGACCAGTCTCAAGCTCGGCGGCGAGCGCCGCACGCTCTCCATCCTCTTCTGCGACGTGCGCGGCTTCACCACGATTTCCGAAACGCTAAAGGACGATCCCGAGCAACTGACCACGCTGATCAACCGGCTGCTGACGCCGCTTTCCGAAATCGTGCTCGCGTCGGGCGGGACGATCGACAAATATATCGGCGATTGCATCATGGCCTTCTGGAACGCGCCGCTCGACGTGCCCGACCATGCACTGCAGGCGGTTCGCTCGGCACTCGCCATGCTGGAGGCGATCGAGGTGCTGAACGGCGATCTGGCGGCCGAGGCTGCTGCTGCCGGGCGACCGGCGCCACCGCCGCTCAAGATCGGGATCGGCATCAACACCGGCGAGTGCGTGGTCGGCAATATGGGCTCGGCGCGCCGTTTCGACTATTCGGTGCTCGGCGATTCCGTCAATCTCGCCTCGCGGCTCGAAGGGGAATCGAAGAATTATGGCGTGCCGCTGCTGATCGGCGCCAGCACGGCGGAAGCGATCGCGCACGCTCTGCCGGTGGCCGAACTCGACAGCATCAAGGTCAAGGGCCGCACCATCCTGTCGCCCGTCTTCACCGTCCTGCCCGACGCCGATCCGGCGGCACTCCTCGATCACGCCGCCTTCCTCCACCGCAAATACGAGCTGGGATTAAGCCCCGACGATCCGGGCTTTGCGGTCCTTCCCGCCCGCTTGCCCGGTCTTTCACGCTACTATGCCCTTGTCAGGGACCGCCTTGGCTAGTCGCTCTCGCAACGATCTTCACTGGATTTAGTCTATCGGCACGATAGATTGGATGCGGCGGAAATGAGCGGGGGAATTGTTGATGGAAGCGGATGTCGCCATCGTCGGCGCGGGGTTTTCTGCGATTGCCGTGGCGGTTCACCTGTTGCGGAGCCTGCCGCCGGAGGCGTCGATCGCCGTCATCAGCGATGATCCGGGCTTCGGCCGCGGCACGGCCTACCGCACCGAATTTCACCTGCACCGGCTGAACGTGCCGGCCGGGCGGATGAGCCTGTTTCCGGACGAGCCCAATCATTTTCTGGACTGGCTGGCGCGCCAGGGCCGCGCCGTCAAGGCTGGCGATTTCGCTGCGCGGGGTGATTACGGACTCTATCTGCGCGACACGCTGGCAAGCCTTCTGCGCGCCCGCGGCCAGCGCGCGCGTCTCGATTTCGTCAAGGCCAAAGCGGTCGATTGCGTCACCTGCGCGTCTGGTGGTCCCACCTTCGCGCTTGATACGGGAGAGCGGCTGCAGGCCAGCGCCGTAGCGCTCTGTCTCGGGCTCGGCAATGCCGACCTGCCGCTGCCGCCCGAACGCTGCAGCACGGCGGCCATGCCGCGCATCATCGCCAATCCCTGGCGGCTCGGCTGGCTGTCGCAGATCGAACCGGAGGACGAAATCTGCATCCTGGGCTCCGGCCTCACCATGGTCGATCAGGTGCTGACGCTCCGAGCAAAAGGCCATCGCGGGCAGATCCATGTTCTCTCGCGCCGTGGACTGGTGCCGCATTCGCACGCGGCCGATCCGGTGCCGCCCCTTCAGCCTGCCCTGCCCGAAGGAAGCCTGACGCTCTCCCGCCTGCTTTCCGCCCTGCGGGCCCAAGTGCGCGGCGGGGCGGAGTGGCGGGCGGTCATGGATGGGTTGCGGCCGCAGACCCAGGCGCTGTGGCAGCGCCTGCCGCAGGCCGAACGCGCGCGCTTCCTGCGCCATGCGCTGGCCTGGTGGAACATCCACCGCCACCGCATCGCCCCGCCCGTTCACCGGCGTTTCGCCGCCCTCATGGAGGACGGGACGGTGACGGTGCATGCGGGGTTCCTTTCGGCGATCGAGCCGGCACATGAAGGCGTGACGCTGCGCTACCGCCCGCGCGGCGGGCGTGGGCAGATGCGGCTTCCAGTCGATTGGGTGATCAATTGCACCGGCATGGAGCGGGCCGGCCTCGGCCACTCGCCGCTGCTGAGCGACATGGCGGCGCGCGCGATGATCAGCCTCGATCCGCTCGGCCTCGGCCTTGCCGTCGACGACCGGTCGCAGGTGCTGGATGCGGCGGGGCAGCCGCAACCGGGCCTCTTTGCCGTCGGTGCGCTGACCGCCGGCCGCTTTTGGGAAATCACCGCCGTGCCGGATATCCGCGTCCAGGCCAAGGCGGTTGCCGACGCGATGTCCGGCATTGCGGCATTGGCACGGGGAAAGGCGAAGTAGCGCCCTTCCTGTCCCGCGCCGGATCAGCCGCTCACGGGCTCTTCAGATAGAGGACGACCGAGACGAACAGGCTGCCGATCGTGCCGAGCAGCACGAGGGCGACGGCGACGATCATCGCGCTCTTCGGCAACTGTCGTCCTTCGTCTTCCGGTTTGCGTGGGTCTGCCATGGGCTCACTTTCCTTCGCGCTGTGCGGCAGGCCTTACCAGCCCCCGTGGGGCAAGGCCATGCCGGTGGGCGCAAAAAGCGGGCGGCCAGACGTCGCATGCGGAAGGCTGTCAGTCGGAGTGATCGACGCCGTCCGGCACGGCGGTGCGCAGCATGCCCTTATAGATGCCGGGGATCGAGCCTTCGATCGGGATGGCGCCGACCGCCGTCCGGTAGAAGCCCATGGGGCCGGCACCGCCGATAATGCCATAGCCATAGCCCTGGTCGCGCATATCGAGCAGGGTGGCAAGCAGCAGCGCATGGCCGATGCCCTTGCCACGTGCCGCCTCGTCGACGCCGGTCGGGCCGAAGAAGCCCTTGGCCGTCGCATCGTGGCAGGCAAAGCCGACAAGCTCGCCATCCTTGATGGCGATGAAGCAGGTCGGCGGCGAACGGGTGACGGCGACCGTCGCCTCGCTCGCCCAGCCATGGCCGAAGCGCGGCACCAGCCAGTCTGTCAGGCTTTTCAGCTCTGGGGCGAGAACCCGGCGAATGGTCACCCCTTCCGCCTCCATGCGCGCCGCCACCTTGGGATCGGGCGAAAGCTCGTAGAGCTTGACCAGCATGTCCATGAGTTTGATCCTTGTGAAAACTTCAGGAAAAGGGAGGGCTCAGCCCTTGACGGCACCGGCCGTCAGGCCCGCGACGATGCGACGCTGGAAGATGAGCACGAGCACCACCAGCGGAAGAGTGACGGAGACGGACGCTGCCATGATCTGGCCGAAGGGATATTCGTAGCGGCTCGCCCCGGTGATCATGCTGATCGCCACCGGCACGGTGCGGTTCTCGTCGGTCAGCGTGAAGGTGAGCGCGAAGAGGAACTCATTCCAGGCGAGAATGAAGGCGAGAATGCCGGTCGAGGCGAGCGAGGGTCCCATCAGCGGCAGCAGGATCCTCGTAAGGATTCGCCAGTGCGAGCAGCCATCGATCCGCGCCGCTTCCTCGAGCTCGCGCGGAAATTCGCGGATGAAGGCGGTGAGGATCCAGGTGGTGAAGGGGACGGTGGAGAGAAGATAGGTGAGCACCAGACCGCTCGGCCTGTTGTAGAGGCCGAGGAAGGAGATGAGTTCGAACATGCCCGAGAGCACGGCAACCTGCGGGAAGATCGAGACGATCAGCACCGCCGTCAGCATCAGGGGCTTCTGCGGAAAATCGATGCGGCCAAGCGCATAGGCGGCGCTGATGCCGAGCGCGAGCGACAGCACGGTTGTACAGCCGGCAACGAAGGCGGAATTGAGCAGCGAGCCCATGAAGACGGTGTTGTCGGCAAGCTGGCGGTAATAGGTGAAGTCCCATTGCGGCAGCATCGAGCCGTTATGCAGCGCCGCGCCGGGCTTCGTTGAGGAAACGATCGCCCAATAATAGGGGAACAGCATGTAAAGGAGCACAAGCACCGTCGCGAGGCCGAGCAGGACCTGGCGAAGGCGGCGCATGGTCCGGTAATAGGCGCTGGATCGGCGGCGGGTCCTGAGGAGGGCGGCTGCAGCGGTCATCTCGGTCATTCTAGCCTCCCGCCGCCCGGTCGAGCCGCAGCAGTCCCATCAAGAGGATGGCAATCAGCGCCACCAGCAGGAAGACAAGGCTCGAGGCGGCCGAGCCGGTGCCGAGTTCCTGGAAGGCGATCAGCCGGTCGCGGGCATAGATCGAGACGGTCATGATGTTTTCGTTGCTGGCGGAGAGCACATAGGCGAGATCGAACATCCGCAGTGCGTCGAGAACGCGGAAGAGGATGGCGACGCCAAGCGCCGGGCGGAGCAGCGGCAAGGTGATCGACCAGAAACGCTTCCAGGCCGGAATGCCGTCCACCTCCGCCGCTTCCGACAGCTCGCCCGGGATCATCTGCAGGCCGGCAAGGATCAGGAGCACCATGAAGGGCGTGGTCATCCAGACATCGATGAAGATGACGACACCCATGATCAGCCCGTCATTGGCCGTCCAGGCAACACCCTTGTCGAGGATGCCGATGCCGACCAGCAGCGTGTTGATGATGCCGAACTGGTCGTTCAGCATCCAGTCCCAGATCTTGGTGGAGACGACGACGGGAATGGACCAGGGCACCAGCACCGCGGCCCGCACCAAGCCGCGGCCGGGGATCGCCTGGTTGACGAGGAGCGCGATCGCCAAGCCGAGCACGGTTTCGAGGCTGACGGAGATGGCCGTAAAGACCAGCGTGTTGCGCACCGCTACCCACCAGGAGCGGTCGTCGAGGATCTCGAGGAAATTGGCGATGCCGACGATCGAATAGTTGCGCGGATCGTCGAGGAAGGCATCGGTGATCGAGAAGAAGAAGGTGCGCCCGAGCGGCCAGAGCGCCACCGCGGAGATCACCACGATCATCGGTGCCAGAAAGGCCCAGGCGGCGCGGCGGTCGGCGATGATGAGCCGGCTCAGGCGTCGGCGCGGTGCTTGGGGGACGGGGCGCGCCGGCGCGAGCTCGGCCGGCGTGCTCATGCCCGGCCCCCGACGAAACGGGCGAGCGCGTTGCGGGTCTCGCTGGCGCCGTGATCGAGCCGGCGACCCTCGGTGTCGAAGAGAAAGAGGTCCTCATCGGCAAAATCGAGCCCGACTGCTTCCCCCTTCAGCTGATAGGGCGGCGTGCCGGCAATGCGCGTGACCCAGAGCGTGTCCGGATCGATGCGGACATAGGCGAAATGCTCATGGCCGAGATCTTCGAGGCGCTCCAGCCGGCCCTGCAGGCGGCCCGTGCCCGCGGGGGCAAGCCGCAGGCCCTCGGGCCGCACGCCGAGTGAGGCGGCGGTGGCGGTACCCTCGGCAAAGGCGACGCGCAGATCGAGCCCGCCCGGGCCGTGGATAAGGCCGGTCTCCGCGGTGGGTTTCAGTGTCAGGAAATTCATGCGCGGGCTGCCGATGAAGCCGGCGACAAAGCGGTTTGCCGGCGCGTGATAGAGCTCCTGCGGTGTGCCGACCTGTTCGATCCGCCCATGATTCAGCACGACGATCCGGTCGGCGAGCGTCATGGCCTCGGATTGGTCGTGGGTGACGTAGATCATGGTGGTGGCCAGCTCGCCATGGAGGCGGGCGATTTCCATCCGCATTTCCATGCGCAGGTCGCTGTCGAGGTTGGACAGCGGCTCGTCGAAGAGGAAGACATCGGGCTGGCGGACCAGCGCACGGCCAATCGCCACGCGCTGGCGCTGGCCGCCGGAGAGCTCCCGCGGGCGGCGGGAGAGCAGGTGATCGACCTTCAGCATGCGCGCCACGGACCCGACCTTGGCGGCGATCGCCTCGCGCTTCAGGCCCAGCGTTTCGAGCGCGAAGCCGATATTGCGGGCCACCGTCATATGCGGATAGAGCGCATAGGACTGAAAGACGAAGGCGATGCCGCGCTTGGAGGCCGGCACGTCGGTCACATCGTCACCGCCGATCGAGACCACACCGCTCGTCACCGGCACCAGGCCGGCGATCAGTCGCAACAGGGTGGACTTGCCGCAGCCGGAGGGGCCGACAAAGACCACGAATTCGCCATCGCGAATGTCGAGATCGACGCCCTGGATCACCGGATGGGTGCCATAGCTCTTGGCAACGGCGGTCAGTGTGACGGAAGCCATGCGGACCTCTCGGCTGTCAGATGGGCAGGATCAGCCGCGCCTCGATGAGACGCGGCCGGCCGGAGCGGTACGATCGGCCGATCGCCGACGCCCCGCATCGGATGCCTCAGCGGCTTTCCTTGAGCTTTTCCAGACGGGCGGCCAGCGTCTTGAAGGCCGGGGCGGCCTCTCCACCCGAGAGGACGTCGTGCACGGATCGGTAGAAGGCCTGGGAGACGCGGTTATAGCTGGTCCCCGTATAGCCCGAGGGCCGGACGGCGGCATCGGCGAAGGCCTGGACCGTGTCTTTGAGGAAAGGAAGCTTCGCCAGCACGTCCGGATCTTCGTAGAGCTTGGAGATCGACGGGTTGAAGGCATAGTCGACGGCGCGGAACTTCTGGCTCTGCTCGGAGGTGATGAAGTTGACGAAATCGGCCGCGGCTTGCGCATGGGCGGAGAATTTCGAGACGCCGTAATACATCGGACCCAGGCAGCCCGAGGACTTCTGGCCGTCCTTGCCGACCGGCAGCGGCATCATGCCGACCTTGTCCTTGATCGCGCCGCCCTCGGTCTGCGAGGTGCCCCAGACATAGGGCCAGTTGCGGTGGAAGACGGCATTGCCGGCTTCGAAGATGTTGCGGCCGGCCTCTTCGTCATAGTTCAGTACGCCTTCCGGGCTGATCGAGCCGATCCAGCCGCGGGCCTTGTCGATTGCTTCGGCGGCCGCCGGGTTGTCGATCGTCACCTTGCCATCGGGATCGATGATGGTGCCGCCGCCATTCGAGGCGATGAGCTCGATCGCGTCGCAGGTCAGGCCCTCATAGCTCTTGCCCTGCCAGACATAGCCCCAGAGGTCGCCCTTGCCAGCGGCGCGTTCCTTGTCCTGGATCTCCTTGGCCTGCGTGGCGAGCTCGTCCCAGGTCTTGGGCGGGGTCATGCCATACTTCTCGAGCAGGTCCTTGCGGTAGAACATCAACCCGACATCCATATAGGCCGGCAGGGCCACCAGCTTGCCGTCGAGCTCGGCTGCGCCGAGGGTGGACTGGAAATGCTTCTTGACATCGGCCTCGGGCACGACCGGCTTGAGATCGAGCAGGTTTGCCTTGAACATGCCGAGCCAGATCACGTCCAGAAACAGCACGTCGACATCGGTGGACTGGGCAGCGAGCAGCTGCTGGTAGAGCGGGATCGCATCATCGAGCGTCGCCGGCATCTTGTTGATCTTGGCTTCGTTGCCGGTCTTTTCCTTCCACTGCTCGGCCACCTTGGCGCAGAAGTCGTATTCGGTGGCGGCGCAGAAGGCGGAGATGGTTTCGGCACGGGCGGCACCGCCCATCAGCAGGCCGGCAATCAGGCTGGTGCCGAGCGCCAGGCGCGTCATCGTCTTCATCATGTCAGTTCCCCTGGTTGGCAACGCCGGGGCTGTGGCGCCGCCGGTCGGCAGAAAGCTCTTCGGCTTCTTGTCTGCCTCTGCATACGACTGGATATATCCAGTCATGTCAACATAGGTTATGACAGAAAATTGACGCTTGCTAATTCTCATGCGACGGTCGCGCGGGGGCATGTCGATCAGGGATTGCGCAATGGCGGCGGATGCGAGTGGAGCCTTCGACGGCGAAGGGCTTCTCAACCGGGAAGACCCGCGCCCCCTACATCGTCAGCTGCATGCGGCGATCCTGGAGGCGATCGAGGCCGGCCGCTTGCCGCGGAATGGCAAACTCCCATCCGAGCGCACTTTGGTTGATATCTTCGGAGTGAGCCGCATCACGGTGCGCCATGCCATCCGCGATCTGGTGGCCCAGGGCGTGGTCCAGAGCCAGCCGGGCAAGGGCCTCTATGTGGTCGATCCCTGGCGGGGCTTCGAGCTGCAGATCTTGAAGAGCTTTACTGCCACCGCCCTTGCCAATGGCCGCCGGCCGGAACACCGGCTGATCGAGGCGCGGATCGCCGAGGCGCCGCTGGAGATCAGCCGGCCGCTGCTCTTGCCGATCGGGGCGGAGGTGGTCGTGCTCTCGCGCCTCAGGCTGCTCGACGGCCGGCCGGTCGTCATCCAGACCGACTGGCTGCCGGCAGCCCGGGTTCCGGGTCTTCTGGAGCTTGATTGGGGCACGGGCAACCGCTCCCTCTATGGCGAGCTGCGCGCGCGCTATCATCTCCGCCCCGTGCGCGGACAGAACACGCTGAGCGCGCGGCTGGCGAGTACGGAGGAAGCGGCGCGGCTGGAAATGACGCCGCCAGCGGCCGTGCTTACTGTCGACCAGATTGCTTTCGACACCCACAATCGCGCCGTCAATCTGACGACGCTCGTCCACCATCCCGAGCGCTATCCCCTCACGCTCGCCCAGTCCGAATCGGGCGACATCCAGCAGTTCTAGGGGAGCTGCTACCGCAGCAGGCCGGCCGAGCGGAGCGCGCTCTCGATGGTCCGCTGGACGCGGGAGATCACCTGTGCGCCAGCCTGTGGCGCATGTTTGCTTCCCTCACGCGCGGCCTGGCGCCGCGGCGGCCCTTTGATCAGCTCGAAGCTGCGCGCGATCTCGAGCGTTGAGGAAATGCCGACATCGAGCATGTAGGGTCCGGCCTCGCCGAAGCCGCTCGCCGGATCGAGCGGCGTGCCATGCTCCATGCCCTGGATCAGATGCAGGGTAATCGCCTCGCGACCCGTTCGGTCCTTCCAGACCATGCGCGTGCGCAGGGGGCCTTCTTCCAGCCGGTCGGGCCTGGGACCGAGGCCATGCACGCCCCGCCATTGATCGACGATCGCCATCGCATTGCTTTCGGCCACCGTCTTGTCGGCCGTGCCCTGCCAGACGGACACGGTCGGCCAGGGGCCGGGATGCGGCGAGGCGGCGGAGAGATGGGCCTGCAGGTCGGGCGCGGAGGGCAGCCCATGGCCGCGCATGCGGTCGAAGGCCTGTGGAATGGTCGATGCGACACCGGAGGGCAGGCCGGCAATCACTGCACCGCTGGCAAAGAGTTCCGGATAGGCGGCCAGCAGGGCCGAGGCCATGGCGCCGCCTGCAGAGAGACCGGTCACATAGATTCGCCGCGAATCGATATCCTGCGTGCGGATCATCTCGTCGATCATCGACCGGATCGAGGCGACCTCGCCGGCCCCGCGGGTGGCATCGGCTTCCATGAACCAGTTGAAACAGCGGCTCGGATTGTTCTGACGCTGCTGCTCGGGAAAGAGCAGCGCGAAGCCGGCCTCGTCGGCCAGCCGCGACCAGCCGGAGCCGCGATCATAGCGCGCCGCGGTCTGCTTGCAGCCATGCAGCACGACGACAAGCGGCGGGCGGCGGACAACGTCCGGCACATAGCTCCAGGCTTTGAGCTGTCCGGGGTTGGCGCCGGAGAAGGAGAAGGGCGTTAGCCGCGTCTCCTCGTTGTCATCGAGGAGGGGGTCAAGGCGGAATTGGCTGAGGCGGTGAATCGTATCGGCGAGGCTCGGCATAGCTGGTCTCCTGCACATCGGGACCGATCCCGGCACGATTTATGTTGCGCTGCACAATATAGGACCGCGCTTTGCAGTCTTCAACGTCGCGGGGCGCGAAGGCAGGCATTGTCTCGCGTTTCTCTGAGAGGAACACATGACTTAGCACGCTTGACAGACCGCGCATCTTTCTCTCAATTGGCAAGATGTCAGACCAATTCTAGGGCCTTCGTCTTGTCTATCGCGTCCGCTGATCGTCCGATCATCGCGCCACTGCCTCCGATCAACCGGGCGCAGCAGGTGGAGGCAGCGCTTGCCGATTATGTGGAGCGGGCGGGCCTCAAGGCGGGGGATCGCCTGCCGGCCGAGCGTGAATTGATGAGCGCGCTCAATGTCGGCCGCTCGACGATCCGTGAGGCGATCGGCAAGTTCCAGGCGCTGGGGGTGGTCGAAAGCCGCAAGGGCAGCGGCAATTATCTCTTGAAGCCGATCTCGGCCGGCACGGTGCATATGCCGCTCTCCTTTGAGGCGGCGAACCTGCGTGACGCGCTGCTGATGACGCTGGAGGTGCGTCGCGGCATCGAGGCGGAGGCCTCCATGGCGGCCGCGCGGCGGCGGACGGCGGAGGACCTCGTCATCATCGAGGCGCGGCTGAACGAAATGGAAGCCGTGCATCTGGCCGAAGGCACCTCCGGAAAGGCCGATCTCGCCTTTCACCTGTCGATCTACGACGCCACCCACAATCCGCTGTTCCGCCAGCTTCTGGAGCAGATGCGCGGAGGGTTCGAGAGGTTCTGGTCGAAGCCTTTCGACCGGCCCGATTTCGCGGCCCGCTCCTTTCCCTTTCACCGCACCCTGTTCGATGCCATCGCCGCCGGCGATGCCGAAGGGGCGCGGGCGGAAACGCTGAAGATCCTCGCGATCGTCGAGGAAGATATCAAGGACATGTCCCAATGAGTTCAGGCCAGGATCCCTTCGACCTCGCCCAGCTGATCGTCGCCCATGATGCCGGCCACGCCTTCGATGCGGTGGTGCCGCCGATCGTGCAGACCTCGCTCTTCACCTTCTCGAGCTATGACGAGATGGTGGAGACCTATCGCGGCGAGAAGAGCCGGCCGGTCTACACGCGCGGACTGAACCCGACCGTACGGCTCTTCGAGGAGATGCTTGCCCGGCTCGAAGGGGCGGAGGATGCGCTCGGCTTTGCGAGCGGCATGGCCGCGATCTCCGCCACGGTTCTCACCTTCGTGGAGCCCGGCGACCGCATCGTCGCCGTCCGCCATGTCTATCCCGATGCCTTCCGCCTGTTCGGCACGCTGCTCAAACGCATGAAGGTCGAGGTGACCTATGTGGACGGGCGCGACGAGGCCGCCGTCGAAAAGGCCATGCCGGGCGCCAAGCTCTTCTACATGGAAAGCCCGACCAGCTGGGTCATGGAAGCCCATGATGTCGGCGCGCTCGCGGCGATCGCCCGGCGTCACGGGGCAATCTCGGTGATCGACAATTCCTGGGCAACGCCGATCTTCCAGCGGCCGCTCTCGCTCGGCTGTGACCTCGTCCTCCATTCGGCGTCGAAATATCTGGGCGGTCATTCGGATGTCGTGGCGGGCGTGGTGGCCGGCTCCAAGACGCTGATCGACCGGCTGCGCGCCGAGGCCTATCCCTATATGGGCGGCAAGCTCTCGCCCTTCGACGCCTGGCTGATCCTGCGCGGACTGCGCACCCTGCCGCTGCGCATGAAGCAGCATCAGGACTCGGCGCTCGCCATCGCCTCGCGCCTGCAGGCGCTCGACGTGGTGGAAACGGTCTGCCATCCGGGCCTCGCCAACCGTCTGCCGCCGGGCCTTTCCGGCACCTCCGGCCTCTTCTCCTTCATCTTCCGCGAGGGCGTGGACGTGCGCGCCTTCGCCGATCGGCTGTCGCTCTTCAAGCTCGGCGTTTCCTGGGGTGGGCATGAGAGCCTGATCGTGCCCGGCGAGGTCGTGCTGCAGCAGAAGACCGAACCCAATTCCGCCAAGAGCTTCGGCATCAGCGCCCGCTCGGTGCGCCTCCATGTGGGGCTCGAAGGCACCGAGGCGCTCTGGCGCGATCTCGACCACGCCATCACGGCGGCGACCCCGGCCGCCGCCGCCTGAGACGACCAGACTGCATCCAAGGAAAAAAGGGAGAACAGCATGAAACGCCTGATCGCAGCCACCCTCCTCGCCACGCTGATGGCCGGGACCGCACTCGCCGACACGACCCTCAAGCTCGTCGAGGTCATCACCAGCCCCGAGCGCACGGAGACGCTGAAGTCGATCGTCGCCAAGTTCGAGAGCGCCAATCCGGGCACCAAGGTCGAGATCATCTCTCTGCCCTGGAGCGACGCCTTCCAGAAATTTGCCACCATGGTCTCGGCCGGCGACGTGCCGGACGTGATGGAAATGCCCGACACCTGGCTGTCGCTCTATGCCAATAACGGCATGCTGGAGAGCCTGGAGCCCTATCTCAAGGACTGGGAGCACACCAAGAGCCTGAGCGACCGCGCGCTGGAACTCGGTCGCGACGTCAAGGACACGGCCTATATGCTGCCCTATGGCTTCTATCTGCGGGCCATGTTCTACAACAAGAAGCTGCTCGAGCAGGCCGGCGTCACCGCGCCGCCGAAGACGCTCGACGAATTCGCGGAAGCCTCGAAGAAGGTCGCCGCCATCCCCGGCAAATATGGCTATTGCCTGCGCGGCGGCCCGGGCGGTCTCAACGGCTGGGTCATGTTCGGCGCCAGCATGGCCGGCTCCAACACGTTCTTCAACGAGGACGGCACCTCGACCTTCGACAGCCCCGGCTGGGTCAAGGGCCTGACCTATGTGGTCGATCTCTACAAGAACGGCCTGGCGCCGAAGGACAGCGTGAACTGGGGCTTCAACGAGATCGTCGCCGGCTTCTATTCCGGCACCTGCGCCTTCCTCGACCAGGATCCGGATGCGCTGATCGCGATTGCCCAGCGCATGAAGGCCGAGGATTTCGGCATCATGACCATGCCGAAGGGCCCGGACGGCAAGACCTTCCCGACCATCGGCTTTGCCGGCTGGTCGATGATGGCCTCCTCCGCCAACAAGGATCTCTCCTGGAAGCTGATCTCCACACTCGAAGCGCCGGAAGGCAATATCGAGTGGAACAAGAAGACCGGGGCGCTGCCGGTGCACACGACGGCCGAGAAGGATCCCTTCTATGCCAGCGAGCAGTTCAAGGGCTGGTTCGACGAGCTGGCCGACAAGGACGCCGTGCCGACGACCATGCCGACCTATCTGGAAGAATTCGCCTTCTTCAAGGATTCGCTGGTCATCAAGACCTCGCAGGAAGCCCTGCTCGGCGACATCACGCCGGAGGAGCTCGCCAAGCAGTGGGCCGAGTATATGACCAAGGCCCAGCAGAAGTTCCTGGCCTCCAAGTAAGCAATGCGCGGAACGGCTTGAGGCGGCGGCGTGTCCCGTCCCCGCTTTGGCCGAACCCCATCGCGCAGCCGGTCCTCTCCACCGGCTGCGCACCCGCCCTTCAATGCGCCCCCGGCGCGCCCTTATGGACCGGACCCAAGGACCCCCGAGGATGACAGCGACCGACACGGCCGGCGGCAGGCGCCGGCCCCCGACCAAGCCTCTGGCCAAGCGGCTCGCCGATGCTGCCGAGCCCTGGCTCTACAGCGCCCCGGTCCTGGTGCTGATCATCGCCGTCATGCTGGTGCCGCTGGTGCTCGGCCTCTCCTATGCGTTCCGCGATATCCAGCTGCTCAACCCGTTCTCCGGCGGCTTCGTCGGGCTTGCGCATTTTCGCGAGCTTGCCCAGGATCAGGCCTTCTACCGCGCGCTGCGCAACACGCTGTGGTGGACCGGCGCGTCGGTCTTCCTGCAATTCCTGTTCGGGCTGATCCTGGCGCTGCTGCTGGACAAGCCCTTTGCCGGCCGCGGCCTCGCCCAGGCGCTGGTCTTCCTGCCCTGGGCGGTGCCGACCTTCCTCGCCGGCCTCAACTGGGCCTGGCTGTTCAATCCGGTCATCGGCCCGCTGCCGCACTGGATGGCGGCGCTTGGCCTGCTCTCGGCGCCCAACAACATCCTCGCCGATCCGCAGCTTGCCATGTGGGGGCCGATCATCGCCAATGTCTGGTGGGGCATTCCCTTCTTCGCCATCACCCTGCTGGCCGCGCTGCAGGCGATCCCGCGCGACCTCTACGAGGCGGCCGCGATCGACGGCGCCAATCCGCTGCAGCGCTTCACCTCGATCACGCTGCCCTTCCTGGCGCCCACCATCGCCATCACCGTGCTGCTGCGTACCGTCTGGATCGCCAATTTCGCCGATCTGATCATCGTCATGACGAATGGCGGCCCGGCGGATCGCACGCAGATTGTCGCCAGCTATATCTTCACCCAGGCCTTCAAGCGGCTCGATTTCGGCTATGCCTCGGCGATCGCGCTCGTGTTGCTCGTCCTTCTGCTCGCCTATTCGATGGTGATTGTCGTCATCCGCCAGAAGCTGATCGAGAAGGACTGACCATGCGCCTTCTCCTCACCATCGCCCACCGCCTGGCCATCCTCGCCTATATCGTCTTCGCGCTCTTCCCGCTCTACTGGCTGCTGAAAGTCTCGGTGACGCCGAATTCCCTGCTCTACAGCGAAGGGGTGCGGCTCTGGCCGTCGGAAGCCACGCTCGAGCACTATCGCTTCGTGCTGCAGAACAGCGCCTTCCCGACCTTCTTCAAGAACAGCCTGATCGTCTCCGGCTCGACGGCGATTGCCGTGACGCTGATCGCCTCGCTGTCCGGCTATGCGCTGTCGCGCTTCGCCTTTCGCGGCAAATATGCGGTGGTGGCGCTGATGCTGATCACCCAGATGTTTCCGCTGGTCATGCTGGTCGCGCCGATCTTCAAGATGCTCTCGCCGCTCGGGCTCACCAACAGCCTGACCGGGCTCGTCATCGTCTACACCGCCTTCAATGTGCCCTTCGCCACCTTCCTCATGCAGTCCTTCTTCGACGGCATTCCGAAGGACTTGGAGGATGCTGCGATGATCGATGGCGCAAGCCGGTTCACCGCCTTCCGGCAGATCATTCTACCCCTGACGCTTCCCGGCATCGCCGCCACGCTCGGCTTCGTCTTCACCGCCGCCTGGAGCGAGCTGCTCTTCGCGCTGATGCTGATTTCCGGCAATGACAGCGCCACCTTCCCCGTCGGCCTGCTCACTTTCGTGTCCAAATTCTCGGTCGATTTCGGGCAGATGATGGCGGCCGGCGTCATGGCGCTCATCCCGGCCTGCCTCTTCTTCCTCCTGATCCAGCGGTATCTCGTGCAGGGCCTGACGGCCGGCGCGGTGAAAGGATAATCCATGGCCTCCATCGAGCTCAGCCGCATCGTCAAGACCTATGGCGATCACCCCGTTCTCCATGGCGTCGATCTGTCGATCGCCGATGGCGAGTTCATCGTGCTCGTCGGCCCGTCGGGCTGCGGAAAGTCAACCCTGCTGCGCATGATCGCCGGGCTGGAATCGATCTCCTCCGGCACGCTGAAGATCGACGGCCGCGAGGTCAACGACCTGAAGCCGAAGGACCGCGACATCGCCATGGTGTTCCAGTCCTATGCGCTCTATCCGCATATGAGCGTGGCGGACAATATGAGCTACAGCCTGCGCCTGCGCCGCAGTCCGAAAGAGAAGATTGCCGCCGCGGTGGCGGCCGCCTCCGCCAAGCTCGGGCTCGATCCCTATCTCGCTCGCCGGCCGAAGGCGCTCTCGGGCGGCCAGCGCCAGCGCGTCGCCATGGGCCGCGCCATCGTACGCCAGCCCAAGGCCTTCCTGTTCGACGAGCCGCTCTCCAACCTCGACGCCCGGCTGCGCGAGCAGATGCGCGCCGAGATCAAGCGCATGCATGGCGAGTTCGGCGCGACTTCCGTCTATGTCACCCACGACCAGATCGAGGCGATGACGCTTGCGACCCGCATCGTCGCCATGAATGCCGGCGAGGTGCAGCAGATCGGCGCGCCGCTCGATCTCTATGACCGGCCGGCCAATCTCTTCGTCGCCGGCTTCATCGGTTCGCCGGGCATGAACTTTCTGGAAGGACAGATCTCCGGGCAGGAGATGCAGAGCGCCGTGCGGCTGACCAATGGCACGCTGGTGCCGCTCGGCCGCAATCCGGGGCTCAGCGAGCGCACGCCGGTGACACTCGGCATCCGCCCGGAGCATGTGGCGATCCGCCCCGCGGCGGGCGGGGTGGAGGCGACGGTCGAGCTGGTCGAGCCGACCGGCCTCGGCATCATCCTGCATCTCACCGTCCACGGGGTCGCCTTCAAGATCTTCACCGCCGACCGCGCTCTTCTGACGCCCGGCGAGCGACTGACGGTCGGTTTTCCCGTGGAGCGGCTGCATCTCTTCGGACCGGACGGCGCCCGAATCGCGCTCGATCCCACGCCGATCGCCGCCTGAGCGGCGACCGGCAGAGCTGAAAGCCGATCTTAGCCGGAGTCAGCCCGAGGGCGAAACATTGTCGTCGTCGCTGCCGAGCTCGGGCAGCATGCCCGTGCCGGGGGTGCTGTCGGCATTGTTGCGGCGCGGATCGGTTTCCGTCCGCTCGTTGTTCAGCGGCCGGTCGCCTTCCTTTGTCGGCGCGCCGCGCTCGGTGCCCGGGCGGCGGCCATGGGCCACATCGTCTTCGGCCGTACTGTCCGCATCCCCGCTGTCGCCAGTCTGCGGCCCGGACGAGGCAGGGTTTGCAGCTTCGCCGTCCTGGTTCTGCGGCGTGTCGAGGTGGCCCGGCAGGGCGCCGGTCGAAACGAGGCGCTCCAGGAGGCCCCGGGCCTCGGCCACGGCATTGTTGCGGTTGACCGCGCCGTCGCGGCCGGCGAGCCGCACGGATACGACATTTTCCACATCGTCGATGAATTCCACGGTGATGCCGAGGCCGCGGACTTCGGAGATCATCTGCGTTCCGGTGATCATGCGCACACTCCTTGTTGTGTGAAGCCCAACCCTCGGCGCGCCGGAATGTTTCGCCTCTATTCGGCCGGCTGGGGCAGGCTTTCGAGCCGGCGCCGCTCGGTCTTCTCCACATCCTCGGCGGGAATGGAGAAATCGCGCTTGTAGTTGAAGGTATGGCCGATCGCGACGACGAGGATCGCCAGCGCGCTCAAGGCCGCCATCCACCACATGTACCAGACGAGGCCGAAGGCGAAGGGAATGCTGAGGCCGGCGATGACGAGGCCGGTCGCCGTGTTCTTCGGCATGTGAATCGGCCGGAAACCCGCTGTCGGGAGCTGCGCGCCGCCGAGCTTCATGTCGTACCAGGCGTCGCGGTCATAGGCGATCGGCGTGAAGGCGAAGTTGTAGTCGGGCGGCGGGGAGGAGGTCGACCATTCGAGCGTGCGTCCGTCCCATGGATCGCCGGTGACATCGCGCAGCTGCTCGCGGCGCAGGAAGGAGACGACGAGCTGGACGAGGGTGGCGGCGATGCCGATGGCGCTGATCGCCACGCCGATCGCGGCCATCGCGGTCCAGATCTGCAGCGAGGTATCGGCCAGATGGTTCACCCGCCGCGTGACGCCCATCAACCCCATGGCATAGAGCGGAATGAAGGTGACCCAGAAGCCGATCAGCGCGCACCAGAAGGAAATGAGCCCCCAGAACCGGTCGAGCGCGAAGCCGAAGGCCTTGGGGAACCAGTAGATCACGCCGGCGATCGCCCCGAACACCACGCCACCGACGATGACATTGTGGAAATGTGCCACCAGGAACAGCGAATTGTGCAGCACGAAATCGGCCGGGGGCACGGCGAGCAGCACACCGGTCATGCCGCCGATGACGAAGGTCACCATGAAGCCGACCGTCCAGAGCATGGGCAGCTCGAAGCGGATGCGGCCGCGATACATGGTGAAGAGCCAGTTGAACACCTTCGCCCCGGTCGGGATCGAGATGATCATCGTCGTGATGCCGAAGAAGGCGTTGACGCTGGCCCCCGACCCCATGGTGAAAAAGTGATGCAGCCAGACCAGATAGGACAGGATGGTGATGACCACGGTCGCATAGACCATGGAGGCATAGCCGAACAGCCGCTTTCCGGAGAAGGTGGCGACCACTTCCGAGAAGATGCCGAAGGCGGGCAGGATGAGGATGTAGACCTCCGGATGACCCCAGATCCAGATGAGGTTGACATACATCATCGGATTGCCGCCGAGATCGTTCGTGAAGAAATGCGTGCCCACGTAGCGATCGAGGGCGAGAAGCGCGAGCGTAGCTGTCAAGATCGGAAAGGTCGCGACGATCAAGATATTGGTGCAGAGCGAGGTCCAGGTGAAGATCGGCATCTTCATCATCGTCATGCCCGGCGCCCGCATCTTCAGGATCGTGGCGATGAGATTGATGCCGGAGAGCGTCGTGCCGACGCCGGCCACCTGCAGGCCCCAGATATAATAGTCGACGCCGACCCCCGGACTGTAGTCGGCATTGGAAAGCGGCGGATAGGCGAGCCAACCGGTGCGGGCGAATTCGCCGACGAAGAGGGAGATCATGATGATCACGGCCCCCGCCACGCTCAACCAGAGCGAAAGATTGTTGAGGAAGGGAAAAGACACATCCCGCGCGCCGATCTGCAGCGGCACGGCGAAGTTCATGAGACCCGTGACGAAGGGCATGGCCATGAAGAAGATCATGATCACGCCATGGGCCGTGAAGACCTGGTCATAATGGTGCGGCGGTAGAAAGCCTTCATTGGCGCCGACCGCGATCGCCTGCTGCGAGCGCATCATGATCGCATCGGCAAAACCGCGCAGCATCATCACCACCGCGAAGACGATATACATGATGCCGATCTTCTTGTGGTCGACGCTGGTCAGCCATTCGCGGAAGAGATAGCCCCAGAGCCGGTAATAGGTGAGCGCGCCGATGATCGCCACGCCGCCCAGCGCCACGGCGCAGAAGGTGGCGACGAGGATCGGTTCATGAAGCGGCAGCGCGCCCCAGCCGAGGCGCCCGAAGATCAGGCTGGTCCAATTCATTTCTCCGTCCATCGCATCCCCCTTCGCTGTCGCCTCTCCGCCATCCATGCACGGTCGCCCGCCCGCGCTCGAACCGGCAGAAGGCGCTCGGGTTCCATCAGCGCAGGTGGAGGATCCACTTCGCCTCACGCGGCAAGCATCGTCGCCTCCGCGGCTCAGCGCAGGAAGGCCTCGCGGGCGAGATCGCAGCTTTCTCGCTTGGTGAGCGCCCGACACAGCCGACCCTGGCGCGCGCGGACTCCCGGCCATGCGACGCCCGCCAGCGCGCATCCAGCTAGACGAGCGCCTGTCTCGGGCCGTGTATCGCATCCGGAATGCTTTTGCCGATCGCACCCACAGGGGCGTCGGCGGGCGCGGGAACCGCGGCGTCGGTTCCCGGTTGGGAAGGCGGGCCCGGGCAAGGATTTCGATCGTGTTGCCGGGGAGGCCCAGGGGAGAGAGACAGCATGGATCAACCGAGCAGCCGACGCCACATGGCGCTCTACCTGACCCTGATCGGGATCATCGTCTGCGCAATCGTCGCCGGCGCTGTGAGCTGGTCCAAGGCAAACCGTGCCGATCCCGCACCGCCGGCCGCCGCGACCTCCTCCTCGCCCTGAGGCCCTCGACGGCAAAGCCCGGCAAGGGCCGAACGGGGCTGCATCGCGCCGACACGCTCCGCCGCGTCGAGTTTGCCTCGAAACGGCATAGGAACGATCGTACCGGCCGGCGGTTGGCCTTCATGCCGGACAAGGTCCGGCGCCAGGAGGGCAAAGAATGCGAGACGACAAGCAGCCGACAGCCGCACAGGTGCGCGGCGCCATCCAGGCCGGCGAGACCGGCGATATTCGCGAAGGCTTCGACCCTGCGGCGGCGCCGATGGAAACCGATGGCGAAGCGGGCGGTTCCCCCATGTCGCCCGAACAGGCGCAGTTGGCCCTCGACACGCAGCGGCGCCCGCGGCGCGAGGAGAACCAGAACAATTACGACACGGCCATGCGCAAGCCGGGTTCGATGGAAACGAAGCCGCAGGGCGGCACCAGTCCCGGCTTCATTCTTCGGCTCGTCGGCTTCTTCGTGCTGGGCGCAGCGGTGATCGTCGCACTTGTGCTTGCCTTGGCCTGATTGCAAATTGCGGCTTGACGGTCGGGCGATCTGTCGTCCGTCCGGCTATCGTCGCCAGAGGCGGCGCAGCCAGAAGGCGCGCCAGCCGCCATTGACCTGGTTCGGCCCTGTGCTTTCGAACAGATTGCCGCGGCTCGCCGCCTGCCTGCGGCGCGAGAACTGGATCTTCGGCGCCAGCAGCGCCACCATCCACTCCACCAGACGCGGCGAGATTCGCAGCCCGAGCGCGATCAGATATCCATAGGTGCCGACAATGATTTCGGCCCGTGGTCGGCGGGCGGCGGTGGTGATGGCGCGCGCCGCCCGTTCCACCGCGTAGAGCGGCGCGATCGATCGGATCTGCCGGCCCATGCGGTTGGCGCCCTTCTGGTAGATCGGCGTGTCGATAGCGGTCGGCAGAATGGTGCAGACATGGATGCCGCGATAAGCGCGCATCTCCTGGCGAACGCATTGGGTATAGCCGCGAACGGCGAATTTGCTGGTCACATAGGCGCTGAGATAGGGGTCGCCGAACAGGCTGAGCATCGAGGCGACATTGATCAGGCAGCCCCAGCCACCCTGGGCTTTGAAGGCCCGCAGGGCGGCTTGCGTGCCGTGGACATAGCCGAAGAGATTGGTGTCGATCACCTGGCGAAACTCGGCCATCGGCTGGGTGGCGGCACGTCCATACATCAGCACTGCCGCGCAATTGACCCAGACATCGATCCGCCCGAAAGCCTCGACGGCCGCACTGGCAAGCGCCTTCACCGCCGCCTCGTCGCTCATATCGGTCGGGACGGCGAGAGCCCGCGCGCCGCGGCCCCGGCAGTCCTCGGCGACGTGGTCGAGCGCGGTTGCATCGCGCGCCGCCAGGACCAAGGCGCAGCCTTCCTGCGCAAAGAGGAGGGCAGCCGCCCGTGCAATGCCGCTCGATGCACCGGTGATAACCACGACGCGGCTCGCCTCGCCGCCCGCTCCCGGTTCCTGCTTCGTCCTGTCTGCCTGCACGCTCTGCCTCATGGTGGCTGTTGATCAAGGAGCCATCGAAGCGGGGGCGACGTCGAAAGTTCCTGCGTGACATGCTGCGTCAGCCGGCCCCTGCAGCCTGTGCAAAGGATGATCGAACCGGCGTTGGAGCGGCCGTGGCAGGGAACCCTGCGGGAGGCTTCCCGTTAGCCTCGGCAATCTTGCCAAGGAGAGACCCATGTCCGATGCCCGCCGCCCGATCCCGCCGCAGCCCGAGCAGCAGCAAGCCCCACCCGGGCTGACCGCGAAGATGGACCCCATCCCCGATCACGGCGAACAGACCTATCGCGGCAACGGACTGCTCACTGGAAAGGTGGCGCTGATCACCGGCGGGGACTCCGGTATCGGCCGGGCGGTGGCAATCGCCTATGCCCGCGAGGGTGCCGATATCCTCATTTCCTATCTCAACGAGGACGAGGATGCCGAGGAGACCGCGCGCTGGGTGCGCGAGGCCGGGCGCAAGGCGATCGTCGCACCCGGGGATATCCAGTCGGAGGAGTTCTGCAAGGCCCTGGTCGAGCGCGCGGTCAATGAGCTCGGCCGGCTCGACATTCTCGTCAACAATGCCGCCTTCCAGCGCACCTATGACGATATCGCCGATATAACGGCGGAGGAATTTGATACGACCTTCCGCACGAACATCTACGCCTCCTTCTTCCTGGCCAAGGCCGCAACGCCGCATCTCGAGCCCGGTAGCGCGATCATCAACACGACCTCGATCCAGTCGCGCCAGCCGTCGCCGCAGCTGCTCGCCTATGCCTCGACCAAGGGCGCCATCCTCAACTTCACCGCCGGCCTCGCCGAAATGCTGTCGGACAAGGGAATCCGCGTCAATGCGGTGGCACCCGGTCCGATCTGGACGCCGCTCATCCCCTCCACCATGGGGGCCGAAAAGGCGGCGAGCTTCGGCAAGCAGACGCTGATCGGCCGGGCCGGCCAGCCGGCCGAACTCGCCGGCGCCTATGTGCTACTCGCTTCGGAGCTCGGCAGCTACATGACCGGCGCCGTCATTCCCGTCACCGGCGGCGAGGTGATGATCTAGCCCTTGGTGAGCCTCAGAATCCGGGCCGTATTGGTTCGGCCCGGGCTTGGCTGCACAACCCAGTCTTGCCTTCGCCTCTTGTCGGCGGAGGCGTTTCTGCGCCCAAAGTGCCGGCGGTCGTCTGTCAGGCGTTCGTGTCATTGCAGCAACAGCCGGCAGATTGCCGGCTGCCCGTGAGGCGAAATCCCGCCCTCTGCCCTGTCGGCTCTTGGGTAAGCGGTCTATTTGCTTCGGCATCCGGCGTGCAACCGTGCGTCGTTCCCTGTTGAAGGAGATCGCCATGATGCGGTTCACCACGCTCCTCTTGGCCGGTATCGCACTGGCTGTCCCCGCCTCCCTCGCCGCTGCAGCGGACCTGACAGAACCGGTAGGGCCGGTGGTGGTCGAGACCAGCGGCGGTTTCTATCTCGGCTCGGTCAACACGCTGACTTTCCTCGACGACACTTCCTTCGACGCTGCTGGCGCCGATATCGATACGGATTATGACGTCGGCTATTACAGCGCCGTGCGCGCCGGCTACAGCTTCGGCGACATGGGTTTCGTTTCGCCGCGGATCGAACTGGAAGTCGGCTATGGCAATGCCTCGGTCGATCAGCATCGCGTCAACGGCGCGGGCGCGGGATCAACGGACAGCTTCGGCGATGCCCGCCAGATCGCCGGCTATGTGAACGGCTATCTCGATATGCCCCTCAGTGGCATGGCAGCGATCACCCCCTATATCGGCGGCGGCGTGGGCGTCATGAATCTCGAACTGCGGCGCCAGGGCGTCTCCGGCACCGGCGTGGTCATGGATGATGACGATACGCGCTTTGCCTATCATCTCGATGCCGGCGTCGGCATCAAGCTGCAACAGCTCGGCCTATTCAACTCCGTCGCCCTGTTCGACAACACCACCTTTGACATCGGCTATCGCTACACCGCGGCCGACGGCTTCTCCTTCACGGCGCGCGATGGCAGCCGGTCGGATACGGACTTCTCGTCCCACGCCGTGCTCGTCGGCTTCCGCAAGAGCTTCTGATCGATCGGGGCCGGCCTGCAACCGCGGGCCGGCTACCACACTGTGGGAGCGAGCGGGTGTCCCACACCCGGAGGTGGCATAATCATCCTTGACCGAAGGAACAATGCGCCTCTCCCCCGGTTGGTCGTCCTGATAGGAGACCACCATGTCCGAGAAAAATGCCAACCAGACGAGCGATGCCTCCCGCACCGGCGAGACGGCCGATCAGGAGCGCGAGGCGCTGGCCAAGAAGGCGGACGCGCATCGCCAGGATCTCGAAAAGAACGGTCCGGTCGAGAATGACGATCTGCCCGCCACGGGCGCCTTCGAAAAATGACAAGAGGATCGCGCGTCATCGCTGAGTGAGTTGCGATCCGGAGAGCTCCTACGCCGATCCGCATCGCGCACTTACCCAAGAATCTCGAACGTTGAACATGCAGCAGGGCTCGAGGCTCTGTGGCATTTTTGCCGCATCTTGAAAAACCGAAACCTGCGCTGAAACTTTTGTATATATTATTCGTTCTAGGGCCGGCATGCGCACTTACGTACGCCGTTTCAGCACCTATCTCTATTGACGAAAATGGCCCCGCCGGAAATGGCGGGGCCAATTTTTTTGTCCATTCGACCCAGACGATCAGGACCAAGGAGGCAGGCAGGCAGCGATGGCTGTCACCGCCTCCACCGAGGTCTGATGCCGTCCCGTCTCGTCATAGATTTCGATCGCCTTCATCGTCATCCGGGTGGCCTGCGTAAGATGTTCGGCCGCCATATCCCGCAGGCTCTGCTGCGCGGCGTCCACCGCCTCGGCAAGGCTTTCGAACTCCTCGCCCTCCATATCGCGGATTATCTCGTCGCCCCTGATCATGTAGAGATAATATCGCACGCTCAACTTCGCCACTTCGCTTGTCTTGTCCGAAATCAACAAACCGAATGGCAAATGGTTCGATCCGTATCTCGGGCGTCCGCTGCTGACCATTTCCAGGCATTTTCAGGAGCCCGGTTCTGCGCGGGAGTGGCCGGCGCAGCAGCGGATCCTGCCCAATCGGGGAGGGAAAACCCCTGCGCTGGCGCTCTACCGCTTGACCTTAGTGGTTGAGCAATCGGTTGTACACGGCCGTCCAGCTTCATCGACGGCAATAAGCTGTCCGCACTGCCCGTCTCGGTCCCGCTGGTTGAAGACGCACTTTTTCTTCTCGCGGATCGGCGTATGCTCATCCTCTCACGAACCGGAAGAGAGATCCGATGGACGCTTCGACGCTGCTCACCTTCGCCTGCGCCTTCTTCGTCTTCGCTGCCAGCCCCGGCCCGGACAATATGACGATCCTCGCCCGCACTCTTTCGCATGGCGCAGGTTCAGGATTGGCTTATGGCGCCGGCACGGTGGTCGGGATCCTCATCTATCTCACGCTCGCCACGCTTGGCCTGTCGATGATCGCCGCCGAGATGGGGACGGTGATGACCATCCTGCGCGCCGCCGGCGCCGCCTATCTGGTCTGTATGGGGGTCATGCTCTGGACGGCGGCGCCGGTGGTGCCCGAAGATCGCCCGCTTGCCGAGCGCCGCGGCCTGCTCTCGGTCTTCGCGACCGGACTGGCGCTCAATCTCGGCAATCCGAAAATGCCGCTTTTCGCCCTGGCGCTGCTGCCGAGCCTTCTCGGCAACGCGCTGACACCCGCTCATCTTCCCGTGTTGGCCGCGATCATTCTGGCGGTCGAGGCCGTGGTCATCGGCGGCCATGTGCTCCTCGCCGGCCAGGGTCGGCGGCTCCTGAGGACACCGGCCGTCGTGCGGCGGGTGAACCGCACGGCAGGCGGGGTCATGGTCGGCGCCGGCGTGGTGGTGGTGGCGGCGCGCTGAACGGCGGCCATTCGCGGGTTCACGATCCGGCCCAGTGGTCCAGTGCCCTTCGCCCGTCATCGGTCAGGCCATAGAGGCCGCGGTCGATCCGCTCGAACCAGCCATAATGATTGCTGCGCAGGATCTGGCCTGCCGAGGCAACGACAGGCGCGAGATCGCGCGGTCGCAACGGCCCGGCCGCCAGCGCTGCGGCGCAGGCAAGGGCCTGCTGGCGATAGGCGGTGAGGATCGGCACGCGCGTGGATCCACCCAGGGCCGGATCGCCCTTGCGGCTGCGGTGCTCACGCACCAGGCGCGTGCGCCGCTTCGGATTGGTGCGCGGCATGGGCGAGACCGCGCTGACGAGAAGTTCGACCTGGCCGCCATCCGTCAGGCCGAGCATGCCGATGCCTAACCTTCGGCAAAGATCGCGGTAGCGCTTGTCGCTCTCGCGTCCGCGCCCTTTGGCCGAGATGCGGGCGGCGATCCAGACCTCGTCCGCCATGCTGGCCCGATCGACCGCCTGCAGGATCAGCTCCAGATTGAAGGCGAGCTTCAGCTCGCAGACCACCACCACCGGCGGCTCGCCCTCCCTGAGCCCCACCACATCGCAGCCGGCGATCTCGCCTTTGACCACATAGCCAGCGTGCTCCAGAAAGGCCTTGATCGGCAGATAGAGGGTGGTTTCCATCAGGCCCTGCTGCGGCCGTCCATTGTCGAGGATGATGCGCGTGTCGGCGCCCCGTCCTTGTCAGGCAATCGACACGACTTCAAGCTCCTGCTCGCCGAGGCTGACGCTGTCGCCGATCCGCTTGCCCATCAGGAGGCGGGCGACGGGGGAGGCGAAGGAGATCGAACCAGCCTTCGGATCGGCTTCGTCCTCGCCGACAATGCGATAGGTCTGCACCCGACCATCCTCCCGCGCGAAGGTCACGGTCCCGCCGAAGGCGACGATCTCCGTCGAGGTCGGTGCGGGGACCAGCTGGGCGGTGCGGATCCGTTCGGAGAAATAGCGGATGTCGCGCAAGGGGCCGGCCATCTGCCGGCGTTTCTCGTTGACGTCCTCGATCGCATTTGTGGCGGCATAGGCGGCCTGTGCAGCCTGCAGCTGCGCTTCGAGCGCCTGCAGTCCGCTATCCGTCACCAGGTTCGGCTCGGAGGAGATCGGCCGGTCCGGCAGCAGGGTTTCCGCTGCAGTCTCGGCGCTCTCCTCCTTCATGAAGGCCACGCTCATCGCGTCTCACTCCTCACAGTCTCACTTTGCAGCCGTCCCGCAGGACCGCCTCTTTGACAAGATAGGGCAGGGCTGCCGGAATGGGCAGGCATGCCGGGCCGTCAGTCGAGCGCGACCGGACGCGACACGTCGCGCGCCTGCCAATCCTTGACCGCAAGATCGGCCATGCGCAACACGGCCTCGCGGGTCTTGGCGGCGGCGACGAACAGGCCCTTGTGGCAGAAGGTGGCGCCTTCAACGCCGGATACGGCTTCGAGCGCCGTCCCCGTCAATCCCGCCCATTGTGCCGGCAGGTCGGCCCGCAGATCGAAGCCATCCTCCTGCAGGCGGATACCGGTCACGCACCAATCCGCATCGCGCGGGTGAACGACGAAGAGCAGGTGATCGGCGCCAGCCTTCTCGATCGCGGCACGAAAGGGCATGCCGCGCGGCAGTTCCAAGACAGGACTCTCTCCGGCCTTGACGATCGCAGCCATGACCAGAGCTTGCGCCCGCAGTTTTGCGGCGCTGCGACCGAGCTCGGCCTCGACGAAGTGGCGTGCAATCGAAAGCGCGCGTTCGAAGCAGCGTTGATCTGCCTCTGGATCGGGATCGTCGAAGACCGGCTTCAGGCTTTCGATCAGCGCGGGCAGTGTCAGCCCGGCCAGCGGCCCCGCCTGTGCTGGATCGAGCGCGCCATTGTCGACGAGATCGACGGGCAGGACGAAGCCCGCGTCGAAACCGGCATGTACGGCATCGAGATCCGGCTCGGCGATGCCGAGAGCAGACAGATAGTCGCGCCCGAAGCTCTTCCAGATCAAGCCGAAGGAGCTGTAGGGCGCGCCATCGGCCCTGACCGGCGCGCCGCGCTGATGATGGTCGAAGATCCGTTGATCGGGATCATAGCTGCCGCCGACATCATAGACGATCCGGTCCGGCTTGGGGCTGATCCACTCCGCAGCACGGCTGCGCACCAGCCGCGCCTCGGGAAAGAGCCGAGTGAGAATGACGCTGGAGAGCACTTCATCGGCATGGAAACCACCGGAATGGGTGACGAGAAAGTCTGGAGTCATAGGGAAAAGCCTCGCCATTGCCAAAACCGCCGTGCGGCGCCGCACTGCACATAGCCATTCCAGACGGTGAGCTCAACCAGGGTGGGTCCCGACGAACCCCTGCTTAGCAATTGATCCATAAACATAATTTAATACTAAAACAGCAAAAAACGATGGCATGTATGCAAACTGGCCGCGAGCCTTCGCTCCGGTGCCGCGCCCGAGCGGAAAGTCAAGCGAATACAATGATCTTTTGAATGGCATGCCGCTTGCTGTCAGCAATCTCGGGTGTCGGATACGCCCTGTCTGATCAGAGAAGCTGTGTCATGCCGTTCAAAGCCTCTTCCACGCGCCGAAGCCTTCTTGCGCTTGAAGCCGCATCCTTGGTTTTCAATGAAGTTTGCCAGCGCCACCCAAGTGGTGGAAGCGATGATTGCATGTCGCCTGGAGGGCTTCGCAAATGGCGCAGCTTCGGCTGCCTTGGGGCTCGGTGAGATCACCTCGCCCAACCCGCATTGCCGAATATCTGACGTTCCCGCTGGCGAGGCTACGCGATGCGGGCGCGATGTCCGATCCGCAGTTCATTTCGATGAAGGCGCATGCATTGAAGGTTTTTCAGAGGGAAGTTCGAGCCTGAAGGGCCCTGCACCGCCCCGATGCTCGCGGGGACCGACGCTGCGCGAGGCGCCATACGGCGTGGCGGAAAGACCTGCAGCGCGGCACCCTTGTTAAGATCTGACGCGTATTCTCGCAGGCCACACTCTGCAGTGCGACGGGCATGCTGATCCACGAAAACGACCGGCGAACGCCGCGAACCGATCTGATGCTGGGATCCTCCCTGGCGCTCGTCGCCGGGGGTGTGAACAGCGCGGGCTATCTGGCCTTCCAGTTCTTCTCGGCCAACATGACAGGCAATGTCTCTCTGGCGTCGGACTTCCTGGCCGTCGGGCATCTCGCCGTGGCGCTGGCATTCCTGACCGTGGTCAGCCTGTTCATCCTCGGCGCCGTCCTCGCCTCAGTCCTGATCGAATGGGGCAAGCGGCGGGGATGGGGCAGCATCTATGCGCTGACGCTTGCCGGCGAGGCGGCCATTCTGATTGCCGTCAGCCTGTCGTCAGCCGTGAGCACCGTAGCGCCCGATCCTGTCCTGACGGTCGGAGCGCTCGCTCTCGCCATGGGCATGCAGAATGCCGCCTCGTCGCGCATTTCCGCGAACCGGGTGAGAACCACGCATGTCTCGGGCGCCGCCACCGACATGGGGATCGAACTTGCTCTGCTGATGATGCCGGGCACGGACCCGCGCAAATCCGGTCTCCGCTTCGGGCTCGCGCTGCATCTGGCGACGATCCTCTGCTTTGCGCTGGGCGGTATCCTGGGCGTGATCGGCCACCACTACCTCGGGGGTGCGACCTTTGCCGGCTTCGCCGTTCCGCTGCTTGGCCTCAGCGGGTGGTACGCGGTCCGGCTGCGCAAGGGCCGGCGGCGGTGAGCCGAGCGTGAGATCACTCCGGGCAGAGCCGTTTTTGCTGCCGACGCCGAGGATCACGCGGAACCTTCCCCGAGTGGGCCGCTTCTAGCGCCATGAAGCTTCACACCGGTCCCCGCATCATCGCCGCCGTGCTGGTCGTCAGCCTCCTCTGCATGGCCGCAGTCTATGCTTTGTCCCTCACCGTTCGCGACGAGACCGGCGCCATCGACCCGAAGGCAAGCGTGCTCGAGCCCGGCCACTGAGGGGAGGAGAGTTTAAGGCTCGGAGGCTGTTCGCGCCTCAGGCCGGATAGGTGTTGGTCGGCGGCTCCAGCGGAATGGGTTCCTTGACGTCGATCTCGGTGCCGGAATCCAGGACGATGTGGAGGTCACGCAGCATGTCGGCTGCATCGATGAGCGCGGCGTCGATCTCCGCGCCGCCCGCCGAACCCTCCTCGACCGTCTGCGCCACCTCTTCGAGGCCAAGAACGGCATCCTTGACATTGGGGCTCGGCCAGCGCGCAATTTCGTCCCGCATCGCCCGGATCGACGCGACTGCGTCCAGAAGCAGGCCGCGCACATCCTCCGCCCGGCGGCCCTGCCGGCGGTTGGCCGTCTTGATCAAGGCCGAGATCAGATCGTTCGCATCCCGCATGACACCCTCCAGCCCTCATCGCCGTCATAGTGAACATGGCGGTGCAACGGGAGAATTCAACCATGAAGGGCTGGCTTCTCCACGACGGGCGGTGGCGCCGCGCTGGGGAACAGTTCTGTCGCGTTCAGAAGCCAGGGAGCAAAGCAGAGCGCTTGATCGCGCCAACGACATTCATCGGCTTCGACGACGGGGTGGATTGGCCGGGCTTGTTGGGAGCGAACGAGATCAGGCCAACAGACAGCCCCGCAAACTATCGACAGCCCGCTTGGGGAGGGGCGTATTTCCATCTTCAGGAAATGAATTGTCGCTGAGTTCTCCAGCTCGGACGGTTGAAGTGGTCGGAGTGGAGAGATTCGAACTCCCGACCCTCTGGTCCCAAACCAGATGCGCTACCAGACTGCGCTACACTCCGAGCCCGGCCGAGCGACCGTTGAGCTGCGAGATACACGCTGGCGGCCGCGGCCGCAAGCCTTTTGCGCAGCCGGGAGGGGCGGGCCGGTGCGAGAAATTTTGCCAGCTCGGCCGCGGCGGCGTGTTCCGTTTTTGCCGCTGCTGCGTTATGGAGAACGTCAAAGCCGGTGCCGCAGCCCGGCGCACTGGGACATGCTTGGAGTTTCGAACGGATGTCTGCCAAGATCTATCGCCCGGCCAAGACCGCGATGCAGTCCGGCAAGGCCAAGACCAATCTCTGGGTTCTGGAATTCGACGCGGAAACGCCGCGCACGATCGATCCGATGATGGGCTATACGAGCTCGCGCGATACGCGTCAGCAGCTGAAGCTGACCTTCGACAGCGCCGAATTGGCGATTGCCTATGCGGAGCGCAACGGCATCGACTATCGCGTCATCGCGCCGAAGGACCCGACCCGCAAGAATGTCTCCTATAGCGACAATTTCCGCTTCAACCGCCTCCAGCCCTGGACGCATTGAGGCGCAGCACGCTTGCCGGCGGCGCCTTTTGTCGTCGCCGGCTTGCCTCCGCCACGGCGCGGCGCCGGCCCCTTAGCTCAGCTGGATAGAGCACCTGCCTTCTAAGCAGGTTGTCGCAGGTTCGAGCCCTGCAGGGGTCGCCAAAATTCTTCGCAGACGGCTCACTCGACGTCAATTTCGAGTTTGGACGAGCAAATTTCCCCGGATCGGTTCTGCGTGACCTCATGATGCTGCTCGATGCCGCACTTCCTCACGTTGAAGGCGAGATGGCGAAGCGCAGCAGCATTCTCTTGGAGCAGATCAAAAAGCTCGAAGGCGATCAGACGCTTGCTGCGTTGATCCGTCTTCATTGATCGCCAGTCGATCCCACGATCATTGAAGGAGGCGTGCACGGGAGCCAGCTCCTAGAAAGCCGATTGGAGTGTCGGACGAAGACGTCGCGTTCATCCGCACGATCTTCCCCGATTTCCGAGGCTAAATCATTCCCTTCCATCTCGCCGGGGCTGGCAATCGGGTCACACAGGGGAAGCCTCGGGGAACGAGCGTTGGCCGTAACAACGGTTCCGACGGCAAGGCTTGCCGTCCCACCCGAGCCTCAAATATGCGCATCCCTAATGTGCATGGTTACACTCTCGTCGCAACAGACGGAGTATCGCCCCATCCTCATTTGATGGTGAGAGAAAAGATGCAGGGCGCCTGATGAAGTGCTGCCAAACGGGTCTGGAAAAATGAGATTTTTAGGGTCTCCCCCTGAGCAACTGTTTCGGCTCGCGTCGTTGGAAAGCTCTCGAAGTTGGGCATATAGCCTCGCTCCGTGTCTCTGCGCAGTTCAGCCCCACAGGTCTCGTTGTCCGCATCAATGGCAAACAGAACGTCGCGATGGTCGGCCGCCTTGTAAGTAAACGACTGGCTTCCACCCGCCGATACCTCACCATTGAAGATCTGCGGCTCGCCATCTGGAGATGGGCTGACTGCCACTGTGGTATTATTTGCCAAGGCTGCGGAGGAGAAGAGAAAGATCGCCGAGAAGACAAGAGCCATGAGTTGCATACTGATCTCCAAAAGGCAGCATGCTCACGGAATGGCTTGATCACCTAGCAAAATCGTTCAAGGACGCGCGTTGCCACCCCGTCGTCATCTGATGGGGCGGAAGCCGGCCGATCGCTGGCCCGTTTTCGTTTCAGATCGCGGTGCGGGGTATCAGTGCGCGTTCAGCCGATCGGCGACCACTCTCCCGGTCTTTGTTCGCAGGTGTTCATTAGAGTATCGTTAGTGAAATTCAGCAGACCGCGGTTCGTGTGAGCCACTGTAATCGCTGATATTTTCAATGTCTTCTAAACAGGTTGTCGCTGGTTCGAGCCCTCCAGGGGTCGGCAAACCATCTGTCGTCGCCTCCATGTGCGTGAGGGTCGACCAAGTCCTGATCTGGAAGCGACCGGACGTCTAGCGCGACGGTGAGGCTCGGTTTTCGCCCTGCATTCGATCAGGACGCTAACTGCGCTCATGCACGGTCTGCCCAGATGCGCTGGAATGCTAGGTTAATAATGGTTCGTGCTCGCCTGCACAGAGTGTTGCAGGCCGGGGAAGGGGCGGTGGGGGACGAGGGAGATGGCCAGGATGAGCGCGACAAGGCAGGCAACGAAGATCATCCCGAGGGGCATGGACTGGTGTTTCATTCGCGTGGCACTCTCCGGCTTTCTGTTCACCATGTTGCGCCGGCAAGCTGTCCACAGCCTGTCCAGCCGGTAAGCCACAGGAAACTAACGAGGAGCTGGGCGATTCACCCTATTCGCATATAAGACATCAAATATGCGCGATGGGGCTGACCAGGCGAAACATCTTGTGAGAAGCTGCGTTTCTCACCACATCAAAGGTGTTGAGTTGGAGCTTCGCCATGTACCGGTTCATGATGAAGGAATTGATTGTCGTGATGGTTGCCCTGACGCTGGTTTCGGGGCTGACCTTTGCCGTCCTGCACGGCGGTGCGTGACGCTGGCGTTGTGGTGGTACCGCCAGCCGTCGAGGCTCTGACGATCGGCCTGGTCTGCGGATCAGAGGACCGGCGGCCTTATTGGACCAATGGACGCTTTAAAGGACGAAGTAGCCGATTAGGGCGGCAATCGGCACGGGAACGCCAATCAACCAGACCGCCAATTCGCGCACCATGAAGCTGGTATAGCTCGCGTCCCGAGGATCGGGCAGTCCTTCACCCTGCTTGCGCATCCTGCTCTCCGCCATGGCTTTCTCCGGACGGCTCTCGCCCAGCCGCGCTTTGAACGCAGGATTTGCATCTTCGTTCCAGATCATTCCGCAAAAGGGTGGGAGGCTTGATTTCGCGGCACGGCACCTTCTGGAGAGGTGATCTTTAGAATGACGACCGGCGGAACGGACTAGGGGTCGTTTTGCTGGAATGGCTCGAAAAGTCGGTCATCGGCACACGGCCGCTGCTTTGTATGACTCATCCATCGCGTCCTCCGCTTTCCCAGATCATCGACCGCCACGCTCTGCATGCGCAGGCCGCGTCACATAGTTGGATGGAGCAAGGTCCGATAAGGAAATGATGGAAATGGCGGACAGGGAGTCCGCATAACCCCTGTACGCTGCAATTCGCCGGTGTTCATCAACCCCCGGCCCCGCTTGAACTTTTCTCAGCTATCGTCCAAAGTCGTTCGCATCTGTTCTCAGATGACCGCTTGTCGAAGTGGGGAAGGAAGTGGGGAAGCATGGCGCGCGCGCTGCAGAAGCTCTCTGATGCCATCGTCAAGTCCACCAAGCTAAACGCGGGGCGCCATAGCGACGGCGGAGGCCTCTACCTGAACGTAACTCCTGCTGGTTCTCGATCCTGGCTGTTCATGTGGAGCCGGGACGGAAAGCGGCGTGAAATGGGGATGGGCTCTTATCCAGCCGTCACGCTCGCAAAGGCGCGCAGCCTCGCCTCCTCCTATCGGGAGATGGTTGCGGCCGGGGGCGATCCAATCGCCGAGAAGGCGAGAGTCGAGGAGCCGAGCTTCAAAGACTGCTGCGACCAGTTTCTCTCGTCGATGGAAACGCAGTGGCGAAACGAGAAGCACCGGGCGCAATGGCGATCCACCCTGAACGGCTATTGCCAAGGCCTGGGCGCAAAGAAAGTCTCGACCATCACGACCACCGATGTGCTCGACGTGCTGCAGCCCATCTGGACGACGAAGAACGAAACCGCGAGCCGGCTGAGGGGACGCATTGAGCGTGTGCTAGACTTCGCCAAGGCAAAGGGGTGGCGAGAGGGCGAAAACCCCGCTGTTTGGCGCGGTCATCTCAAGAACGTCCTGCCCGCTCGTCAGAAGCTATCCAGAGGCCATCACGCGGCCATGCCGTTCGATGCGGTGCCAGCTTTCATGGCACAGCTCAAAGAGTCTGACGCGATGGCGGCACGCTGCCTGGAGTTTGTCATACTCACTGCGGCTCGCTCCGGGGAAGCACTTGGAGCTCAATGGGGCGAAATCGACTTTGCAGCCAAAGTCTGGACCGTCCCCGCAAACAGGATGAAGGCCGGCCGCGTCCATCGCGTTCCTCTGACCGATACGGCCCTAGCTATCCTCCTGCCGCTCCATGAGGCCCGCAAGAACGATGGGCTCGTTTTCCCAGGCCAGAAAGATGGCCGGCCGCTCTCTGTCATGGCGATGGCTATGCTATTGCGCCGGATGAAGCAGGACACGATTACGGTTCACGGCTTTCGCAGCGCCTTTCGCGATTGGGCTGGAGATAAGACGACATTTCCCCGCGAGGTGGCAGAGGCTGCGCTCGCTCATACAGTGGGAGACCAGACTGAGCGCGCCTATCGCCGCTCAGACGCCTTGGCACGGCGGCGCAAGCTGATGGAGGCTTGGGAGCAGTACCTTGCTCAGCAGTCGCGGGGCAACGTTGTGAAGCTGGCTGAAAGGCGAAAGCCATGAGCGTCTTCCTTAACTTCCAAGCAATCGGGGAAGTGCTGGAGGAAACTGGAGAGCCCATCCCTGACCGGCTTCAGCATTTTTCGATTTCCAACTTGGCTGAAGTGAGAGCCGAGCGCTCAAAGGTCGCTAGCAAGATTTCATGGGCGTTCACAATGCGGAGGATCACTCCAGAACTTACGAGCAGCGCCAAAAAACGAAAGCGGTATGACGAGTTAGGCAAGGCCGTAAAGGCTACAAGATCGATCGAGGCCGCGTTTGGCTTGGTAGGAACAAGCATGAATGCGCCTGAAGTCGATCTAGACGCTTGGCTTTCCGACTTGCGAAAGATCCGAGAGGCTGCCTCTAGCGAGCGCCAGCGACTTCGCGCCGAAGGACTTGAGAACGCCGTTCTTACTGGAGAGGGGAAGTTGCTCACTGCTGGCGATGCGTTGATAGCTGGTTTGGCGAAAGCATATGAGGCCGCGTTCGAAACGCATGTGAAGTTTTCCTATAACTCAGCTCGGGAAGTCGAAGGCGGTTTCGTGAGGTTCTGCCAAGCCGTCCTTAAACGCGTGAAAGCTCAAAGTTCTGACGGCAAGATTCCGCAACTAAGCGCGGATGCGATCCGCAAGGCTTGGGAAAGAGCATCGGACAAACTCTAATAGAAATCGAGTCATTGTCCTGTGACGGCGACGAGAGTGCATGACAATTAGAATGCACCCGCAGACGAACACATGCGGATGCGTACCGGACGCTAAGGCACTCCGGCAGGGCTAGTCCCCATGCCTCACAAGCTCGCAATGACCGTCGCTGAAGCCGTTTCTTACAGCGGTATCGGCCGCACCAAACTCTATGATTTGGTCAAGTCGGGAAGCCTCAAGCCAAAGAAGCTTGGCACCCGCACACTCATCCTGACTGAAGAGCTGGACAGCTACATTCGCTCCCTTCCCGACATGCAGTCGGCAGCTTGAGGGAGGCGGAACCGTGCAAACGAAAAACCCCGTCGCAGGGAGCGACAGGGTTCCGAATATCAAAGCTCTGGGCAGGGCGCTTGATACACAGGAATCTAAGGCTTCCTCCTCCGAAAGTCTAGCGGTTCGCCGCATCGCTGCGAGATTTCGCATCTCTGCCGCGCACGCTCGCACAGTCTGCGAGCTTGCCGGGATCGGGGGTGCCGCATGAGCGCTGCCCTCTCCCCTCACTCCCCAATTTCCACCCAGGCCGGAAGCCCGCTCGAATTGCGCTTAAAGGCCACCTGCATAAGGAGGGCTTTTGATGCCCCGTATCTTCGACACCCTTACCGCACGCATTCTCCCCGACGATCGGATCGTGACTGTCAAAGGCAGAGATGCATGGGCGCTTCGCAATCTCGTCAGCGCTGGTCCGGTCGGCTGCACGCCAATAGACCAGCCTGGCCCTCGCTGGGCGCACTATGTTTTTAAGTTGCGTCGATCCGGCCTCATCATCGAAACGATCGAAGAGAAACACGGCGGGCCTTATGCCGGCACCCATGCTCGCTACGTCCTGCGTACGCAGGTCGAAGTTGTCGAAGAGAGGGGGAGGGCAGCCGCATGACAGCCGATCTCTCCCCTCAAACCGTGGCCGCTGCGAAGTGGCTCGCCGCACAAGAGGAGCCACCCGCAAGGGTGGTTCCGACCATCCGCGAGCGCTTCCACCTCAATGCGATTGAGGCCTGCGATGCCTGCGCTCTAGCCCGCCACTATCGCCAGCACGGGAGGCGCGACGATGCGTGATTTCTCCAAAGTTTCCCCGCTCATTTGGCGCGACAGGCGTTTTCGCAGTCTCTCATCGTCTGACGCTCAGCTCGTGTTCTTGTACTTCACGACGAGCGAACATCAGAACAGCGCCGGCTGCTGCCGCATCCCCGATGGGTACGCTGCCGCTGATTTGGGATGGGATCTTCAGCGCTACCTGCAGGCGCGAGAGCTTGTCGTCGAAGCAGGCCTAGTCCTCTTCGACGAAACGACCTCGGAGCTTGTGATTTGCGGATGGTTCGACACTAACCCCGCGATGAATCCGAAGCATGCGCGTGCCATCGAACGCATGGTGTCGAGTATTGAAAGCGATGTGATCCGCGGCGCGGCGGAGGAAGCATTCTCGGCATTTGAAGAGGTTCGCGACAGCCGAACGACGAAACAGGGACGGGGGAATGTCCTCGACATCGGCGACCGTCTTGCCTCCAGCGACTACATGACGAGGGGGCGCAAATGATACCATATCGAAAGGGTATCGAGACCGTATCGATATACCAGAGACCAGAGACCAGACCAGAGACCAGAGACGGAGACCAGACCAGAGACCGAGACCAGACCGAGACAAAAAGAGCGTCATCCGCGAAAACGCTTGAATTCGAAAGCCAACCGATCGCCAAGATCGAACGTGGTTTGGCTTTGGAGGAAAAGCCGACCGTCAGCGTGTATGCGGATGGAGCGTGTGAACCAAACCCAGGACCGGGAGCATGGGCCTTTGTCGTCTATTGGAATGGCGTAGAGCTTCATTCCGAAACGGGGGCGGATCTCGACACTACGAATAACCGGATGGAGCTGACGGCCGTCTTCATGGCTCTGGGGTGGATTGCAGAACACTCCCCCTCCAAAGCCCTCTTGCACTCGGATTCTCAATACGTGGTGCGGGGCTGCAATGAATGGCGGCGGCGGTGGAAGGCCAAGGGCTGGAAGAAGGGTTCCGCGGATATGCCAAATGCGGATCTCTGGCGAGAACTCGACGGGAGGCTTGAGGCACGGCCGATCAACCTCGTTTGGGTTCGCGGTCATTCCGGCAGATAGCGTCCGTCAAGATGGTGTAATTTCGGGTGTGGTTCCGGGCCGTCATGATCAGGCGGCTCTGGGTGTAATCTGAAGTGTAGCTTCCTCCTCGATCGTCGGTTGATTT
>NZ_JBKHKI010000008.1:0-109834 GCF_046546455.1 Rhizobium sp. YIM 134829
CTTCTCTCAACACAACGCCCTTACCAAACATTCCGCGGGGTGGAGCAGCCCGGTAGCTCGTCAGGCTCATAACCTGAAGGCCGCAGGTTCAAATCCTGCCCCCGCAACCAACGAAACTTGTAAGTTCTCCCACTCGGGATACTTCTTCAAAAGCTCCTCAGCATAATCGCTGAGGGGCTTTTTTTGTTTCTGCTCCGTGTCGAGCTCGCCAGACGCAATCCGGCTCATGAGGTCGTTGTGAGCAGTGACCTGAGACCCGACTTCCCTCCAATTTTCGGGAGAGTCTTGGGTTTTTAATCTGGCCTCATGCGGCCTGTTTTTCCATAGCCATTTTCATTGCGAACTCGCTGGGGGTGATATTGCCCAGCGACGAATGCGGTCTGTTCCTGTTGTAATCCTCCTTCCATGCAGTGATGGCGGCGCGGGCCTGGGTAAGCGACGAGAACAGCGTCTCGTTCAGGCATTCGTCACGGAAGCTGCCATTGAAGCTTTCGACGAAGCCGTTTTGCATCGGTTTGCCCGGGGGCGATGTAATGCCATTCGACCTTGGTCTCCTGGCACCCTTTGAGGATAGCCATGCTTGTCATCTCCGTGCCGTTGTCCGAGACAATCGTCCTCGGTTTTCCGCGTCTGGCGATGAGACTATCCAGTTCGCGGGCAAGCCTTGCGCCGGAAAGGGATGTATCGGCGACCAAGCACAGGCATTCGCCGGTGAAGTCATCGACGACGGCCAGAACCCGGAAGCGGCGACCGTCGGTGAAGGCATCGCTGACGAAGTTCAGGCTCCAGCGCTCCCCCGGACGCGACGGCAGAGCCAGAGGACGTCTCGTGCCCAAGGCCCGCTTTCGGCCTGCACGCTTGCGCACCGTCAGCTTCTCCTCCCGGTAGAGACGCCGAAGCCTTCAGGTTCATGACAATCTCCTGCCGGTCGAGCATGAGTGGATACGGCGCCTTTCGGTGATTGCAAGCAATCACCCGTCGGCCAAGGGATAACCGAAGCGGCGGCGCTCGGACGCGACCTTCTTCATCGCCTCGCGGATGGACGCATCATCAGGCCGCACAGCGCGATATCGCACGCTCGACCGATCAAACGATAGGACCTCGCACGCCCGACGCTGGCTCACTCCATGCTGTGCACAGACATGAGCCACCGCATCCCGCTTCACATCGGGCGTCACCATTTTTTTGCAGCGACATCCTTCAGGATTGCATTGTCCAGCATGGCTTCGGCGAGCAGCTTCTTCAGCTTGGCGTTCTCGTTCTCAAGCGCCTTCAGCTTGCGGGCATCCGACACGTCCATGCCGCCATACTTTGCCTTTTATTTGTAGAAGGTTGCATCCGAGATGCCGTGCTTGCGGCAGATATCAACCGTCTTCGCGCCCGCCTCCTGCTCCCTCAATATCCCGATGATCTGCTCTTCCGTGAACCGTGAACGCTTCATCCGTCCGTCTCCTTGATGTCACGGACTCTACCAAAATCTGGAGGAAGATCAGGGGCTCAGGTCAGACGTTCAGGGTCTCAGGTCAGATCATGTCGTTAGATTAGGGGATTTTACGATACGGACAGGTCCCTAATTCCCTTTCGAACGAGCATAGCGGATACCAAGCCTTGGGCATCGTCGAGGAAGACATCCAAATGGTTGACGCTCTTGGAACTCCCATTACCCGGCACCGTCTACCAGAAGTGCTGACGACGGAGCCGGCAAGGCTCAGGGCCCTGGGCCACCTTCGACGCTTCCGCCGCGAGCAGGACATTTACGTCCAAGAAGAGCGCACCGACACCTGGTACCGTGTCGTTTCGGGGGCAGCCTGCAAATATCTGATGCGTACCGACGGGCGCCGGCAGCTAATCGACATCTACCTGCCGGGAGATCTCTTCGGGTTTACGGCCCGTTTCCACCATAGATTTGCTGTCCAGGCCGTCACTGACGGGACACTTGTCGCCTGCTACCCGCGCCACCGTGTAGAGGTTCTCGCCGAGGAGGACGTGGAGACGGCACTCGAAATCAGAAGCCAGATCATCGAAGCGCTGGAACGGTTGCAGGAGCAACTTCTGGTGACCACCACGATGACGGCACAGGAAAAGGTCCTGGAATTTCTGTTTTACTTGCACCGACGGCTTTCAGTGGGGACGGGGAACGGTCTCGCATTACCCATCTCGCGATACGATATCGCCGACCTGCTGGGGATATCCGCCGAGACAGTTTGCAGGGCTTTCACGGACCTGCAGGAACGCGGCGTTATCTCGCTGCAGGGTCCACGTCGCATAAGACTCAATCGAAGATGAGGTTTTCGAGATGGCCGAGGAGGACGACGTAGAGAGACGTGTCACCCGTGAAATGGCCGCTGTGTTCCATCGGGAGGAGATCCTCGAAGACGCGGTGCAGGCACTCCTTCACGCAGGATTTGATCGCGCTGACATCGACATCATGGGCGATATCGAAACGGTCCGCCGGCGCCTGGGCGTGTGCTTACGTGCCGTCCGAAGAAATCGCCGACGTCCCCGGTACGCCGCGTAGCGCATACATCACGCGCGACGATATCACCACCGCCACGGCCAGCATTGCCGGCATGCTATTCTACTTGGGCGCCGCCACGGCGGCCATGACGGTCGTTGCCTCGGGCGGAAGTTTGGCGCTGATTGCCGCCACAGCCGTGGCCGCTGGGACCGCCGGCGCCGGCATCGGAGCGGCGGCCATCCACCCTCTCGGAAAGAAGCAGGCGGAAGAGCTGGAGCTTCAGCTTATGGCGGAAGGCATTGTGGTTTAAGTGCGCGTTCAAAATCGCGAAATGGAGGAGCGAGCACAAGAAGTCCTGGCTAAATCGGGCGGTGAAGCCATCCGCGTGCACGAAATCGAGATCGAAAAGCGGCTGGACGATGTCCCGCTCTCAAAATTCAATCCAGACCCATGGCTCAGCAAAGAGCTGCCGGCCTGCCACTGATGCCACTTGGTTTGAAACTGATGACCGTCAGGGCCGGCGCCCGCTCATTGGGCAAGACTTTGCACTTGGCGCGGCAGTAACGCTTGTGCTCAATCGTGGGAGATACGGCTATGGCAGGCAAGGTGATCGGTATCGATCTGGGCACGACAAATTCCTGCGTCGCAGTGATGGAAGGGGGGCAGGCCAAAATCATCGAGAACGCCGAGGGCGGTCGTACCACCCCGTCCGTGGTCGCGTTCACCAAGGACGGGGAAATTCTTGTCGGCCAGCCGGCAAAGCGTCAGGCCGTAACCAACCCCGAGAGCACCATCTTTGCCATCAAGCGCCTGATCGGGCGCCGCTACGATGATCCGATGGTGGAAAAGGACAGGAAGCTCGTCCCCTACAAGATCGTCAAGGGCGACAACGGAGATGCCTGGATCGAGGTTGCGGGAAAGAAACACAGCCCCAGCCAGATCAGTTCCCACATCCTGGTGAAAATGAAGGAGACGGCGGAAGCCTATCTGGGCGCGAAGGTGAGCCAGGCTGTCATAACCGTGCCCGCCTATTTCAACGACAGCCAGCGGCAGGCGACAAAGGACGCGGGAAAGATAGCGGGGCTCGATGTCCTGCGCATCATCAACGAGCCGACCGCAGCGGCTTTCGCCTACGGTTTGGATAAGAAGGAAGGCGGGCAGATCGCCGTCTATGATCTCGGCGGCGGCACATTCGACATTTCGCTGCTCGATATCGGCGACGGTGTGTTCGAGGTGAAGGCCACCAATGGCGACACCTTCCTCGGCGGCGAGGATTTCGACAAGCGGATCGTCGACTGGCTGGCGGACGAGTTTCAAAAGGATCAGGGAATCGACCTGCGCAAGGACCGGCTGGCCCTCCAGCGACTGCGCGAAGCAGCGGAAAAGGCGAAGATAGAGTTGTCTTCCGCCCTGGAAACGTCGGTCAGCCTGCCCTTCATCACCGCCGACCAGAACGGCCCCAAGCACCTCGAAATCAAGCTCCGGCGGGCGAAACTGGAGGATCTGGTCGATGATCTCATCCGGCGCACGGAAAACCCGTGCAAGGCGGCGATGAAGGATGCCAAGATAAAGCCGGAGAATATCGGCGAAGCAGTGCTTGTCGGTGGCATGACCCGAATGCCCAAGGTACAGGAGATCGTTTCGCGAATCTTCGGCAAGGAGCCGAACAAGAGCGTCAATCCCGACGAGGTGGTGGCAATCGGCGCGGCCATCCAGGCCGGTGTGCTGCAGGGCGAAGTCAAGGACGTGCTGTTGCTCGACGTCACGCCGCTGTCGCTCGGCATCGAAACGCTGGGTGGCGTCTTTACACGGCTGATCGAACGCAACACCACTATTCCGGCGAAAAAGAGCCAGGTCTTTTCGACGGCGGAGGACAACCAGAACGCCGTTACGATCCGTGTCTTCCAGGGCGAGCGCGAGATGGCGGCCGACAACAAGCTGCTGGGCCAATTCGATCTCGTCGGAATTCCGCCCGCGCCGCGCGGCGTGCCGCAGATCGAAGTCACCTTCGACATCGACGCCAACGGCATCGTGAACGTCACGGCAAAGGACAAGACCACCGGCAAGGAGCAGCAGATGAAGATCCAGGCCTCCGGCGGGCTGTCTCAGGACGATATCGACCGGATGGTGAAAGAGGCCGAGGCGAATGCGGAGGCCGACAAAAAGAGGCGTGCTCTGGTCGAAGCGCGCAACCAGGCGGACGCGCAGATCGGGACCAGTCAAAAGGCGCTGGACGAAGCAAAGGAGAAGGCTCCATCCGCCGATGGAACTTCTGTTGAAAAAGCGATCGACGAGCTGAAATCGGCGATGGCCGGAGAGTCCGTGGACAATATTGAGGCCAAAACCAAAGCCCTGAACATCGCATCGGTGAACTTCGGCGCAAAGGTTTATGAAGCTTCCGGCGCCCCGACGGCCGGCTCCGCCGAGCCATCGGACACCGCGTCGGGCGAGGATGTCGTCGACGCCGATTTCGAAGAAGTTGACGCGAACGGTCAGCGCCATGGCTGATACGGATCATCCACAAACGTCCCGGCCGGAACCGGCGGAATCTGGACCCGATTCAGAGACCCCGATTTCCGAAGCCAAGGTTGACCACGGTTCATCAGCGATGCTCCAGGCCGAACTCGCCGATACGAAGGACAAGTTGCTGCGGGCCCTGGCCGAGCAGCAGAACATCCGTCAGCAAATGCAGCGCCAGCGCGAGGAGGCGGTGAAGTTTGCCGCCTCGCAATTGACGGGAGACCTGCTGGACACGCTCGACAATCTACGGCGCGCGATCGAGAGCGTGCCGCGGGAGGCTTCCGACCGCGATGCGGTCAATCCGATCCTGAAGGGCGTCGAGGCCACCGAAGCCAACCTGCTGGCGACGCTTTCGCGCCATGGATTGCAACGGATCGACCCGCTCGGCACGGTTTTCAACCCGCACATTCATCACGCCATCCGCCAGCACCCCGATGCGACAGCCGCAGAAGGCACGGTTGTTGAGGTGCTACAGCCGGGCTACACGCTTCACGGTCGGGTACTTCGACCGGCGATGGTCGGTGTCGCGGTCAATGGACGGCAAGGCGACGGGACCGCCATCCCTTGAGTTGGTGCGCAGCCTTAGTTGAGGCGGTCTGGTTTTGAATTTCGGGTATCGGTTCACCGCGGCGCGCTCGATCCCGTTGGACGAGCCTCTTCCGTTTATGTGTGCGTCGCGACGGGGTGCCGGATGTTCAGGGCTGGACCTCCAGCGTCTCGAGCATATTGCCGAAGGCGCAGCGCAGGCTGTAAAGCTGGTCGAGAAGATCCAGCACCACATCGACGCCCTCGTCGTTGACGCCCATCTCATGTGAAAGATCGGCTATCAGCTTAGCCCGAGCTAGGTCGATATCCTGAAAAACTGGCCTTCCGTCCAGGATGAGCGGCGATATCCAGCCACGATCGATGAAGACCCAGAGCCTTGCCATGTCGATTCGAAGATCGCGCGCAAACTCCTCATTGTCCATGATCTATACTCCCATCGCCTGCCGAGGATTATACGCATTGCCGATCGACCAGCTGGACACGAACGTCTTCAGTTCGGCGTCCGGACTTTCCGGAAGCACGATCTTCAGCGTTGCATAGACGTCGCCCCGGGTCCCGTTTCGCCGAACTACGCCTTTTCCCTTTACACGCAGCGTCCTGCCGCTCGACGAATTTTCCGGCACGGTCGCCACGACCGGGCCGGCAGGCGTCGGCATCCTGACTTTACCGCCGAGAACCGCCTCGCCAAGCGTGATCGGGAGATCGAGACGGATATCGTCGCCGTCGCGCCGGTAGAAGGAATGTGGCCTTACGTGGAGCTCGATCAACGCGTCACCGGTCTCCGCTCCTTCATCGCCGGCGCTGCCCTTGCCGCGCAGCCTGAGTGTCTGTCCATCTCGCGCGCCCGGCGGTATTCGGACCTCCAGCGTCTGGCCGTCGGATAGTGTCACCTGATGCGTGCCGCCGTTAACCGCATCGAGAAAGTCGATCTCCATCGCGTATCGGACGTCGGCGCCGCGCATGCGGAAACCCCGACGCTCGTGGCGGGAGAAGAATTCGTTAAAGATGTCGGCGCCGCTTGAATCCGCAAAGCCTGCGCCGTTCTCGTAGGCGCCACCGCCTGTGCCGGCGTCAGCGAAGTCGCGATAGTACCGACGTCCGGGCTTTTCCGCGCCCGTCGCATCAATCTCGCCATTATCGAAACGGCTGCGTTTCTCCTCATCGCCCAGAATCTCGTAAGCTGAAGAGAGATCTTTGAAGTCCTGTTCGGCCTGCTTGTTTCCAGGGTTGAGATCGGGATGAAGCTTCTTTGCCTTGCGGCGATAGGCCGTCTGGATAGCGGTCTGCGAGGCGTCGCGCTTGACGCCAAGGATTTCATAGGGGTCTCGGCTGCTCGTAGCCATTTTCGCAGACCTGTCTTTCGTAAACGTTCCCACGGCGGGGGGGAAAGCCGCTGGTGACTGACGCCAGGACGCCAATAGCAACTACACGAATTTTAAGGGCTCTAAACTGACGGTCATCAATGCCGCCTATGCGGGGCGGATGCACCCTGTGCGGCGATCGACGCTTTATCCGGCGCAACAAGGGAGACCGGCATGCTGCAAAACATCGAAAACACGGGAAGAGGGTTCGACCCACTGCGTCAGATGCGCTCCGCGCAAAGCGACATGAGCCGTCTGCTTGACAATCTCCGATTGTCAGCGGCGCCGGAATTCCCCCTGATGAACATTTGGGCCGGGCCTGATGGAGCGGTGATCACGGCCGAGATACCTGGCGTCTTGCCAGAGGATCTCGATATCGCCGTCCACCAGAACACCGTTACTCTGCGGGGCAGAAGAGCCGCCGAACCGTTGGCGGAAGATGCCGTCGTTCACCGCCGGGAGCGCCCCACCGGCGCCTTTGCGCGAAACCTCATCTTGCCATTCCGCGTCGACGGCGACCGTACGACGGCAAAGTTCAGGCACGGCGTCCTCCGGCTCGACCTGCCGCGCCCGGACGCCGACAGGCCGCACAAAATCACCGTCAGCCGCTCCTGAGGAGAACGCCGCCATGACCGACCACGAAGCCAATGGGACAGTACCCGCTGAAGCAACGCGGGTAGAGCCCGTCTTCAACCCTCCGACCGATATCATCGAAAACACGGCCAGCGTCTGGATGCTGCTTGATATGCCGGGCGCTGATCCCGAGAGCCTCGATGTCACCCTGGATAACCGCGTCCTGCGCATTTCAGCGCGATCGGTTTCCAGTGCGCCGGAAGGATATGCGCTGGTTCACGCCGAGTATCGCGATGGGACCTACGAACGTCGGTTTACAGTCTCGGAGCCAATCGACACGGCGAAGATCGAAGCAGTGCTCAAGGATGGTGTGCTTCAACTCACATTGCCGAAAGCCGCGCCGTCGCCCGCGGCCAGGATCAGCGTCAAGGCAGGATGAGGAAAGCTGCGTCATCGGAATTGCTGAGACCATACGGTGGGCGGCCGATACAAAGCGCATTCCTGCCCGGCGGGCTGAGCCAGTCCTCCCCTCACAGCCCGCCAATTGTCCGCAACCGTCTCCCGGTTGCGGACTTTTTTGTTTCTGCTGCGGTTAACGCCCGTGAACTCGCCCCGGCAAAACTGATGGCTGTCAAGTCGGAGGTCGCGCTTGTGGGCTAGCTTCGAGAGACTGCGCAGGCAAGGCTTCGCAGTTTAATCACCAAACGCGGAGGATCGCGAGATGACAACAGATGCCGACATCAAACGGGATGTGGAAACCGAACTCAAATGGGATCCGGACATCGACGCAACTGACATCGGTGTGGCGGTGAAAAACGGGGTCGTCACGCTGAGCGGTTTTGTGCGCAGCTTCACCCAGAAATATGAGGCCGAGAGAGCGACGAAGCGGGTCAAGGGCGTTCTCGGTGTCGCCAACGACATCGAGGTTCGGCTGCCGTCGGTCCACGAGAAACCCGATCCCGAGGTCGCACGCTCCGTAGTCGAGGCCCTCAAGTACGAGCTTCCCTACTCCCACGAACATTTCAAGGTCGTCGTCAAGAACGGCTGGGTAACCCTCGAAGGCACTGCGGAGTGGGAATATCAACGCAACCGCGCCGAGGCGGCCGTGCGAAAGGTCAAGGGCGTCAAGGGTATCTCGAACCTTGTGACGCTGAAGCCGCGCGTCACCCCAACGGAAGTCAAGTCCCAGATCGAAGCCGCGCTGAAGCGAATGGTCGAGGTCGACGCGAACCGCGTGACGGTGACGGCCAGCGGCGGCGAAGTGACCCTAACGGGCTCTGTGCGCAGTTGGGCGGAACGGCAGGAGGCGGAGCGTGCGGCCTGGCGAGCGCCGGGCGTCACCAAGGTTGACAACCGCATCACCATCTCTCCGTAACCAATCCAACCTTGATACCAGCCGGGCTTCTAATGGCCCGGCTGGTATCTTCTGCCAAAGGAGCTGTGGCGTGAGCGGTACACCGGACCCCGAACCTCATCCGCCGGCGACGACGGATCCAGACCAGATTGAACTGGCCAGCATGGAGTCCTTTCCCGCAAGTGATCCCCCCTCGTGGATTCCCATGCATGTTGGGCGTCCCTACAAAGCCGCACCACAAGAGCCCGATGACATCGCCGATTCCCGGAAGGACGATCCTCACGGCGAAGCCTCGGACATCCATCAACGTAGCCGGCAGCAATCCGTACCTGAAATCCCTTCGCCGCACCGCGTCGGTCGCAGAGCGCCGAGGTAGCAAATGCATGATTTGCTGGCCCAAACATTGATCCTGCTGGCCGCATCGGCGCTCGCGGTCGGTTTTTTCAGTGCGTTCCGGATGCCCGCCGCCACAGGTTACCTGCTGGTCGGCCTCGCGCTCGGGCCTCATGGTCTCAACCTCATCGGATCGGGGCAAGATACGCATTTCCTCGCAGAACTCGGCTTGATCTTTCTGATGTTGCGCCTTCTACCCCGTGTCCGACGCGCCGGGCCTCGGCATCGAGGTCAACGAGGCGCTTCTCGCCAAGCAAAGCTTCGAGTTCTGGGAGGCACCCCACCTCAAGCGTCGGGATGGGTCGGTCACCAATTGGTAGCTCGCAGACGGTGTTTGGTGGCAGTGGCGAGGCGTCTGTCGCCAAAAGTCATCGCAGGCTCGATCGCCGGTCGTGATCTCGAGGGGAGAATACGCTGGCGGCAAGCGGAGAACACACGATACGTTTCACCCCCCGCCGCAACTCCGCTTTTCGATTCCACTCGGAAGGACACGTTACCAGTTCGATAAGTCGCTGCTTCTGGCGAATAATTGGGCACGACAAAGGATTGACTATAATTCGTCCTCGTTCTAGCGTGATCTGAGACATGGCGTTTGACGCCGACGGCAACTGGGCCCCGATGACCGCTTCACGCGGCTCGGGGCCTTTTGTTTTTCGGCGCTCTCAATCATCGGCATCGGAGCATCGATGGACCCTCTGTTCGGGGAAGGCCTATCAGATCTTAGGGGGCATCTGCCCGGCTGGGCTTCGTGGGAGCTCGTTCGCCGATGATCCGCGAGACCATCCCCATTTCGATCCTCTATTCGACCACCGGCCCCTATGCTGCGCTTGGTCGGGAGGCGGTGAACGGGGCCCTGGCGGCGATTGCAGAGGTGAATGCGGATATGGCCGCGCCCTTCCGCCTCCAGGCGAAGATCGACGATCCCGCCGGCCGGGCGGACCTCTATGCGATGATGTCGGAGGCTGCGATCCGGGAACAGGGGTGTCGGCATGTGGTTGGCACGATCACCTCTTGGAGCCGCAAGGATGTCCTGCCGATCGTGGAGCGGCATGGCGCACTTCTTTGGTATGCCTTCCCTTATGAAGGATATGAGGCGAGCGAGAGCGTGCTCTATCTCGGAGCCTGCCCCAATCAGCATCTACTGCCGCTGTTCGAGCATGTCTTGCCCCTGCATGGCGCGCGGCCGTTCATCATCGGGTCGAACTATATTTGGGGATGGGAGATCAGCCGGATCGCCCGCGAACTGACGGAAGCAGCCGGCGGGACCGTGGTGAGTGACCGTTTCATGCCCCTCGGCTCTGGCGAAGTGGATCATCTGATTGCCGAGATCGCGCAGAAGGCGCCGGATTTCATCCTGAGCAATCTGGTCGGACAATCGGCCACCGCCTTCCTCGAAGCCTATCAGCGGCTGCGGGAGGCCATGCCTCTGGCGCCGCCGATCGTCGCCTGCAACCTGTCGGAAACCGATCTCGAAGGGCTGAGCCCAGCCGCTAGGGCCGGCCATATCACCACCTCCATCTATTTCGACCAGCTCGATACGCCGGAAAACCGCGCCTTCAGGTCCCGGATGGTCACCCGCCATGGGCGCGACCGGCACATCACCACGCCCTTTTCCTCGGCTTACAATGCCGTTTCGATCCTCGCCCGTGCCATCGCAGATGCCGGCACTGACGAGCCGGAAGCCGTGCGCCGGGTCGTGACCGGCCGGATCTTCGAGACCCAGATGGGTCCTCTGCGCCTCGACCCGCGCACCCAGCATGCGAGCCTGCGACCCCATATGGCGATGTCGAACGAGGACGGCGAGTTCCTTCTGTTCAAGAGCGCGCCGGAGCCGATTCCTGCCGATCCCTATCTGGTCCAGGCGGCGGCCACGGCGCGGCTGGCGCCACTCGCCGGCGACCAGACCGCCAGGTCCGTCTCATCGCCCAGCGGCCTGAAGGTGATCAAATGAGTAGGCCTTCACGCCCCCTCCTTGCCGGCTGGCGCGCGCTCCTTCTCCATCGGCCGCATCCCTCGGCCGATGCTTTGACCCGCCAGCTGGAGCTTCTCCAGATTCGCGTCACCGTGCTCTGGCCGCAGGTCGACGAGGCGGATCTGCCGGCCGATGTTCTCTTCTTCGATGCCGACATGGGGCACGACGGCCAGTTTCCCTGGCCGCCCGGTTTCGCGCCCATGCCGATGATCGCGCTGATCGGCTCGGAGACCCCGGGCCGGATCGAATGGGCCATGACCCAGGGCTCGAACGCTCACCTTTTGAAGCCGATCGGCTCGACCGGCGCCTATAGCGCGCTTCTGATCGCGCACCGTGCCTATCAGCAGGTCTGCAGCCAGGCGGACGAGGTGCGGGCGCTCGAGGAGCGGCTGCGCCAGCGGCCGATCGTCGTTCACGCCATCCTCCATCTCATGACTACGCGCCGGCTCGGCGAGACCGAGGCCTGGAAGCAGCTGCGCAGCCTCGCCATGGACTGGGGCATGACCATCGAGGATGCGGCGGAGGCGATCTGCCGGAACGACAAGCGCACCTTGAGCGGTGGCTGACGAGAAACGAGAAGAGAGGAACGCAAGGATGACCATCAGCGAAGGCTTCGCCCCCTATGGAGACTACAAGACCTGGTACCGGGTGACCGGCGATCTCGCCTCCGGCAAGCCGCCGTTGATCGTCGCCCATGGCGGGCCCGGCTGCACGCATGATTATGTCGACAGCTTCAAGGATATCGCGGAGACCGGCCGTGCCGTCATCCATTACGACCAGGTCGGCAATGGAAAATCGACCCACCTGCCGGAAAAGGGCGGAGACTTCTGGACCGTCGATTTCTTCAAGGCTGAGCTGCACAACCTCATCGACCATCTCGGCCTACGTGGTGGCTATTGCCTGCTCGGCCAGTCCTGGGGCGGGATGCTGGGCGCGGAATTCGCCGTCGACCAGCCGGAGGGGCTCAAGGCGCTGGTGATCGCCAACTCGCCGGCCTCCATGCATACCTGGGTCGCCGAGGCGAACCGGCTGCGCGAGGAACTGCCGACCGAGGTTCAGGCGACCCTGCTCGCGCACGAACAGGCCGGCACCACCGACAGCGCCGACTACATGACCGCGACCGACGTCTTCAACCAGCGCCATGTCTGCCGCGTCGTGCCCATGCCGCCGGAGGTGCAGCGCACTTTCGACGCCATCGCCGCCGACCCCACCGTCTACCACACGATGAACGGCCCCAACGAGTTCCATGTCATCGGCACGATGAAGGACTGGTCGATCGTCGGCCGGCTTTCCGCCATCACCGTGCCGACCCTGCTGATCTCCGGTCGCTTCGACGAGGCGACCGAGGCCTGCGTCCAGCCCTTTGCCGACGAGATCCCGGACGTTCGCTGGACCATCTTCGAACAGTCGAGCCACATGCCGCATGTGGAGGAACGTCCGGCCTGCATGGCCGTGGTCTCGGCCTTTCTTGACGAAAAGGCGGCGTAAGACCGCCGATCACCGCATTCCAGCCTGCCACAACCAGAACAGAGGGAAACGACGATCATGACCATCCGCATCCAGTCTCTGCCGTCCGCCAGGGCGGCCCGGCGCGCCGGCGCGCTTCTCCTTGCCGGGCTCCTCGCGCAAACGGCGTTCGGCACTTCCGTCCAGGCGCAAGCCCAGGATCGCGCGGCGCTGATGGCCGAGCATCGTGGCGGCACGATCACGCTCGCTGCCGTCTCCGCCGCGGGCTCCGTCGACCCGATGATCAACTATACGGCCCAGTTCTGGCAGATCTTCCAGATGACCTATGATGGGCTGGTGAAGTTCAAGCAGGCGGAGGGAACGGAAGGCTTCAAGATCGTCCCGGCGCTGGCGGAGTCTCTGCCGGAGCCGACCAATGACGGCAAGACCTATGTCTTTAAGATCCGCAAGGGCATCAAGTTCTCCAACGGCAAGGACGTGACGCCCTCGGATGTCGTCGCGTCCTTCCAGCGCATCTTCAAGATTAAGGGCCCGACGACCGGCAGCTTCTACAACGGCATTGTCGGTGCCGACAAATGCATTGCCGACAGCGCCTCCTGCACGCTCGACGGCGGCGTGGTGGGCGATGACGCAGCCGGAACGGTGACGATCAACCTGACCGCGCCGGATGCCGAGATCTTCTCGAAGCTTGCCGTGCCGCATGCCTCCATCGTCCCGGCCGAGACGGCGGCCGCCGATGCCGGCACTACCCCGATCCCTGGCACCGGCGCCTACATGATCGAGAGCTATGATCCGAACAGCCAGATGGTCATCAAGCGCAATCCGAACTTCAAGGAGTGGAGCGCCGATGCGCAGCCGGACGGCTATGCGGACGAGGTGATCTACAAGTTCGGCCTAACCGAGGAAGCGGCGATCAATGCGATCATCAATGGCCAGATCGACTGGCTGTTCGACACGCCGCCGGCCGATCGCCTGCCGGAGATCGGCTCCAAATATGCCTCGCAGGTCCATATCGATCCGCTGGCGGCCTTCTGGTACGCGCCGATGAACACCAACCTCGCGCCCTTCGACAATGTGAAGGTCCGCCAGGCCGTCAACTATGCGCTGGACCGCGATGCGCTCGTCGGCCTCTTCGGCGGTGAGGTGCTGGCCCAGCCGGTCTGCCAGATCCTGCCGCCCGATTTCCCCGGCCATGTCGATAGCTGCCTCTACACCAAGGATCCGGGCGAGACCTGGGTCGAGCCGGACATGGAGAAGGCACAGGCCCTGATCGAGGAAAGCGGCACCAAGGGCCAGAAGGTGACCGTGATCGCCGAGGACAATGCGGTGGCCCGCGGCATTGGCACCTATATCGCCAGCGTGCTGACCGAGCTCGGCTATGACGCCTCGATGAAGGCGATCTCGCCCAACATCCAGTTCACCTACATCCAGAACACCAACAACAATGTTCAGATCAGCGTCAGCCAGTGGTACCAGGACTATCCGGCCGCATCGAACTTCCTGAACGTGCTGCTCTCCTGCGCCTCGTTCAACAAGGGCTCCGACGCCTCGATCAATATTGCCGGTTACTGCAACAAGGATCTGGACGCCAAGATGAAGCAGGCCATGACGCTGGCCCTGACCGACCAGGAGGGTGCGAACGCGCTGTGGGCGGAGGTGGACAAGGGCTTCATGGAACAGGCGCCGCTGGCCCCGCTTTTTACGCCGAAGAGCGTCAACTTCACCTCCGCGCGGCTCGGCAACTACCTGTTCAACAAGCAGAACCGCTGGATCGTCTCCCAGTCCTGGGTGAAGTGACGGCGCGGTTCCCCGAAGGAGAGGCGGCCCTTTGTCGCCTCTCGCATCGCCTTTCCCCCGCGGGGGATGTTGCAGGCTCGGGCGAAGCCTTCCCCGCCGCTTGCCACGATTCTCGCCCCGGCCCGACCGGGGCGGCATTCATCCCCGGTTGCGTTAACCCCGCGCTCCTTTTCGAGACGTGCTGATGAGCCTGATGACAGACAGTGCAGTGGCAGAGACCGGCCTCCCGGAACCGGAGAGCAGCTATCGGCCGGGCGCCGGTCCCTGGCGGAGGGCCTGGATTCTGCTCAAGCGCGACAAACCGACCATTCTGGCGGCCGTCGTGCTCGTCCTCATCCTGCTCGCAAGCCTCGCCGCGCCGCTCTACGCAGCGCATGTGGCCGGCAGCGATCCCTTCCGGTCCAATCTTTCGGCGCGGATCACGATCGACGGCAAGCGCGTCAAGGTCATGCAGGCTTCGACGGAAGGGCTCGGCCTCGGCGTCACGCCGATCGGTCCCACCTGGGGTGCGCAGTATTTTCTCGGAGCCGACACGCAGGGGAGGGATGTCGCCGCGCGGCTCCTCTATGGCGGGCGCAACTCGCTGCTGATCGCCACCGCCTCCACCGTGATCTGTCTCGTGCTGGCTGCGGTGATCGGTATCTCCGCCGGCTTCTTCGGAGGGCTGACCGATCAGATCCTCTCCCGCATCCTCGATATCCTCTGGGCCTTCCCGGTCTATCTCCTGGCCATCTCGCTTTCGATCGTGCTCATCTCGCATGGGCTCACCATCGGGCCGGTCACGATCGGCGCCGACAGCCTGCTCCTGCCGATCTTCATCATCGGCATCATCTACGTGCCCTATGTGGCGCGGCCGGTGCGTGGGCGCGTGTTGGCCCTGAAGAAGAGCGAGTTCGTTCTGGCGGCCACAGGCCTTGGCATTCCCGCCTGGCGGATCCTGGTCAAGGATATCCTGCCCAATGTCTCCACCATGCTGATCGTCTTCGTGCCGCTGATGATGGCGCTCAACATCATCACGGAATCCTCGCTCTCCTTCCTGTCGATCGGCGTGCAGGCGCCGGATGCCAGCTGGGGAACGATCATCCAAGACGGGCAGACCCTGCTCTACACCCGCCCGGCCGTGGCGCTGGCTCCGGGGATCGCCATTGCGCTCACCGTCCTCTCCCTCAATGTGCTCGGCGACGCGATCCGCGATGCGCTCGATCCGCGCACCAAGCTCGTCTGAGGTGCTGCCATGATCCTTGCCCTGATCCAGCGCCTGGCCCAGATGATCTTCGTGATGATCGGCATCTCGGCGCTCGTCTTCCTGATCTTCTTCGCCACACCGGGGTCAGACCCCGCGGCCAGGCTGGCCGGCCGCAATGCCTCGCCCGAAACGGTGGAGGCGATCCGCAAGGAATTCGGCTTCGACAGGCCGCTGCCGGTTCAATATGTGATCATGATGAAACGGCTGTTCGTGACGCAGGATTTGACCTCCTTTGTCAATCGCGGCCTGCGCATCGTGCCGGCCGTGGCGGATGCCGCGCCGGTCACGCTGTCGCTGGTCGCCGGCGCCGCCGTTCTGTGGGTGCTGGGCGGCATTCTCGTCGGCGTCGTGGCGGCGCTTGCCAGGGACAGCCTGCTCGACCGGGGGCTGATGGCGGTGGCGCTGATTGGGGTCTCCATGCCGGTCTACTGGCTGGGCGAAGTGATGAACCTCATCAGCCAGAGCCGCTTCCACGATACCATCTTCTTCTCCTGGGTGCCGTCGCTCGGCTACAAGCCGCTTACCAGCGATCCCTGGGGCTGGTTCACGACGCTGATCATCCCGTGGTTCACGCTGGCCGCGCTCTATATCGGCATCTATGGCCGGGTGCTCCGGGCCAATCTGGTCGAGGCCTACCAGGAGGATTTCATCCGCACCGCCCGCGCCAAGGGCCTCAGTCCGGCGCGTGTCATGCTGCGGCACGCGCTCCGCACCTCGCTCATCCCCTTCGTGACCATGTTCGGACTGGATTTCGGCGTGCTGGTCGGCGGTTCGGCGCTGCTGACGGAGGTGGTGTTCGGGCTGAACGGTGTCGGGCGGCTCACTTACCAGGCGCTCCTTAATCTCGACCTGCCCATGGTGCTGGGAACGGTCATGTACGCCTCCTTCTTCGTCGTCATCGCCAATGCCCTGGTCGATGTCGTCTATGTGGTCATCGATCCGCGCGTGAGAGGTCATTGAGATGGACGAGAGAAAGCCGCTCCTCCTCGATGTCGAAGGGTTGACCGTCTCGTTTGCGACCGACCATGGCAGGGTGCGTGCCGTGCGCGATGTCTCCTTCAGCCTTCGGGAAGGGGAGATCCTGTCGATCGTCGGCGAATCCGGTTCCGGCAAATCAGTGACGCTCCTCTCGCTTCTCGGCCTGCATGATCGCAAGACGACGCAAGTCGACGGCAATGTCACCTTCCGGGGCCGGCGGCTCCTCGAAATGTCTGCTGGCGACCTGCGCAAGATCCGCGGCAAGGAGATCGGCCTCATCTCGCAGGACCCGATGACGGCGCTCACCCCGGTCTATACGATCGGCTGGCAGATCGCCGAGCAGATCCGCACCCATGAGGGCATCTCGGCCCGCGCGGCGCGAAAACGTGCGGTGGAGCTTCTGGGCGAGGTCGGCCTTTCCAATCCGGGGGAGGCGGTCGACCGCTATCCGCACCAGCTCTCCGGTGGCATGCGCCAGCGCGCCGTCATTGCCATGGCGCTGTCCTGCAATCCGGCTCTGCTTGTTGCCGACGAGCCCACCACCGCGCTCGACGTCACGGTGCAGGCACAGGTGCTGGACCTGCTCCTCAGGCTGCGCAAGGCTTTCGGCTCCGCGATCATCCTCATTACCCATGATATGGGCGTGGTCTCCGAAGTCGCGGACCGCGTGGCGGTCATGTATGCCGGGCGGATCGTTGAGCGGGGCGAGACGGAAGACGTCTTTGCTACGCCGCTTCATCCCTATAGCTGGGGCCTGATGAGCTCGATCCCGCCGCTGACCGGGCCGCGGCTCTCTCGTCTTCGCTCCATTCCCGGCATGCCGCCGACGCCGGACAGCATTGGCGAGGGCTGCGGTTTCGCGCCGCGCTGCGCGTTTACCCGTCCCGCCTGCCTCGAGCGTCCGCCGATAAGGCGCAAGGGCAGCCAGTCCGCCCTTTGCGTGCTGGAAGACCCCGAGCGGAGCGCATGCCGCGACTCCGTGCTTGCGATGGAGGAGCCGGCATGAGCCTGATGGCCGAAGACCCGACACATGGCTCGCCCAACCTCGCGGCCCCGCCGCTGATGGCGGCCCACGCGCTCAGCAAGACCTTCATCGTCGGCAAGACGATCGCGCCCGGCTCGGGCCGGGTCCTGCATGCGGTGGACGAGGTCAGCCTCGACATCGCGCAAGGCGAAACGCTTGGCCTCGTCGGCGAATCCGGCAGCGGCAAGTCGACGCTCGGCCGCTGTCTCACCCGGCTTTACGACGTCACCGCGGGGTCACTGACCTTTGAGGGCCAGGAGATCGGCAAGGCCGACCAGAGGGCCCTCAAGCCCTTTCGCCGCAAGGTGCAGATGATTTTCCAGGACCCCTCCGCCTCGCTGAACCCGCGCCGCCGGGTGCGCGACATGCTGGCCGAGGTGCTGACCGTGCACAAGATCCGCCAAGGCACGGGCGTCGAGGCGCGTCTCGGCGAACTGATGGACCTTGTCGGGCTGCGCCGCGCCTATCTGGACCGCTATCCGCATGAATTTTCCGGCGGACAGCGCCAGCGTATCGGCATCGCCCGGGCTCTCGCGGTCGAGCCGAAGCTGATCGTCGCCGACGAGCCGGTCTCGGCACTCGACGTTTCGGTTCAGGCGCAGATCGTCAATCTCTTCAGCGATCTGCGGGACAAGCTCGATCTCACCTATGTCTTCATCGCCCATGACCTTGCCGTCGTGCGGCAGGTCTCGACCCGGGTTGCGGTCATGTATCTGGGCTCGATCGTCGAGATCGGCGAGACGGATGCGCTCTACCAGCACCCCAGCCATCCCTATACGGAGGCCTTGCTCTCGGCGATCCCGCAGCCGCACAATCGCGGCAAGCGAAGCCGGATCCTGCTCTCCGGCGAAATCCCGAGCCCGCTCGACCCTCCCGTCGGCTGCAAGTTCAACACCCGCTGCGCCTATGCGACCGATCTCTGCCGAACGGTTCGTCCGAAACTGGCCCAGGTTTCGCCAGAGCGGCTGGTGGCCTGCCACTACCCGCTGTTTCAAGAGTAACCCCTCAGCTCGGCAGCTGTCTGCCTGAGCGGCCTTGCAAAGCCGCTTTCACGGCGGACCCTGCAGGCGAAGGTCATGTCTGCAAGCGCCGCTCGCTCTTCGGATTTGACACGCGGACGAGGTTGCAGTCGATCGCGATGCGGGTGCTATGGCTTCTTTCAGTTGATCTCGACGCCTTCCTGCTTCGACAAGGCCGGAGTGTCTTGTGTTCCATCGTCGATGCTCTTGCGACAAGGATGGTGGTCGAGACAGGTCTCAGCCTGCGCGCAGGCTCTGCGCCACATGGGCCATGCCGAGCTCCGGACTGGTGAGAGTGGGAACGGTGGGGTCGCCGGGGTTTGTCGACAGGGCCTCAGCCATCGATGCCTGTGCCAGCACGACCAGGTCGACGGTCTGCGAGAGCACGGCGAAATGCTTGCGGACGTCGGCGTCATGTCCGCTTCGGTCGCCCGCCCGCAGCTTGTCGAACGCGCCCTCGCAGAGCCGCGCGACGAAGTGGCACTCGGCTTCCGCCTCCGCTGCCGCATCGTTCAGAAGCTTCAGCGTTGGTTCGATGGTCGTGGGCAAGGTTGCCAGCACGCCGATACGTTGCGCCCTGCGAACGGCGGCCTCGGCCATTCCGCGGTCGATGCGAAACACAGGCACCGGGATCTCGGACCGTATCGCATCGACGGCGCCCCCCAGTGTCGAGCAGGTGACGACGATGGCGTCGGCTCCGCCCGCAACGGCGCTGAGCGCGTGCTGCGTCAACCGCGCTTGGGTCTCCGGCAATAGGCGACCCGCGCTGATTGTTTGCCCCAGCAAGGTCTCGTCGACGATTGCGGTGCTTGTCCACGCGGGGAGAGCGCTCTGCGCAAGGGCGCTGAAGCGATCGGCAAGACTGGGAACGGTATGGATGAAGGCGAGCGTCGGCATGATGACTCCTTCTGGGTTCTGTTGGCAACGATCATTCGATCAGAGTGTGCACGTCCGGCAGATGCGCCGCCCGCACGCACGGGCGTGCCGTGGTCATGGCTTGCGTCAAGACTGAGTTCAGCGCCGCGGAAAATTTCTCCCAAAGGCAGAAGACCAGGCAGCGCAATCGGGTTGATGCAAACCTTGGTCTGAGGGACCTATTTCGCGCCATTGGCTGCGGCAATGAAGTCGACGAGATGGGGCACATAGGCATCCGGCTTCTCGCCGCCATTCGCCATGGCGACGGCGAAGGCATTTTTCACGGCACTGCCCATCGTCGTCGTGACCGTGGCAGAGTTCGCCATGGATTCGATATAGCGCAAGTCCTTGTAAGCATTGCTGATGGAGAATTTGTGCGCGTCGCGATTTGCTTCGAGCGCATATCCCATGAATGTCTGGTAGAAACCGCAATCCATGCGGCCGCCGCGGATGACCTGGTCGAACGTTTCGACGGAGATGCCGACCTTTTTCGACAGCGAAAGCGCTTCTGCATAGAGGGCGGCATAGCCGAGCGAGATGAAGTTGTTGAGAAGCTTCATCCGATGGCCATCGGCCACGCCTCCGATATGGACGATCTTCGCAGCCCAGGTCGATATGACCGGCCTGATGCGCTCGAAGGTCGCTTCATCGGCGCCAACCATGCAATCAAGCGTGCCGGCCCAGGCCTCCTTAGGGGTGCGGCTGAGCGGCGCATCGGCAAAATGCACGCCAATCTCGGCCATATCGGCGGCCAGTTTCTGCGTAACAGCGGGCTCGCCGGTCGAGCAATCAACGATGACCGTCCCGGCCTTCAGACCGGGTTTCATGGCCGCAACGGCGGCCGCGACTTCCGGTGAACCCGTCAGGCAGAGGAAAATGATGGTGGAGTTGCGGGCAAGGTCTTCCTGTGACGTGGCTTCGGTTGCGCCCCGTGTGACGAGGTCGTCGACGGGAACGCGGTTGCGATGGGCGACGACCTGGAGCGCATACCCCTTCTCGACAATGTTCTTCGCCATGCCATGGCCCATCAGTCCCGTGCCGACAAATCCGATGGACTCTTTGGTCGTGCTCATAGCTCGTCTCCCGGTAGGTTTGGGTGGCCCGTCAATCGATCAGGCCAGATTGAATTTCTGTCGCAGATCGGCCACCTGTTCCGGTGTCAGCGTGCGCAGGACATGGTTCTGCAGCATCAGGAACAGCTTGGCAGTTTCTTCCAGCTCCTCCGTCGCAAATTGCGCATTGGCAAGCGATGTTCCCGCAACGACGGGGCCGTGATTGGCCAGAAGCACGGCATGATGCCGGCTGGCGAGCGCCTTCACAGCATTCGCAAGGTCCGGGTCCCCGGGCGCGAAATAAGGGACCAACGGCAGGCGGCCGATGCGCATCACATAATAGGCCGTGAGCGCAGGAAGGACATCCTCCGGATCGACATCGCGCAGGATGCTGACGGCCGTGGCATGGCTCGAATGCAGGTGGACGACCGCGCCGGCATCCGTTCTTTCCCCATACATCGAAAAATGCAGGAAGGCTTCCTTGGTCGGCGCGTCACCGGACACCAGCTGGCCGGACGCGTTGAACAGCGACAGGCGATCGGGATCCAGCGCGCCGAGCGAGGCGTTCGTGGGTGTCATCAGCCAGCCGCCGTCCGAAAGCCGGACAGAAATATTGCCGCTCGATCCGGCCGTCAGGCCCCTGTCGAACAGCGAGGCGCCGACGCGGCAGATGTCGTCGCGGACACGATTGATCTCAGACATGGTCAGTTTCCCCCTGCAGCAGCGTCCAGGCCTTCAGGAAGAAGTCCTCCGTCCCGAAGTTGCCGGACTTCAACGCCAGCGCAAGATCCGGTCCATCGATGCTGCGTGTCCAGGGGACGCCGGGATCAATCTCCGGTCCGATGTCCAGCATCACGACATCGAGGGCTGCGACAACAGCGCCCGATGTTTCCCCACCCGCGATGAGGAACCGGGTGAACCCCTTGTCCCTCAGACGCCGTGCAACGTCGGCGAGCGTCGTTTCGACCAGGGCGCCGGACTGATGCCGGCCAAGGGCATTCTGGATGTCCGCGAGCGTCTCGGGGTCTGCGCTCGAGGAGATGAGAATGGGCGCGTCGGCATCCTGCGACAGGGCCCAGTCGGCAATCCCAGCGGCCGTTTGCGTGCCCTCTGTGATCGCCTCGATGTCGAGTTCGATCGTCGCCATGCCGGCTGCGCGCGCCGCGGCAATCTGGCCGCGCGTGGCAACGGAGCACGACCCGGCCAGGATGACGGCACGTCCGGACGGCGCGCGCATCCGCGCGTCAGCCGGTCGGGACGAAACCCTGCCAGCCCTGACGAAGTTCTCCGCCAGGCCCAGCGCGATGCCGGAGCCGCCGGTCACGAGCCGCATGTCCGCGCAGGCAGCGCCGATGGTCCGCAGATCGTCATCTCTCAGCGTGTCGACGACGGCGATGGGCCGGCCGGCGGCCTTTTCCGCCGCAAAGGCGTCGCGGACGGCTTGCGTGCCCTGTGCGACCGTCCCGATGTCGACAAGTCCGACCTTCAGGGAGGTTTGCCGGCCGAGGACCCGCACCAGATTGGCGTCGGTCATCGGGTTCAAGGGATGATCCTTGAGTGGGCTGTCCGACAACAACTGGTCGCCGACGAACAGATGGCCCTTGTAAACCGTTCTGCGGGCCGCGGGAAAGGACGGGCAGGCGATCGTGAAGTCGGTGCCGGTCAGCGCCATCAGCGATTCGGCAACCGGCCCGATATTGCCCTCGTCGGTGCTGTCGAAGGTCGAACAATATTTGAACAACAGCTGCTCCGCGCCGGCTGCGAGCAGCGCCTTCGCGGCATTACAGGACATCGCCACGGCATCGGGGGCTGGAATGGACCGCGATTTCAAGGCGACGACAACGGCATCGGCGTCGCCGAAATCCGTGTCGGGCAGGGGGACGCCGATACGCTGCACCGTCCGCAACCCCGCGCGCGACAGCATGAGGCAAAGATCGGTGGCACCGGTAATATCATCTGCAACTGCGCCAATCAGCACGTTCAATCCTCATTCACGTCCGCTACAAGGCGGTCCCGGCGATGCCTCTGTCTCCGTGCTGGCGGCAGGCGGCATCGCGCTCTCCCTTTGCCTCCGTCCCGTCTCCCGATCGACCTGCACGCCGAAATAGGGCTTGCAAAGATTTTTGGCGGTGAGATAACGGACACAATGACAACGCTATCATTCTGAATTCGTCAGTACAAGACACGCGCCAATCCCGACGGTGTTAAGACCGTTTGTCATCAGCGAGGATGATCACATGACACAGCCTGACCGGACCGTCTGCGTGATTGGCCTCGGATCCATGGGAATGGGGATTGCGGCCTCCTTGCTTCGCAGCGGTTTCGATGTCGTCGGCTGCGATGTCAGCGCCGACGCGATGGCGCACTTCGCGCAGCACGGCGGTCGCATCGCCGATACGCCGGCCGAAGCGGGGCGGGGCGCTCATGTGGTGATTTCGGTCGTCGTCAACGCCGCGCAGACCGAGGCTGTCCTCTTCGGCGATACGGGCGCGCTGTCAGGCATGGCCCGCGGCGGCACCATTCTTTCCTGCGCCACAGTGTCCCCGGACGCGGCTCGATCCTTCGAGGCCCGGACGCAAGCCCTTGGTTTGTCCTACATCGATGCACCCATCAGCGGGGGCGCGACCCGGGCCGCTGCCGGCGAGTTGACGATCATGGCGTCCGGCGCGCCGCAGGCTTTCGACGATGTTCGCGATGTCCTCGATTGCATCGCCGCCAAGGTTTACGAACTCGGCGATACGGCCGGCATCGGCGCGGCCTTCAAGATCGTCAATCAGCTTCTGGCGGGTGTCCACATCGCCGCGGCCTGCGAGGCTATCACCTTCGCAAAGGCCATGGATCTGGACATTGCCAGGGTCTACGAAGTGATTTCGGCCTCGGCCGGCAATTCCTGGATGTTCGAAAATCGGGTTCCGCATATCCTGGAGGGCGATTACAGCCCCCGCAGCGCTGTTGATATTTTCACCAAAGATCTTGGGATCGTTTCCGATATTGCGCGCGGTCTCAAGTTTCCGACCCCCGTCGCATCGACCGCGCTGCAGATGTTCGTCATGACGGCTGCCGCGGGGATGGGTCGCGACGATGATGCGTCGGTCGCTCGGATGATCGCCCAACTGACGGGCCTCGACCTGCCAGGAGCCTGATATGCCCCGCTTTGCTGCGAATTTGACGATGATGTTTACCGAGGTCGATTTCCTCGACCGGTTTTCGGCTGCTGCCCAGGCCGGGTTTGACGCGGTGGAATATCTCTTTCCCTATGCCTTCCCCGCGGATCAAATAGCCCAGAAGCTGCGCCAGTTTGGTCTCACCCAAGCGCTCTTCAACCTGCCGCCGGGTGACTGGGAGGCCGGAGATCGTGGGCTCGCAGCGCTGCCAGACCGCAAGCAAGAGTTCCGGGCCTCCGTGACAACCGCGCTTGAATATGCGGACGCGAGCGGCGTGAAACGCCTGCATCTGATGAGCGGCCTTGCCGACCCATCGGACCCGATCGCGCGCGCCACATATCGCCAATCGCTCGACTATCTCTGTGACAAGGCTGGCGAAGCTGGTCTGGATGTCGTCGTGGAGCCAATCAATGCGCGCGACATGCCGGGATACTTCCTCAACAATTTCGACTTTGCCGCCGATCTCATCGCTGATGCGGGGCAGCCAAACCTGAAGCTTCAGTTCGATATCTATCACCGCCAGATCATCCATGGCGACGTGCTCGTCGGGCTCAGAACATTGATGCCGCTCATCGGTCATATCCAGATCGCAGCTGTGCCCTCTCGGCATGAGCCGGGAACGGGGGAGCTCGATGACGTTCGCATTCTGTCGGAACTCGATCGACTGGGTTATGGCGGTTTCGTCGGGTGCGAATATCGTCCCGCCGGGGCTACGAAGGACGGCCTCGGATGGTTGAAGGCTTTCGAGAGCTAAGCCAAAGATTGCCGTTTCAAGCACGGAATTTTTGACAGCGCTGTCAAAAACTCGTTTTGAAATTCCGTTCGCAGGAGCGCTCATAGTCGGCTCATGACGGACAGAGTACCCCTAAGACGTGAAAAAGCCGGCGAGAAATGACGGTTTAAAGAGATGCATGCAGATGGCAGTTGACAAGACGACCGATGCACTCAACAAATGACAGCGCTGTCATGCGGTCATCGGTCCCCTTCGTAAGACGAGGGGACGACGGGCGAAAAACACCAATCCGTGGACGTCGCACAGGGAGAGTGCAGTCCGGCGGAAGACTGAGAACGAAAGCGCCGGAAGATGAAAGGGCTCACTCGAGCCGACGGCGATTGGGAGGAGATGTCATGTCCGGGATCGCCAAGGACGCACCGTCGTCGAAACGATCATCCGCAGGCGTGTTGAGCGAGCTGGCGCAGCTGCGCCATGTGCGGGAGGTCAATGTTCTTCTCGCGCTCGTCATCGTCGGTGCGCTGATCAGTGTCTACACGCCTTACTTTCTGACGACGAACAACCTGATGGGCGTGTTTCGGGCGTTTTCACTGACGGCGATCATGAGCATCGGCATGGTGATGGTGATCATCACCGGTGGCATCGATCTGTCCGTAGGGTCGGCCATGGGGCTGGCGTCGCTTGTGACGGCTTTGTGTTTCGACGCCGGCTTTTCGACCGGCGGTAGTATTGCGGCGGGTCTTGGCGTCGGGGTGACGTTCGGTCTCATCAACGGCGCACTGATCACCGGGATCGGGCTCCCGCCCTTCATCGCCACCTTGGGGACGCTCAGCATCGGACGCGGGCTCATGTACATGATCACCCACGGCGTTCCGGTCACGCCGACGACGCCGGAAAGTTTTTCGCTTCTCGGCCAAGGTTATATCGGATCCGTCCCGGTTCCCGTCGTCATCATGATCGTTCTCATGGCTATCTTTGCGCTGATCATGCGCCGCACGCGCTTCGGACGGCACATCTATGCCACGGGCGGCAACGAGCAGGCGGCCCGACTGAGCGGCGTCAAAGTCGATCGGATCAAGCTCTCCGTCTATGTGCTTTCATCAACGATTGCATCCATCGCCGGCATCATTGCTTTTTCGCGTTATCTGTCCGCCGAACCGGCCTCCGGTTTCGGGTCCGAACTCGACGTCATCGCGGCAGCGGCGATCGGCGGCGCCAGCCTTTCTGGAGGCGTCGGCAGCGTGACGGGTGCGGTGATCGGCGCGGCACTGGTCGGTGTCATCGCCAACGGCGTCGTCCTGCTCAACATCAATACATACGCCCAGCAAGCCATCACCGGCGGCGTCATTCTCATCGCCGTGAGCCTGGACGTTCTCAGAAACAGACTTTCGGGAGGACACAGCTAAAGGCGCGCCAAGCCTTTCAATCGATCGGAGCAAAAAACAGTCACAAAAGAGACCCGGCGGAGGACGTGCGGGTGAGGAGGAGACGATCATGAACGTATTCAAGAAGGCTGCGCTTGCCGCCCTGCTGTCGGTGACGGCGCTCGGGAGTGCCATTGCGCAGGACATCACCGTTGCCGTCGTGCCGAAAGTCGCGGTGCCGTTCTTCGACGATTGTAACACCGGCGCGCAGGAAGCCGCCAAGGCCGCAGGCGTCAACTATCAGTGGGTGGTGCCGCAGAACACGCAGGGCTCGACCCAGGTCAAGATCATCGAAGACCTGATCTCGCGCAATGTCAGCGGCATCGCCGTTTCTGTGAACGAGCCGAAATCGGTCGAAGGCATCATCAAGCAGGCGATGGCAGCCGGGATCAAGGTCGTGACGTTCGATAGCGACAGCGCCAATAGCGGCCGCAGCATGTATATCGGGACGATCAACAAGCAGGCCGGCGTCACCATGGGCAAATCCATGGCCGAAGCGCTGGGCGGCAAGGGCAAGGTCGCTATCGTCACCGGCCAATTGGGCGCCTCCAATCTCAACGAGCGCATCGCAGGCGTGAAGGAAGCGCTCGCGGCGTTCCCTGATATTCAGGTCGTCGCGACCGAGGGAACGGAGGACGATCTCGCAAAGGCTGTCTCGGTGACAGAAGCGCTGCTGCGCGGCAATCCCGATCTCGCCGGCATCTTCGGTATGAGCCAGGTAGGCGGTCCGGCCGTCGCCAAGGTGCTGGCCCAGCAGGAGTTCGCCGACCGCAAGGGTGGCATCAAGGTGTTCGCCTTCGACGATCTGCCCGATACGATCAAGGGCGTGAAGGAAGGCTATATCAACGGCATCATGGTGCAGCGCCCGGTCACGATGGGCAAGCTCGCCGTCGAGCATCTCGTGGCCCAGATCAAGGGCACGGAAACCGAGAGCAAGGATGTCGATACCGGCGTCACCGTCGTCAATGCCGACAACCTCAACAGCTACACCAAATAAACGGCCCGACGGGCGGCGGCACGACTGGCGCCGCCCGTCCCTCGAACGGAGAGATGATCATGACGCCCTTTCTGGAAATGCGCGGTATCTCGAAGAGCTTTCCGGGAGTCCGGGCACTCGATCAGGTCGATCTTGAGCTCGAAAGCGGTGAAGTCCACGTTCTCGCGGGCGAAAACGGAGCCGGCAAAAGCACGTTGATGAAGATCATGACGGGGGTCTACCGCGCCGATCCCGGCGGCGTCATCCGGGTGGACGGCCAGGAGGTGACGATCAGGGATCCGGTTCACGCGCGTTCCCTCGGCATCAGCATCATCTATCAGGAACTCTCGGTCGTGAACAATCTTACTGTTGCCGAGAACATCTTCCTGGCCCGCGAGCCGATTGGCGCGGGCGGCTTGATCGATACGCGGAAAATGAACGCCGATACCCGCGCCGTTCTCGCGGAACTCGAAATGACTATCGAGCCGGGAACGCGGGTCGGTAGTCTCAGCATCGGGCAGAAGCAGATGGTGGAGATTGCGCGCGCGATCTCCTATCGGTCGAAACTGATCATCATGGACGAGCCCACCGCATCGCTCAGCCATCACGAAGCCACCACCCTGATGCGGGTCGTCCGCAAGCTGGCGGCGCAGCAGATCGGGATCGTCTACATCTCTCACCGACTGGATGAGATTTTCGAAATTGCAGACCGTGTTACGGTCTTGCGGGACGGACAGACGGTCGATACGCGGCCGATCGCTGAGATGACCCGCGAATTGCTGGTGCGCAAGATGGTCGACCGGGACCTGTCGCAATTGTTCGGCGAGCATCAGTCCCATGCGGGCTCCGACGTCCTGATGTCCGTGCGCGGGCTTGGGTTGAAGAACAAGGCGACGCATGGCGCCAAGGTCAGCGATATCACCTTCGATCTGCACAGGGGCGAGGTTCTGGGCTTCTTCGGGCTGGTTGGCTCCGGGCGCACCGAAGTCATGGAAATGATCTTCGGCAGCCGTCCGCGGGTCGGCGACATCGAACTGGACGGGAAACCAGCGAAGATCCGCGATCCCGCCGACGCCATCGATCTGGGGATCGGGTTTGTCACCGAGGATCGGAAGGAATTGGGATTGGTGCTCGGCATGTCCGTGCGCGAGAATTTCAGTCTGACCCATCTGTCAGACTACTGTACGCTGAATGTCGTCAACCGGAAGCGCGAGACCAGCGCCTGCATGGACTTCATCCGATCTCTCGGCATCAAGACGCCGTCGGCGGAGCAGAAGGTCCTGAACCTGTCCGGTGGCAACCAACAGAAGGTCGTCATCGCCAAATGGGTAGCGCGGCGTCCGCGCATCCTGATCGTGGACGAACCGACGCGCGGCATCGACATCGGCGCAAAATCCGAAGTTCACGCGCTTCTCAACAGCCTCGCCAGACAAGGCATCGCGATCATCGTCGTCTCCTCCGACCTGCCGGAAATTCTCGCCATCAGCGACCGGATCGTCGTTCTCAAGGAGGGGCGCATCACTGGGCAGATCGATCGCAGCGAAGCGACCCAGGAGCGGATCATGCACGCCGCTACCGCTTGACGCGACGATGTCGAGACAAACTTTCTGACATGAAATGGAGAATGAACATGAACAAACGTATCGTCTTTACTGGTGGCACCGGAAAGGCTGGCCGTCATGCCGTGCCTCATCTGCTGGGCAAGGGCTATTCTATCCTCAACGTCGATCTGAAACCCCTCGACCTGCCGGGCGTCAACACGCTGATCACCGACATTACCGACAGTGGTCAGGTCTTCAACGCGCTGACCACGCATTTTGGTCTTGACGGTTACGACCATGGCGCGCCGCCATCGGCACCCGATGCCGTCGTGCATTTCGCTGCCATTCCGCGCGTCATGATCGAGCCGGACAACAAGACGTTCTCGGCAAACGTGGTGGGCACCTACAATGTTATCGAAGCGGCCATGAAACTGGGCGTGCGCAAGGTCATCATCGCGTCGAGCGAGACCACTTATGGCGTCTGCTTTGCCGAAGGGGACAAGGATTTTCATTCGTTTCCTCTCGAGGAAGACTATGACAGCGACCCGATGGACAGCTATGGCCTGTCGAAAGTCGTCAACGAGAAGACGGCGCGGGCCTTCGCCATGCGCTACGGGGCGGATGTCTACGCCCTGCGCATCGGCAACGTGATCGAGCCGCACGAATACACGAACTTTCCGGGCTATCTCGACAGCCCGATGTCGCGCAAGCGCAACGCCTGGAGCTATATCGACGCCCGCGATCTCGGCGAGATCGTGCATCTGTGCATCGAGAAGGATGGCCTTGGCTATCAGGTCTTCAACGCGGTCAACGACACGATCACCGCGGATCTGCCGACCGCCGAATTCCTCGCGAAATATTGCCCGGAGACGCCGGTGACACGGGAGATGGGCCGGGACGAAGCGCCGATTTCCAACCGAAAGGCGCGTGAGGTCCTGGGGTTTCGGGAAGCGCATCCCTGGAAGAACTACGTCAAACGCTGATGGCGTTCTGCGGCTGAGACCTATTTGCGTTTCCAGCCTTTGCCAAATATCGTGCGCAAGACACGAGCGACGGTGGCCCGCTGGGCCACCGGTCCCGCCTGTCGCAGAAGGGAGGAATGAGACGATGACGCCACGGCAGCGCCTGCCTCATCGCAAATCCAAGATCACCCTTCGGGAAGTTGCATTGCGGGCCGATGTAAGCGAATCGACCGTGTCGCGCATCATGCGCAACCAGTCGGTCGTGGCCGACGCGACGCGCGAAAAGGTCATGGAAACCGTGCGGGCGCTCGGCTATGTCCCCAACCGGATTGCTGGCTCGCTCGCCTCGCTCGATTCCCATCTCATCGGGGTCGTCATTCCCTCGCTCTCGAACATCGTCTTTCCTGAAGTCATCCAGGGCGTGCATGAAGGGCTCAAGGCTTCGGATTTCCAGGCCGTCATCAGCACGACCGAATACGATATCGAGCGCGAAGAGGTCATGGTCCGTGGACTTCTGTCTTGGAAACCCGCTGCTATTCTCATTGCCGGTTTCGATCACACGATGGCGACCCGGCGCATGCTGGATCAGAGTGGCGTGCGTGTCGTCGAACTCATGGATATCGACAGCGCACCGATCGATATTGCGGTCGGCATGTCCCACAGGAAGGCGGGCTATGCGACGGCCAAGCACCTGATTGATCGCGGCTATCGGCATTTCGGCTATGTCGGCCATGATTGGGCGGCGGATCGCCGCGCGCGACTGCGCTACGATGGTCTGAGGGAGGGCTTGGGGGAGGTCGGCTTGTCCATCGAGGCGCATGCGATTGCGGACGGGCCAAGCTCGGTGGCGACCGGCCGTGAACAGACAAAGCATCTGCGCGCCATGGCGCCAGAGATCGATGTTGCCGTTTATTCCAACGACGATATGGCCGTCGGCGGGGTCTTCCACTGCATGAGCGCCGGAATCTCCCTCCCGAACGATATGGCGATCTTCGGCTTCAACGGACTGGAGATCGGTCGGGAACTTCCGCAACCACTTTCCACCTTGCGCTCCAACCGCTTCATGATTGGCAAGAAGGCGATCGAAGCCATCCTCGAGTCGCCGCGGCGATCGCAGCGACCCGTGATCATCGACACCGGCTTTGAGGTTTTCGAGGGCGCTACGGCCTGATCCTGTTCAAGCGGCAGGTCCGAAGCTGGCTCCGGGGCCTCAAGGGCTATCTGAGAATGCGGCAGCCGGGCCAATCAAAGATGCGACAGTCTTGCCTCCTGAAGCGCTGGTCGATGCCAGTGTCGGGCGAAGGATGACAACTTCGACCTTGGTCGAGATCATGGGTGGACGAGGTCGCGATGTCTTCACTGTCGATCGTTTCGGCGAAGGCAGTGTCGTGGCCCCGCTCTGTCTCGGTGGAGGGATGAAGTTCCTGAGAGACGACCGCCTCAAGTTGCAAGAACAAAATATCTCACATTGCATCGTCATCCGTCATGGTATACCAATAATATGCCAAACATGGAATCGCCGAATGTCGACTGTTTTGATCTCGGGTGCTAATCGGGGGATTGGGCTGGAATTGGCCCGACAGTTCGCCACTGACGGCTGGAACGTGATTGGTACGGCGCGGGAGCCGGGTGCTGCTTTGGGGCTTGCCGGTCTGCCGAATACGCGCGTGCTTCCGCTTGAGGTGACGGACGCGGCGTCGATTGGGGCCCTCGTGACCGCGCTTGATGGAGAACCGATCGACGTGTTGATCGCCAATGCCGGGATCGCGATTAACCTCAACGCCAAGCCGATCGAGGTGACGCGCGATGATTTCCTGGCGTTGCAGGAGACCAATGGCTTTGCGCCACTCGCTTTGGCCGCGGCGCTCAAGCCCAACATTCTGGCCAGCGAGCGGAAGATCGCCACGGCCATGTCCAGCCTGATGAGCTCGATCGCCGCCAATGACTGGGGCACGCAATATACCTATCGCGCCTCGAAGACGGCGCTCAACGCGCTTTGGCGTCAGCTGGCAGAGGCGTGGAGGACCGAGGGCATCACCTGCACACTTCTACGCCCCGGCCTGGTGGCGACCGAGATGACCGGCTTCAACGGCCTGCCGGTCGAGGTGAGTGTTCGAGGCATGAAGGCGGTCATCGAGGGGCTGAGCCTTCCGGATGGCGGACGGATCATCGGCTATGACGGCACCGACGTGCCCTGGTAGGAGCAATCAATGCCAACCATTCTCATCACGGGCGCCAATCGCGGGGTCGGGCTCGACTTCGCCCGTGCCTATGCCGCGGACGGCTGGCATGTCATCGCGGCGAACAGGACGCCTTTGTCCGACGAGGATGTGGCCACCCTCGGTCGCGCCGTCGAGGAAATCCCCTATGACGCGCTGGACGATGCCAGCGCGGCAGCCCTTGCCGAGCGGCTGCAAGGACAGCCGATCGACGTTCTCCTCTGCGCGGCGCAGCGGCGGGGCGGGCAGCAGATGCAGCCTTTTGCTGCGATGCCCGCTGCGGTGACGCCGGCGGACTGGTGGCCGATCATGCTCACCAATGCTTATGCGCCTCTCCGACTTGCGAGCCTGCTGGAGCCGAATCTGCGCGCTGGAACGCGCAAGGTTCTTGCCGCTCTTTCCAGGCATGCCTCGACCCTCGGCACCGAGGGTCGCTCATCCGATTTCACCTATCGCGCCTCTCAGGCTGCGCTCAACCAGCTGTTTCGCACACTTTCGGTGGAGTGGCGGGACTGGGGGTGCACGGCCCTGCTGCTCTGCCCCGACAGCATCGAGCCGCCACGGAGCGCCATGCTTGCTTCTCCTCCGGGCCCGCGCGCCGTCGCTGGCCTGCGTGCGCTGATTGCCGCCGTTTCGCAAGAGCAGAGTGGTCAGCATTGGACCCCAGACGGGCGCGTCCTGCCCTGGTAGGGCCGCTGTCGCTCTTGTCCCGCCGCAGTTGCATGCCGAATTTCTCGATCGCGATCCCTCCACCCTGGCGTGGCTGGCGCGAGCGCCGTCTCTTTGTTTTTTAAGATCGCAGATGCGCCGTCCCACGAGGGCCGCGATGAGATGCGCCGTTTCCTTCGAAAGGCGGTTGACCATTGTGTACCGTTGGTATTCCAATGGGGTTCCTTGTCAAACGGAGATATCAACATGCCGATCAAGCCGTGGCGCGCCACCTGTATCCAAATGGACAGCCGGGTCGCCAGCAATGCCGAAAGCCGCGAGGACGCCTGGGCGATCATCGAGGACAACCTCGCTCGCGCGATCGGCAAGATCGAAAACGCCTGCCTGAGCGCCGAGCCGCCGCAACTGGTCGTCCTGCCGGAATTCGCCTTCCAGGGGCCGCCGCGGGCGACGCCGGTCAGCGTCTGGATCGATCGGGCCTGCGCCGAGATCCCCGGGCCGATCACCGATCGCCTGGCCAAGGTTGCCCGGACTTATGAGATCTACATCGCCGGCAACCATTTCGAGGTCGATCCGCGCTGGCCGGACCGCTACTTCAATTCCTCATTTCTCCTTGATCCGAAGGGGGAGGTGATCCTGCGCTACCGGCGTATCAACACCGCCAGCTGGACATCGCCGCACGACATCCTCGACGACTACCGCGAGGCCTATGGCGAGGAAGGCATCTTCCCGGTCGTCGAGACGGAACTCGGCCGTCTGGCGATCTTTCCCTGCGGCGAGGTGAGTGTGCCGGAACTCTCGCGCGTCTTCATGCTGCGCGGCGCCGAGGTGCTGCTGCACCCCTCGAACGAGCCGGTCAGTGCGCGCGCCGATGCCGCCAAGATCTGCCGTGCGGCGGAGAACATGTGCTACCTGATCAGCACCAATGTCTCGGGGAGCATCGGTTTTTCCGACGCCGATCGCGGCGGCCATTCCCAGATCGTCGACTTCAACGGCAGCTATCTGGCCTTCGAAAAGAGCGATGCGGAGAGCAATGCCGCTTCGGCGATGATCGATATCGAGGCGCTCCAGGCCGCGCGGCGCGATACCGGCATGGGCAATGCTCTCTTGCGCTCCCGCTTCGACATGTATCGGGAGGCGTTCGCAAAGGCGGACTTCTATCCGGCCAACGCGCTGTCCGGCGGCGCGTTCGAAACCTATGGCGAGCTGACGCCGATCCACGACCGCGCCGTCGCCAACCTCACCAAGGCCGGGGTGATCCGCTAGGCATGCGGGCATCAGGCGAAGCGGGGTCGTCCGCCCCGCCTGATGCTCTGGTAAGCGCACCATCGCGTAAGTGATTGGCTGCATTTCGCGGGTTGTGCCTATAAATGCATCGTGGTTTCTGGATGCCTACAGAAGTTACAAAGTCGCGTTGACAGCCGATATTCCCTTGGAATACCATCAGAATGCCAAACAAAAATAGGGGAACCAAAATGGGACTTCGAATGATGCGTTTCATCGCGCCGCTCTTGGGATGTGCGGCGCTCGGCGCCTTGGCCGCCTGTCCCGCTCTCGCGCAGGACAAGGTCAAGGTGCGTCTGGCCTGGGTGGCCGGCGGCGTCGATGCGCCGATCTTCATGGCGGCCTCGAAGGGCTACTTCAAGGATGCCGGGCTCGATGTCGACATCGTTGACGGCAATGGCAGCACGGGCACGATCCAGGCAATCGGCAGCGGCGACTTCGACATCGGCATTGCCGGTCTCGGCGCTCTCGCCCAGGCGCAGCAGGGATCGGGTGCCGATACGATCATCGCGGTCGCCGGACTTCTTCAGAAGGATCCGACCGCCATCATCAGCCTGAAGGATTCCGGCATCACCAAGCCCAAGGATCTCGAAGGCAAGCGGCTCGGGACCGACGCCGGCAATTTCGAGGATGGGATGATCAAGGCCTTCGCGGAAGCCAACGGCGTCGACATGGGCAAGATCGAGGTCGTCATGATCAATGGCGGCGGCGATCGTGTCGCTCTCCTCAAGCGCGACGTCGATTTCATCAATGGCTGGGCCAATCCCGACGGGGACAAGGTCGCCGCGCAGGCGCCGATCGAGCCGCCGATGCTGTTCGCCGACTACGGCGTCAACATTTTGGGTTCGAGCGTCATCGTGCGCAAGGACTACCTGTCCACGCATGCCGAGACGGTCAAGAGCTTCCTCGCCGCGCTGCAGAAGGGCAAGGCGGCGGCCGCGGCCGATCCCGATGGGGCGCTGAAGGTGCTGATGGAGGCGCGGCCGGATTCCGACGAGGAAGGCATTCGCGGCGAGATCGCCACCATGCCGAAATACGAGCACACGGCGGCATCCGAGGGCAAGCCCTATGGCTGGATCGCCAAGGAAGATGTCGATCTGACCATCTCGCTCCTCGAAAAGTATAGCGGCATGAAGCCGGGGCTGACGGCCGACAAGATCTATGACGGCTCCTACCTGCCTGCCAACTGACATGCTGGAGGGTGGCCTCTGGCCACCCTTCGCCTGACCATCGCGCCATCAGGGCGGGCCACTCCTCCGGTAGAATCGATGAACGCCATACCTGCGACTGAGACCATCCAGACTGCCGCCCCCACGCATATCGCGATCTCGGGCGTGTCGAAGACTTTCGAGACCCGCACCGGCACCGTCCATGCGCTCCAGAACATCAATCTCAATATCCGCAAGGGCGAGTTCGTCTCGGTTTTGGGCCCGAGCGGCTGCGGCAAGAGCACGCTGATGATGCTGCTGGCTGGCCTCACCTCGGTGAAGCTCGGCCGCATCATGGTCGGCGACAAGCATATCGACGGACCCAATGCGGATGCCGGCATCGTCTTCCAACAGGACGTGCTGCTCGAATGGCGCACGGCGATCGACAATATCCTGCTGCAGGCGGAGATCCGGAAGGCGGACATGACGCAGGCGCGTGAGCGCGCCCGCCAGCTCCTGAAGATGGTGTCGCTGCAGGATTTCGAGACGGCCTATCCCAAGGAACTTTCGGGTGGCATGCGCCAGCGCATCTCGATCTGTCGCGCCCTCCTGCACAAGCCGCCTCTGCTCCTGATGGATGAGCCCTTTGGCGCACTGGACGCGATGACGCGCGACCAGCTGCAGATCGACCTGCTGCGCCTGTGCGCCGACAATGAGATGACGGTGTTCTTCATCACCCATTCGATCCAGGAGGCGATCTTCCTCAGCGATCGCGTCGTCGTCATGTCGCCGCGCCCGGGCCGCATCGAGCGGATCATCGATATCGACCTGCCGCGTCCGCGCCGGCTGGCCATGCGCGAGACGGCGAAATTTACCGCTTACACACGCGATCTTACCGCGATCTTCAAGAGCCTCGGCGTCTTCCGGGAGGAGTACTGATCATGGCCCCCAATGTTCAAGACTATGCCGAGGTGCGACCGAGCCGGGTCGATCGGCTGCTCGGCCGCATCCCGCCCGCGCTTTGGATGATGGCGGTGCTGCTGCTCGTCTGGGAATTCGTCGTGCGCGCCGCCGAAGTGCCGCCCTTCATCCTCCCGGCGCCCTCCGCAATCCTGGAAGAGATGATCAACTACGGACATCGCCTGCTTCCCAATGCCCTGGTGACGCTGAGCGAGGTGCTGGTCGGCTTCATCTGCGCCGTCCTGGTCGGCGTGCCGCTCGCCGTGATGATCGTCTATTCCCGCTTCATGGAAAAGGCGGTCTACCCGCTGATCGTCGCCAGCCAGACGATCCCGAAGGTGGCGATCGCGCCGCTGATGCTCACCTGGTTCGGCTATGGCATCACGCCGAAGATCGTCATCGTCGTGCTGCTCTCCTTCTTCCCGATCGTCATCAACTCCGTCATGGGGCTCAAATCGACGACGCGGGAAATGGTCTATCTCTCCCGCTCCATGGGGGCGACCGGCTGGCAGACCTTCTGGAAATTCCGCCTGCCGCAGGCGCTGCCGAGCATCTTCGCCGGCCTGAAGCTCGCGACGGCCTTGTCGGTCATCGGCGCGATCGTCGCCGAGTTCATCGGGGCGGACAAGGGCCTCGGCTATCTCATCCTCATTGCCGGGGCCAACTTCAACATCGCCCGGCAGTTTGCCGCCGTGGTGCTGATCTCGCTGATCGGCGTGCTGTTCTTCATCGTGCTCGAACAGATCGAGCGGATCGCCATTCCATGGCGCGCCCGCAGCGCGGCGAATGGCGACGGCTAGACGACAGTCACTCTCTGCGGAACAGAAACCGCCCTGGTCGAGAGATCGGCAGGGCGGTTTTTCTTTGCGGGAATCGATGGCAACAGATGCCGGGTCAATCGCTCGCGGACGCGAGTCCGGTTGTGATTAGATGTCGAGAACGAGCCGGTCGGTCTTGGCGCCGGAGCAGCAGATCATGATCAGCCGGTTGGAGTCCTTCTCGCGGGCGGAAAGCACATTGTCCTTGTGATCGCACGTGCCCTCCAGCACGACGGTCTCGCAGGTGCCGCAGACACCCTCGCGGCAGGAATGCGCCACCGCAATGCCATTGGCTTCCAGCACGTCCATGATGCTCTGCCCCGCCGGCACGTGGAACTCCTTGCCCTGGCGCTTGAGCACGACGGTGAAGGCCTCGGTCGGCCGGGCATTGGTGCCGGAAAAATGCTCGACATGCACATGCTCGGGCGGCCGCCAGCCGGCGGAGGCCTTGAAGGTCTCGATCATTTTCGACGGTCCGCAGCAATAGAGATGCGCGGCCTTTGGGATCGTCATGGCGAGCTTGAGCAGTGGCATGACCCTGCCGGCTTCGTCGTCAAAATGGAGGTGCACGCGGCCGGGCTGATGCGCCTCGAGCCGATCGAGCGCATCGAGAAAGGCGGCGCTGGCGCGGCTGCGCGCGGCGTAGAACAGGCTCCAGGGGCGGCCAAGGGCTTCCAGCCGACGGATCATCGCCAGGATCGGCGTGATGCCGATGCCGCCGGCGAAGAAGGCGCTGCGCTCGGCGTCCTCGAAGAGGGGAAAGCTGTTGTGCGGCGGATCGGCAGGCAGCACATCGCCGACCTGCAGCCGCTCGGCGATATAGGCCGAGCCCCCGCGGCTCGCCGCGTCGCGATTGACGGCGATCACATAGCGGTCGCGCATCTCCGGCCCGTTCGTCAGCGAATAGGAGCGGCTGAGATCGCCGGGCAGTTTCAGGTTGATATGTGCCCCGGCGGTGAAGGGCGGCAGTGGCGCGCCATCGGCCGAGACCAGCTCCACGGCCCTGACGCTTTCCGCAACCATGCGGATCGCATCGACGCGCAGCGTCAGCGGCTGCGCCACGGCACGGGCTTGAGGCTCTGCCAACGACACGGCATCTCCTCCCGGTTCATCGCGTTTCGAGAGGAGATCCGGCGGCAAGGCGCCGGATCTCGCATTCAGACCAGTGCTCATTCGGCAGCGGAAAGCCGGGGGCGGTAGCCCTTGATCTCGGCCATCTTCTCCTCATAGCCTTCCAGCCAGTCGGTGCCGTAGGGGACGACGATGTCACCGCCGCGGGCGTCGCGCGCGAGCTCGGGATTCGTCACCACCTCGGGCAGCGTGCCGGAGGCAGCAAATTCCTTGGCGGCATCGAGCATGACACGCCGCGTCAGGATGACCATGCGGTCGGAGGCGGCGAGATGCTCCATGTCGCGATCGACGATCGGGCCCATGGATTCCTGGATGGCTTGGTCCTGCAGGGGAACGCCGACGATCCCGGTATAGCTGTCGCCGTTCCTCTGCCATTCGCGATCGATGCCGTAATCATTGCTGCGGTCCTTCACCGGGCGCCAGCGTCCCTTCCAGTCGGTCGTGTTCGGCAGATATTCGAGCGGGCGAGCGAGGCCGCCGACCGGCGTGCCGTCCTTGTACATCAACCCCTTCTTGCCGCCGCCGGAGGCGCGGCGCAGGTCGATGTTGAAGATCATGGTCGACGTGTCGTCGATCGGCACCCAGGCATTGACGGTGACGTTCTGGTCGATCTCACCGGAGGGATAGGTGACCCAGAAGGGGAAGATATAGCTGGCAAAGCGGTGATGCTCAGTGCCCTCATAGGCATTGCGCTGCGCCGAATACATGGTGCCGAAGGGCATGACCGAGACATTGATCTTCGGCGCCTTCTCGGTGACGGTGAAGACCTCCGGGTCGCTCAGATCCAGCTTCTCGCCATCGATGCCGCCGACATGCAGGAAGCCCAGATGCGAGGTGTCGATATCGCCTTCGAGCGCCTGCATATAGTTGCAGTCGCGATGGGTGAGCGCGATGTTGCGGTCGTCCGGCTCGCCCATGATCGCTTCGATCTGCGGCAGCTCGGGCGGGTTTTCCTGGGCCTCGCCCATGTAGGCGAAGACCATGCCCCCGGACTCCTTCACCCGATAGGCGATCGCCGGCGTGCCCGCCGGATATTTCGACTTGTCCTCGAGATTGGGCTGGTCCAGACACTTGCCGGTGACGTCGAATTTCCAGCCATGATAGGCGCAGCGGATGCCGCCCATCTCGTTGCGCCCGAAGAAGAGCGACGCGCAGCGGTGTGGGCAGCGATGATCGAAGACGCCGACCCGACCTTCGCTGTCGCGGAAGGCGACCAGCTTCTCGCCGAGGATCATCAGGCGGACGGGATCGCCATCGGCCTTCAGCTCGGAGGAGAGGCAGACCGGAATCCAGAACTGACGGAAGAAATTCCCCATCAGCGTGCCCTTGCCGACGCGGCAGAGCTGTTCGTTTTCTTCAGCAGTGATCATCTCGTGTCTCCTGATGGTCGGACTAATGGGCGGATCGGGCAACCGGCTCTTCGGCGCCCGGCGGCAGCGGGGCGAGGATGTGGGCACGCTCCATATTGGCGCGGGCAATGGCGATGGCGGTCCTGGTCTCGGAGGTGTCCGCCATCGGCCGGTTGAGAAAGTGATCCGGAGGATAGAACTTGGCTTCGTTGTAATAGGGCACGTACATTTCATAGCGGGCGCGCAGCAGCGGATTGGAGAGGCCGGTGTCGGTCCGCCGGTCGCGGCGCAGCGCCTCAATGTCGATCAGGGCGCTGACGGCAATGCTTTCCTCGGCATCTTCCTGGAAGGCCAGCGTCCTGCCGTGATGGTCGAGAATGTGCGAGCGGCCGCCGGGAATGCTGTTGTCGGGGGAAAAGCCGATCGGCCCCGCGACATTGGCGCTGACGAGATAGACCATGTTCTCGGCGACCCGGGTCAGCTTCGCCGCTTCCTGCGCCTCCGTCCGCATCGAATTGGTCGGATGCAGGATCACCTCCGCCCCCTGCATCATCATCACCCGCGCCACTTCGGGCACGTTGATCTCGCCACAGGGGATCAAGCAGAGGCGGCCGAGTTCGGTGTCGACCACCGGGAAGACCTCTTCCTGCGGCGTGGCGGCCAGATAGTCGCTCATGAAGTCATGCACGGAGGGGAAGGCTGCGGTGTTGACGCGCCGATAGTTGAGGATGATCTCCCCCTGGCGATCGATCAGGAAGGAGGAGTTGAAATAGCGCCCGGGCCATTCGGGCGGCGCCTCGAACATGTTGCCAGAAATATAGATGCCTTCGCGCTTGGCCAGCGCCTGAAGGGGCGCGGTCAGCGGGCCGGGGATCGACGAGCAGGCGCGACGGATCCAGTCGTCCACGCCCATATGCAGCGGCGGCCCCTGCATGGCGAATTCCGGAAAGACCACGAGATCCGGCTTTAGCTCGGAGGCGCAGGCCTGGGCGATGAGATCCAAGAGGCGATCGAGGTTGCGTTGGATGAGAAGGGCGGCCTCGGCATCGTCCGCGGCCTGACAGGCGCGCTCGCTGCGCATCTGAATGCTCGTTGCCCGCCAGGGTCTGACTGCCATTTCCCGCTCTCCCTATCCGGCAGACACGCTGCACGCCATTGGTATACCAATTTGTAGCGCCCATCATCCGTCTTGCCAAGAGGCTTTCCACAGGAAGCGATCGGGGACCGTCATTCTCGGATGCCAGCGGCATGCCTGCGGTCTATCGGTCCGACGGATGCTGGGCTAGAAGGGGATATCTGAGGGGCGGAACATGACCATAGCAGAAGAAGACCTTGTCACGATGGATGGACCAGTCGAGCGCGTGAACCTGACCGAGCAGGTCTATGAGCAGATCATCGAGATCCTGATCCGGGGCGAACTGAAGCCGGGGGACGTCATCGTCGAACGGCGGATGGCGGAGCGGTTGAATGCCTCGCGCACGCCGGTGCGCGAGGCGCTCGGCCGGCTCGAGGCGGAAGGGCTCATCTACAAGCAGGCCGGCCGGGGCGTGACGGTCAGTCCGTTCTCGACCGAAGCGTTCGTCGAGCTCCTGAACGTGCGGCAGCTGCTCGAGGCAGAAGCCGCGCGCCTGGCGGCGGGGCGAATCCCGCAGAGCCGCATCGACGCGATCCGCGCTGCCCTGCAGCGGCTGGCCGAGACGGCCAACCCGACGCTGAGCGAGATCTGGGACACGGACGACATGCTACATGGCGAGATCGCCGATGCGGCGGGCAATCTCCTGCTCGCCGGGATGATTCGCGATCTGCGCCGCCGAACCCATGTCTTCAACGCCTATCGCAACTCGGCCCGCTACAAGTTCAGCGCCGAGGAAAATGCGGTGCTGCTCGATGCGATCGCCACTGGTGACCAGGAGAAGGCGCGCCAGGCGATGAAAGATCATATCGAGGCTGTCAAAGTCGCAGTGATCGACCGGCTGAGCGGTGCGAGCCGCTGAGACGCAGCCTTTACCCTTTAGAAAAACAGATAACTGACCACCCCGCCGCCAAGTCGGGTCAGCGATCAAGCATTTTTGGCGTGCAAGTGGCATTCTGTTGGTGTACCAAATTGGAGAGGCCTTTGGCCGCGTCCTTCCGTACCTCCAACACCGGATGAATGATGATCTACGACCTGACGATCCTGTCGCTGCTCCCCAATACGCTCGGCGCGGTCATGCCGATCCTGCCGCAGACCTATCGGCAGTTCTCGTCGACGGGAACGCCGCTTGGTGCTTTCGCCTGCGAGTTCGGCACGCTGAACCGCTTCGCATTTCTGACCGCCTATGAGACGATCGAGGCGCTGATGCAGGAGCGGTCGCGGCTGATGACGGAGGAGGACGCTTACGGCGTCGGCCAGTATCTCGGCGGGGTGACCACCACGGCCTTCAAGCCGCTCGCCTTTGCCAAACCCATCGTTCCTGGCACCTACGGCCCCTTTTACGAATTCCGCACCTATTCGCTCGCCCCCTTCGGGCTTGCTGAAACCGAGGCCGCCTGGGCGAAGATCATCGACCGTCGCAACGCCATGTCGCCGCTTCTGACCAACATGGCTTCGATCGAAGATGGGCCACAGACGATGGTTCATATCTGGCCCTATGCGACGATCGAGGCCCGGATGGCCGCGCGCGCGCAGGCCAGCAAGGAAGGCATCTGGCCGCCGCCGGGCGGCTCCGGCAAGCTCACCAACCTGCAGTCGGAACTCTTCGTCGCCACCGCCTTTTCGGACCTGAAGTGAATGGGCGCGTCGCAGCGACTGGTCGAACTCGGTCTCGTTCTTCCGCCGCCGCCCGCGCCCGTAGCGCGCTTCCTGCCGGCGGTGGAAGCCAACGGCTTGCTCTTCCTGTCCGGGCTCGCACCGCTCGGTGCCGATGGTGCGCCGGTGATCGGCGTGGTCGGCCGGGATTTTACGGCCGAGGAGGCGCAGGGCTTTGCCCGGCTGGTCGGCCTCAATCTCCTCTCGGTCATGCAGGCGACCTTGGGAAGCCTGGACAGGGTGCAGCGGATCGTGAAGGTGCTTGGGCTCGTCAATGCCGTCCCGGACTTCACCCGCCATCCTTTCGTCATCGATGGATGCTCGACGCTCTTCTCCGAGGTGTTCGGCGAACAGGGGATGCATGCGCGTACGGCCATGGGCGCGGGGTCACTGCCGAGCGGTATCCCGGTCGAGATCGAGGCTGTCGTGCAGATCGCCTGATGTGCGGGAGCCCTGCGCATCAATGAACAGAAAGGGACGAACCGCCCGTGTCGACCTCTCCAACCAGAAGAACGCACCATGACTGAGCTTCTCATTCGCGGCACGATCGTCACGCCGGAGGGTCCGATCGAAAACGGCTGGCTGACCATCGAGGGCGGCAAGATCCGTGCGATCGGCAGTGGCCCGGCGCCCGCCGCCGCGGATGTCTTCGATGCTGGCAGCGCGCTCGTCATGCCGGGGATCATCGATGGCCAGACCCATGCCGGCAGCTATGGTGGCCTGGAAGGCCTCCGCTCGACCACCCGATCCGCGGTCGCCGGCGGCGTCACCACGATCGTCGACATGCCCTATGACAATCCCGCGCCGTTGAACGACAAGGCGACGCTCCAGGCGAAGATTGACGCGATCGGCCAGCATGCGCATGCCAATGTCGCGCTCTATGGCACCATCATGCCGGATCAGAGGACCGAGGATTTGAAGGTGCTGATCGATGGCGGCGTCTGCGCCTTCAAGATCTCGGCCTTCGAAAGCAGCCCGACCCGCTTTCCGCGCATTCCCGCCGATCGCATGCTCGACATCTTCGAAGCCCTGGCGCCGACCCAGCTGCCGCTCGGCGTTCACAACGAGGATCAGGAGATCGTTCGCGCCAGGATCGCGCGCGCCAAGGCCGAGGGCCGGGATGGCATCGCCGCCCATTCGGACAGCCGCCCGCCCGCAGCAGAACTCGCCTCCACCGCCCATTTCCTCGAGATCGGCGCCGCGACCGGTGCCCATGCCCATATCGTGCATCTCAGCCTGGCGCGCGGCTTCCAGCTGGTCGACACCTATCTTCAGGCAGGCTACCGCGCCACCGGCGAGCTCTGCGTCCATTATCTCTGGTTCGATCCGTCCGAGCATGGTGCGGAGCTCGGTGCCCGCATGAAGGTCAATCCGCCGATCCGCCCCGGGGAGATCGAACGGCTGTGGCAGGAGGTCGTCTCCGGCCGCGTTGCCTTTGTCAGCTCGGATCATTCGAGCTGGCCGATCGACAACAAGTTCACGCCGTCGATCTTCGAGGCGGGGGCCGGGGTGCCGGGGCTCGAAACCCTGCTGCCGGCCTTCTTCACCGGCGCCGCGACGCGCGGCCTCGACGCCATCGCCCTGACAGCGCAGCAGCTCTGCGAGAATCCGGCCCGCTTCTTCGGGCTCTGGCCGCAAAAGGGCGCCCTGGTTTCCGGCGCGGATGCCGATATCGCCATTGTCGCACGTCAGAGCCAGGTCTGGGATTCCCGGTCCGCCCATGACGCGCTCAACTGGTCGCCCTACGATGGACGGACGTTCGACATCACGGTGATCCGCACCTATGTCAACGGCCGGCTGGCCTATGACGGCAACGAGATCTGCAACGAGCCCGGCGATGGGCGCTATCTGCCGCGTGGCGATCATCACTGGTTTGCATGAGAAGAAGCGAAAACTGACATGAGCTTGATCACCACCGAAACGAAGGGCGTCTTCGTCATTGCCGTCACGCCGTTTCGCGAGGACATGTCGATCGATGTCGAGAGCATCGATCGCGTCATCGATTTCTACTACGAAAAGGGCGCCGACGGCCTGACGGTGCTCGGCATGATGGGCGAGGCGCCGAAGCTGACGCAGAGCGAAGCGCTTGCGGTCGCGCGGCAATCGATCAAGCGCTCGAACGGCAAGCCGGTGGTCGTCGGCGTGTCCGCGCCGGGGCTTGCCGCGATCGGCGAGCTGACGAAGGCGGTGATGGACGAAGGCGCTGCCGGCGTGATGGTCGCGCCGCCTTCGACCTTGAAGACCGATGAGCAGATCGTCGGCTATTATCAAAATGTCGTTGCGACGATCGGGGCGGATGTGCCCGTGGTTCTGCAGGATTTTCCGCTGGTCACCCATGTGCAGATCTCGACCGGAACGCTCGGGACGATCATCGAGGCCTTGCCGAGCATCGTCATGCTCAAGCATGAGGACTGGCCGGGGCTTCAGAAGATCACCGATCTCAGAAAGGCCGAAGCGGCTGGGCGCCGGCGCATCTCCATTCTGTGCGGCAATGGCGGCGTCTTCCTGCCCGAGGAGATGAAGCGCGGCGCCGATGGCGCCATGACGGGCTTTGCCTTTCCGGAAATGATGGCCGATATTGTTCGCCTGTCCAATGCCGGCGAGCATGACCGGGCGATGGATCTCTTCGAAGCCTATCTGCCGCTCGTTCGCTATGAGCAGCAGCCCGGCATCGGCCTCGCCGTCCGCAAGCACGTGCTGGCAAAGCGCGGCGCGATCGCCAGCGCCACCCAGCGCCGCCCCGGCGCGGGCCTCGGACCGGCGGCGATCGCCGAGGTCGAGGACATGATCGCGCGCCAGGCGCGCAAGCTCGAACAGGTGAAGTAGAATGGATCTCGGACTTTCCGGAAAAAAGGCGCTCGTGCTCGGCGCCAGCCGCGGCCTTGGTGCGGCCACCGCGCAGGCACTTGCCGCCGAAGGCGTCACCGTCTTCGCTGCCGCGCGCAACATCAGCGCGCTGACGCAAAGCGAGGGGATCAAGCCCATCCAGGTGGATCTTGCCGACAAGCAGTCGATCGCGGCGCTGATCGACACCATCCAGGCCGAAGGCGGCGTGGATATCCTGGTCAACAATGGCGGTGGCCCGAAGGCCGGTCCCGCGCAAGGGCAGCCGGCTGGCGCCTGGACCGGCGCCTTCGAAGTCATGGCGCTGCCGTTCTTCGCGATCACCGATGCGCTGATTGGCGGGATGATCGAGAAGGGCTGGGGCCGCATTCTGACGATCGGCTCGTCCGGCATCGTCCAGCCCATCCCCAATCTCGGCCTTTCGAACGGCATTCGCGGTGCCATCGCCGGCTGGTCGAAGACCTTGGCGAACGAGGTTGCACCGCACGGGATCACGGTGAACATGGTCATTCCCGGCCGTGTCGCCACCGACCGGTTGCAGGAACTCGATTCCGGCAGGGCAGAGCGCACAGGTGCCAGCCTCGAAGATGTCCAGGCCGCATCTCGCGCCGAGATCCCCGTCGGTCGCTATGGCCGACCGGACGAATTCGGCGCGGTCGTGGCATTCCTGGCGAGCCAGCAGGCGAGCTATATCACCGGCTCCATCATTCGCGTCGATGGCGGACTGATCAAAGGACTTTGACGTTCGGATATTTGCCTCGGCGACGAGGTCCGCCGGTCCTGAGCGGACGTCCGAGGCGATCGATATGAGAGCGATCACGCTCGCGTCCTTCATCGGCGGGGAGGGCGATTTCGCGATCCAGCACCTGCACGCCGCGGGGCTCGCGCTCGTGAGAAAAGAGATCTTCGCGGTCCAGGACTTGGCGAGGCCGACAGGCGGCGTGCCCTGGAGCGCCTATATCGCCTTGCCGGAGGTCGTTGAAAAGCGCCGGCCGGATTTCCAAGCCTTCAGTCATGCCATGGATCGAGCTTTTGCCTGGATCGCCGGCCATACCGGCGGCGAAATTGCTGCCCTCGTTGGCCATCGATTTCCTGATTTCTCGCTGCCGGCCATGGCGATGGCGATCGACCTCTATCGAAGCGCCGATCTCTGGCCCTCCGACCGGCAGATCCCGGAGCCGGATTTTTTGCGGTTCTCCGACCTTCTGATCCGATCGGGATGGCTCTCGGCGCCGGCCCCTTACTCGATGCTGGTTCGCGATCCCGGCTGAAGCGATTGGAGATGACGATGGACACTCTCATTCACGGCGGTACGGTCGTTACCGAAGACGTCGTTGCCACGCTCGATATCGGCATTTCCGGCGGCAGGATCGCCAGGCTGTCGGCACCGGGCAGCGGGGCGCCCGCGGACCGGGTCATCGATGCGACGGGTCTCCTCATCGTGGCCGGTGCCGTCGATGCGCATGTGCATTTCACCGGCTCCAATCCGTTTCCCGAACAGGAACTGTTTGACGGCACCTGCGCGGCGGCGATGGGGGGTGTCACCACCATTGTCGAGATGCCGCACTCCAATCCGCCGGCAACGACGCTTGCGGCCTTCGAGGCCAAGAAGGCCATGGCTGCGCGGCAATGCGTGGTCGATTTCGGCCTGTGGGGCGGCCTGGATGGCCGGAACCTGAACGAACTGCCGCGGATGCGCGACGCCGGGGCCTTGGCTTTCAAGGGCTTCCTCTGCAGCTCGGAGCGCGACCGCAAGGCGAGCGACCCCTCCGGCCTGCCGGCGCTGAACGATGCCGAGCTGGTCGAGGCGATGCGGGTGGTGGGCCAGTTCGACGGGCTGATCGGCCTGCATGCGGAGAACCATGACCTGCTGATCGAAGCGCAGGCGCGACTCAAGGCAGCGGGGCGGCACGATGTGCGCGCGCACGCGGAATCCGGGCCTGAGATTGCTGAGATCGAGGCTGTCGCCCGCATCATTACGCTGGCCCGCGAAACCGGCACGCGCTGCCACATCGTCCATCTGAGCTCTGGCAAGGCAGCGGCGCTGATCGCTGCAGCCAAGGGCACCGCTCCGATCTCGGTCGAGACCTGCTCGCACTATCTGCTGCTTGATGAGGACGACCTGATCCGCATCGGTCCCTGGGCGCGCTGCGGTCCGCCACTCCGCCGCCGCGAGACGATCGACCTGCTCTGGAAACATGTGCTGGATGGAACCATCGATAGCCTCGCCTCCGACCATTGCCCCTATCTGCCCGAGGCAAAAGCGATCGGCCACGAGAGTGTCTGGAAAGCCGGGATGGGCCTGACGGGCGTGCAGACCACCGTGCCTCTGCTCTTCAGCGAAGGCGTGCTCAAACGCGGCCTCAGCCTCCAGGAGTTTGCGCGCATGACCGCCGCGGGCCCCGCCAGGCTGTTCGGCCTCTACCCGCGCAAGGGCACGATCGCCACCGGCAGTGATGCCGACCTCGTCTTCTACAAGACCGACGAAGACTGGACGATTACCGGCCAGGATTTCCCCGGCCCCGCAAAATGGTCCGCCTTCGAAGGCACACCCTGCACCGGACGCGTGGTCCGCACCATGGTCAGGGGCGTCGAGGTTTTCGCGGATGGCAAGATCAAGACCGAAGCCGGCTTCGGGACGTTCCAGCGCGGGGTTGAGGCTTCGTGAGGGGGGCGGGCCAAAAGGGCACCTGCGGCTGAGATGTGTTCCTCATGAAGGTATTCGTTCAAAAATGGCAGCCCCGGTTCGATGACGAAGATCATCGTCACCCCAACGAGGCAGGCTACCGGCCATGGCCGAGGCGATGGATATGACTTTCTTTCTTTGGTGGAAGAGGATTTTCGAAGTCGGAAAGGTTCTAACGCGCCTCTCCTGCAACAGACGAAGCGGTGGGGAGAGATACTCCCCACCGTCAATCATCAAGACCAGCGGTGATCACCGCTCGCTTTGCAGCACGGCGCAACATTCAAACGTCTTCGCCGGAACCTGACTTAAACATCGAAATTCGTCGGCAGGACGATCATGTCGCGGATGGTGACGTTGCGGGGGCGGGTCAGCATGAAGAGGATGGCGTCAGAGACTTCGGTCGGTTCGATCAGGCTGCCGTTGGCTTTCGCCTTTTCGAGGTTTTCCGCCGGCCAGTCGGCGAGCAGGGCTGAGACGACCGGGCCGGGGGAGACCTGGCCGACCCGGATACCGTGGCCCTTCAACTGCCGGCGCATGATCTGGACGAAACTGGTGATCGCCCATTTGGAGCCGGAATAGACCGGTTCCCATTGGATCGGCGCATGGCCGGCCACGGAGCAGGTGACCAGAATGTCGCCGGTTCCGCGCTCGATCATGTGCGGAGCGATGTCGCGGACGTTCTTCATGACGGCGTTCACGTTGAGCGTGAGCATCCGGTCAATCGCCGCGCCATCGGTATCGATGAGGTCTCCGCCGATATAGGAGCCCGCATTGCAGTGCAGGATGTCGACATGGTCGACCTTGCCCAGGATCTCCGGCACCATGGCCGCGCAGCTGGCGGGATCGAGAAGATCGGTGACCTGCTCGACCACGGCCTCTCCGAACTCCGCCTTGTATGTCGCAAGCGCCTGCTTGTTGTAGTCCACCATCACCACGGTCGCGCCGGCCTGGACCAGTGCGCGGGTCGTTGCGAGGCCGATACCGGAGGCTGCACCGGTGACAGCCGCGATCTTTCCTTCGAGTAGTTTGGTCATCTTTGTGTTTTGCCTCTTGGTTTCAGACAGAAAGGAAGCCGCCGTCGACGGGCAGGACCGCGCCGCTGATCATGGGCGCGTCCTCCGATAGGAGCAGGGCAATGGACCGGGCGACATCATCGACCTCTGCGAAGCGCCCCAGAGGGTGGCGAACCATCATCGGGTCCCGTTTGGCCGGCTCGGACCAGGCCACCGCGGCAAGCTCCGTCAGGGTGATGGTCGGCGCCACCGCGTTTACCCGGATGCCGTGAGGGCCGAGTTCCCTGGCCATGACGCGGGTGGCGGCTTCGAGCCCCGCCTTCGAGGCGGCATAGGCCAGGTGATCGGCGAAGCCGCGATGGCCGGCGATCGATGTCACATTGACGATCGCCCCGCCGCCGCCATTCGCAATGCGAGCCCGGGCGAATTCCTGCGCGCAGATGAGCGCCGCCCGCAGATTGATCCCGAGCACCGTTTCATAACCCTCCTCGGTCATGTCGAGGACGCTTTCGAGCACGTTGGTGCCCGCGCAATTGATCAGTGCATCTGCGAGGCCCGCGGTCCTCAGCGCCGTGCGCGCGGCGGCATTGTCCGCGAGGTCGACGGCTATGACGGTCGCACCGAATGTCTGCGCCAGATCATCGAGATCGGCCTTCGAGCGCGAGAGAGCGATGATGTGTGCGCCGCGCTGCGTGAACAATTGAACGCAGGCTCGGCCGATGCCCTTGCCCGCACCCGTGATGATGATGGTTTTTCCAGTAAAGTCCGACATGAATGGTTCCTCCGGTGCTGCCCGCTTCAGGGGGAAATTCGCTGCTCGGTCTGCTTGTCGAAGACATGCGCCGTCGACGGATCGACGGAGAGCGTGATCGCATCCCCCGCCTTGAGCGCGTGGCGCTCGCGAAACGCGCAGAGCACCCGCCGCCCCGCCAACTGCACCGCCACAAGGATTTCGGCCCCCGTCGGCTCGATCAGTTCGACGATCGCCGGTGCGCCCTGATCGCCGTGGGCCAGGATCCATTGGTCAGGGCGAATGCCGTAGATCGCCTCCTGGCCGTCCCTTGTCTGCGTGCCGGGCGGAAGTGGAAAGCTCGACCCGTCCGCCAGCCGCGCCGCGTTCGATGAGAGATCGATCGTGACGGGGAGCATGTTCATCGCCGGCGATCCGATGAAGCCGGCGACGAAGATATTGGCCGGCCGGTCGTAGAGCTCCAGCGGCGCGCCGATCTGCTCGACCTTGCCGTCGCGCAACACGACGATGCGGTCCGCCATCGTCATCGCCTCGATCTGGTCATGCGTGACATAGACGGAGGTGGCGCCGAGGCGCTGGTGGAGAGCCTTGATCTCCGAGCGCATGTCGACGCGCAGTGCGGCATCCAGGTTCGACAGGGGCTCGTCGAAGAAAAACGCCTTGGGGCTGCGGACCATGGCGCGGCCCATGGCGACGCGCTGCCGCTGTCCGCCGGAGAGCGCCTTCGGGTAGCGGTCGAGATAGGGGGTGAGCCGCAGCATCTCGGCCGCCTTGTCGACCTTGGCATTGCGGTCGGCGAGCGTATCGCCGCGCAGCTTGAGGGCGAAGGCCATGTTCTCGCGCACGGTCATGTGCGGATAGAGCGCATAGTTCTGGAAGACCATCGCCACGTCGCGATCCTTGGCGGCGATGTTGTCGACGCGTTGCCCGCCGAGCTTGATCGTTCCGCCGGTAATCTCCTCGAGGCCGGCGAGCGTTCGCAGCAGCGTTGACTTCCCGCAGCCGGAGGGCCCCACCAGCACGACGAATTCGCCGTCCGCTATGTCGAACGAAATGTCGCGCAGTGCGTGATAGGCCCCGTAATGCTTGTCGACCTTCTCGAGCTCGATCGTCGCCATGTCTTAATCCTCAGTCGTTGTGGCGGCATGGCCGCTGATCATTCCGTATGGACGTCCGGGTGGGGTCTCCAGTGCGGTGTGCCTTGGTGCGGTCGATCGATCGGAGCGACCACGACCCTTGCCCTGCGCGATGTGTTCCGCGGCCATGGGCTAGCGTCCCAGCTCGATCTGGATCTTTACGGACGATGGTTTCGGCCGCACGGCGTAGTCGAAGGCCTCGACGGACTGCTCGAAGGCATAGGTGTCGGTGATCAGCGCATCGACGTTGATCTGTTTCGACCCGAGCAGCGCGACGATGCGGGGATAGACATGGGCGTATCGGAACACGTGTTCGACGCGCAGCTCCTTGGTCTGGGCGATCACGACATCGAAGGCGACCGGCTTCACCGGCATGCCGACAAGCACGATGGCGCCGCCGGGGCAGGCATGTTGCAGGCTGTCCGAGATGACGTCGGCCGCGCCGGAGCATTCGAAGACGACATCCACACCCCAGCCGTCGGTTTCGCGGGCGATGACGTTTTTCAGATCCTGCGAGCGGACATTGACCGTCTGGATGGCAGGGCCGAGCTTGCGCGCGACGGCGAGCTTCTCGTCGACGACGTCGGTGACGATCACCTTCGCGCAGCCGGCCGAAAGCGCTGCGATGGCCGTGACCATGCCGATCGGTCCGGCACCGGTAACGAGGGCAATGGCGCCCGGCGTCAGCTTCGCCTTGGAGATGGCGTGGAAGCCAACAGCCAGCGGCTCGACCATGGCGCCGGCGGCGTAGGAGACATTGTCGGGCAGCTTGAAGGTGAAGGCCGCGGGATGCACGACGCTCGGCCGCAGCACGCCATGCACCGGCGGCGTTGCCCAGAACCGAACAGATGGATCGAGATTGTAGAGACCGAGGCGCGAGGCGCGGCTGTTCGGGTCGGGAATGCCGGGCTCCATGCAGACGCGATCGCCCACCTTCAGCGTGTCGACCGCGCTGCCGACCTCTTCGATGATGCCGGCCGCTTCATGGCCGAGGATCATCGGCTCGCGGACGACGAAGGGGCCGATGGCGCCGTGGGTATAGTAGTGGACATCCGACCCGCACACGCCGACGGTCTTGATGGCAATACGCACATCATTGGGACCAAGCGTTTCCTTCGGGTCCAGATCGCGGATGCGCAGTTCGTTTTGACGTTCGAGGACGAGCGATCTCATCTCTTCAGCCCTTTCGGATAATGAATACGGCCAGTGCCAGGCAGAGCAGCGTCGCCACCCAGAGCGGCAACAGGCTCTCGAGGAAGCGCATCCACAAGAGATGCACCAGGATCAGGATCACGACCGAAATGAAGCCCCTGTCGAAGCCGTTGGTTCGGATCGGCAGGAAGCCGTCGCGTTCGGTCTGCTCTGGTTGGATGCCACCCATCGTCTTACCCTTTCAATGCACCGAAGGTGAGGCCGGTCACGATGTGCTTCTGGACGAAGCCGAGCACAATCAGCGCCGGAAGCGTGGTCAGGAAGGCCATCGCCGCCATCTCGCCCCAGTTCGTTCCGGTGACCGAGACATATTCGGCAAGCGCCGTGGTCACTGTTCGGGCATTGGCTGAGGAGGTCAGGGTTGCCGCAAACAGATATTCGTTCCAGGCGAAGATCCAGGTGAGGATGAAGGTGACGGCGAGGCCCGGCCGCGCCAGCGGTAGGATGACGTTGGAGAGCACCTGCGCCGTCGTCGCCCCATCAACACGCGCCGCTTCGTCGAGCTCCAGCGGAATGCCGTCCAGCATGCCCTTCAGAAGCCAGATGGCGAAAGGCAGGTTGAAGACGCAATAGAGCAGGATCAGCCCGATCTTCGTGTCGAACAGCATGAAGTCGCCGAACACGAACCATTTGGTGAACAGCAGGAACAGCGGCAGCAGGAACACCGCGGGCGGCGCCATGCGGTTGGTGATCAGCCAGAAGAACACGTTGTCGCCGCCGCTGATCTTGTAGCGCGAGAGCCCGAAGGCCGCGAGCAGGCCGAGCGCGCAGACCAGCGCGGCATTCGATGTCGCCACGATCATCGAATTCCAGAGATACTGGAGGAATGTCGAGCTGTTCAGCACCGCCAGGAAGTTGTCCCAGTAGACGGCGTCGATCAGGACCGACTTCGAATAGAGCTTCACGCGCGGGCGCATGGAGACCACGAACATCCACCAGACCGGGAGCAGCGTCAGAATGGTCAGGCAGATCCAGAGGAGGAAAGAGGCAAGACCGGAGCGTTTCATTGTGCACCTCCCTTGCGGCCCGTCATCGCAACGAAGAGGAGCCAGCTCAGAACGATCGTGACATAGAGGGTGAGCAGCGACATGGCGGCGCCATAGCCGTAGTCCGTCTTCGGGAAGACGTTGATCCAGATGTGAAGGCCGATGAAGCGGGTCGCCTCGGCCGGACCGCCCTTGGTCAGCATCCAGACTTCGTCGACCGAGCGCAGCGCGTCCATCAGCCGGATGAATACGGTCGTCAGCAGCACCGGCTTCAGCATCGGCACGATCACGTACCAGAAGATCTGCAGCTTGTTGCCGCCGTCGATCTGCGCCTGCTCGAGCGGCTCCTTCGGCAAGGCGGTCAACCCCGCCATGAGCGACAGCGTCACGAAGGGCGTCCAGTGCCACAGGTCCATGACGATCGCCGTGCCGAAGGCGTGATAGGCATTGGTCGAGATATTGTAGTCGATGCCGAACCAGAGCTTCAGATAGTAGGGGATGATGCCGAAGCCCGGGACGCAGAGCAGCCGCCAGGTGGCACCGACCGCAATGGGCGCGACGACGATCGGCAATGTGTGGATGGTGCGGAAGAACTGGCGGCCCCACAGCCGGTCCGCCATCAGCGCACGGGCGAGAACATAGCCCAGCAGAAGCTCGCTGACGACGACGATGAAGGCGAAGACCAGCGTACGCGCCAGCGAACTGAGGAAGGTCGCGTCGAAGACGAGGTTGCGATAGTTCTGCAGGCCCGCCCAGCGCAGGGTGGGGTCGACGGCATTGGTGTTCCAGTCGAAGAAGCCGACATAGAGGATGTAGATGAAGGGAATGAACCCGACCACGAAGAGGATTAGCGTGGCTGGTGCGAGAAACAGCCATCCGATGTTGGATCGTCTCATCCTACGCTCCGACAAATCAGTCATGAAATGTGTTTGACGACGGCTCGGCCCAGAGAGCGCGCAGCCCGCAGTCGATGAAGGGACGGCCACCTTCGAAAAGGCGGCCGTCCGCCGCTGGGAGGATGCGGTTTCTTACTTACGGTAGCCGAGCTTCACGAGTTCGGCTTCGGCTGCCGTGGCGGCCTGGTCCAGGGCGTCGTCCGGCTTGATCTCGCCGACGATCGCCTTGTAGATGAACGGCGCGACGACCTGCAGAACCTGCGCGTGGAACGGGTATGGCGGAGCACCGGCGAACAGCTTGCCGTCGTCACGCATCAGCGTGTAGTAGCCATTCACCTTCTTGTCCTGCTCGACGATCTTCGGATCGTCATAGGTCGAGTTCATGACGATGCGGGAGCCGGCCAGCGCCCAGTCGGTTTGAACGGACGCCTGTCCAATATATTGCAGGAACAGGAGCGAGGCGTCCTTGTTCTTCGACGAATGCGGGATGCCGAAGGCACCGCCGTCATAATAGCCGATATAGCCCTTTCCGGATTTCGCGGCATCCATGACGCCCGGCTCGACCGGCGGCAATGCCACGCCGACCTTTCCGACGACGGTCGATTTGCTTTCGTCCGTCGCGATCCAGGCCGCGTTCTCGCCATAGACGAGACCTTGGGCGGCACGCCCTGCCGCAAAGGTGCCGGCAACTTCATCCCAGGTGGAGGAGGTCGATTCCGGCGGCGCGTATTTCAGCAGGTCGACCCAGTAGTTCAGCGCCTTCTTGGCGGCGGCGGAGTTCATCTGGCCGCCATTGGCTTCCGTGGCTGCGAAGGTCTTGCCGTCGATGCCCCAGTTGTAGACGCCGAAGGTCGGCGCGACCGATTCGAAGAACTCATAGAAGGCGGCAGGATGGCTCGACGAAGCCTGCACCGTCGTTCCCCAGAGCTCCTTGTCGGCGCCATATTCGGTGAAGAACTTGGCGATCTGGGTATATTCCTCATGGGTCGTCGCCGGCTTCAGGTCGGCGCCGGTCTGATCCTTGTACGCCTTCTGGACCGCCGGATCGTCGAAGAGATCCTTGCGGTAGAGGTAGGGCTTGATGAAGGCTTCCATCGGAACGCCCATGACGTCGCCCGACTTCGGATCCTTGAAGTAGTTCAGGAAGGTGGTGAAGTTTTCCGGCTTGAACTCGGGCGACGCGATCTTGGAATTGTCGGCGAGCGACTTGGTGATGTCGACCAGGAAGTTGCGAGCCAGATAGGTGTAGACGATGTCCTGCTCGATATAGACGAAGTCATAGATGCCGGTATTGGCCTCCATGTCCTTGATCGCCTTGTCGTACATCTGGTCCCAGGATGTCGCCTCGAACTCGACCTTGATGCCCGTCTCTTCCGTGAACTTCGGACCAAGGACCTGCTCGACATATTTCGAGGCAGGCGTCGATTCCGAGATGCCGCGGATGGTCGCGCCCTGATAGGGCTGTGCGGCCGTCTTCCACCAGGAATCCTGAGCCAGAGCGGTCGAGCACCACAGGCCGAGCGCAAGGCAGCCCATGCCGGCAGCTTTGATGAAACTGTTCATAGTTCTCCTCCATCTGATCGAAAAATCGATTTCGGTTAAGCGCGTTCAACTCTCCTCCGACACGCTTAACTGGCTCTGATCTTTGTGGATGAAGCAGGTGGACACAAGCGCGGCCGTTGCGCCATACTGATACTCTCATGCGCAAAATGGCCAAAAAACGCATGAATTTTTGTGTGCGTTGCACAATTCAATATGTGTTGAGAACGCGATGCGGTCTCTGGGATCACGCTGGAGGAGGTAGGCATGTCCGTCGTTTCGCCGAAGGTCGCGCGGTTCGAATATGTGCTGACAGGCGCCGACGAGACCTTTCTCTGGCGCCGCGACGACTATCCCTGGGAACGCAATGTCTGGAATTTCCATCCGGAGATCGAGATCCACTATGTGTCCAATGCCAGCGGCGTCCTGCTGGCCGGCGACCATGTCGGTGCCTTCACGCCGGGCCATATCTCCATGATCGGCAGCAATCTGCCGCATGACTGGGTGACGCCCCTCAAGCCTGGAGAGCGGATCCCGGGACGCGACATCGTCATCCAGTTCCTGCCCTCCAAGCTGGAGCAGGCCTCTGCCTTTCTCCCGGAACTGACGGGATTGCGAGACTTCTTCGTCCGCGCACAGCGGGGGCTTTCGTTCAAGGGACAGGCACGAGAGAAGGCGGAGGCGCTGATCCTCGACATGGAGTTCCAGACCGGCTCGGTGCGACTGTCGACCTTCCTGTCCTTGCTGTCGCTGCTGCGGGACACCGACCAGGTCGATACATTGTCCTCGGAAGCCTATGTGCCCGACCTCAGCTATGGCTCGCTCGAGGCGCTGCAGATGGTCTTTGCCTATATCTTCGCAAACCTCTCAGAGGACATTCGTCTGCCGGACATGGCCCGCATGGTCGGTATGAGCGAAAGTTCCTTTTCGCGGTTCTTCAAGAAGAATAGTGGCAACAGCTTCACCGATCACGTCAACAAGCTGCGCATCTGGAAGGCGGGACAGCTTCTGACGGACACCTCCATGCCGATTACGGACATCTGCTTCGAGGTGGGGTACCGCAATCTCTCCAACTTCAACCGCGTCTTCCTGCGACACCACAATCTGACACCATCAAGATACCGCAAACTCTCCACCAACCGCAGGACCGTCCCGCTCCCTCAGACGACGACGGGTAGTCTGTCGGCCTGAATCCATGCTGCTGTCGATGGTTGCGGTCGTCCAGTCGCGTTGCGATGAACGCCTGGGCCAATGGAGACCGAGGAGTGTTGAGGTTTGTCTTGCACAGAGGTAAGCCGTCGGCGGCTTTTGGCGGTCTCTCCATCATCGTTGAGATGCGACGACGGCATGATTTTAGGAAGGGTGCGATGTCATGACGACCACTGCTGGGGCGATCAAGATCCGGCCGACGGGTGCGAAGGCGGAGATCGGGCGATCGGGCCGCGCCCATGTCACCTCCGTCACCGGCGGCGAGATCGAGATCGTGACGGCCCTGTCGGAACCGGGCTTCAACCCGCTCGATCTTCTCTATTCGTCGCTTGCCGCCTGTCTCGTCCTCAGCGCCCGGATTGCCGCCGGAAGGCTTGGCGTCCTCGATCAGCTCGACACGGTGACCGTGGATGTGCACGGCGACAAGGCGCAGGGCGATCCCTCGCGGGTCGAGACGCTGCACATCGCGATCGCCATCCGGGGTGCGTTCGATGAGGCGACGCGGGACGCACTTATGCATGAGGCCGAGGCGATCTGCACGATCAGCAATACGCTGAAAGTCGCCCCGACCTTCGAGGTCTCCGTCGCGGCCTGAGCCGTGCCTCACGCTGCCGAGATACCGTCTCTGGTCGGTACGAGCCAGGATCGCTCATTGATGGCGGAAGCCCGCACCAAGGCCGCAGATGCCATGGTTGATTTGCCTCGACCATCTCGTCGATCCGAAGGATTTGCCTCGCATGAGCAGACTCCGTTCCGGATCGTGAGCCGCCGGGCGAAGCCCCGGCGGCTTTGGTGCGCCGTCACTTCCGAGTTATCTTGTCCAAACGGAACGTCGGCGTCCTTCGGGCGTTTGATCCGGCTTGGAGCTGCGGGAGGTCGTTGAAAATGCGTCAGGTCTGGCAAAGGGCGAGAACGCGGGTATCGAGCTACGAGCCCGCCGTCGTCATCGCCTTCCTCGTCGCGTCGGCCGCATGTTTTGCCTTCATCCGGCTGATGAGCGAAATGCTGGAAGGGGAGACGATGGCCTTCGACGAGGCGATCCTGCGCGCGCTGCGCCAGCCTCAGGACCTTCACCTGCCGATCGGTCCCGCGTTCCTGACCAAGGCCTTCAACGACATCACCAGCCTCGGCGGCGTCACCGTCCTGTCGCTGATCACGCTGCTGACGATGCTCTATCTCCTGATCATCCGCAAGCGCATGACCGCGGCCTTCGTGGCCTTGTCGGTCCTGGGGGGCTGGCTGGTCAGTCATGGTCTCAAAATCGGTGTCGCCCGGCCGAGGCCCGAGCTCGTGCCCCATCTCGTCGATGTCCATGATCTCAGTTTCCCGAGTGGCCATGCGATGCTCTCGGCGGTCACCTATCTCACCATCGGCCTCCTGCTGGCCTCGGTTCAAACCAGCCGTGCCGCCCGCTATTACTTCGTGATCGTCGCCATCTTGCTGACGACGATCATCGGCCTCAGTCGCGTCTATCTCGGCGTGCACTATCCGACAGACGTGCTCGGCGGCTGGTGCGCCGGCGCCGCCTGGGCCTGCCTCTGCTGGCTCGCGGGCCGAAGGCTCATCCCCGACCAAGAGCTCGCAGGGCCGATGCGCGCACCGGTCACCGGCCCGCGTCAGCTGGCTTGAGGAGACAGCCACCACGCTCAGAGTTTCCAGCCAAGGCGGGCTCGCCTCGGCTGGAAATGGTCCATCTCGCCGAAATGTCGGTGTAGCGGCCTGTACGGCGAACAAGACCTCCATTGTCGGGCCGACGCGGGCGTTCGGGCTTGCAGCGCTGGACGCAGCGGAGGATCTTGTGGGGCCAACCCTGTTTCAGGTCTCCCCGCCGCCGCCTTCGTCACCGGCGTCACCGTGCCAGTCGATAACGGTTACCGCAGCGGCTGATGACGCGTACCCGGCCGTCTGCCTCGCTGCTCGAGGGGATACGGAGCGCCGCCGAAGCGGCGCCCCCTACTTGCCCGGGATCGGATTGTTGGCGGCGCGGGCTTCGGCAAGGCCCTTGATCGCGTCGCGGTTGCCGGTGGAGGCCACGTTTTCGAAGATCCGGATCGCCTGCGGATAGCGCTGCATGCCCATATAGGCATAGCCGCGGATTACCATCAGGTCCGCCCGCTCGGGCGCAAGTTCGGCGCGGCGGTCGAGCAGCAGCAGAGCTTCCGTGTAGCGCTTGGCCTGGTAGGCCGACAGCGCGCGGTTGGTGAGGAGCGCCACCTGGATCTCGCTCGCCTTCTGCTGATCCATCCGCCCCCGGGTGGACGAAATGGACGCCTTATCGGTCAGGCCGAGGCGCAGATAGGCCAAGCTCTGTCCATAGGCCGCATCGCCGCGAACCTTCGCATCATTGCTGGCGAGCGCCGCCTCGAAGGCGCGGGTCGCCTCGGCCGGCCGCTTCAGCTCCATCAGGCACCAGCCGCGCTGCAGATTGGCGGCTGGCGATAGGCTGGAGGTGTCGACGCGGTTCGTGCAGCCACGGGCGCTGCCTGCAGCGCGCTTCGCGCGAACGACGCGGCGCTGCGGTTCGGCCTCTGTCGAGACCTCCGCAACCTCGCGCTGCCTGATCATCGAAGGTGCGGCCTGAGCAACGACCACCGGCGCAGCCGCCTGGCCGCGCCCGCTGGTGCGAAGCGAACGTGTCGTCGGCTCGCTTTCGATCGGTGCCGCCACGTCGAGCAGCCTGCCGCCGTCCTCGACATTGCCGCTTGTGCCCGTTTGCGAAAACAGTCTGTCGAGCGCGGACGGCGCGGAGTCTCCGCCGGTCGGCGTATAGGCGGTCACAGCACGGGAGGCGGGAGCCTGGGCGGCGGTCTTGCCGAGCGTCTGGATGCGCGACGAGCGCCCAGCCCATTCGGCCTGAATGCGGGTTACGACATCGGTCAGCTTCAGGTCATGGGCGGTGAGCACCAGGCCGAAGGCGGCCGGCTCATTGTCGCGCTTCCAGGTGAGCGAGGTGGCGAACCATTGCAGTGCCTGCTGCGGCTGGTCGAAGGCCCGTGCATACCAGCCGAACTGCTCGGCCAGCGCCGCGTCCCGCACTTCCGCTGCGTTTTCGCTCATGCGGGCAAGCACGTCCGGGGCGAGTGCGACCGGCGGGTCGAGCGCCAGGGTTTCGGCGGCCGCCGCGAGGTAGGTTGCATGCACCTCGTCGGACTCGGCCCGCCAGCGGTAGAGAATGTCTTCGGCTTCCTGCGGCATCTTGCGGGCGATCAGCGTCAGGGCAAGACCCTGGGCGGCTTCGGCGGAATCCTCCGCGGCCCGCGCCTTGCGGAACCAGTATTCGGCCTGCACCATCTTCTGGCGCCGTTCGTGATACCAGCCGAGGAGGAGGGCGTCGGAGGCCTTGTGCTCGCTCTCGGCCACGCCTTCCATCCGCGTCACGAAGTCCTGCGGCACCTGAGCTGCCGGGTCCTTGGCGGCGAGCGACAGGAAGCGGCGGGCGAGATCGTTGCGCACGCTTTCGAACTCGCCCTTGCCGGCCGCATCGGTCCGCTCGAGCGTCAGGAGATCGACGATCGAAGCAGGCGGCAGAAGGAGCGTTGCCTTCTGCAGGGTGGCGAGCCGCTCCTTCGGGGCGTCGCAGCTCGAAAGGATGTAGCGATAGGCATCCTGGGCCCGCTGCTCGCGACCGGTCTTGGCAAAGGCTTCGGCCACGCGCCACAGGCTGTCCATATCACCGCAGACGAGGAGCTGCGGATGCGCGGCCCCTTCCTCGACCACCCGGTCATAGGCCTTGTCATTGGAGGCGGTGATCAGGCGCTGGCGCGCTTCGCCGAGTTCGAGCTGCTGCACGAGCTCCGCCGGCGGCTGCCAGCCGGGCTGCTTCTCCTGCCGGCGAGCGATCGCCTTGCGCAAGAGCGCATAGCGTCCGTTGCCCGAGAGCGTCCACATCTGCTCGAGTGCCTCATCCGAGGCCGCACGCGGGGCAAGCGGATCGGCGGGTGGTTGCCAGTCCGGGTAGAGCGCCTTCAGGCGGTTGATTTCGGCCTGGAGGCGCGGCGTGTCGCCCTGGCGGGCGAAGTAACGCAGCGCGCTTTCATCGACCAGCGGCGCCGCCGGCGCATCCATCTTGGCCAGCAGTTCCTTATCGGCGGCGTCGAGCGGCGCCTCGGCCTTCTCCGACGGCGTGGCCGGCGCGGTCTCGGCGGGGAGGGCATCCGAGGTTCCCTCGGCCGGGATCGTCACCGGTGGGGGAAAGGCCTGGGCGATTTCGATCTGCTTGCTCGACTCCCGGCCGGCCAGGCCCTTCAGGCCATTTGAGCTCGGCAGGCCGCCGGTCGCAAGGCTGCTATTGGGGAGAAGGAGATCCTCAAGCCCGGTCGGTGCGCTGTTCTCCGCTGATCTGTGCCCGGCAGTGACGGCAACAACGGCAACGAGGGCGGTGGACAGCAAAAAATTGGCAGACCGGGTCATGAAACTCTCCCAGAGGGAAGACAAGAAAAGGCGAGAGGCTGGACCCGGCTTTCGGGCCGCCCGAATGCGGATGGGACTGGGGGACGTTCGGCCGCCATCAGTGCCGCCGCCCCAGGCCGCGCAGCAACATCGTGGTGATCAGCCCCAGGATTGCGAAGGCGGCCACGAACAGGAGCGAGAAGAGCAGGATGTTGGTCGACAGCCAGTTGGCCGCAATCAACCGCCAGCCGGCGATCGAGAAGGGCTGGGTTGCCGCAAGCACGATGCTCTGCGGCGCCACCGTTTCGATATGCGCGCTGCGTGTATCGAAGGCGGCGACACGGCCGGCGATCTTGCTCCAGGAGTCGGGCTCGAGCAGGGCAGTGATCCCCTGCGACAGCGCGGCCGTTGTGGGGGCTGCTGCCAGGGTCCAGGTGCCGCCGCCGGTTTCGGCCTGAGCAAGCAGAACATTGGCACTGCGGGGCACGGAATAGCTGTCGCCCACGCCGGGAATGAAGGAGAGAGAGCCGAGCGACAGGTCGAAGGTGCGGCGCAACCAGCTGTCGACGCTGTCGATCCCGCTCGTCCAGCTCGGGACGGAAACCTTGTCGCGCCAGCTGTCGACCGTATTGTTCTGATCGGCGGCCAAAAGCGACTTGCCACCTGTCCAGGGGCTTTCGGTCGCAACCGACACGCCGAGCCGCGCGGCGAAATTCGGCGGCAACTTCGGCAAGGCGCCGACGATCAGCGCGTCGCGTCCTTCAAGCGTGTCAGGGGTTCCAACGGTTTCGAGCGGAAAGGCGCGTCCGGAGGTCGCGGTCAACTGGCCGACCAGGGTGGCTGCGGCCGAAAGGGTCTCGGCGCTCGGCTGGTCGAGATAAACTGCGGTTCGGCGGGTCTCGGCTGCGCCATAGGGCGCGCCCATCCGGGCGGTGGCGGCGAGATTGGGATAGCTTGCCGCCCGGGCGAAGTCCGGCATGCGGAATTCGCTCGTGTCGAACAGCGCAAAGCGCGGCGTCGTCTGCGCGGCGCTTCCAAGCGCACAGGCCTCGTCCTGGTCCGTCAGCAGCACGGCCTCGATGGCGATGCGGTTCTCGCCGGGCAGGAAGTGGCGCATGGTGACGCGGATCGGCAGGTGACGCAGGATGCGCCCGCCCTTCGTCGTCAGCGGGGTGGTCGTGGCAATGTTGCCATTCACATAGATGTTGATGCGGCTGCCGGGCAGGACAGTGGCCGCATAGGCCGCGTCGAGCAGCAGTTCTGCCTCGCCATAGGCGCTGGCGTAGAAATCGGCGGGCAGGCCGATCCCGAACTCCGTGCGCAGCCGGCGGCCGGAAAATTCGGTCGTGGAGACACCGAGCTGCGACAGGGAAACCGCGCTCTCGCCGGTCAGGAGGGGAACGTCCTGGCGCTGCCCGACTTCACCCGTCGCGCCATCGGCGGGGGCCTGCGTCGCCAGACGCTCGACAGCGGCCTGCACCGCCTGTTGCGTCGGCCCGCTGACGATGAGAGCGCTTGCCGCATCGTCGGGGAGGGCGGCGAAGCCGAGCGTCGGTGCCGTGGCGGCGCCGGCCGGCAGGGTCGGCAGGAGCGGGGCCAGCTCGCTCTTGGTGCCAAGCAGCACCGTCAAGCCGCCCTTGCGCTCGCCGGTGGGCAGCGTTGCCTGCACGCTGACCGGCTTTCCACCCATGCGCAACGCCAGTCCCTGCGACAGACGCATAACCATATCCGCGCGGCCGACGCTGCCGAGCGCCGGCGCGACGATGGTAATCGCCTGCCGTCCGGTCTGGTCAGGGGCGACGGAGCCGAGATCTTCGAGCCGCAGCAACTGGCCGGCGACCGGGCCTGCGAAGGAGATGAAGCTGTCTGCGCCCTGAATGTCGGTCCACAGGTCGAAGGTGGACTGCACGCTGCAATCGGTACGATGGCGCTGCACGCCCGACAGCGTGACGAGGTTCGCTCCCGGCCGCAGGACACCGGTGGGAAGCGGCAACGTTACATGCGCTTCGTCTTCGGGCGCCGCGATCGGCGTCTCGCCGACCTTGATATTGTTGACCTTCAGCACGAGATGCGAATTTTCGGGCGCCACGACCACCGCGTTGCGATAGGCGAGCGTGATCGACTGGGCAGACGCTGCCTGTTCCGGCGTCAGCGTCACCGTGAAGCTGCGCTGGTCCTGTTCGCCCGAGAGGCGCAGCGTGCCGGCGGACAGAATGAAGCGCCGCGTCAAGCGCGGATCGGCGACAGGCGCGGCCTCTAGAGCGGTGGCAGCCTTGGGCACCGGCGCCATGTCCGGCTTGCGTTCCCCGGACATGTCGAAAGGTGTGACGCCCGGCGGCAGGGGCAGATCCTGGGCGACGAGCGCCGCGGGAAGGGCGGTGGCGGCCAGCAGGCAGGCGAGGAACAGGCGCTTCATGGCAATCACCGGGCCTTGGACGCGAGAACGGGGAGCTTCGGGCGGATGCTGGAGAAGCCGCGCGGCAGATAGTAGAGCCCGCGCCCGGTCTGGAAGAGAGCGATGCCGAGGAACGAGATCGTGCCGCGGATGAGCCCTGGGTTCTTGCGGCGGCCCATCTGGAATTCGCTCCACTGCGCGGAGTTTGCGAACATCAGGTCGGCGATCAGCCGGTGGTCGACGGCCGATTGCGGCGCAAAGGCACAGCCGAGGCTGATCGACTCGCCGTCGCCCTTGGCGCTGCGCACGATGTTGACCTGCATCGTATCCGGCACGCCCTCGCTATAGGGGATCACGCGGATTGCCTCGAAGCTGCCGGGGGTAAGCGGCTTCAGCGTCTTGTCGTAGACATGCACGAGCATGCCGTTGACCGAGACGTTCTCGATGACTGCCGGATACCAGCTTTCGCCAACCTTGAACTCGCAGCGCCGCATGATCTTGACGCGCCGGGCCGCCGACTTGTCGCCCCGCTCAGTGACGACGCCGAGCGCGCAGCCGGCGAAGATCAGGTTCAGGAGGTTCCAGCCGCCGACGACGAGGGTGACGTCGATCTTGGCCGGCTCGGTGTAGAGCCGGTAGACGACCATGCCCATGGCGGCGAGCAGCACGCCGAAGATGACGAAGAAGGGCAGCGCGATCTCCGACAGGCGGCTCTCGGCGATCGACTCGTCCTTGGCCGTGACTTTGAATGTCGGCTTGCTCGGATTGAGGATCACCGAGATGACCGCGGGCAGCAGATGCACCGTCTGGGCATATTCGTAGATCTCGGAGATCCATGGCCAGCGATAGCGGCCATAGAGGTAGTTCTGCATCAAGAGGTTCACGAGCATGTAGGTCATCGTATAGGCGAAGAACTCGCCGCCAGAGCCCACGAAGATCTCGAGGTCGAAGAACAGATAGAAGAGCGGCGCGATGAGGAACATCATGCGCGGGAAGGGGAAGAGCCAGAACAGTGTCGACGACATGTAGCAGAGCCGCTGGGCAAGCGTCAGGCCGCGCTTGAACATGGGCATGCGGAACATCAGGATCTGCATCATGCCCTGCGCCCAGCGCGACCGCTGGCCGATGAAGCTCGCGAAGGTGGCCGGCTGCAACCCGGCAATCAACGGCCGGTCGACATAGACGCTGTTCCAGCCGCGCGAATGCAGCGCCAGCGCGGTTTCGCAGTCTTCGGTGATGCTGATGCCGGAGAAACCGTCGGTTTCCTCCAGCGCCCGGCGGCGCAACACGGCGGCGGAACCGCAGAAGAACGAGGCATTCCACTTGTCGAGGCCACGCTGGATCAGGCCATAGAACATCTCGTTTTCGCTCGGCATATGGCCGAAGGTCTTCAGGTTCCGCTCGATCGGGTCGGGATTGAGGAAGAAGTGCGGCGTCTGAACCAGGAAGAGCCGCGGGTCCTCCTCGAAATAGCCGACTGTCTCATGAAGGAAGTCGCGTGCCGGCGCGTGGTCGGCGTCGAAGACCACGACGAGTTCGCCGTCGGAATGCTTGAGGCCGTTGTTGAGGTTGCCGGCCTTGGCATGCTCGTTGCGCTCGCGGGTGAGATATTTCACATCGAGATCGGCTGCGAGCTTCGTCAGCTCCGCATAGCGCCGCTCGGCCGCCTTGGCGGAGGGCACGTCGTTGACCGAGCGCTTCTGAACGGTGCTGCCGTCGTCGAGCAGCCAGATGGTCAGCTTGTCGGCCGGGTAGTCCATGTTCTTGGCGGCCGCAAGCGTATTGGCGAGAAGCTCCCTGTCTTCATTATAAGTCGGAACGAAGACATCGACCTTCGGCAGGTCGCCGGTCGTCTTCGGCGCCCGCTTCTTCTTCTCCGGAAGCGGCATGGAGACGAGAAACAGGCTGAGCGCCAGCATGGCGACGCTATACATTTCAACGAGATAGAGCAGGAAGCCCGGGATGAAGTTTTCCGGCTGGGAGAGCGGCGGCAGCGTGTTGGTCGTCCGCCAATAGACGTAGCGCAGAACGATCGCCGTCCCGAAACCGAGCCCGATCAGCCGCCATTTTCCGTTCTTGTCGAAAATCTTCAGTGCCGCGAGCAGCACCATGCAGAGAAAGGCCGCCACCAGATGCGTCGAGACGCTGACCGGAAGGGTCACCAGGTTGATGACGAACAGCGATACGAGCATCCAACTGACTATGGTGATCGCCTTGACCATGGAATGGGCTTTCTCTCGGGAACCAGTGGGACATGCAGTGAATGATGCGACCTGTGTCGCGCCCGCGCGCTGTCGGGCTGTCGGCACAGGTCGAAGGCCTGGGGTCTGTAAGTTCGGCTCGCCCGGCCGCTAAGCCGAGAGACGTCATTCTCGAAAGGCACCGTAAGCGACCCTCGTTAAAAACCGGTGCATGCCTCTTTCGCAGTGCACGGTGCGGACGGAATGGATGGTGGCGCCGGAATGACCGGCGCTGACGTCGGCGCCTTGGACGGGGCCGGGCCCGTCCGGTCGGAGGGAATTCCGACCGTGCGGGCTTCGGCCGCGGCGTCGGCCGGGCGCGGCAGGCTGGGTGTGGGGATCAGGACCGTCGGGGTGGCCGCAGGAGAGCGGGGCACCAGCGCTTCAACCGCCGGGCGGCGCGTCACTGCCGGTGCCGGGGCCTCGACCTCGACCCGCGCCGCCGTCGCGCGGACCCGCGGGCGCGGTGCCGCGGTCGGCACGGCACGCGGCGTCACGACGAGCTCTTCGCCGGGCAGGCTGTAGATCGGCTTGCCCGCGGCGCCGATCCGAGCATCGGGCTCCGGCGGCGGACCATAGGGATTCCAGTTTTGAGCGTCGAAGCCGCCGTTCAGGGTGTAATGGTACATGACCGAAAGCAGGGCAGCGAGCGAGCTGTCCGGTTCGCATAGCCGCAGGCGCGTGCGGATCATTCCGAGATCCTTGATGCCGTTGCGGGCATGGTCCGAGGAGCTGATCTCCTGCCAGGCATAGAGGCAGCTTTCGCCACGCTGGGTGTCGACACCGTAAGCATAGCCGAAGGGGCCATAGCCGTTCTGCTGGTAAGTGGCGGTGATCGCCATCGGCATGCTCGGGAACATCGAGCGCAGATCGCGAGCAATCTTTCCGGTGTTGAAGCCGGCGCGCGAAAGGCGATCGGCTCCGGCCAGCCCGGGTTCGCTCGGTCCGTAGAACTGAACCTTCAGGTAGTTCTCACCGGGCGTTACGGTTGCGGTCTCGAGCAGGATCTCCTGCTCGATCGCGTTCGAATATTTGCGTTCCACCACGCTGACGATCCCCGGACCGCCGGGCGGCGGAAAGGCCATTGCCTGCTCGAGGGGCACTTCGGTCGGTGCGCCGCTCATCTTGAGCCCACCCGCCGTTCCGCAGCCGGGCACGACCGCTAGAACGATACCGACAGCCAGCAAACCGAAGAGCGAAGGAGAATGATTGGGACGGCAGGACGAACGGGCCAAAAGCGCACTCTCACGTTAAATTCGTTGCACATGATTGTCCCGGCATATCCTGAATTTTTCACGAGTCCGGGCGGCCTACCGGTAAGCCATTCGTTTGAATGGTTAGCGTAAGCTCAACTTGACAAGCTGTGGCGGCGTCACGGGAGGGCGCGGAAAACACCGATCAACAAACCCTCGTCGTTCTGTTTCGATGCATAGATGATTCGCTTGAAAAGGGAATCCTCAATCCTAGAGGGGCGAGCGAAGCAGTGGGCAGTGTGTCATCCCTGCTCAGACGAGGGATAGTGAGGGCCGGAAGCGGAGGCAGGGACCGACGATCCCGCGTCGCTTGCCTGGCCGTTTTGCTGGCCCTGCGGCAGGAGCAGCTTGCTTAAGGAGCGACGACCGGGTTCGTTCCTCTGGTGGAATCGTTCTGCGGAGCCTCTCGAAGCGCGACGGTCCGATCAAAGACCATGATTGCGTCCCCTTTGCTCCTGTGAAGAAGGCCTTTCCGACAGTGCAGAACGAGGCCGACTCCCGCTTGCTTGATTCGTCGCCCTAGCCTTGCTCGTTCGACTTGCTCGCGCCTCATTAACGAACCATTAGGAATCTTCGCGATAGCCTCCAGGCTTCGATAGGGCGAGTATCCCGTTGATTCGGCTCTCCCCTGTGGAGCGCAGGCTTCGATCAAGGTGACAGCGGCATTGTCCGGATGTCTGTCCGGCGATGTGGAACGGAAATGATGATGATCTCTGTCTTGTGGATAGCTTACGCGCTGATCGCTTTGATCTTTCTCCTCTTTGTGCTTGTTGAGGGTCGACGGAGCCGATCGGGGTGGACTCCCCTGCGAATTGCAGGGGTCTTGGCCTGTACCGTGTGGCCGCTCGCGCTGCTCGTTGTGCTCGCCATTGTGCTGGCCGAAAAGAGCCGGACGCCTGCGACGCGCCAGCGTCGAACTCCCGTCGCCACCGAGCGGCCCCTTGACCGCGTCGAGCGTCACTATCGCCGCGCCGAGCCAGAGCGCAGACTCCGCCAGCACGGCGTGCGGTGAGCCGTCTTCGCCTGATCGAGACGGCGAAGTTTTCCGCCAGGACAGCCATTCTGGAGGCGGCTTCGCTGGCAGCCTCGACAGGTCTTTCCAATAAGCCGCGGGGACGCGGTGTCATTCTCACGCTGCACCATGTGCGCCCCAAAATCTCATCTCCTCTCGATCCCAACGGGCACCTGGAGATCACTCCCGATTTTCTGGAGCTCGTGATCACCGAGCTCGCGGCGCGGGGTTACGACTTCCTGTCGATAGAGGCCGTTCCGGCCCGGCTGGCGGGACCGGAGACCCGGCCCTTCGCCGTCTTCACCTTGGACGATGGCTATCGGGACAATGTCGATCATGCCTTGCCGGTCTTCGAGCGCCACGGCGTGCCGTTCACCGTCTTCGCCTGCACGGGCTTCATCCGCCGGACCCATAGCCTGTGGTGGGAGACGGCGCTGGCGCTGCTGCGCTCCGAGACAAGCCTGACGCTCGACCTCGGCCAAGGGATCGAGACCTTGCCGGCACGCAGCGTTGCCCAGAAGAGGGCGGCCTATGCCGTCATCGGCCAGCGGATCATGCAGGGCGACGAGCGCCGCGCGATCGCGGCACTCAATGAGGCGGCGCGCGCCCGCGGTCTCGATCCGCTCGCCTCGGCCCATGCGCTGGTCTTGGACGAGGCGGAGCTGAAGGCTCTCTCGCGCCATCCGCTCGCCACCATCGGTGCCCACTCGGTCAGTCACCGCGCCATGGCCCGGCTTTCGCCGGAGGAACTGCATCAGGAGATCATATCGTCGCGGGATGCGGTGGCGGCGATCATCGGGCGGACCCCGACGGCATTTGCTTTTCCCTATGGCCATCACGCACAGGCCGGTCCACGCGAGTCTGAGGCCCTGGCGGCCTGCGGTTTCACGCTCGGCGTCACCACCGTGCAGGCGCTGCTGCAGACAGGCGATGGTTCCCGGCTGACGGCCGCGCCACGGGTCAATCTCGATGGGCGCCTGCAGAAACGCCGCTATGTCGCCGGTCTCGCCTCCGGCCTTGCCTTCAGGCGGAGGTAGATTGCGGGCGAAACGTCTGTAAAGCCGGTAAAAGGGCTTTTCTTCCCTATCGAAATCGTTGATGGTCAACCGGCTTCGGGAAGATGAACGGGGCAGAGCAAATTATTTTATTCTTTTTCTTCGAGTGATGCGCGACCGCCTGTTTGAACCGGATGCGCAAAGTCTTGTGTTTCCTTTTGAATTGGACGAAATCGCTTGGCGCTGGACACTGCGGAAAAGATCAACCCCTTCCGTCGGCGTGCCGCCGCGGGTGGACTGCTGACGATCGGTGCCTTCGGGCTCACCGTCATCCTCCGCTTCGGGACCAATGTCATCCTGTCGCGGCTTGTCGCGCCGGAAGTCTTCGGGATCGCGGCGATCATCAACACGCTGAAGACCGGCGTCGAGCTGATTACCGATGTCGGGATCGGCCAGAGCGTCGTTCGCAACGCCAAGGGTGATGATCCGACCTTCTACAACACGGCCTGGACGGTGCAGGCGATGCGCGGCCTTGCGCTGTTCCTCGTCCTGTTCGTGGCCGCCTATCCGCTGTCGCAGGTCTATGGCATCTCGGCTGCGGCCATCCAGCTGGGCGCCTTGACGCTTCTGGTCCTCGGGTTGACCTCGACCTCGCTGTTCCTGATGCAGCGCGACCTCAGGGTCGGACGGCTGAACAGCTTCGATCTCTGTATGGATCTCTCCGGCTCGGCCTTGGTGATCCTCTTTACCTATCTCAGCCCCACCATCTGGGGCCTGGTGACGGCAAGCGTGCTTGCCGCGAGCGTGCGCCTGGTGGCGAGCCATGCGATCGTGCCGCGTGGGCAGAGAAACCGCTTCTTGCTGGACAAGCGGCATCTGCACGAGATCCTCTCCTTCGGCAAATGGATCTTCGTCTCCTCGCTGCTCGCCTTCTTCTGCGCCAATTTCGACAAGCTCTATCTCGCCTATTCGATGCCGCTCGCCATTCTCGGCATCTACGGGATTGCGCGCAATATCGCCGATCTCCCCGTCATGCTGATGGCACGCCTCGGCCATCTCGTCCTCTTTCCGCTCATCGCCGCGCAGTCGCATGACGCCAGCGTCGATGTGCGCGAGCAGCTCCGGCCGATCCGCTTCAAAGTGCTCTCGGTGGCGGCGCTCGCGATCGGCTTCGGCGTTGCCGTGTCCGACCTTGCCGTCGATCTCGTCTATGACCCCCGCTACCAGGAGGCGGGCTGGATGCTGTCGCTCTCGCTGCTCGGCGCCTGGGCGGCGATCCTCTGCACTGTCAATGAATATGCCGTGCTCGGCATGGGCCGCCCGGTCTATGGCGCGACGGCCAATCTCATGAAGCTTGGCTGCATGTTGGTCGGCCTGCCGCTCGCCTTCGCCCTGTCGGGCCTGGAAGCCGTCATCCTCGTCATCGCCGCGGCGGAAGCCATACGCTATCTGCCGATCGCGGTCGGGCAACGCCGGCTGAAACTCTCCTTCCTCCGGCAGGATGCCCTGCTGACGATCCTCATGCTGTCCATGGTCGCCGCGGTCCTGTCGGTTCGCCAGGCGGCCGGCTATCCCTATCCGCTCGAAACGATCTTCGGGGGTCTCTTCTGAGGGTGCCGTGTCGGTGGGGAAGCAGTTCGGGGCGGGAGACGTTTCGGACGTCGTGACATGAGTTTGGGAGGCGTAAAATGAACGGGCAGGGCGCGATCGGCATCGTGGTCATCGGCCGCAATGAAGGGCAGCGTCTGATCGACTGCCTGACCTCGCTCGGTTCGCGGATCACGGCGACCGTCTATGTCGATTCCGGCTCGACCGATGGCAGCGTCGAGGCGGCGCAACGCCTCGGGGCGCGCGTTCTCCAGCTCGATATGACCAGCGGCTTCACCGCCGCCCGCGCGCGCAATGCGGGCTTTGCCCGCCTGGTTGCCTCGCAGCCCGAGATTGGCCTGGTGCAATTCGTCGATGGCGACTGCATGGTGGATGCGGGCTGGCTGGCCCGCGCGGCGGAGGAACTGAGGCTCTATCCGGACTGCGCGGTCGTCTGCGGCCGGCGGCGAGAGCGTCGGCCCGATGCGACTATCTACAATTGGCTCTGCGACCGCGAATGGGATACGCCGATCGGCGAGGCGGATGCCTGCGGCGGGGATGCGCTGATGCGCCGGACGGCCTTCGAAGCCGTTCGGGGCTATCGCGAGGATCTCGTTGCCGGCGAGGAGCCGGAACTTTGCCTGAGGCTCCGACGTCTGAACTGGAAGATCCGCCGCATCGACCACGAGATGACGCTCCATGATGCAGCGATCACGCGGTTCGGGCAGTGGTGGCGCCGCTCGGTCCGGGCGGGCCACGCCTTTGCCGAAGTCTCCTGGATGTATCGGCATGCTCCGGACAGGATCTGGCAGGCAAGCACCCGCCGCGCCGTGCTCTGGAGCGCGCTCCTGCCGGCCTCCCTGCTGCTTGCCCTTCTCGTCGGACCCGCCGCCTTGCTTCTGCTGCTTGCCTATCCGGCCCAGGCGGCACGCCTGGCGCTGAAGGCGGGGTGGCGGGATCTGCGCAACTGGCAGGGGGGGGCCCTGAGCATCCTCGGCAAGTTCGCGGAGGTGGACGGTGTCCTCCGCTTCCATCTCCGCCGCCTGCAACACCGCCGCAGTCAGCTGATCGAATATAAGGGTTAGACGGGTCGCCACAGGCGGGCGATCCTTCAGCCGGCCCTGGCGAGCGATCCTTGGAACAGCTGGCGCAACGCGGTCGCCAATGTCGAGAGATCGTGCATCCGCTCGACGCGTGCCCGCCCGGTGCGTCCCATCTCGCTCAGGGTCTCGGTCGGGCAGGCGAGGCAGTCGCGGATCGCCTGGGCAAGCTCGTCGACATTGCCCGGCTCGATCAGCCAGCCGCAGCTCGGATCGATCAGTTCCGGAATTCCGGCAATGCGCGTGGTGATCGCGGGCCGGCCGAGCGCCAGCGCCTCCATCAGCACCACCGGCAGGCCCTCCGCATAGCTTGGCAGCAGCAAGGCCCGGCTGTCGCGGATCATCCGCCGCACCTCGGGATTCGAAGCCCAGCCGTGGATGGTCACGCTTTCGGCAACCCCATGGTTGCGGATTTCCGCTTCGATCGCCGCGCGGCTTTCGCCATCGCCGACGAGAATGATGCGGAGCCCGGGGAACTCCTCCTTCAGGCGCGCGGCGGCGGCTGGTATATGCACCTGGCCCTTTTGCGGGCAGAGGCGGCCGACGCAGACGATCGTCTGATTGCCCGGATCCTTCGCTTCGGTCGGCACGAAGTCCTGCAGGCGGATGCCGCAGCGGGCAATGGCGATCTTCGCTACATCCTTCGGGCTCTCCGAGAGCGCCTGCAGCCGCGAGCGGCAATAGTCCGAAATGGCCACGACGAAGGCGGCATTGCCGATCTTCTTCGAGAAGCTCAGCCGGCCCGGATCGACGAATTCATCGGGTCCATGGGAGGTAAAACTGTAGGCGGCACCGCCGAGCTTGTGCGCCAGCATCGCCACCGCCGCGGCATTGGTCGCGTAATGGGCATGGACATGGCGGATGCCGTGCAGCGCCGCCTGCTGGCGAAAATAGATCGCCTGCAACAGATAGGCGCAATGCGGCACGACCTGCCACCCGGCATTGCGCATCAGAGTCAGCCAAAGCGGCAGGACCCGCACGAGCCCGAGCGGGTTGCCGATCAGCTCCTTGCCGAGCGCTGCGATCAGCTTCCGCTGATTGCCGGCCAAAATATAGGTGACCTTCTGCTGCTCGCGTAGGTCGCTCTCGTCCACCAGCGTGCCATCGAAAGGCCGGACGGCGAAGCGGCGGATGGCGAAACCGAGCTGTTCAACCGCTTCGATCTCCCGGCGGATGAAGGTCGCGCTCGGGACGGGGTATGTGTTCATCAGATAGGCGACCGACCTATCCGTCTCTGCGATGCGGGCGTCCACGTCATGCCTTCTTTGAAAGCAGCTTCTGTTTCGTCAGGAAGGTAGCCTCCGGCGAGAAGACGCGGCGCATCCTGCGCAAGCGGACGCCGTTGATGAGCGCGCCGCCGAGAGCATCGCGGACCGAGGGGACGAGGGCAAGCGCGGATCGGAGCTCAGCCTCCTTAACCTTGCCCCAGCGCACGACATAGAACAGCCCGTCCAGATGGTTGGAGGCGGCCAACATGTCCCCGCTCGCGATCATCGGCGGCAGATCGAAGACGATGAGGTCGTACTGCTCCATGCCCGTCGAGAACCGGTCGATACCGCCCGACCAGAGGAGATGCGACACCTTCGCCCGGTCGATATCGTCGTCGAGCGGCAGGACGTCGTAGGTCGTGCCGGCGTCGCGGCAGGTGAAGGCGCTCACAGGCTGATTGCGGCTTTCGAGGAAGGCGATGAGCCCGCGGCCGGCAGCCGGCGAGATCTGGTCGCTGACCGAGGAGTGATAGGGTTGGGCGTCGACCAGCAGCACCTTCCGGCCGGCGCTGGCCATCAGCGCGCTGAAATTGGTGGCCATCAGCGTCTTGCCCTCGCCGGGAAGCGTCGAGGTGAAGCCGACCATGCGCAGTCTCGTGCCGAGCCCGGCGCCGTCGGCGATGACGGCTGCTTGGCGGAGCGTCTGCCACAGCGGCGAGAAGCGTTCCTGCAGAACCTTGCCCTTGAGGGTCTCGGGAGAACCGCGCAACGTGGGAACCATGCCGATGCAGGAGATGCCGCAGCCGGTGCGGAGCTGCTCGGGCGAGCGGATCGAGGTGTCGAGCAGTTCCCGCACCAGAGCGACGAAGACGGCGATGGCGAAGCCGATCACGGCGGCGACGATCACCATCAGCAGTCCGGACATGCCGTCCTTGTTGATCGGCGTGGTGGCGGCCGAAAGCAGGCGAGCCTTGGGGCCGACCTCCTGAAGCCGCGTGCGGAGCCAGCTGCTGCCGGACTCGGCGAAATCGGCCCGGTCCGCATCGACCTTGGCGATATATTGCTGCGCCACCTCGTTGGCGATCTTGGCGGCATTGGCGGCCGAGCGGTCGGTAATGCGGATGTCGAGCAGGTCGCTCTGGCCGATGCGCTGGACGGAGAGGCTTTCGCCGAAGGCGCGGAGCAGCGCCGCGCGGCCGGTATCCTCCGCCTGAGCCTCGGTTTCCTTGCCCACGACCGGGCCGAGCAGGCCGACGACCGATTCCTTGATCGTGCCGATCAGGCCAGGCTTCTCCGGCGGCGATTCGATCTTGAGGCTGTCGATCACGCTTTCGGCGACGGCCTTGGAATTAACGATCTGGACCTGCGTGTCGACGAAGCTCGGATCGTAGAGCGATTCCGCGAAATAGGCGTCTTCCCGCCCGCTCATCGACAGGCGCAGATTGCTGACCTGCACGGTGGCCGAGGCGGAATAGGTTGGGGTCCGGACCAGGACGAGAGCGATGGCCACGACGACGGCCACGGCCGTGATCGCGCCGATCAGCATCGGCTGGCCAAGGACCGACTGCAGGACCCATTTCCAATTGTAGCGCGACGGCGCGCTCTCGGCTGCGGTTTCCCAGAGCGAATGCGCGGGTGCCGAAGCAGCGGTGGTCTGATTGGAGTGTCTCACGTCCAGTCCTTTCCGGCCCTCAAAAACCAGCCGTGCGAATAACAGTATCGGCGATCCGGAGGTCGCAGCTGAAAAATGGTCAGTTCACGTCGGGGCGTGGGACGGAGCCCGTGGTCGCTTGCGATTTCGGCAGAACGCGCTCGACCTTGACGATATCGCCGGGCAGAACGCGGGTGACTTCGCTCGCATCGATCTGCACCGTCGCATCGCCCTGGAGCCGCACGATCGTATAGCTGAGGATCGGGGTCGCTTCCTCGCTCTCATCCTGCGCCAGGTCGGCGGAGTAGTTGGACGCTGATTGCAGCAGCGACTTCAGCGAGTTCTCCTGCTTGTCGATATCGAGCAGCTGCGACTTGATCGACTGCAGACCGCCGATGGCGTCGGACTTGCGGGTACCTTCGAGCTCCGCGAGCTGCCCGGTCACCTCGTTGAGGTCCTTTTCCGCCCGCAAGCGCTTGATCTCCAGATCGCCGAGCTCGTTGCGCACTTCGGAGAGCGTCCGCTCCATCGGATAGAGCCGGTTGGAGGCCAGACCGCGCTGGGTCAGGCTGCGGACGTTTTCGAGCTCCTTCTTGGCGGCATCGATATTCTCCTTGCCGACGGCGATCTGGGCCTCGAGCGAGGCGACTTCGCGGGTGTGGACGTCCTTCGAGGCTTCCAGCGCCCGCTTCTGTTCGAGGAAGCGCTGCAGGCGGACGTCGAAGAGCAGCTTCTGGCCGCTCATGGCGCGCACGAACTCGACGGCTGCGGTTGCCGGCGGGCTTGGAAACACCGTGTCGCCGGCCGCTTCCAGCGTCAGTCTCTGACGCTCGGCTTCGAGGTCGAACTTGCGGGATTTCAGCAGCGCCAGCTGACCGACCGAATTGATCGCCGAAGCATCAAGCGCCCATTCCCCGCCGCGCACGCTGCGATAGAGACCGCCTGCAAGGCTGAGTGCGTTGAGAACCACCATGCCCGGCCGGTAGGAATACTCGCCCGGCTGTGCCACCTGGCCCAGAATATAGAAGGGACGGTAGGAGGCGATGTCGACAGCCGTGTCCGGCGGATCCTTCAGGCCACCCTTCTCCTGCAGTCGGCGGGAGATGGTTGCGGCGAGTTCTCCCGTCAGGAGGCCCATGGCCTGGATTTCGCCGACGATCGGCAGCGAAACCTGACCATCGGCGCCGACGGTGAAATCGCCCGTCAGAGCCGGCCATTCGGAGACGTGGATCTTCAGCTTGTCCTGAACGCCCAGCCGATAGGTTTCCGCCTGTGCGCCGGATACGCCCATCAGCGCAACGGCCAGCGCAAGGCCGCCGATCCGCAGGCGGTGGAAGGCAGTTCGAAGGAGAACGGACGCCGGACTGCTCATAAATCGTCTCCAGAGCTGATGCTCTCAGTGGATGGAAGAGGACGCTCCGCCATCGAGGCTAAAATGCTTCGTTCAAGTAATGGGCAATGAAAATTTACTGCGCGTTTACTCTACAGAGAGAGCGCGGCACGAGTCTAGAGAGCTCACCGTGCCCTCGGGACAAAGTGATTAAGAATGGTAAATTTGTGCGGCGGAACGATGTTTTGGCGCCGGAAGCGTTGGGCCGACTGGACGGAGATGAGCGACACCAGGCCGATCGTCAGCCCGACGGCATATTGCACGTCCTTGATGTAGATGATCCATTCGAGCGTCGAATGGAAGGCGGCCATGGTGGTGGCGACCGCAAGGCCGAGCAACAGCGCCCGATAGGTCGAGTTTGGGATAGAGAAGGCGGCCCACAAGGCGACAAGGATGCCGGAGGCGAGCGTCAGCGCGAAGGCGCCGAGGCCCAGGAAACCGGTCTCCGCCGCAGACAGCCAGTAGGCGTTGTGAACGATGTTGCTGCGGTTGCTTTCATTGTCCGCCACGCCGCCCCGCTGCGCATAGCCGCCATTCTTCGCGAAGGAGACATAGTGATTGATCCCGACGCCGAAGGGATGATCGTGGAAGATGAAGAGGGCGGTGCGGTTGAAGGCCGCGCGCTCGTCATAGACATCTTCCGAGAGCGGCGACTTGTCGAACCGGCTGTTGAAGGCGGAGATCGCCAGCGGCGCAAGCAGACCGGCACAGAGCGTTCCTGCCAGTGCGATCGCGATCAGCCGCTGCGTGGCGCCCGAGAGGAAGACGATGACATAGGTCAGTGCGACGCCGACGAGCGCGATGCCGACAGTGGCGCGCGATGCCGTCAGCACGACGACCAGCAGGCAGGCGAAGACGGTGGCGGAAACGTAGAGATTTTCCCGCCGCGTCGCCAGCAGCAGGGCGAGATGCGGAAAGAGCACGAAATGGGTGATCATGCCGAGCGTGTTCTGGTGCAGGAACAGGCCAGGCGACTGGGCGAGCCCCAGTCCGAAATGCTGCCAGATACTGGCAATGGCGTTGAGGATGAGGCCGAGCGCCATGCCCTTCAGGATCAGGAACGGCACGCGGGCATCCTCGGCGGCGCTCGCGACAACGGCGGTGACGAGGAGGACGCGCATCAGCTGCCAGACGCCGAAGAAGGCCGCCATCGGCTGCGGCGCATGCACCATGGACACGGCCGCCATCACGATCCAGAGGCAGAGGGGAATGAGGTGCCAGGCAACCAGCCGCGGTCGCTTGAGCGACAGGAAGCACAGGATCGCGACGAAATCGACGGCCGAAACCTCGACACCATGCACGAAGCCGATCCACTGGTCGCCCCAGGACAGGATCCCGATGTCGAAGAAGGGGATGGCGCTGAGCAGGAAGGGAAAGCAGCCGAGGCAGAACCACAGCACGCGGAAGATCGGATCATGCCGCCGTGCGAGGAGCACGATCGGCAGGATCGTGACCAGAACCATGGTCAGGACGACGAATTTCATGCCACGCCCTCCGGTCTTGTCGCAGTGAGGTTGTCCTGGGCGGCACTTGCGCCGCTGCCCTCGGTGCTGGAGCCGCGTTCGGTCGGGCTCGGTGACTTGAGTCTCGCTTCCGCCGCCGTGAGGACACGCTTGACGAGCGCCGCGAGACCGCGAACCTGCGGCTCCAGCACCATGCTGTCATGGCTGCCGGCAACCTCGTGAATCGTCAGATCGGCGATGAAGGGCGACCAGCCATTGTCCTCGCGCGCCTCCTTTCGGCCGCCCTGGATGCGGCGGCCGTCCCGCAGCGTGTAGAGCACCTCGAGCTTCGGACGCAGCAGAAGGACCGGGCCGTCATAGGGCTTGATCTCATAGCGAGCCAGCGCCCGGTAGAAGGCGGCCTCGATATCGCGATTGTGGAACTGCGTCTCGCTCGTCTCGGCCCGCAGGCCATTGCGGCGCTCCCGCATCTCGCGGATCCAGCGCACATAGCCCATCGCCCAGTTGGAGAAGAACGACAGCCGATAGCGGCGGATATCCTGGGCCTTCATCTCGAGCCGGCTGATGAGCGAGAGCGTGGCATTGCCCGGCACCGGTGTATCGAGCATCACCACCTGCGCCACTCGTTCTCCTGCAGCGGTCAACTGCTGCGCCATTTCATAGGCAACCAGGCCGCCACCGGAGAAGCCGCCGAGATAATAGGGCCCCTCTGGCTGGATCTGCCGGATTTCGGCCAGATAATCCTTGGCCATGTCTTCGAAGGTCTCGTGCGGCGCGAGCCCGCCGAACAGGCCGCGGGCCTGCATGCCGTAGATTGGCCGGTCGCTGCCAAGATGCAAAGCCAGCTGTCGCAGATTCAGGATATTGCCGAACATGCCGGCGCAGATGAAAAGCGGCGTGCCCTGGCGGTCCCTGGGAGACATCAAAACGGCGTGACGGATCGCAGGCGCCGGCGGTCTTGCCGGCCCCGTCTCTCCAGACCCGCCCTCTCCAGCCCCGGTTTCGGCGGCGGCAGGCGTCTCCTCGCCGGGCGCCTGTGCCACGGCCGGCGTGCCGATCTGCTCCTCGATGATCCGTGCGCACTGGGCGATGGTCGGGGCTTCGAAGAGCACCGACATCGGAATGTCGATCGAAAAGGCCGCCTTGATCGAGCGGAACAGCCGCACCGCGATCAGCGAGTGGCCGCCGATCTCGAAGAAATCATCATCGACGCCGACATGGGGAACGCCGAGCAGGTCCTTCCAGAAGGCGGTGAGCCTCTGTTCAACCGGGCTGCGAGGCGCGCCGCCATCGGGCTCCGCCTCAGCGGCGGCAAGGGCCGGCCGGGTCGTGGCGCCGGCGTCAGGCTTCGCGGCCTCCGCCAGGATCCGGAGATCGATCGACGAGACGATCGGTTGACTGCGTCCGGTGGCGATCGCTCGCTCCAGGGCAGTCAGGCCTTCGGCGCGGCGAATGCCCTGGCGAAGTGCGCGGGCAAGCCGGGCCTGTTCGGAAGAGGCCGTCGCGGCCGGTCGGGCGCGCCTGCCGGTCTCGCCGGATTGACGCATGGTCGGCGCGAAGCTGGCGTCCTCATCGAGCCGCTTCATCCCGTAGCGGCCAACGGTCGCGACCAACTGGCCCTCAGTGTCGTAGAGCTTCAGATCGAAGCTCGCAAAGCCGTCCGGCTGCTCCTCGTCGGACAATGCGCCGACGACGATCAGATCGGCCGGCAGGTCGCGATGCACGTCGATCCGGCCGTAGACCACCGGGATCCACAGGCCGGTGCCGAGTTTCTCACCCGGCAGCAATGCCAGGGCGGCGCCGGTGGCGATGTCCATCAAGCCGGGATGCAGCGCATAGCCGGCCTTGATGTCGGTCTGCACTGCGACCGGCAAGGCGAGACGGGCCAGAAGCCGTCCGCCGTCCGCCCGCAGGCGCCGCAGCACCTTCCAGCGCGGCCCGAAGCGGATGCGGTCCTCCTGGATCGAGGGCAGGGCGGGCGCGTCGGCGAGCCCTTGCGCCGTGCCGTCCCAGCCCCGCGGAAAGTCGAGACCGGCCGGCACCTCCGGATCGCGCGCCAGAAGATGCGCATCAACGACCGTTTGGAACGTCTCGTCGAATTCGGCGACGATCAGGACCTGATATCCACCGCCGGAGGGTCTCAGCCGGACGCGAAGTCGGCGGCCCTGCTTTTCCTCGACGAAGACCGGGTTGAGGAAGCGCAGGTTGGAGATCGTCACAGGCAGCGGGATGCCATATTCGCGAACGGCCTGGACGATGAACTCCAGATAGGCCGTTCCAGGCACGACTGCGGCGCCGTTCAGCAGCCGGTGCTCGTCCAGGAACCAGTGCGCTTTGACGTCGAGCCCCACTTCCAGCCAGGACTGGCCCTCGCCATCCTTGACCCAATGCTCGAAGATCGGGCCGCTGGCCGGTTCGACGATGGTCTCGGCATGGTCGGGTAGACCGCGGGCGGCAAAGGCGCGGGCGGCGATGCCGATATCGCTCCAGATGCCCCAATGGATCGCGACTGTCTTGCGGGTCGGGTGGGTCTTGCGGCTCTCGGCATAGGCATTGAGAAAGGCATTGGCCGCGACGTAATCCACTTGGCCGACGGGCGCCAGGTCGGCGCTGGTCGAGGAGAAGAGGACGAAGAGCTCGAGCGGCGCGGTTTCGAAGACGCGGTCCAGAACCATGGTGCCGTGCACCTTGGGCGCGAGCACGGCATCGATGTCCTGAAGCGTCTTCATCGGAATCAGATCGTCCTTCACGACACCCGCGGTGTGAAGAACCCCGTTGATCGGCCCGAAGGCCGCCTCTGCCTTGGCGCGCGCGGCCGTCATCTCCTCGATGCTGGTCACGTCGGCCTTCAGCGTCAGGATGCGGGCACCCTTGGCCTCCAGCGGCTGGATCGCGCGGATGGCGCGGGCCGTCTGGTCGGTTTCCGGCAGAAGCCTCAGATAGAGCGGCCACTGTTCGCGGTCCGGCAGCTGGCTGCGGCCGACAAGGATGATCGCCGCCTCATAGCGCTCGACCAGATCGGCGGCGAGGCTGAGCGCGATGTCGCCGAGCCCGCCGGTCAGCATGTAGACGCCGCCCTTGCGGAAGGAGACGCTGGGCTCGGCCCGTTCGGCCAGCGAGAGCCGACGCGTATCGCGGCGCCATCTTTTGCCCTTGCGATAGGCGATGATCTCGTTGGCCGGCGCCGCCGTCAGATCGTCCCAGAGAAGGTCCGCCTCCGCCGCGCCGGCGCCGATCGAAGGCTGGCGGCCGAGTCGCCAGATCGGCCGCTCGGCCGGCGGTTCGCTTCCGTCGTTGATGTCGATCAGGCGGATGGAGATGCCCGGATATTCCTTGGGAATGACCAGCGCCGGACCGAGCACCAGCGCCTTTTCCGGGTAGGGCAGCGCTTCGCGATCCACCGACTGCATGCCCGTCGTCAGTACGTCGAGATGCAGGCCCTCGACCAGGCCGACGGCATCGAGCGCGCGCACGAGGGAGAAGAGGCTGAGGAACCCCTTGTCCTGATTAGCGAGAAAGCGGTCGGCACCCATACGGATCGTGCTCATCGGCGCGACCAGCAGCGCGTGGATGATCCGGGTCGGCCGATGACCGTCCTCGCGGATCGCCTGCAACAGGCGGCGATAGGCCTCTTCCCCGTCTTCGATGCAGAGGCCGTAATCGGTCGACGAGAAGCGCGCGAAGGCATCGGCCGGCCGAACGGTAATCACCGTATGGCCGAGCGACCGCAAGCGCTCCACCGCCGCCCGCGTGACCACGGCGCCGTCCAGCAGAGCCAGCCAGACGGTAAGCTCGCTTGTGTCGAACGGCTCGGCATAGGTCGGCTTCCAGAAGGGCTCGTATCCCCAGTCGGCCATATCGTCCTGGCGCAGAAGCGCCGGTGCGGAGGGCAGGGCGACCGGTGCCGCCCGTTCGATGAAATAGCGCTTGTGCTGGAAGGCATAGGTGGGCAGCGCCGCATGGCGGGCTGTCGGCCCGAGGTCCTGGATGGGGTCGACATCGAGGCCGATCGCCCAGCAGCGCCCGAGCGCGCTTGAGAAACAGAGATCGTCGGCGATCTCTTCGGCCGGATGCGGCAGACTGTTGATCACCTGGTTGGCGGCGATGCCCGCCTGCAGCTTCGCCATCGAGGACAGGACGCGGCCGGGGCCGACCTCCAGATAGACGCGGTTCGGGGTCTCTGCGAGCAGCGCGAGCCCTGCGGAGAACTGCACGGTGGAGCGCAGATGGCGCACCCAGTAGAGCGGATCGCGCGCCTCGGCGTCCGTCAGCCAGGTGCCGGTGACATTGGAGACGATCGGGATCGTCGGCGCATAGAGCGGGATCGAGCGCAGAAAGGCTTCGAACTCCGCCAGGATGCCGTCGAGCATATGCGAATGGGCGGCGATATCGATCGGCACGCGATTGCAGTCGATCTCGCGGGCCGACAGCACCGCCTGGAAGCGCGACAGCGCCTCGTCGGAACCGGAGACGACGCAGAGTCCGGGTGCGTTGACGGAGGCGAGGCTGAGATCCTCCGGCATCAGCGGCTGCAGATCGCTCACCGCCATGGAAACCGCCAGCATGCCGCCGCGTGGCACGGTCTCGAACAACTGGCCACGCAGATGTACGAGGCGCACCATGTCGCGGAAGCTCATGACGCCGGCAATGCAGGCGGCGGCGTTCTCGCCCATCGAATGGCCGAGCAGGGCGTCGGGCTTCACGCCCTTTGCGATCCAGAGCCGGGCCAGCGCGACTTCCAGGATAGCGATGGCAGGAAGCTGCACGGAGGGTGGCTGAAGCGCGGCATCGGCTTTCGCGCGCGCACCCGCTTCCAAGAGCGCCCCGGCGTCCAAGAGCCAGGCGTTGCGGATCCGCTGCGCGGTTTCTGGCGGGAGATAGCCGAGGCCTTCGTCGACACCGGCCCGGAAGCGCGGCTCGGCGCGATAGAGTGCCGCTCCCATGCCGGCATATTGCGCGCCGCCACCGGGCAGCAGGAAGACCACCGGACCCGGCGTCGCCAGCTTGTCATGCACGAAGAGCCGCCGCGGATCCGCAGCGGTAAGGGCCGCGATCGCATCCGCGCGGTCGCGGACGGCCAGCACGCCGCGGCGGTCGAAGGCCTTGCGTCGCTTGGCGAGCGTATAGGCCGCATCCTCCAGCCGCAGCTCCGGATGCCGCTCCAGGGCCTGGCCCAGTGCCTGCGCATTGTGCAGGAGCGCGTCGCGGTTGCGGCCTGAAAGGGTGAGCACGATCCCGCGACCGTCGTTCCCGCCCTTTGCCGGTGCCGGCTCATAGGCTTCCAGAACGGCGTGCGCGTTCGTTCCGCCGACGCCGAGCGAATTGACCGCGGCGCGGCGGCGGCCGGAGGCACTCGGCCAGGGCAGCAGGCGATCGGCAACCCGGAACGGGCCCTTCTCGAAGGGAATGGCAGGATTGGGCTTCTCGAAGCCGAGGGTTGGCGGGATCTCGCCGTGCTTCAGCGCCAGCACCGTCTTGATCAGGCTGACCACGCCGGCGGCCGTGTCGAGATGGCCGATATTGCTCTTGACCGAGCCGACATAGCAACGGCCGTTCGCCCCGCCGGACTGCCGGAAGGCCTCGGTCAGCGCCTGGATCTCGATCGGGTCGCCGAGATAGGTGCCGGTGCCGTGACATTCGACATAGTGGATCGTATCGGCGGAGATGCCGGCCATGCCCATGGCCTCGATCGCGGCGCTCGCCTGGCCGGTGACGCTCGGCGCCAGATAGCCGGACTTCTGGCCGCCATCATTGTTGACGGCGGTCGATTTGATAACGGCATGGATGACGTCGCCCTCGGCCACCGCATCCGCCAGGCGCTTCAGGACCACGACGCCGGCGCCGCTGCCGAAAATAGTGCCGGCAGCCCGATGATCGAAGGGCCGGCAGTGCCCATCGGGGGAAAGGATCTCGCCTTCCTGGGCCAGATAGCCGCGCCGATGCGGCTGCTCGATGGTGACACCACCAGCGAGCGCTGCATCGCACTCCCCGTTCAGAAGGCTCTGGCAGGCCTGGTGCACGGCCACCAGCGAGGTGGAGCAGGCCGTCTGCACATTGACGCTCGGACCGCGAAGGTCGAAGGCGAAGGAGACGCGGGTGGAGAGAAAATCCTTGTCGTTGCCGGTGTGGCGCAGCAGGAACATGCCGACATCCTCGACGAGCTCCTTCTGGCTGCAAAGATTGAAATAAAAGTAGCTGCCCATGCCGCTGCCGGCGAAGACGCCGATCGGCCCCTGCTGCGTCTCCGGCTGCAGGCCCGCATCCTCCATCGCCGCCCAGGCGCATTCCAGGAAGTGACGGTGCTGGGGATCCATGATCGCTGCATCCTTCGGGCTCATCCCGAAAAACTCGGCGTCGAACATCTCCATATCGGTAAGTTCTGCGGTGCGGGGCACGTAGTTCGGCCGCTCGATCAGCTCCGCCGCTTCGCCGCTCGCCTCGAGCTCCTCGCGGGTCAGCGTTCGGATCGATTCCACGCCGTTCTTGAGGTTCTGCCAAAATTCGTCGACTGTCCCGGCGCCGGGCACACGCAGCGCCATTCCAACGATCGCGATGTCACTGGGCGATGCTTCATCCATCGGACCGGCCATCATTCACCTACGCAACACAGATATGAAAATACAGAATATTAAAGTTTTAGATTATCGCTGAACTTCGTCAGCCCGCACAAAAATATCGCTTTTTTCACGCTGCGCAATCGAAAGGTTGCAGCGTTCACCATTTTTTAGAAGACGTATGCTTCGCGCACCTTCAAATCGCGCAGTCGTATTGACGTGGGGCCAGAACCGTCATTCAATTCGAGCATATTCAATTCATTCTGACTCGGCATACCGAGGGGAAATCATGTTCAGTTGCGTCATCATTGGCGAGCAGTGGCTCGTGGCCGAGTGCGGCGATATCCTCCTCAAGCGGGGTCATCGCATCGACCTCGTGCTGTCCTCCAATCCTCGGCTTCAGGATTGGGCACGGTCCCATGATCTGCCGGTGCGCGACTGGAGGGGACACGGCGCCGAGCCGCTGGAAGGGCTTTCCTTCGACTGGCTGTTCAGCATTTCCAACCTTCGGATCGTCCCGGACGCCATGCTGGCGCGGGCGGCACGTGGCGCGATCAACTTCCACGATGGCCCGCTGCCGCAGCTGGCCGGGCTGAACACGCCGTCCTGGGCGATCCTCGAGGGCCGCGAGGAGCACGGCGTCACCTGGCACCATATGGCTGGTGGCATCGACGAAGGCGGCATCTGCGCAAGCGCCGTCTTCCCGATCCAGCCGGACGAAACGGCGTTCACGCTCAATAGCCGCTGTTTCGAGGCGGGTATCCGCAGCTTTGCCGAGGTGGTCGAGGGCATAGAATTCAACAGCCTCCCGAACAGGCCGCAGGATCTCTCGGTTCGCCAGTATTTCGCGCGCGACCGCCGGCCGAATGCTGCCGGTATCCTTGATCTGCATTCGACGGCGGACGAGTTGGACCGGCTGGTGCGCGCGCTTGATTTCGGCGTCGGTTACCGTAACCCATTGGTGACGCCGAAGCTGCGGACAGCCGGCGGCACCGTCCGCGTCGTGACGCTGAAGGTCGGAGAGCCGACCGCGCTTCCCGCCGGGACCATCGTCTCGGTCGAGGGCACGCAGATGGTCGTCGCCGCCGCCGATCGGCTGGTGACGATCGAGGTCGCGCCGCTGGCGTCGCGCCAACCGGCCGATCTCGCCGCCGCCGAAAAGGCCGGCGATATTCTCCCGCATCTGTCCGACGCGGCCCGGAGCCGGCTCAATGCGCGGCTTGCCGATCTCGTGGCGGACGAGGGACGGTTTCGCCGCAAGCTGCGCGATGCGCGCGATCTGACCTTGTCGGAGTTCCGTGAAGGGGGCGCCGGCCGCTCGATCCGGACGATCCCTCTCAAGCTTCCCGCCGCGCTTCCAGTCGGAGCGCAGGCCTGCGCCGTGGCGGCGCTGCTCGTCCGCCTGTCCGGTGAATATGATTTCAGCCTCGCTTATTCCGACGCGGCGCTCGATCAGGTGGCGGAGGAGGGGGCAGGGGCGCTGGCGGGCGAAGTGCCGCTCCGGGTGGTTTGCACCGATGATACCAATGTCGCCGTCCTGCAGGCCGAGCTTGAAGGCCAGCTTGCCGATCTCGGTCGGGGTCGCAGCTTCCCGATCGACCTGCCGCTGCGATCTCCCGAGCTTGCTGAGAAGGCGGGTTTCGCAACCTCGCTCTCCGTCGGCCTGCGCATCGGCGCGGCGCGGCCGGAGGGGGCTTTTCCGGCCGGTCGTGTCCTGGAGTTCGTCCTTTCCCCGGCCGATGGCGCGGCCGGGCTGCTTGTCTATGACGCAGGCCGGCTGCCGGACGAGGCGGCGCAGGCCTATGTCGATTATCTCGATGCACTCTCGGCAACGCTTTCGGTCAAGGATCAGTCACTCCAGGATCTGCGGCTGATGAGCGAGGCGGAGGAGCGGCGCCTGCTGATCGAGTGGAATGCGTCGGCGCGCGCCTACGATACGGCCGCTTGTGTCCATCAGCTCTTCGAGCGGCAGGCGCGGCTGACGCCGGATGCAATCGCCGTCGCCATGGGCAGCACCAGCCTGACCTATGCGGCGCTCGATGCACGCGCCGAGGAGATCGCCGATGCGCTGGTCGATCTCGGCGCCGGCCCCGATGCGGTGGTCGGCCTCTATCTGCCGCGCTCGGTGGAGATGGTGGCGGCGATGCTCGCCATCCACAAAGCGGGAGCGGCCTATCTGCCGCTCGACCCGAATTTCCCCGTCGACCGCCTGGCCTATATGCTGGAGGACAGTGCCGCGCGCATCGTCGTCACCGATCACGACCATCGCCGTACGCTCGCCGCCAAGGATATCACCGCACTCTGCGTCGATGGGTTGCCGATCCGGAGCGAAGGCCACCGTGCCCCCCGTCCTGCCGTCACGGCGGTCAATCTCGCTTACGTCATCTACACCTCGGGCTCGACCGGTCGGCCGAAGGGCGTGATGGTCGAGCACCGCAACGTCGTCAACTTCTTTGCCGGCATGGACGACCGGATTGCCGTGCCCGTCGATCGACAGCCGGTCTGGCTGGCGGTCACCAGCCTGTCCTTCGACATCTCCGTCCTCGAGCTGCTCTGGACGCTGACGCGCGGCTTCAAGGTCGTGATCTTCGAATCCGAAGCCTCCCGCCTGGTGGCGGCCGGCGATCAGGCGCGCAGCCGCACGGCGGCCAAGAAGATGGACTTCGGCCTCTTCTTCTGGGGCGCCGACGATGCCAAGAGCGACGATAAATACAGCCTTCTTCTGAAGAGCGCCCAGTTCGCCGATACGCATGGCTTCGACTCCGTCTGGGTGCCGGAGCGGCACTTCCACGCCTTTGGCGGCCCCTATCCGAACCCTGCCGTGGCCGCCGCCGCGCTGGCGGTGACGACCCGCACGCTGAAGATCCGGGCGGGAAGCTGTGTGCTGCCGCTCCACCACCCCGCCCGGGTGGCGGAGGAGTGGGCGATGATCGACAATCTGAGCGCCGGCCGCGTCGCAATCGCCTTTGCCTCCGGCTGGATGCCGGAAGATTTTATCCTGCGCCCTGAAAACGGGGTTCCCCGCAACAAGGCTGCCATGCTGCGCGATATCGCGGTTGTCCAGCGGCTCTGGCGCGGCGAGGCGGTGGAGTTCGAACTCTCTGCGGGCAAGATGGTCGCGGTGACCACCCAGCCGCGACCGGTGCAGGCGGAGCTGCCAATCTGGCTGACCACCGCCGGCAATATCGACACCTATCGCGAGGCCGGCCGCCTCGGCGCCAATATCCTCACCCACCTGCTCGGCCAGTCGATCACCGAGCTCTCGGAGAAGATCAAGGCCTACCGCCAGAGCCTGGCCGAACACGGCTTCGACCCCGCCGCGCATACGGTCACGCTGATGCTCCACACCCATCTCGGCGAGGACCGGGAGGTGGTCAAGGCACAGGCGCGCGGGCCGATGACCTCCTATCTGCGGAGCGCCACGGCGCTCATCAAGAACTATGCCTGGGCCTTCCCGGCCTTCAAGAAACCGGAGGGGGTGGCCGAGCCGTCCGGGCTCGAGCTCCAGTCGCTGTCGCAGGCCGATCTCGACGCGATCCTCGAGTTCGCCTTCCTGCGCTATTTCGAGGATAGCGGCCTGTTCGGCACCGTCGAGGATGGATTGGAGCGGATCGCGGACGTGGCCGAGGCCGGCGTCGACGATATTGCCTGCCTGATCGATTTCGGTCTCGCCAATGCCACGGTCGAGACCGGGCTCGTCAAGCTCGCCGATCTCGTCCAGCGCCAGGCAAGCCTTGCCGCTCGCACGCAGGTCCCGGCCGCTCGGCAGGGGTTTGCGGATGTTGTCCGCGCCCATGGTGTTACCCATCTGCAGTGCACGCCCTCCATGGCCCGCATGTTCCTGCTGGATGCCGACAATCGCGCGGCGCTCTCCGTCGTCGAGCATCTCTTCATCGGCGGCGAAGCCTTCCCGGCAGCGCTGGTGGAGGAGTTGAAGGCCGCGACCTCGGCGACGATCCTCAATATGTACGGCCCGACCGAAACCACGATCTGGTCGGCGACGGCGGTTGCCGAACAGACCGGCAGCGTCGTGCCGCTCGGGCGGCCGATCGCCAATACGCAGCTCTATATTCTCGACGCGCAGGAGCGGCCGGTGCCGCCGCTGCAGCCGGGCGAACTCTGTATCGGTGGCGATGGGGTGACGCGCGGCTACCTCAACCGGCCGGAGTTGACGGCCGAGCGGTTCAAGACCAACCCCTTCGCCCCCGGCCGCTACTACAGGACCGGCGACCTCGTGCGCTTCGACCGCGAGGGGACACTGCATTTCCTCGGCCGCATCGACCACCAGGTGAAGATCCGCGGCTATCGGATCGAGCTCGGCGAGATCGAGGCGGCGCTGAGCAGCCAGACAGGCGTCGCCGAGGCGGTGGTCACGCTGCGCGAGGATCGGGCGGGCGATGCCCGTCTCGTCGCCTATCTGCGCGCCTCGGCCGGACGTGTGGACGAAGGCGTCATCGATGCGGCGCTGCGCGAAGCGCTGCCGGATTATATGGTGCCGGCCCACTACGTGTGGCTGGATGCCTTCCCGCTGACGCCGAACGCCAAGGTCGACCGCAAGGCGCTGCCCGCCGTCAAGGCTGCCGCCGCACCCGCGACGGTCGAATACACGCCGCCCGGATCGATCATAGAGCGCGAGATCGCCGAGGTCTTCCGGCGGGTCCTCGGGCTTGAGCAGATCAGCATCTCCGACAATTTCTTCGCGCTCGGCGGCCATTCGCTGCTGGCAGTGAGGGCGCATGGCGAGCTCAAGGCAAGGGTTGCCCCGGATTCGACCATCACCGATCTCTTCCAATATCCCTCGGTCGCGGCATTGGCGGGTCACTGGAGTCAGCGAGACGGCCTGCAGCAGCAACTGAGCAGTGTCTCCGACCGTGCCTCGCGCCGACGTGCCATGCTGGAGGGACGGCGCGGTGTCGGTGCCCGCGTCGACGGCTGATCATCGCTTCGGCGCGGCCCGACTTCACCGCCTGTGGCAACAGGCGGCCGGTGAATGGCAGGCGCCGGCGCGGGGTTGCGTGCTGGCGATCGTCGCCGCGGTCGATCGTGAAGCGGAGGCCTGGACCGGTTTGTCATCCGATGAGCAGCAGGCGCTCGCCCGGCTGCGCCGGGCCGACGATCGCGCCGCCTATGCCATGGCGCATGGGCTGGCACGAGAGGCCTTTGCGCGCCTGACCGGAGAGGCATCGGACAGGATGAGGCTCTCCTATCATTCTGCTGGTCGCCCGGTTCTCGTCAATCATGAGCATCTGACGCTCTCGCTCTCCCATGCCCGCGCGGTCGTCGCCGTCGCGATCGGCTGGGACGTCCGCGTCGGGATCGATGTCGAGCCCTTGACAGGATCGGCACCGGATGCCGGGACGCTGGAGTTGGCCTTGACAACCGAGGAGCAAGCGATGCTTGCGGCCCTGAGCACGCCGGCAGCGTCTGAGCAGAGCTTCCTACAGCTCTGGACCGCCAAGGAAGCGATCCTCAAGGCCCATGGCCTCGGCCTTCCCGCCGGGCTGCAGCGCATCAGCCTGGCCAAGGGGTTCGACCGCCCGTCGATCGACCTGCCGGGCGCCGATCGGCTCGATCTCGACATCGCAGGCTTCGTGCACGGCGGTGCCGTGTGCACGCTGGCGGTCGAGGCCGGCGTCAGGCGGCTGATCGTGGAGAACCGGCCTGTTCCTTGAGCCATTGCTTGTGCACGGCGCCAAGGTCCTTGAGATAGACGATATGGCGGCGGAAGTCGCGAATGATGAAGCGCTGCATCAGCTCGTCATAGATGTTCTTCTTCTGCGAACGATGCTTGTAGGGCGCCAGATAGAGCGAGACCGGACCCTTGCGCCGGGGAAGGCTGTACTTCGAGGTTCCCGTGCGGTGATCGACCAGCGGCGTGCCGTCCTGCCAATAATGGCGGGTGACGACGGCATTGTAGCGCTTGCAGGGCGGGGCGAGCAGGAAGGGCGCATCGAACTTGCGCAGGCCGAGATAGAAGGTGTCCTTGTCGCCCATCACATGGTCGTACCAGAAGGCGCTGTTATCGTTCAGCCACTGCGTCATGTAGAAGCTCGGCCAGTGGCGGACCTTGTCGAGCGCGAAGATCCCCGTCTCGAATTCCGTATCGCCGCGATAGGGAATTCCGGTCAGGCCCCAAATGGTGCCGTCTTCGGTCATCTTGTAATGCTTGTTGTCCGGCCAGAAGAGCGCGCCATAGGTCTTGTACTCCTCGGATTCGAGGATGAAGGACAAGTCGCGGAGCGGGAAGCAGTCGGCATCCAGAAAGAGGACATGCCGAAAGCGGCTGCTGATCAGGGCGGCCGGCTTGATCGGCCAGCCACGCAGCTCCTTGATCGGCCGGTCGGGGAAATAGGTGGTCACGTCCTTCAGCGCCACATTCCAGGGCTCAAAGGCCCGGGCCGCCCAGTCGGGCATTTCCTCCGGCCCGGCATACCAGATCTCGATCGGCAGGGTGACGCCCTGGGCGCGCAGCAGCCGCACGACTGTATAGGCACTCGGCACGAAGGGCCCGCCGGCACAGATGACGATGCCGGATCCCGAATAGTCGGGGACGGGGGGAATGGCGGCCGCCGCCGCCTCGAACTTTTCACGGGCATTTTCGAGCGTGATCGTACGATCGCTCATCAGGGCAACTCCAAACAAGGTCCATCCATGCCCGCGGCTTCCGAGCGCGAAAGCCGTCGCTGGTCATAGGGTCACGCTGGCACAGAGTCGTGATCCTTGACAACCGGATTCGCGCTTGCCGCCGTAAGTGGTTTCGACCTAAGCTGGTCTTCTATTTAAACAGTTTCCATTTGGTCTTTATGATTCCCTGCCGAAACGAGACGCACGGTTCTGCGGCGCTCCTCGCCGCCTGTCACATGGCGCTCGGGATCGGCCTCCTCATCCTGTCGCTGCTTGTCTCCACCCGCGCCGTCCTGGCGGCGGATGCCGTGGAGGTTGCCGAGGTGACGATTGCCGCGCCCGACATCCTAGCCGTCGAGCTGCGGGAGCCCGCCTATCGGCGCGGCAGCATCGTTGCTCTCCCATCGCCCGTCTCGGCGGCAGCCGGAAGCTGGATCGACACACCGCAGGGCTATGGCATGGTCGTCGGCCCGAAGCGCGATCACCTTCGCCTCCCCGATGTTCCGCCAACGGTGCGGCTCGACCGAAAGTCTGCCGACGATGCCGCCGCTTACGGCCCGATCGGCAGCCGCAGGGTGATCGACGTCTTTCGAAAGTCCGTCCCCTATGACTCCGGCTTCTACAGCGCGCAGGGCTCTTCCCGCACCGGCGCGAGCTTCAAGCATTATCTCTACCTGCAGCTGGACGGGCGGCTGGAACCTGGCCGATATTCGATCAGCTGGCCGAAAGCCATGCTGCCTGCAACCGACTTCACCTATGATCCGACCACGACCCGGGCCATTGCGCTGCGGGCCACCCAGGTCGGACACACGGCGGGTGACGTGGCGAAGACCGCCTTCATGAGCCTCTGGCTGCCCGGCGGGCCCGAGGATGGTGCTGTCGATTTTCGCCGCTACGGGCTCGATCGTTTCTCGATCGTGGACGCGGCGGGGGCCTCCGTCTTTACCGGCACGATCCGTCTGAGGAAGGGTCCCAAGGATCTCGAACCCGGCAATGGCGTGGCAGAACCCTTGAACGAATACACCCATGTGCGCAGCCCGCGCATTGCGGTGCGCGGCATCGCGCAGGCCGACCCCATCCGCATCGTGGCGCCAGGCCACGGCTTCCAGCCGGGCGATCGGATCGCGCTCGAAGGGCTCGGCGGCGATCAGGATGCCGGCGCGACCTTCGCCACTGTCGCGGATCCGACGCCGGATGACTTCGCGCTGGCCGATGTCAAAGGACCGATCGCTGGCGCGTTCGACGGGGACGGCACGGCAACGCTTGCCTATTCGACCGGGCGGGCTGGCACCTTCGTCTTCGAGCTGGACTATTCGGCCTTTAAGCCTGCGCAGGCGGGTGTCTATCGGATCGCGGTGCCCGGGCTCGGTGTCTCCGATCCGATCGCGATCAACCCGGACACCTGGTTCGATCTCGGCGCCCTGTCTCTGGCTGGGCTCTACAATCATCGCAGCGGCATCGCGCTGGACGGTCGGTTCGGCTATCAGCGGCCGGCTGCCTTCCGCCCCGGTCCGGATCTCGTCATCCACCGCAGCCGCCTGCCGCTCGCCTGGTCGCAGGAATTCGGCGGCCCGCTCACCTCCGATAACGGCGCCAAGGCCGGCTGGATCACTGAGGAACCAGCGCCGGAAAGCTATTGGGGCGGCTATATGGATGCCGGCGATTGGGATCGGCGAATCCAGCATGTCGAGATCGCCTCGCTGCTGCTCGATGTGTTCGACGGCATGCCGGAGCCGCTGCGGGCGCGGCAGTATCAGGTCCCGCAATCTTCGGCGCTGCTTGACGATCCCGCCTACAAGGCCGCCGGCGAGCTGCCGGATCTCATCAACGAGGCGATCTGGCCGATGGATTTTTTCCGCCGGCTGCAGGCCCCGGACGGCAGCATCCATGGCGGCATCGAGAGCGCGAGCTTCCCGCTGCTCGGCGAGCCGAGCTATCTCGAACATCAGGCCGTCTTCGCCTATGCGCCGGATGTCGTCTCGACCTTCAAATATGCCGCCGTTGCCGCCAGGCTGGCGCGCGTCCTGAAGGAGATCGGCAAGACGGAGCTGGCCGATCTCTACGGCAAGAGCGCGATCGCCGCCTGGCAGGCCGGTGAGGCAGGCTTCGCCGATCCGGATCGCTTCTATGCGGATGCGATTGCGGCGGGCACCGAGCTCGGCCTCTTTGACGAGACGCCCTGGGAGAAGCTGAAAGAGACGCTGCAGAAGAATGCGGGTGAATATCGCGCAACGGCTGCGGCATCGCTCTTTCGTCTCACCGGCGAGGCCGATTACCGCACGATCTTCGAGACGGCGGTCGCCGGTGGACTGTCGATCTATGCCCATACGGCCGATGGCGCCTGGGACTATCTCAACAGTCCCGGTGCCGATGCCGCTCTGCAGGATCGGCTGCGCCAGCAGTTCATCCACGAGGCGAAGATGGTCAGCGCCGCGCAGGACGCGCTCGCCTATCCGAGCATGAAGCATCCCGGCGCGCCGGCCGGCTGGGGGCAGGGCACGGCGCCGGACTATAATATGGTGCAGCTTTTCATGCGCGCCTATCGGCTTCAGCCGGATGACGCCCTGCTGCGGACCATGGAACAGACCTCGGCCACCATTCTCGGTGCCAATCAGGTTGGCCTCAGCTTCACGACGGGGGCCGGGGTGCGCCAGATCCTGCATCCGTTACAGGAAGACCACCGCGCCATGGGCGTCGCCGCGCCGCGCGGCATCACGATCTATGGCTTCGGTCCGCAGAGTCAGGCGGCCTACGGCTGGGTCTTCGGACCGCCCTGGTCGCCGCTGCCGGAAACCGGAACTGCGGAGGCGGCAGAAGCGCGTCGGGTCTATCCGCCCCGCTTCTCCATCCCCTATCTCGATTTCCTCATCGAGCACCCGGGCGTCATCATGCAGCAGGAATATACGGTGCAGCAGCCGATCGCCACGACGGCCGCGCTCTGGCTCTTCCTCGCGACGGTGGAATCGCAGCGCGCAGAGCGCTGATTCGGCGTGACGCCGGCGCGGTCTCGCGGAAAACTCGGGTGAGGGTCGTCAGAAGGCGAAGACTGGCTTTTCAGCGCGCTTGAGCACCCACTCATAGATTTCGAGAAGCTGCCGCGCCTTGGCGTCCCAGCTGAAGGCAGCCGCGACGCGCGCGATGGCGCCCTCGCTCAGCTGTTCCAGGCGTTCGGGCTGAGCAAGCAAGCCGGCGAGTGCTGCGTGGAAACCGTCGACCAGACTCTGCCGGTCTGTGAAGGGAACGGCGATGCCGGACTGGGGATCAATCAGTTCCGCCGGGCCGCCATAGCGGGCGACGACCGGCACCATGCCGAGCGCCATCGCTTCCAGCACCACGCCGCCGCCGAATTCGCGGATACTCGGCAAGGCCAGGCAATGCGTATCGGCGAGACGCTCGGCCAGTTCCTCATGCGCCACCCAGCCCGCGAAGGTCACGTGCGCCTCGAGTCCCCGCTCGCGGACGAGGGCTTCGAGATCGTTGCGCTGAGGACCATCGCCGATGATGAGGATCTCGATCCGTCCGTCCTTGCAGAATGTCTCGGCAGCCTCGATCAGGATGTCCGCGCCCTTATAGGGCACTAAGCGCCCGACGAAGGCGAGGCGAAGCGGCCCCTGCGCGAACCCCCGCACGCTTGGACGAAAGCGCAAGGGGTCGACGCCATTTTCCGGGATCAGGAAGGAACGGTTCGTCGTGCTCGGTGGGAGCTCCGACAGCGTATGGCTGGATCCGGCGATGATTGCCGCAGCATGTTCACGGGTCGCCTTGTAGGCCGGCATCAGCTGATAGGCTTTGCGCAGCGGCGCCAGCCATTCGCGCTCCTTGCGGCGCACGCCGGAAAATTCCTTCGGCCAGGGGAGGCCGCCATTCAGCGGGCCGACAACGAAGGGGATGCGAAGGCGACGCAGTCTGGCGGCGAGCAGGCTCTGGCTCGTCGGGCTCAAGGGCGTGATTCGGTGGACGAGATCGAAGGCGCCGGCTTTCAGCTGACCGCGGAACCGCGCCCAGACGGCCTGTTCGAAACTGTAATAGGCGAGCGCCTCCATCGCGGTGACGATGGTCCAGCCCTTGCCGCTTCCGCCCCGCAGCAGATCGGCCATGCGGTTGGTTCGGCTGGCGACATTCTCATTGTCGATGGCGACGAAGTCGACATTCTCGATCAGGCCGCGCCGCAAAAAGGCCTCGCGGTTGCGCACCTGCGTGACGATCAGGACGTCCGCATGGCTCCGCAGCGCCGTCGACAGGCTCCAGCCGATCAGCGGCACGCTGGTCCATTCGGGATTGGCCGCCTCGGCGATCACGAGCACCCGCGGGCGGGGAGGACGCAGATCACGCGTCTCGGCCTCGCTCGCTCGAACCTCGCCGTCCAGCGTCATCGTCATGACCTGTTAACGCCGGCCGCGGATCGTCTTGATCACTTCGCTGCCCATCAAACCGGCCAGCGGCAGGACGGTGGAGGCATAACGACCGAACAGGCGGCGCGGATTGCTCGCCAGGCGATAGAGCCACTCGAAGCCCGAGCCGCGCAGAATATGCGGCGCGCGTTTCTGGATGCCCACCAGGAACTCGATGGATGCGCCACAGCAGAGCGCCAGGCCACGCGCCTCGGGATGGGCGGCCAGCCCGCAGGCGATGCGTTCCGACTGCGGCGACCCGACCGCGATGAAGATGAACCGCGACGGCTCGGCGGCGATGAAGTCGATGCAGGCCTTCATGGCGTCCGGATTGCCCGAGAGATTCTGAGGCGGCACCATGGAGCGGAAATTTACATGCGGAAACGCGAGCCGGGCCCGTTCGGCCACCTCGTCATGGGCGACGATCAGCGTGACGTTGTCGCCCTCGCGGATGACGCTGCGGAACATGGCCTCGGTCAGATCCGACCCGGTGACGATTGGAAGATCGACCCACAGCAGAAGAGCAAAGGTGGAGATCGGCGCGCTGTCACACAGAGAAAGCCAGGCGGTGCGATAGTATTCGCGCAGCGATTCATCGCGATTGAGACGCACCACGTGGTCAACATTCGGCGTTACGATGTATCGATACGGCGATGTTTCGTCGAACGTCTGGATCTTCTCGACCACCTCTTCGAAGGAGAGAGGGTCGAACGGTGTATTGAAGAAATCCGAACGCTCTCGGCTGGCCGGAACTGTGATGTTGTAGCTGACAAGGGTCATGCGGAATCGCCTCCCGGCAGGTAATGCTTTAAGTGTGAATTAAATAAAATAAGTCGGCGATACTTACATTCTAGAAACGCCAATTAACCAATTTTTACAAGTGAAAAATGAGGGTTGCGCATGAAATAGGAGTGGAAATGTGGTTCTTCCACCTCACACTTGAGTGATCGTTCGCTTGCCCTCGTTCGGTTGTGGCCAAGCATGCGATAAACAGGCATGATGATGGCATGAACCTGGCCTTTTCGTCGGAAAAATCAAAGCGAGCGTGCACTGAAAACAGGGGTTCAACCGAATTTTTTTTATTCTGTGACTATTATGTGTCTTTCATTTTGAGCAGTGCTGCATAGGGGCGTTTATGACTTTCATCTTGGTGTGTCTTTGGTTCTTGGCAATTGTCATTTCCGTTCCGGCGGTCATGTATGGCCTCGAGATCGCGCTCTCCTTCCTGCGCGCCACGCCGCCCGTTCATGCGCGGGAACGCCCGGCCACGGCGATCATCGTCCCTGCTCATGACGAAGAAAGCGGCATTCGCGATACGGTGCTTGGCATCCGCAGCCAGATGCGTCCCGGGGATCGGCTGCTGGTCGTCGCCGACAATTGCCGTGACAGGACGGCTGCCATTGCACGAGAGGCAGGCGCCGAGGTCGTCGAGCGGCATGACGATCTCCTGCGCGGCAAGGGATATGCGCTCGATGCCGGCATCAGGGCCATGGAAACGGCCAATCTGCCCTATGTCGTGTTCATCGATGCCGACTGCTGGCTCGATCCCGACGCTCTCGATGAGCTGCTGCATGCCGCCGATCGGCGCGGTGGCGCGGTGCAGGGCGTCAATCTGATGATTGCGCCCGCCGGTGCCGACATCAAGATGCGGGTGGCCGAGCTCGCCTTCCGTATCAAGAACAAGGTCAGGCCTCTTGGGCTCGCGCGCATGGGTCTCGGTTGCCATCTGACCGGCAGCGCGATGGCAGTGCCCTTTCCGCTCATCCGCCAGGCGACGGTCGCCAATGGCAATCTGGTCGAAGATATGAAGCTCGGGCTTGATCTCGCTGCGATGGGTCGCCTGCCCACCTTCTGCGAATCAGCAAGGGTCTTCAGCTATTTCCCGCACACGAAGAGGGGCACGGCCACGCAGCGCCAGCGCTGGGAAAGCGGGCACCTCGCCCTGATCGCCAAGGCGCTGCGCACGCTCACCACGCCGGGGATCCTCCTTCGTCCGAGATCCGTGCTCTTCATCCTGGATCTCGTCATCCCCCCCCTCAGCCTGTTGCTGATGATCCTGTCGCTGGCGACGATCGGCGTGGGCTTGCTGACTGCTCTGCTCGGCCTGCCGCTCGGCCCTTTGCTCCTGCTTGCCGGTTCGCTCGTCTGGTTCCTGGCAATGACGGTGGTCGCCTGGATCGGCTACGGCCTGTCCGTCCTCCCGCTGCGCTCGGCGCTTCAGGTCTTTCCCTATATCTTCGGCAAACTGCCCCTCTATGTCGCCACTCTGCTCGGTCGCAAGCAGCAGACCTGGATCCGGACCGATCGGTCGAAGGGTCAGGATAAGGCGTGAGGCCTGGCTCGCCGGAGCCGGCCTGCACTGCTCGGCGGAGCCGCGCGCCAAGTGCGATTGCTCTCGCCCTGAACCCCTGAGGCTGCAAACGGGGAAGCGCGCTCTTCTGAAGGTCGGGACGAACGGCCAAGCTGGTATGTGGACGAAACATGCGCCGCCCGGCCACGCGAAGACGCGCTTTGCGGTTGCTCCGTGCTCCCCGCGTCGAATAGTGAAAGCTTGAGATGACGTTCGGCGCGAATGGCTGTATCCTTGGGCTACAGCTTGTGGGGGGCGTCATGGTCTATCTTTTTGCTTGTCTGATCGGTGTCGTTGCAGGGCTCCGGGCGATGACGGCGCCGGCGGCGGTTGCCTGGGCTGCTCATCTCGGTTGGCTGGATCTTTCCAGTTCCTGGCTCGCCTTTCTGGGCTCGATCTGGGCGGTCGGCATCCTGACCGTTCTCGCGCTTGTCGAATTCGTGACCGACCAGCTGCCATCGACGCCGAGCCGCAAGGTGCCGCCGCAGTTCGGCGCGCGCCTGTTCACCGGTGCGGTCTCGGGCGCTGCCATAGGCCTGCATTCCGGGTCCTGGCTCGCCGGGCTCGTTGCCGGCCTCGTCGGTGCCGTGATCGGCACTTTGGGCGGCGCTGCGGCGCGGGGCTGGCTCGCGGCCCGTTTCGGCAGGGACCTGCCGGCCGCCCTGATCGAAGATGCCGTGGCCGTTCTCCTCGCTTATCTGATCGTCTCGTCGCTGGCCGCGCCGGTGGCTGTATGACGGCCTTCGATGCGATCATCATAGGGGCCGGACAAGCCGGGCCGTCGCTTGCCGGCCGCTTGAGCGAGGCGGGCCGCAAGGTCGCGATCATCGAGCGCAAGCATGTCGGCGGAACCTGCGTCAACACTGGCTGCAAGCCGACGAAGACGCTGGTCGCCAGCGCCTATGCCGCCCGGCTCGCGCGTCGCGGCGCGGAGTATGGCGTTGTTCTCGACAGCCCCGTGCGGATCGACATGCCGGCGGTGATACGCCGCGCCCATCAGGTGACGCTTGACAGTCGGCAGGGAACCGAAACCTGGCTGGAGGGCATGGTCAATACGACGCTGATCCGCGGCCATGCGCGCTTCGAGGATCCGAGAACCGTGCGGGTCGGTGACGATCTCCTGACCGCACCGCAGATCTTCCTCAATGTCGGCGGTCGCGCGACGATCCCGGATCTGCCCGGCATCGCCGATATTCCGGTGCTGACCAACAGCGACATGGTCATGCTGGACCGCGTGCCGGAGCATCTGATCGTTATCGGCGGCAGCTATATCGGGCTTGAATTCGCGCAGATGTTCCGCCGCTTCGGCGCGCGCGTCACGGTCATCGAGAAGGGGCCGCATCTCGTCGGTCGCGAGGATGAGGAGATCTCTGAAGCGATCCGCGGGATACTCGAGGCGGAGGGTATAACCGTCGTGACCGGCGCGGACGATATCCGCTTCGCAAAGCGGGGACGCGACATCCGCGTCCAGGCGAGCGCCGCGCGGCCGGAGGTCATCGGCACGGATGTCCTGCTCGCCGTCGGTCGTCGGCCCAACACGGATGATCTCGGCCTCGAGGAGGCCGGCGTCGCGCGGGACAGCCACGGCTATATCACGGTCGACGATCATCTGAAGACGACCGCCGAGGGCATTTGGGCGCTCGGCGATTGCAACGGCCGCGGCGCCTTCACCCACACAGCCTATAATGACTTCGAAATCGTCGCCGCCAATCTGCTCGATGGCGAGGATCGCAAACTGTCCGACCGGCTGCTTGGCTATGCGCTCTATATCGATCCGCCGCTCGGTCGAGTCGGAATGAGCGAAAGGCAGGCACGCGCCTCCGGCAGACCCGTGCAAGTCAGTCACGTGCCGATGACCAAGGTCGGCCGCGCCGTGGAAAAGGGCGAGACGCAAGGGCTGATGAAGCTTGTGGCCGATGCCGAGACCCGGCAGATCCTCGGCGCCGCGATCCTTGGGACGGGCGGCGATGAGGCCATTCACGGCGTCCTCGACCTGATGAATGCCGGCGCGACGACGGATCAGCTGCGCTGGGCGGTGCCGATCCATCCGACCGTGTCGGAATTCTGGCCGAGCGTCGTGCTGGGTCTCTCCTGAGCGTCCATGACGGCCGAGCGCGCCCAGCCTGAGGCGCCGCATCGCGCCGACCACTCTAGATCGTGATTTTACGCCGACCCGCTGCGTCCGCTACAACATTGCGGGGCGTTATGGTCGACGAGTCGTCTGTGGATCATGCTCTCTCTGCGGATGGGGATCGACCCCGTTTCGGAACGCCACGAAGGCAGGATTGGCCGATATGGACCGGAAGCTGGCAGTGATCATGGCAGGCGACATCGTCGGCTACAGCCGTCTGATGGCGGAGGACGAGGCCAGGACCTATGCGGAGCTGCGCACCGCCTTCGATGCGGTGATCGCTCCGGCGATGGCGAATGCCGGCGGGCAGATCGTCAAGCAGAATGGCGATGGCTTCCTGGCGATCTTCACCAGCGTCAATGATGCACTTGATGCGGCGGAAGAGATCCAGGCGGGGTTCGACCAACAGCGCCTGAGGCTGCGCATCGGCATCAATGTCGGCGACGTCATCGAAGACCAAGGCGATGTCTATGGCGACGGCGTCAATGTTGCCGCGCGGCTGGAGGCGATGGCCGATCCGGGCGGCATCTTCGTCAGCCGTGCCGTGGTCGACAGCGCCGAGCGCACGCGGGCGAAAAGCTTCGTCCATCTCGGCCGCCGCGCCGCAAAGAACATTCCCGAGCGTCTCGACGTCTTCGCGCTCAAACGCCCCGGCGGGCCGCGCCCGGCGCGATCCTGGTACCCGGGCAGCCTCGTGCGCCCGCAGGCGCTGCTCGCCTCCGCGGCGGCTGTTGGCCTGGTGCTGATCGGTCTGTCGATCCAGCCGCTGCCGCTTTCGGCGATGATGGCGCAGCTTCCCGCCAGCCTGCCCTTCCTGGGCCAGGCCGAGCGCGCGGATCCGCGCCCCTCGGTCGCCGTCATGCCATTTCAGAATATGAGTGGCGATCCGGCGCAGGCCTATTTTGCCACGGGCCTCACCGAGGACATCACCACCGCGCTTGCCCGCAGCGCCGGGTTGCAGGTCATCGATCCAAGCTCCACCTCCGCCGTCTCCGGCGAGCGCGGCGATGTGCGGGCGATCGGCAAGCGTCTCAATGTCGCCTATGTGGTGGAAGGCAGCGCCAGGCGCGCCGGCGATCAGCTTCGGGTGGCCGCCCAGCTGATCGATGCGCGCACCGGCGTGCATGTGTGGACCGAGAGCTATGACCGCCATGTCGAGGACGTCTTCGCCGTCGAAAGCGAACTGACGGCGCAGATCGTCGCGAGCCTCGTTTCCTATGTCGATGAGAGCGAGCGCGCCGATGCTGTGCGCCGCCCGACCGGAAATCTGCAGGCCTATGACCTGGTGCTCCAGGCCCGCAGCCGCTTCAAGCACGATGCTCGCGGCGCAGACGACCTGCTCGCGGCCCGTGCGCTCTATCAAAAGGCGCTGGAACTCGATCCGTCCTATGCCGTGGCCCGGGCCGGGCTTGGGGCGACCTATATTGTCGATCACGCCCAGCGCATCACCGGGCGGGCAACGGAGCGGGATGCGGAGATCGGCCTCAGCGAAGCCCGCCAGGCGATCCGCCTCGATCCGAACCTCGCTTTGGGGTACCAGGTCGTCAGCTTCGGCCTGTCGATGACCGGCGACCATGCCGGCGCGCTGCAGGCGGCGGAGCGCTCGGTGGCGCTCAATCCAAACGAGCCGGACAGTCTGATGGCGCTCGCCAAGGCGCAGGTCCGGTTTGGCCGCTACGACGAGGCGCTGACCAATGCCGAACGGGCCCGGCGCCTGCATCCGATGGCGCCGGAATATTATGCCTATGTGCACGGCCAGGCGCTCTATGCCGTGCGCCGTCTCGACGAAGCCGCCACTGTCATCCGAGAATGCCTGATCCGCGCGCCTCAGGATGCCAACTGCCTCCTGATCCAGACCGCCATCTTCGCCGCACGCAGCGAGATGGCCGATGCGCAGGCGGCGATGAAGCGGCTGGTCTCGGCAGATCCGCAATTCTCGCTCGCCGCCGAGCGCAGCTATCGCCGCTTCGGCGATTCCCCGCTGATGGAGCGCTTCCTGACCGACCTCACCCGCGCCAGCGCCCCGGAGACGGCCCGCACCCTGCAGGCGAAGGTCCGGGAAGGCTAGGCTCTTTCGGTTATCTTTGCACCGATGAAGCGGAACGGGGCTGTGCGAGCGACGCGCACCGACCCCGCGCTGTCGCGCTCTCTGTTTGGTCGGCGCAGGCGATGGCGGAGCGGTCGACCGAGGCCACCTTGTGAGTCTCTCCATCTCGCACGGCCTCGGCCGATCGGCCAAAACCTCTCCTCGCCATTGGTGAATCCTCTGCACCGTCTCATGCCGGATTGGCAATCTTATTGCACGGGCTCGGCTTCGCTAGATTGCGATCATCGAACGAGAGGATCGCAGAATGACGAAAACATGGTTCATCACCGGGGTCTCTTCCGGACTGGGGCGCCATATGGCCGAGCAGCTTCTGGCGCGGGGCGACAGGGTCATCGGCACGGTTCGCCGCGAGGCTGCGGTTGCCGATCTCGGCGAGCGGTATCCCGAACGGTTCAGCGTCGCGCCGCTCGAGCTCGGTGATGCCTCCAGCATTCGCCAAGCGGTCGAGACCGTGTGGGAGAGGGCAGGGCGCATCGATTGCGTGGTCGGCAATGCCGGCTATGGCCTGTTCGGCGCGGCGGGGGAGCTGACGGATTCGCAGATCGACGACCAGATCGCCATCAATCTGCTCGGGTCGATCCAGCTGATCCGGGCGGTCCTTCCAAAGCTGCGCGACCAGGGCGGCGGGCGGATCGTCCAGCTCTCGTCCGAAGGCGGGCAGATCGCCTATCCAAGTTTCAGCCTCTACCACGCGACCAAATGGGGCATCGAGGGCTTCATCGAAGCCGTGGCGCAGGAGGTCGCGCCCTTCGGCATCGACTTCCTCATCGTCGAGCCGGGGCCGACCGGCACGAATTTCGGCGCCAGCCTGGTGATGGCCGACCCGCTGCCATCCTACGCCGCCACGCCCGCCCATGCCGTTCGCCAGGCACTCACCGATGGCAGCTTCGTCCTCAAAGGTGATGCCGCGCGCACCGCGTCCGCCATGATCGAGGCCGCAGACAGCCCAAACCCGCCGCTCCGCCTCGCACTCGGGAGCACGGCCTATGAGTCCATTTCCAAGGCTCTTGGAGCCCGGCTTGCCGCGCTCGAAAGCCAGAAGGCGATCGCCTATTCGGCGGACAAGGAGATGGGCTGATGCACAGATCCGTTACCAGTAAGACGTTGCGTTGGCCTCGGATCCTGCTTCTCGCTCTGATCCTCACGGCCTTGCCAGCACTCGGCCGGGCGCAGACGGCGCTGCCCAATCAGGTGGCGGGTACCTGGCGCATGGTCTCGGCCACCATTGATCCACAGGGCGAAAAGCGGCCCGCCTATGGCGCAAGACCGAGCGGCCTGCTCGTCTTCACCCCGGATCTGCATTATGTCGAAGTGCTCACCGAGGGCGACGCGCCGTCCTTCGCCTCGAATGCGCGCGGCCAGGGCACCGACGCGGAGAACCGGCGGGCCATGGCCGGCAGCATCGGCCATTTCGGCACCTATACGGTGGACGAGACAGGCGCCTTCAGCGGCAACCGTGTCGAGGGCTCGACCTTCCCGAACTGGGTCGGCCATCGGCGCACGACGAAAGAGCTGACGCTGACCGTCATCGGCGACCGCATGTATGAAGAGTTCACCCGCCCCGAGGGCACCAAGATCGTCATTGAATTCGAACGGGTGAGATAGGCGGCATGCTGCCGCTTGCTTTTCAACGATCGGTCCACTGGGCCGATCTGCTTGAGCGGCCGATGCACGCATTCGTGTTTCCAGACCGGCTGTCAGAACCCTAATTTCGCCTTAGATCCTGAGAAAAACTTCATCCTGAAAGCCGCGGCTTCCTGTAAGAAGGCCCAGTGCGTCTCAGGAAGCCTCTCAAGGATCTCGCTATGCCGGTCTATCGCCCGCCTCTTATTCCTTCCTCGGAAATTACGCCGCGCTCGGTCTATCTCCGGCGGCGGGAGTTTCTCGGCGCCGCGGCGGGAAGCGCGCTGGCTTTGCAGGCATCGGGCGCGCGAGCCGAGAAGCTGACGACGGTCGAAAGCACCTATCGCGTCGACGAGCCGACCACCTCGCGCGAGGACATCACCAGCTACAATAATTTCTACGAGTTCGGGCTCGACAAGAGCGATCCGGCCCGACTCTCGGGCGATTTCAAGCCACGGCCCTGGACGGTGACGGTCGATGGCATGGTGGCCAAGCCCGGACGGTTCGACCTCGATGCCTTGACCAAGGAGTTCCCGATCGAAAGCCGAACCTACCGCATGCGCTGCGTCGAGGCCTGGTCGATGGTGATCCCCTGGGACGGCTTCCCCTTGGCCGCTCTGCTCGACAAGGTCGAGCCGCTCGGTAGCGCCAAATATGTCGCCTTCGAAACCATCGTCCGTCCGGAGGAAATGCCGGGGCAGAAAGGCCTCTTCCAGTCGCTCGAATGGCCCTATGTCGAGGGCCTTCGCCTGGACGAAGCCCGCCATCCGCTGACCTTGCTTGCCGTCGGCCTTTACGGCGAGACGCTGCCGAACCAGAACGGCGCACCGTTGCGTCTGGTCGTGCCGTGGAAATATGGCTTCAAGGGCATCAAGTCGATCGTGCGCATCAGCCTCACCGATACGCAGCCGAAGACGACCTGGCAGTCGGCGAACGCACAGGAATATGGCTTCTATGCCAATGTGAACCCGGAGGTCGATCATCCACGCTGGAGCCAGGCGAGCGAGCGCCGGATCGGCGAAAGCGGCTTCTTCGGCTCCGGCCGCCGCAAGACGCTGCCCTTCAACGGTTATGCCGACGAGGTCGCCGGCCTCTATTCCGGCCTGGACTTGAGGGCCAACTACTGATGGCTACGGCGTCGCTGCGCATGGGCAAGCGGGCGCAGTCGGCCTCGGTCTGGGCGCTCTATGTCGTTGGCTTGGCGCCGGCTGCCTGGGCCTTCTATCTCGGCGCCACCGGCGGGCTCGGCGCCGACCCGGTCAAGACCTTCGAGCTGTTCCTCGGCCTCTGGGCCGTCCGCTTTCTGATCCTCACGCTCGCCGTCTCGCCGCTTCGCGATCTGTTCGGGTGGTCACTGCTGCGCTATCGCCGCGCGCTCGGACTTTTGACATTCTACTACGCACTGATGCACTTCGCCGTCTATCTGACGCTCGACCAGGGCCTCGATATGGGCGCGGTTCTGGAGGATGTGGTCAAGCGGCCCTTCATCATGTTCGGCATGGCGGGTCTCATCGTGCTCCTGCCTTTGGCGCTGACCTCCAACATGGCGTCGATTCGGGCTCTCGGGAAGAAATGGACCTGGCTGCACAGGGCGGTCCACATCGCCGCCGCGCTCGCCATCCTGCATTTCGCGCTCGCCACCAAGGTCTTCGGCGTCGAGCAGTCGATCTATCTGGCACTTCTTCTCCTGATGATCCTCTACCGGTCCTGGCGCCCGATCGCCAAGTCGCGCAAGCGTCCGGTCGCCGCAGGCCGCGCCCGCGGGGCCGGCTCGACCTTGACCGGGCAGCCTTAAGCCGAGGCGAGCGGCAGGCCTCAACGCGTCGCCACCTGGTCGCTCTTCCAACCGCGAATGAAATCCCTCGGTCACAGCTCTTCCGGAGAACGGTCTTTCTTTCATCGGCCGGGTTCGGAGACTATCTATGTCTTTTCCATGCTCCCGAGGAAATTCCATGGCGACTTCGCTGCATCTCACGGCCTTCATGCGTCCCGTCAGCCTTCACAGCGGCGCCTGGCGCTATCCCGGGGCGGCGCCGGATGCGAATTTCAATTTCGGGCTTTTGAAATCCTTCATCCAGAAGCTCGAGGCGGCGAAGTTCGATGCCTTTTTCATGGCCGATCATCTGGCGGTTTTGAACATGCCGATCGAGGCCCTGTCGCGCAGCCACACGGTCACATCCTTCGAACCCTTCACGCTGCTTTCCGCACTGGCGGCGGTGACGGAGCGCATCGGCCTCGCGGCGACCGCGACGACGACCTTCGACGAGCCCTATCATGTCGCCCGACGCTTCGCCTCGCTGGATCACATCAGCAATGGCCGGGCGGCGTGGAACATCGTCACGACCTCCAATCCCGATGCCGCGCGCAATTTCGGCCTGGAGGATCATGTCGAGCACGGCGAACGCTATGGCCGCGCCCGAGAATTCTTCGATGTCGTCACCGGTCTCTGGGACAGTTTTGCCGATGACGCCTTCATCCGCGACCGGGAGAGCGGCATCTTCTTCGATCCCGCCAAGATGCATGTCCTCGACCATCATGGCGAGGCCTTCAAGGTTCGTGGTCCCCTGAATATCGCCCGGCCCGTCCAGGGCTGGCCGGTCATCGTCCAGGCGGGGCAGTCCGAACCCGGCCGTCAGCTCGCCGCCGAAACCGCGGAGCTCGTCTTCTGCTCGCCGCGCGACCGTGCGTCCGGCAAGCAGCTCTACGCGGACATCAAGGGGCGCATGCCGGCCGCTGGTCGCAGCCCGGATGCGCTCAAGATCCTGCCCGCCGCCTTGATCGTCATCGGTGACAGCGTCGAGGAGGCGAAGGCGAAGCGCCTGACGCTCGACAGTCTCGTCCATGAGGCGACGGCCTTCGCGTCGCTCTCCATCGCCATCGGCCATGATGTCTCCCGCTTCGATCCCGATGGCCCGCTGCCGGAGCTGCCCGAGACCAATGCGAGCAAGACCGGCCAGGCGCAAGCCGTCCGCCTGGCACGCGAGGAGAACCTGACCGTGCGCCAACTGGCGCAGCGCTATGGCGGCTATGCCGGCCTTGCCTTTGTCGGAACGCCGCAGTCGATCGCCGACGAGATGCAGACCTGGCTCGAGGAGGCGGCCTCAGATGGGTTCACCATCGTCTTCCCCTATCTTCCGGAGGGGCTAGACGACGTGACACAGCGCCTGGTGCCCGAGCTCCAGCGACGCGGCCTCTTCCGTCGTGATTATGAAGGCACGACGTTGCGCGACCATCTGAAGCTCGCGCGGCCAAAGAACCGGTTCTTCGCGTAACGCCATGTCTGTTGCGGCTCTTGCCATGTATGCGAGCCCGGCGCCGCTGGCCGAAGCCTCGCGGCAGTTCTGGGCGGCACTCGGCGCCCGGCTCCGCGTGATGGGGCTCGACGCGCCCCTCTCGCTTGATGAGAGCCTCGGCTACCGCGATGCCTGGCTGCGGGAGGATCTCGTCTTCGCCCAGACCTGCGGCTATCCCTATGTCCGTGAACTGCGGAGCCGGGTGCGGCTCGTGGCCACCCCCGCCTATGATCTGCCCGGCTGCGATGGTGCCTTCATGCGCAGTTTCATCGTCGTCGCCGCCCATTCCCCAGCGGATGGCCTGCCGGACCTGCGCGGCAGCCGCGCGGCGATCAACGATGTCGGCAGCAATTCCGGCTACAATCTCTTCCGCCACGCCATTGCACCCCATGCGGTCGATGGCCGATTCTTCCGGTCGGTCACGGCGACGGGCGGTCACCGCGCCAGCATCGCGGCGATCGCAGCGGGCGAGGCCGATTGCGCCGCGATCGACTGCGTGACCTTCGGCAATCTGCGCCGCTTCGAGCCGGCCTGCCTGGAAGGAGTGCGTGTTCTCGCCGAGACCGCGCCCGGGCCCGGGCTGCCCTTCATCACCGCCGGCTCGACTTCGGATGCCGACCTTGCCTCCTTGCGCAGCGCTCTGGATGCCGTGCTGGCGGATCCAGCGCTGGCCGACAGTCGCGGCGTCCTGGCACTGCGCAGTGTCGAGCACCTCGAGGATGCTGCCTATGAGCGGCTGACGGAGCTCGAGCGAGAAGCGGCGACGCAAGGCTATCCACAGCTCGCCTAGGCCGTCTCCGCCTGGAACCCTAGTAGAATAATAGACAAATTTTGCGTCCGTTCAGCCGCGATGCGATCGCCTTTCCCATCCTGCCTGTCTTGCGGAAAATCTATGTGGCGCTGGCGCGGCAAGCTTCGGGCAAACTCCTCGGCGTTCAATCATCTCCTTCTAAAACGGAGTTCCCGATGCGGCCTCTAGCGGCCAACCAACCCCTTCCTCCGCGCGCTGCGCTCTCCATCGCCGCCGTCGAATGGCAGACCGTCCTGCTTGCCCTGGTCATCTATGGCGGTTTCGCAGCTCTCACATGGTTCTGGCAGGCGCTGCCGCTTGCCCTCGTGGTGATCCTCGGAAGCATCCTCGTCGCCTGGCACAGTTCATTGCAGCATGAGGTGATCCATGGGCATCCGACCCGCTCGCGCAGGATCAACGATGCGATCGGCTGGCCGCCTCTGTCGCTCTGGCTTCCCTATGCGCTCTATCGCGAAGCCCATCTCCTTCATCATCGCGACGAGCATCTGACCGATCCGATCGAGGATCCGGAGTCCTCCTATCTGACGCAGGAAGCCTGGGATCGCCTGGGTCTGGTCGGCCGCCTTCTGGCGCGATGGAACACGACGCTCTTCGGCCGGCTGACGCTGGGACCGCTGGTGATGATCGCCAATGTCCTGGCAGAGGAATCGCTGCGGCTCTGGCGTGGCGAACCGGGCCGGCGGCGGCTCTGGGCCGTCCATGCCATCGGCGTCGTCCTGGTGCTTTCCTGGGTCTCGGTCGTCTGCCAGATGCCGCTCTGGCTCTACCTGATCGGCTTCGTCTATGGCGGCGCGGCGCTGAGCCGGCTCCGCTCCTATGCAGAGCATCGCTTTGCGGACCGGCATGAGGAGCGCACGGCGATCGTCGAGAACAGCTCGATCTTCGGCTTGTTGTTTCTCTACAACAATCTGCATGTCCTGCATCACCAGCGGCCCGCGATCCCGTGGTATGCGATCCCGCGGCTCTACCGTCGGCATCGCGATCATCTCGTTTCGCTGAATGGCGGTCTCGTCTATGACGGCTATCTGGATGTTGCCCGTCGTTTCCTCTTCACCCCCCATGACGACCCTCGCCACCCTCGTTACGCCAATGCTCCGCAGGGGCTTTCGGCAAGGGCAAGCGAATTGCGTGCAGCGGAGGGGGCGTCGCTCGCAGCGCGGTGGCCTTCAGAGACCCGGGCAGACGAGCAGACTCAATCTGCCGCCTGAAACCGCTGCATAGGGAGGCGGCCGCGTTCAGGCGCTGCCGGGACCTGCCTGCGGGTGCCGGTCAGTCGCGGTTTTTGCGGGTCTGCAGCGCGGTCTCGCCATAGAGGGTGCGATAGCGCCGGGTGAAATCGCCGAGATGCGGAAAGCCCCATCGGTTGGCGATGGTCGCAATCGAGGCGTCGTCGCGGTCGGCCGAGAGAAGATCGGCGCGCACCCGGGCGAGGCGTCGCTCCAGAATATACTGAACCGGCGTCTTGCCAAGTTCGCGGCGAAAGCTCAGCTGGAGGGAGCGCACGCCGGTATGGGCGACGGCGGCAATTTCGGCGACGCTGATGCGGTTCTGCAAATTGGCTTCGATATAGTCGATGGCCCGACGGACATGCCAGGATGGACGCAGGATCGTTCCGGGATCAGCATCGCCGGTCATGCGCGGCCAGGAGCCCAGGAACTGATAGAGGATCATCTCCTCCAGGAGCCCGGCCGTCATGTCACCGGAATGAAGACCGTTCTTCCGGCGCAGGTAAAGCATACGGAAGTTCTGCCGGAAGGCGCGCATGGCGGAACTATCGACATCCGCGACCGGCTGGAACTGCGGAAAACCAACGTCGTCTCGTCCCTCCAGCGCCAGATGCGCTGCGATCAACGCATCCCGGTTGACGGTGCCGGTGAAGGCGGCAAAGGAAGGCGTGGCTTCCTCGGTCTCCATCTCGTCGAAGGCGACGAACATGGCCTTGTCGGACCCACCGGAATATTCCTTCGTAAAATTGCGCCGCATCATCGCGCCCTGGGTGACAAAGCGGATGGTGATCTTGTCCACCCTGACCTTCGGCGTCGATTCGAAGCCATAGGGAGCCCTGGTGTCCCACTGCGTGATCGCGCCGCTATGGACGCCCTGGATCTCAAGCGAGAAGGGCTCCTTCTTGATCGACCGGAAGGAGACGCTCAGATAGTCCATGGAATTGAGCCGATCCAGGTCCGTTCTGGCCGGCGAAAGTACGGAAAATGTCGAGGGGGGAGGAGCCCAGCCAGAGGCAGCAATAGAAAGATCCGCCATCAAATCGTCCACTTGAATTCTGTGGTCTTGTCCGCAATTCCCTTGCCCGAGAGCGGACGTTAGAGACGTGAAGGTCGATGGTCCAGCGACTATCGGCAAATGAAATTAGGAATGCATTGTTTTCACTGTAACGTTGCAGATTTTTCACTGTAACGTTGCAGATCCTTGTAGATTTCCATGATGCTTGGTTGCAAATTGTATGATGGTAATAAAAGACTTATCTAAAAGGCGATCAAGGCAAAGTTTTGACGTTCCGCGTTCGGCCCTTTTCGGTGCGCTCTAACTTACTAAAGCTTCGGCTCGACCGCGCCTGTACTTCTTGCGCCAAGGCTGCGGGGGCGCTTGCTTGGCGCATCGGCCCCTCAAAGCGCCGACCGATCGCGCGTCACTGAGACAACGACCGCGGCTAGGCGGCGGCATTAATATCGACCTCGGCAAGGCCAGGGCGCATTGATGTCCATCGGTCGACCGCGGCGGTGAGAGGACTGGAGTCCAGGTACAGCGGCCCCCCTTCCGAGGGGCCGCTGCCAGGGGTCAGAAGTCTTGCCAGCTTTCCGTCCCAACGACGGAAAGGGCTGCTCCGCCGCCTGCGGCCTTGATCGGGCGTCGGCTCGCCGGTCTCGGTGGAGCGGACGCCGTGAGGATCTCCCTGGCTGAGCTTTGGGAAAGCTGGCTCTGCATGCGGAAGCCGGAAACGATGCTGCGGAGCCGCTCGACCTCGGCCGCGAGCGTGGCGCTGGCGGCATTCGCCTCTTCCACCATCGCCGCATTCTGTTGCGTGACCTGGTCCATCTGGTTGACGGCGGTGTTGACCTCGGAGAGCCCGACCGACTGTTCGCGCGCGGAGGTGGCGATCGCGTCCATATGTTGGTTGATCGTGACGATATAGCTC
>NZ_JBKHKI010000009.1:0-49895 GCF_046546455.1 Rhizobium sp. YIM 134829
AAATCAACCGACGATCGAGGAGGAAGCTACACTTCAGATTACACCCAGAGCCGCCTGATCATGACGGCCCGGAACCACACCCGAAATTACACCATCTTGACGGACGCTATCCGTTGCGGAGACGATGCCTCCTGTTTGCGCCTTTAGCGCTTGTCGTAGAGCTCTTCGACGCGACGCTTCTGCATGGCCTTCTCCACGCCGCTCAGGCGGCGCCTTGCGATGATGCCATAGGCGATCGCGATGCCGAGGATGAGGGCGCCGCCGCCCGTGGCAAAGAGCCAGAGATTGTTTTCCATGCTGCATCTCCTTGAGCGGCACGGGCCGACTGCCGGTGTCGCGACGTTCGGAGAACGGGCGATGGGAAGCTTGGTTCCGAACGCGCATGCCGCCGGATCCGGCTGCCGTCGCTGCTTCGCTGCGCCTGTGCCTTCGCCTTCAAGACCGGCGCACAGCGTCCGACGGTGGTGGTGACGGCATTTCGCTTAGGAGGGCGTCGAGCGTGCGCGGATCGGGGTCGCCGCCAAAGAAACGGTCGAGAGCCGCCTGGAAGGGCGCAGGGTCTTCGGCCGCTTCTCGAAACAGCGTCATCGAGGAGCGGAACTTCAGGTCGTCGGGGCTCGAGAAGATGGCATGGGCGGTTGGAGTGCCGGGCAGGGCGGTGACGGCCTCGGTGCAGGCCAGCAGCCTGCCCGACAGGGTGGGGTGCGCGACATAGGCGCGCGCTTCGGCAAGGCCCGAGAGGGCGAAGTGCTGCGCCGTGGAGGAACTGCCGAGCCCCTTGATTTGCGGGAAGATGAACCAGATCCAGTGGCTGCGCTTCGCGCCCGCCCGCAGCTCGGCAAGCGCCGTCTCATAGACGCCGCGCTGTGCCTCGATGAAGCGCGCAAGGTTGAATGGGTCCGGCATGACGTTCCCTCGGATTGGAAAGCAGTTGCTCTGGCGAATTTCTGGTGAAGAATGCAACCAAGAGAAAATTTATGAGCACATTTCGCGCTTAGGAACATTCAAAGCGGCATTTTGTTCACGACACAGCGCTCTTCTCGATCACGCGGAGGCTCCCGCGCCCGCGCGTAATATCGCCGAGCAATCTGCCGACGCGCTCGGCATCTGCTTCCGGCAAGGCAATCGCCAGCCGCGCGCCCTGCGCGTCGAACTGCTCGCTCAGGATCAGCACGCCAGCCTGGGTCAGCCGCGCTTTCAAGCGCGCGAGATCGGCGAAGGGGCAGGTGATGTCCATCTCGATCCGCGCCACCCGCTCGATCGTCTCCGCCTCTCTCAGGCATGCCGCCGCCGTGCCGCCATAGGCGCGCATCAGCCCGCCACTGCCGAGCAGGATGCCGCCGAACCAGCGGACGACGAGAACCGCCACGTCCTCGAGCCCTTGGCCTTCGATCGCCTGCAGGATCGGCCGGCCCGCCGTGCCGGACGGTTCGCCATCGTCGGACGCGCGCGAGACCGGTCCGACCTTGAAGGCCCAGCAATTGTGGCTGGCGGCGGGATCGGCCGCAGCCGCGATGAAGGCACGCGCTTCCGCCTCGTCGGCAATCGGCGTGGCGATCGCCAGAAAGCGGCTCTTGCGGATCTCCTGGGCGAAGCGGTGCGGGGCGGCGAGCGTCAACATGGCGCCCGTCATAGCGCGCGCGGCCTGTGCTGGCCATTCGGCCTTTGCGCCGATCACCTCTGAAGAGGCGAGACGGCCCGGCGGTCATCCTCCCCGGGCCGTCTCGAACGCCGCAATCGGCTTCTATGCGGTTCAGCCGATTGACATCAGGCTGGCATTGCCGCCGGCGGCGGCCGTGTTGATGCTGGTCGAGACCTCTTCGAGCAGCCAATTGAGGCAGATGGCATCCGGATCGACGCGGAGAGCGGCTGTGCTCGCTGCCTGAACGAGGATGAGAGGCCCAGGCAGTTCGGCAACGGCCTTCGTTGCCGCAAGGATTGTCGCGCCGTCTCCTTCGATCAACGCGCCCGCATAGGGTCCGCTCGCAGCCCGGTCGCGGGTGATGGCCGCTCGGGCGGCGAGCGAGGCAGGCAGCGCCTGGATCAGGGCCTCGATCTCAGCGCTGGCATCGGCCTCGCCGCCGCTGAGGGCGATCAAGGCGCTATTGCCTGTGGCGAAGACAGCGGCGAGCTGGCGGGTCAGTCCGGTCACCGTCTGCGGCATCAGCAGGATCTGGCCGCGCGGATGCAGCGCGTAGAGATTGCGCTCACCGACGGGACCCGCAAGCTCGCTGGTCAGGCCGAGCGCCGACTGGCTGCCCGTCTCACGGGCGGCATCGGCATCGGCGCGGGCGCCGCGACCGTCCAGCCATTTGGCGAAATCGAGCAGCGCCGGATCGGTATGGACGGAGCTCACCTGCGGCGGCACCGGCGGACGCGCCACCAGCCGGCCGAGATAGAGCGGGCCGCCGGCCTTGGGCCCGGTGCCGGAAAGACCGCGGCCACCAAAGGGCTGCACGCCAACCACGGCGCCGATGATGTTGCGGTTGACATAGACATTGCCGGCCTTCACCCGGCTCGTCACATGGGCGATCGTCTCGTCGAGACGGGTGTGAAGCCCAAAGGTCAGGCCATAGCCGGTGGCGTTGATGTCGTCGATCAGCCGGTCGAGATCGGCGCGTTGATAGCGCAGCACATGGAGAACCGGGCCGAAGACCTCGCGCTTGAGCTCCGACAGCGCGCCGATCTCGATGATGGTCGGCGCGACGAAGGTGCCGGCGTCCGTTTCCGGCGGCAGCGGCAGGCGGTCGATCCGGGCGCCGCGGGCGGCAAAGGCGGCCACATGCGCCTCGATCGTCTCGCGGGCTTCCGCCGTGATGACCGGGCCGATATCGACGCTCAGCCGATCCGTCCTGCCGATCGAGAGCTCCTGCAGGGCGCCCTTGAGCATGGTCAGAACCCGGTCGGCGATATCGTTTTGCAGGCAAAGCACGCGCAGCGCCGAGCAGCGCTGGCCGGCGCTGTCGAAGGCGGAGGCGATGACGTCGAAGACCACCTGTTCGGCAAGCGCGGAGGAATCGACCACCATGGCGTTCTGGCCGCCCGTCTCGGCGATCAGCGGGATCGGCCGGCCCTGCGGCGAGAGCCGGTTGGCGAGCTGCGCCTGGATCAGCCGCGCCACCTCGGTGGAGCCGGTGAACATCACGCCCGCCACGCCATCGGCACCGACGAGCGCGGCACCCACGCGGCCGTCACCCGGCAGAAGCTGCAATACAGCCTCCGGCACGCCTGCCGCATGCAGCTGGCGCACGGCCTCGGCGGCGATCAGCGGCGTCTCCTCGGCCGGCTTGGCGAGAACCGGATTGCCGGCAACCAGGGCGGCGGCCACCTGGCCGGTGAAGATCGCCAGCGGGAAGTTCCAGGGGCTGATGCAGACGATCGGCCCAAGCGCACCATGGCCCGGGCCGAGCGTCCGGCTTGCCTGTTCGGCGTAATAGCGCAGGAAGTCGACGGCTTCGCGCACCTCGGAAATCGCATTGGCGGCGGACTTGCCGGCCTCACGGATGATGAGGCCGAGCAGGCGCGGCATGTCCGCCTCCAGCCGGTCTGCGGCGCGCAGCAGGCAGGCGGCGCGTTCGGGAGCCGGTGTGGCGGCCCAGGCGGCGGCAGCGTGGCTCGCCGTGGCCAGTGCCGCCCGCGCTTCCTCATCGCTGGCTTCGGTGACATGGCCGACGACATCGCCATGGTCTGCCGGGTTGAGCACCGGGCGGGCCGGGCCGGACGCATTCGAGCCGGCCGCGCGCCAGTCTTCGGCAACACTGGCCGTCAGAGCGCCGCCCAGGCTCTCCAGCACGTCCTCATTGCTCAGATCCAGGCCGGCGGCATTGCGGCGCGTGCCATAGAGCGCCTCGGGAAGCCGGATCTTGTCATGCGGGGCGCCCGGCTGCGGCATGGCACGCACGACCTCCACCGGATCGGCGACCAGCTCATCCACGGAAACGGCGGGGTCGGCAATGCGGTTGACGAAAGAGGAGTTGGCGCCGTTTTCCAGAAGCCGGCGAACGAGATAGGCAAGCAGCGTCTCATGCGTGCCGACGGGCGCATAGATGCGGCAGGGACGGTTGAGCTTTTCCGGGCCGACCACCTCGTCATAGAGCGGCTCGCCCATGCCATGCAGGCACTGGAACTCATAATCGCCGACGGTGAAGTCTGGTCCTGCCAGCTCATAGATCGTCGCGAGCGTCTGGGCATTGTGCGTGGCGAATTGCGGGAAGACGAGCGCGCGGGCGTCGAGCAGCTTGCGGGCGCAGGCGATGTAGGAGACGTCGGTGTGGACCTTGCGCGTAAAGACCGGGAAATCGGCAAGGCCATCGAGCTGCGCGCGCTTGATCTCGGCGTCCCAATAGGCACCCTTGACGAGCCGCACCATGATGCGATGCCCGGAGCGGCGCGCGAGGTCGATGATGACGTCGAGCACGAAGGGGCAGCGCTTGCCATAGGCCTGCACCACGAAGCCGAGACCGTTCCAGCCGGAGAGCGCCGGATCGAGCCGCAGCGCTTCCAGGAGATCCAGCGACAGCTCGAGCCTGTCCGCCTCTTCGGCATCGATATTGAGGCCGATATCGTAACCCTTGGCGATCAGGGCCAGGGCTTTGACCTTTGGCAGCAGTTCGTCCATCACCCGTTCGGCCTGGGCGCGGCTGTAGCGGGGATGAAGCGCGGACAGCTTGATGGAGATGCCGGGCCCTTCATAGATGCCGCGCCCAGCGGCTGCCTTGCCGATGGCGTGAATCGCGTTCTCGTAGTCGCTGTAATAACGCTCGGCATCCGCCGCGGTCGTCGCCGCTTCGCCCAGCATGTCGTAGGAATAGCGGAAGCCGCGGGCCTCCAGCGGCCGGGCGCGCTTCAGTGCTTCGGCGATCGTCTCGCCGGTCACGAACTGTTCGCCCATCATCCGCATGGCCATGTCGACGCCGCGGCGGATCACCGGCTCGCCGGCCCGCGCGATGAGCCGGGTCAGTGCGGCGGAAAGGCTGCGGTCGTTGACTGTCGAGGTCAGCTTGCCGGTGACGACCAGGCCCCAGGTCGCGGCATTGACGAAGAGCGAGCGGCCGCCGCCGAGATGGGCGCGCCAGTCGCCGGTGGCGATCTTGTCGCGGATCAGCGCGTCGCGCGTTGCCATGTCCGGGATGCGCAGCAGCGCTTCCGCCAGGCACATCAGCGCCACGCCTTCCTGGCTGGAAAGTGAATATTCATGCACCAGCCCCTCGACGCCCGAGCCCTTGTGCTTGGCGCGCAGCGCGGTGATCAGCCGGCGCGCCGTCTCGCGCGCCCGTCCCCGCACATCGTCCGGCAGGCTTGCGGTGGAAAGGAGAGGGGCCAGGCATTCGGGTTCGCTGCGCCGGTACGCCGCGGTCACCGCCCGGCGCAGGGCCGAGCGCGGCGCCACGGGCGGCGCGAACGCGGCAAAGGGGTCCGGCGCGGAGACGACCATTGGCTTCGGCTGCAGCGGGCTCATGAGCAGGCCTTTCGATCAGCGAGGACCGAAGCGGCCCCGGCTTGAAGATGAGGTGGATGGGGAGAAGATAAGAAGAAGCTCTCCGAATGGCCATCCGGAAAAACACGCCAATCGCCGTATCTTCGGCGGTCATGGACGGCTCCCGCCGTGCATTCTGCGGCGGATCTCGAACGTCTTGGTCGATCCTAGAGGAGGACCTTCATCGAGAGCGCCTGGCGCGCCGTCAGGCATTCGTCGTCGCCGGGCAGGCAGGTGCGGCAGACCTGGGGGCGGACGGCATAGATACGGCAGCCGACATGCTGGCCGAGCGTGCCGTCGAGCGCCGAGCAGCGGTCGTTCTCGCAGCGCATGCCGCCGAGATCGGCGGCGACAAACTTTTCGGGGATCATCGCCAGCTCTGCCTCGCTTTCCAGCGAGAAGCGCGGCCAGTCCGCCGAATAGGCGCAGCAGGCCCCGCAGGTCTGGCAGTCGAAATCGTCTGTGGGCACGGCTGGGCTCATGCGTCATCCTACCACGCGCCGTCGGTCAGGCGATACGCAGATTGTCCCGAACCGCGATCTCGTAATCCTCGGTGTGGACCAGAACGCCGTCTCGGGTCACCAGAGCAATACCGTAGGCGGCAGGCTCGTCGACGGAGAGCGAGGTGTCGGGCGTGTCGAAAGGCATGGGCTGCTGGTGGACGGTGCTCTTGAACACCGAGAAGCCGATGCCGCGATGCGAGCCGGAAATGGTGCGGTGGACATGGCCGGCAAAGATATGGCGCACGCCGCCGCGGCGCTCGATCACGTCATAGAACTCCGCTTCGTTGGCAAGCCGGATCGCATCCATGCCGGAAAAGCCGGTCTCATGCGGCGGGTGATGCAGGAAGAGCAGCACGGGCCGCCCGCCGGCCCCGGCGATCGCCTTGTCCAGGAAGGCGAGCCGCGCCGGGCAGAGCAGGCCGGCATGAACATGCGGCGCGCCATAGGTGGCGAGCGCCACCGAATCGAGGATGATGAGCCGGCAGTCCGCGAGGTCGACGATGGACTGGACGAAGCCGTTCTCGTCGCGGGCGACATCCGCAAAGACGCTCTGGAAGACCGGCCGCTGATCGTGATTGCCGATGGTGATCGACAGCGGCGGCACCAGCCGGTCGAGCAGCCCCTTCAGCCGCCGATAGGAGACCTCGTCGCCATGATGGGCGAGATCGCCGGTGATGACGACGCGGTCGGCATCGGCATGATGGCGGTTGATATGCTCGATCCCGGCTTCCAGCCGCTGATAGGGGTCGATCCCGATGATCCGATGCCCCTCGGGCACCATGTGCAGGTCGGTGAGCAGGATGAGCTTGGTCATGGCGCTTTCGTCGGTTGAAGGTTCGACCCGGTATAGGACGCCAGTGTGGCGCGCGGATAAAGGCGAGCGGCCTCGATCAAGCCGGAAGACTAGGGGAGGCGCTGCGTGGCGCAAGCCGTTCCGCTTGGGCTAGGCAGGGCGTGCGCAGCGGGCTATCAACGGCCGCTCGGTCACATTCGGCCGAAACGTGCAGGCATGCCAGGGAGAGCCGCCATGAGATGGAAGCGCACGATCCAGTTGCTCGACGTGCATTGCGAGGGCGAGATCGGCAAGGTGGCGATCGGTGGCGTACCGAAGATACCCGGCAACAGCATCGCCGAGCAGCTGCACCACATCAATACGGTGGATGACAGCCTGCGCCGCTTCCTCTGCCTGGAGCCGCGCGCCGCCTCGATCGGCTCGGTCAATCTGCTGGTGCCGCCGAAGCGCCCGGAAGCCGATGCCGGCTTCATCATCCTGCAGGCCGACCAGGCGCACGCCATGTCCGGCTCCAATTCGATCTGCGTAACCACGGCGCTTCTGGAGTCCGGCATCGTCGAGATGAAGGAGCCGGAGACGGTCGTCATGCTCGACACGGCGGCCGGCCTCGTCAAGGCGACCGCGACCTGCCGCGACGGGCGCTGCGAGCGCGTGACGCTGACGATGACCCCATCTTTCGTCCAGGAGCTGGATGTCGCCGTCGAAACGCCCGATTGGGGCCGGATCTCCGTCGATCTCTGCTTCGGCGGCGTCTTCTATGCCCTGGTCGATGTCCACCAGATCGGCACGACGATCGAGAAGGCCAATGCGCGCCGCCTGGTCGAGGCAGGCATGGCGATCAAGGAGATCGTCAACCGCACCATCCCGACCGTGCATCCGGAGATCCCGGAGATTTCGGGCGTTGCCTACGTCATGTTCCGCCAGACGGAGGACGATGGCACGGTGCGCACCTGCACCACCATGTGGCCGGGCCGGGTCGATCGCTCGCCTTGCGGGACGGGAAGTTCTGCCAATCTCGCGACGCTTCACGCTCGCGGCCTGGCAAAGCCCGGTGATGTCTTCACCTCGCGCTCGATCATCGGCTCGGAGTTCAAGGTCGGCCTGGAGCGCGAGACCGAGGTGGCCGGCCGCAAGGCAATCATTCCAACGATCTCCGGTCGCGGCTGGACGTTCGGGTTGCATCAGGTTGCGCTCGACCCCTTCGACCCGCTGGCCGAAGGTTTCGCGTTGACCGATACATGGGGCCCGGAGGCCGGCCAGATCCGCTGATCAGCGCAGCCGCGCCGTCTTCGTGACCAGGCTCACCTCGCGAGCGAGCTCGGTGCCGTTGGCGATCGCTGCGAAATCGGCCTGTGCGGCGGCATAGCCGGCATCCGCCGCTTCCTTCAGGATCGGCACGGCGCGTTCGCGCTGGCCGGCCTGTTCGAGGACGCGCGAGAGCTGATAGGCGGAGCGCGGGCTCCCGCCATGCTTATAGGCCTCTCGGCAGGCGGACAGCGCGACGCCAATCCGGATCTGCTCGGCAGAGACGGGCGGGTAGGCCAGGTTACGGCCGATGTCGGACACGCTGCCGGCCTCGGCGTCGCATTGTTCGGCCGGGCTATGATAGGCGCCTTCGCCGGCAAAGGCGGGAAGGGTTGGCAGCAAGCCGACCAGGAGGAGGGCGGCAAATCGGCGGGCAGAAGACGGGTTCATCGTCAAAGGTCTCATTCCAGTGTCATGCGACCCTACGAACGAACGAGAGTCATGACTGTTCCGCTGGAAACAGCGCTTCGGCCGAAAGCGAACGATGACGGTTAACGGCCGTCGGGATGGTGCGGCCTCAGGCCTCGTCGGGTTCGGCAAAGGCCTTGAGCAGCCCGATATGGCAGGTGATGACGCCCTCATGGCGAAGGATGGCGCCATTCTCTTCCAAAGTCAGGATGGCGCGGTTCACCTTGGGCCGGCTGGCGCCGAGAATCGCGGCAATATCGGCCTGGCTCAGCGTCAGGCGCAGATTGGCGCTCTCCGGCAGATCGGCGCCATGGATCTGTTTGAGTGTCGCAAGGAAGAAACGGGCGACCCGTGAGTTCAGATCGTAGAGCGCGATCGTCTCCAGCCGGTCGGTGGTATCGCGCAGCATGGAGCAGAGATAGCGCAGGATCGCCTCACCCGCCTGCGGGCGATGGGTGATGAGGTCGAGAAAGGGCTTGCGGGCGATTGCATAGCCTTCCGTCGCCACCAGAGCCGTGGCGTCGGCCGAGCGCGGCTGGCCGTCGAGCAGCGCCACCTCGCCGAACAGCGCCCCCGGCTCGATATGGCGAAGAAGAAGTTCGCGCCCCTGTGGGGTCAGCAGCGAGATCTTGATGCGGCCGGAGATCACCGCGATCATTTCGTGTCCCGCATCGCCGCGCTGGAAGAGCAGGGCGCCCTGGGCCCATTTGCGATGGGTGGCGATCGATGCGAGGAGCGCAATGGTTTCGGCGTCGAACTCCTCAAAGATTGGAAAGGACCGCCAGAATGCGGGGCTCCGGTTGATCTCGCTCATGCACTTTCCTCCCCTTGTCAGTCGTGTCTCGCGTTACCCCAACAGTCACTGATCTATGGGTCAGTTGACAGCAGCGAGCCATCGTTCACAAGGGTTGAACGATGTGTCGCGTAAGCACCCGCTTTGCAATCCGGTCTTTGCTGATACAGCTTCCGCATCGAACTCGTCACAGCGGAGCACCCCATGTCGCAGCCTGTCATCGTCCTGATCGGACGCATCCTTCTTTCGATCATCTTCATCCTGGCCGGTTTTGGCAAGATTACCAATATCGGCGGCACGGCCGGCTATTTCGGCAGCATGGGTCTGCCGGTGCCGATGGTCACCGCAGTCGTCGTCTCGCTGGTCGAGCTCGTCGGCGGCCTGTTCATCCTGGTCGGCTTCCTCACCCGTCCGACGGCCTATGTGCTGGCGCTCTTCTGCATCGCCACCGCCTTCATCGCTCACTACAATTTTTCCGACATGAACCAGATGATCAACTTCCAGAAGAACTTCGCCATGGCTGGCGGCTTCCTGGTGCTGGCCGCCTTCGGCCCGAGCACGCTCTCGGTCGACGCGCGCCGCGCCTGATCCGCAACCTCCCTGTCCCTCCCAGGACGACAATGAAAACACCCGCCGGGCGCTTGTCCGGCGGGTGTTTTCGTTCGGTCATCTGCGTCGTCGCTTACGGGTAGATCACGCCCTTGCGCAGGATCAGATTACCATAGAGCCGCGGCTCACTGGTCTGGACCACCGTATGGGCGGCGCGCACCCGTTCATAGAACTCCGCACCGACCAGGGGCACGACGGCTCGGTCTGGCTCGTGGCGCTTGCAGCAAGCGATCAGTTCCTCATGCACCGGATCGAGCAGGTCGCGGTCATGCTTCACGGTGGCGCGGAATATCGCCGCAGATACGAAGTCGTCGATCGGCAGCACGCTGAGGATCGCATCGATCACCGGAACGATCGGATGGCCGTCGAGGCGCACCAGGCGCCGCCCATGTTCCAGTGCCGGATAATTGCCGTCGACGACGGCGATCTCGTCGCCATGACCCATGGCGCGCAGCGTCGAGAGCAGCTCCGGGCTGAGGATCGGGTTCAGGCCTTTCAACATCAGTCTGTTTCCTTGAAGAGGATGGAGGTATCGAGAAGATAGCGCGAGAGGAGCGGCAGGCTGGCGCCGCCAATGGCGCGGGCTTCCGATCCGACCGCGCCTTCGATGATGTCGGGAACGATGACGCCCTGCAGGTCGAGTTCCTGAACAGCGCTGCGCGTGGCGGCAACGATGCGGGCGCGGACCCAGGCGGGAAAGCCACCATCGATGACCGCAGCCCCGAAATCAATGATCGAGGCGGCGGAGATGATGGCGCGGGCGAGCGCCGATGCCGTGCTGTCGATCCAGGCGGCGAGCGGCGGTCCGAAATCGATCCACTCCTCCGCCGAATAGTAGAGCGGTCGGGGATCGATGCCGGCCGCCTTCAGCATGTTTTCCAGCACGAAGATCGAGGCCACCTTCAGGAGCGGCGTCGTGCCGCCATTCGGTCCCGGGACCTGGAGGGGCCCGAGCGCCCCTGCCGTCCCCGTCCGGCCGGAAAACAGCGCGGAATTGAGGACGATGCCGCCGCCGATGAACGAGCCGATGTAGAAATAGATGAAGTCGGGATAGCTGGCACCGACGCCGAAGACCAGCTCGGCGCCGCAGGCGCTGGTGGCGTCGTTCTGGATATGGATGGGGTGGCGCGTCCGCGCGGCGAGTTCGCCAGCCAGATCGACGGTCCGCCAGCGCTCCATCGTTTCCGCGGGGGCGCCGACCTCCGCCGCCCAATTCCACAGTTCAAACGGCGTCGCCACGCCGATGCCGGCAATGCGCGCGCGCTGCGTCGCCGTCAGCATCTGCTCGATCTTGCCGATGCCCTCGACGATGAAGTTGAGGATCGCGTCCGGATCCGGATAGGGATAGGGCTGATGCAGGTTGAGGCGGATGGCGCCGACGAAGTCCATCAGCACGAGGTCCGCACTGCGTCGGCCGATCTTGACGCCGAAGGAATAGACCGCATCAGGGTTGAGCATCATCGGCACGGAGGGCTGTCCCACCCGGCCGCGCATCGGCTCGCCGCGGATCAGCAGATCGTCGCCCTCCAGTCCGCGCATGATGACCGAGACCGTCTGGGCCGAGAGGCCTGAGCGCCGGGCGATCTCGGCCTTTGACAGGCTGCCATGCCGGCGCACCAGCGACATGACCAGCCGTTCGTTGTGCGCGCGCACACGGGTCTGGTTCGCTCCCCCAGCGGGATCGACCACATCCGGAAGGGTCGTGCCCTGATCCGGCGCGCTGAAAGGCCCCATCTTCTTCCTCCCGCCACAGCCGTTTACGCTGGGCCACCCCGGTGGCGCTGCTCTTATTCGAGGCGCTCTGCACAGGGCTTGGGCAGAGCATGCCACGGATTTTTAATAATTCAACTTGATTTATTTATTGACAGCTGCGCGACGAACGTGTTCTCTCGCTAACGGAGACACGGTGGCTCAATGGAGGGATGCCAGAGCCGCCGCGTTGGCCAGAAAGGTCCGGCGCTGCCGGTCCCGTTTTGATCCTTGGGAGGATATCCATGAAGTCTTTGATTACCGCCGGTCTCGGCGCGCTGGCGCTTGGCGTCGTTTTCGCTGCTCCGGTTCAGGCTGCCGACGTTTCGGCCTGCCTCATCACCAAGACCGACACCAACCCCTTCTTCGTCAAGATGAAGGAAGGTGCTGAAGCCAAGGCCAAGGAACTCGGCGTTTCGCTGAAGTCCTATGCCGGCAAGATCGATGGCGATTCCGAAAGCCAGGTTGCCGCCGTTGAAACCTGCATCGCCGATGGCGCCAAGGGTATCCTGATCGCCGCCTCCGACACCACCGGCATCGTGCCGACGATCAAGAAGGCCCGCGATGCCGGCCTCCTGGTCATCGCGCTCGACACGCCCCTGACGCCGGCCGACAGCGCTGACGCCACCTTCGCCACCGACAACCTGCTCGCCGGCAAGCTGATCGGCCAGTGGGCTGCCGCGACCCTCGGCGATGCCGCCAAGGACGCCAAGGTCGCCTTCCTCGACCTCACCCCCTCGCAGCCGACGGTCGACGTCCTGCGCGACCAGGGCTTCATGATCGGCTTCGGCATCGACCCGAAGGACCCGAACAAGATCGGCGATGAGGACGATGCGCGGATCGTCGGTCATGACATCACCAACGGCAATGAAGAAGGCGGCCGCACCGCCATGGAAAACCTTCTTCAGAAGGATCCGACCATCAACGTCGTTCACACGATCAACGAACCGGCAGCTGCCGGTGCCTATGAAGCGCTCAAGTCCGTTGGCCGCGAGAAGGACGTGCTGATCGTATCGGTCGATGGCGGCTGCCCGGGCGTCAAGAACGTTGAAGACGGTGTGATCGGCGCCACCTCGCAGCAGTATCCGCTGCAGATGGCCGCTCTCGGCGTCGAAGCGATCAAGAAGTTCGCCGACACCGGCGAAAAGCCGCAGCCGACCCCCGGCAAGACCTTCTTCGACACGGGCGTCGCGCTCGTGACCGCCAAGCCGGCTGCCGGCGTCGAGTCGATCGACGTCCAGGCCGGTAAGGACAAGTGCTGGGGCTGATCTTCAGTCCCGACGGGCACCCCCGTTCGAAGGGCGGCTCCTGCCGCCCTTCCTTTGATCATCCTGAGACCTGCCCCCGGCGCTTCGCCGCGATTCGGGGGCTGCCTGCAGAAAGCGTCGTGGCCAGCCTGGCCGCGGCGCGACGCTGCAGCATCGATCGAAGCGTGGAGCCAATCCCATCATGAACGATGGGCGGCGCTCTGGGCCCGGCCCGCGCGGTGTAACGCGGCCGCGCCGCAAGGGAGGCGAATGACATGAGCGAGCCAACAGCAGCAGCGACCGCGACCGGAACGCCGGCGCGCGCGCCGCAGGACTTCGAAACGGTCCTGTCCGGCAGTTCCAAACAGGTGGCATCCTTCGATACGCATCAGAAGAGCGCCCTGCAGCATTTCCAGCACTTCCTGCACTCGCGGCCCTCCGCCGTGCCGCTGATCGTGCTGGTCCTGTCGCTGATCATCTTCGGATCGGTCCTCGGCAGCAAATTCTTCTCCGCCTTCTCCATGACGCTCATCCTTCAGCAGGTGGCGATCACCGGCATCGTCGGTGCCGCCCAGACCCTCGTCATCATGACGGCCGGCATCGACCTGTCGGTCGGCGCCATCATGGTGCTCTCGTCGGTCATCATGGGCCAGTTCGTCTTCCGCTACGGCTTGCCGGTCGAGCTTGCCATTCTCTGCGGTTTCGGCGTCGGCGCCCTCTGCGGGGCGATCAATGGCTGGCTCGTCTCCAAGATGAAGCTGCCGCCCTTCATCGTCACGCTCGGCATGTGGCAGATCATCCTGGCCTCGAACTTCCTCTATTCTGCCAACGAGACGATCCGCAGCCAGGACATCGAAGCGACCGCGCCGCTGCTCAAGCTGTTCGGCGAGAATTTCCGCATCGGTGGCGCCGTCTTCACCTACGGCGTCGTCGCGATGTTCCTTCTGGTCATCCTGCTCTGGTACGTCCTGAACAAGACCGCCTGGGGCCGCCATCTCTACGCGGTGGGCGATGATCCGGTGGCGGCCGAGCTCGCCGGCGTCAACGTCAAGCGCATGCTGCTGTCGGTCTACACACTGTCGGGCATCATCTGCGCGCTGGCCGGCTGGGCACTCATCGGCCGCATCGGTTCGGTCTCGCCGACCGCGGGCCAGTTCGCCAATATCGAATCCATCACGGCCGTAGTGATCGGCGGCATCTCGCTCTTCGGCGGTCGCGGCTCCATCATGGGCATGCTGTTCGGCGCGCTCATCGTCGGCGTCTTCCAGCTCGGTCTGCGCCTCATCGGTACCGACCCGCAGTGGACGTATCTCATGATCGGCGTCCTCATCATCGCCGCCGTTGCAATCGACCAGTGGATCAGAAAGGTAGCCGGCTGATGGTCACGCCCTCCTATTCCGAAGCCCCCATCCTCACCGCCCGCAAGCTCGTCAAGCGCTATGGCCGCGTCACCGCGCTCGACCATGCCGATTTCGACCTGCACAAGGGCGAAATCCTGGCCGTGATCGGCGACAACGGCGCCGGCAAGTCCTCGCTGATCAAGGCGATCTCCGGTGCCGTCCGTCCCGACGAAGGCGAGATCCGGCTCGATGGCGAATTGGTCAGCTTCAAGTCGCCGATCGAGGCGCAGAAGGCCGGCATCGAGACGGTCTATCAGAACCTCGCCGTCTCGCCGGCGCTCTCGATTGCCGACAACATGTTCCTCGGCCGCGAGATCCGCAAACCGGGCATCCTCGGTTCGGTGTTCCGCATGCTCGACAAGCCCGCCATGGAGAAGTTCTCCCGCGACAAGCTTTCCGAGCTTGGCCTGATGACCATCCAGAACATCAACCAGGCGGTGGAAACGCTCTCCGGCGGCCAGCGGCAGGGCGTGGCGGTGGCGCGCGCCGCCGCCTTCGGCTCCAAGCTCGTCATCCTGGACGAGCCGACGGCCGCTCTCGGCGTCAAGGAAAGCCGACGCGTGCTGGAGCTCATCCTCGACGTCCGCTCGCGCGGCCTGCCGATCGTGCTCATCTCGCACAACATGCCGCATGTCTTCGAAGTGGCGGATCGCATCCACATCCACCGCCTCGGCAAGCGCCTCTGCGTCATCAATCCGAAAGATTACTCCATGTCGGATGCGGTGGCCTTCATGACCGGGGCCAAGGAGCCGCCGCGCGAGGCGATCGCGGCATGACCATCACTGTCGGCACGATTGCCGATCAGATCCTGGCGCGGGCTCAAGGCGCGCGCCGCTTCATCACCGCCATTGCCGGCCCGCCCGGGGCCGGCAAGTCCACGCTCTCCGAGGCGCTGCTCGAAGAGCTGGCCCGCCGCGGGGAGCGCGCCGCCATCCTGCCGATGGATGGCTTCCACATGGACAACGGCATCCTCGAGGAGCGCGGTCTTTTGAAGCGCAAGGGCGTGCCCGAGAGCTTCGACGTGCGGGGCTTCCTCGATATCGTCCAGGCGGTGCGCCGCGCCGATGAAGAGGTGCTCGTCCCGGTCTTCGACCGCGACCGCGAGCTCTCGATCGGCTCGGCCCGGGCGATCGCGCTCGAGACGCGCATCATCCTCGCCGAAGGCAATTACCTGCTGCTCAACGAAGCGCCCTGGACCCGGCTGGCGCCGCTCTTCGATTTCACCATGCTCGTCGGCCCGCCCTATGCGGTGCTGGAAGAGCGGCTGCGCGCCCGCTGGGAGCATTACAAGCTGAGCGAAGAGGAAATCCGCTGGAAACTTTACGGCAACGATCTGCCGAACGGCGAGCGCATCCTCAATGGCTCGCGGCCGGCCGATCTACGGATCGATCTCTTCGAACGTTAGCCGCGTTTTACCCTGCCGGTCTTGAATGCATCGCTTGGCGCGACAGGGTCGTGCATCACCTTGTCAAGGCGGTCGCGATGGGGCAAACGAGGGCGACATCCCGCAAAGCGAAGGCCGATGATGAGCGCTGAGCAGACCACCCACCTCACCCTTCGCCGCCCGGACGACTGGCATCTCCACCTGCGCGATGGGGAGATGCTGAAAGGCGTACTGCCGGACACCAGCCGCCATTTCGCCCGCGCCATCATCATGCCCAATCTCGTGCCGCCGGTGGTGACGACGAAGGATGCCGCGGCCTATCGCGACCGCATTCTGGCAGCCCTTCCCGAAGGCCACCGTTTCACGCCGCTGATGACGCTCTATCTGACCGAGCACACCGAGGCGGGCGATGTCGCCGCCGGCAAGGCGAGCGGGCTGATCACGGCGGTGAAGCTTTATCCGGCGGGTGCGACGACCAATTCGCACGGCGGCGTGCGCGATCTTGGCAAGGTCATGCCTGTGCTCGAAAAAATGGCGGAGATCGGCCTGCCACTCTGCGTCCATGGCGAGGTGACGACGCCGGAGGTCGATATTTTCGACCGCGAGGCCGTGTTCATCGAGACCGTGCTCGACCCGCTGCGCCGTCGCCTGCCGGAGCTCAAGGTGACGATGGAGCATGTCACCACGAAAGACGGCATCGACTATATCCGCGCGGCCGAGCGGAACCTCGCCGGCAGCATCACCACCCATCACCTGATCATCAACCGCAATGCCATCCTCGTCGGCGGCATCCGCCCGCATTACTATTGCCTGCCGGTGGCCAAGCGCGAGGTGCATCGCCTCGCTTTGCGTGCCGCCGCTACCTCCGGTGATCCTCGCTTCTTCCTCGGCACTGACAGCGCCCCGCATGTCGACCCGCTGAAAGAGTGTGCCTGCGGCTGCGCGGGCATCTACACCTCGATCAACACGATGAGCTGCCTCGGCCATGTCTTCGAGCAGGATGGGGCGCTCGACCGGCTGGAGGCCTTCGCCTCGCTGAACGGCCCGGCCTGGTATGGTCTGCCGGTGAATGAAGAGCGGATCACGCTCATTCGGCGCGCGGCGCCGCTTGCCTTTCCCGCCAAGATCGACACCGGTGCCGGTCCGGTCACCGTGTTCGATCCCATGTTCCCGCTGCATTGGGATGTGGCCGACGCCTGAGGCGCCGCGATCCATCCCCTCATCTCTGCCAGGATGCCGCCCATGATGCTCAGTTCCTTCCCCGACAAGGCCGTGATGGCCGAGCTGCTTGCCCGGATGCTCTGGGAGATCAAGGCCGTGCATTTTCGCGCCGACCAGCCCTATAAGCTCGCCTCCGGCATGGCGAGCCCGGTCTATATCGACTGCCGAAAGCTGATCTCCTATCCACGCATCCGCTCGACCGTCATGGATTTCGCCGCCGCAACGATCTTACGTGAAGCCGGCTTCGAAGCCTTCGACGTGGTGGCCGGCGGCGAAACGGCGGGCATTCCCTTTGCGGCCCTGCTGGCCGAGCGCCTGGCCCTGCCGATGATCTATGTGCGCAAGGCTCCGAAAGGGCATGGTCGCACCAGCCAGATCGAGGGACACATGCCTGAAGGCGCCCGGGTCCTGGTCATCGAGGACCTGACGACCGCTGGCGTCTCCATGTTCACCTTCATCGACGCGATCCGAGCGGCCGGCGGCGTGGTCGATCACGGCATGGCGCTGTTCTACTACGACATCTTCCCGGAGGGTCGCGCCAACATGGCCAAGAAGGGCATCACGCTGCACAACATCGCCACCTGGCGCCAGGTTCTGGCGGTGGCGCGCGAAGACAATCTCTTCGACGCTCAGACGCTGGAGAGCGTTCAATCCTTCCTCGATGCGCCACTCGACTGGTCCGGCCGACACGGCGGCATCAGCGCGCTTGCCGGCTAGAGCCTTTCCGGTGACCAGTAGATCACCGGAAATACTCTAGCACCGCATCGACGAGACCCGTTCACAACCCGGAGAAAGACATGATCATCTGCTGTGGGGAAGCCCTGATCGACATGCTGCCGCGCGAAAGCACGCTCGGCGAATCCGCCTTTGCGCCCTATGCGGGCGGCGCCATCTTCAATACGGCGATTGCGCTCGGACGGCTCGGCATCCCAACCGGCTTTTTCACCGGGCTCTCGACCGATATGTTCGGCGATATCCTGCGCGAGACGCTGAAGGCCAGCAATGTCGACTTCGGTCCCTGCGCCACCTCAGACCTGCACACGACGCTTGCCGTGGTGAAGCTCGTCAACGGCTCGGCAACCTATGCCTTCTTCGACGAGAACACCGCCGGCCGGATGATCACCGAGGCGGACCTGCCGGCGCTCGGCGATTTCTGCGAGGCGCTGCACTTCGGCGCGATCAGCCTGATCCCCGAGCCCTGCGGCTCCACCTATGAAGCGCTGATGGTTCGCGAGCACGAGAAGCGCGTCATCTCCTTCGACCCGAACATCCGCCCCGGCTTCATCAAGGACCGAGAGGCGCACAAGGCCCGCATGCTGCGCATGGCGGCGATGGCCGATATCGTGAAGTTCTCCGACGAGGACCTCGACTGGTTTGGCGAAGAGGGCAGCCATGAGACGCTCGCCGGCGAATGGCTCAAACGCGGCCCCAAGCTCGTCGTCATCACCAAGGGTGCGGACGGCGCCGACGGCTATACGAGCCGCGGCAAGGTTTCGGTGGCGGGCGAAAAGGTCACCGTCGTGGATACCGTCGGGGCAGGGGATACCTTCGATGCCGGCATCCTCGCCTCGCTGAAGCTCAACAACCTGCTGACCAAGCAGGCGGTCGCAAATCTGAACGACGCGCAGCTGCGCGATGCGCTGGCCCTCGGCGCCAAGGCCGCCGCCGTCACCGTCTCCCGCGCCGGCGCCAACCCACCCTTCGCGCATGAGATCGGGATGTGACGTCGATCTAGATGCCGATCGGAGAGCGACTTTTGGTTCAATTCTCCGGGAACAGAAAGTTCTCAAGGTTCTGCGCACCGTGAAGGATGTGCAGAACTTCGATCGTTTCCGCCACGATACGGTAAAAGATTAGGTAGTTGCCGTGAACTCGCCTCCGCAAGCCGATATGGCCGTAGCGCGGGACGAGCGGGAACGCCAAGGGCATGTCAGCAAGGCTCGCACAGCGCGAGAGAAGTTCTTGGACAAAGGTGATCGAGCGCTGAGGGTTGTCGCGTGCAATATGATCTGAGATCCGCTCGAGGTCAGCTTCCGCGGAACGGGAGATGAGGACGATCACGTCTGACGATCGGCGGACATCCGTCGATACTTGGCGACGAGCCGATCCTCGACCTCTGCCACGGGTGAGCTCCGCCCCGCTTCCGCATCCGCGAGACCCTGTCCAATGGCACCGTCAAGGGCAGCCATGCGCTTCTCGCGCTCCTCCAGCAGCCGTACGCCCTCCCGTAGAACGTCGTCTCGCGAGCGAAAGCGCCCGGTGCTTACGAGGATCTCGACATATTTTTCCAGCTGTTCACCAAGCTGCGCGCGCTGAGCCATCATAAATCTCCTTAAAGGAGCTTAATGCACGACGACCCGGAGGCGCAAGATCGCAGTTCGAGCAGCGGGACTTTCGGACTGGTGCCGCGCTTGATCCTGAATGTTAAAGACGGCGATCTTCAGGAACGGAGTTCCATCACACGCCGAACGTACGTCGGATTTCTTCGAGCGTTTCGAAGTCAAAGTCGACCAAGCTTATGCAAACTTTCGCTGACCTCAGCTTCGACGCCGCCTGGTGGCTTACATAGAGAAAGGCAGCGGAGAGGCTGCCTTTCCATGGGTTGTAGCTCAGATTTGAGAACTGTGATTCGAACCTCAGACCTTCGCCGCCAGCAGCGCCTTCACCAGCCCGGCGGTGGAGCTGTCATGGCCATCGGGGCTTTCCTTGCCTTCGACGACCGGCAGCAGGCCGGTTGCCAGTTCCTTGCCAAGTTCCACGCCCCACTGGTCGAAGGAATTAATGTTGAAGAGCGCGCCTTCGACGAAGACGCGGTGCTCGTAGAGCGCGATCAGCCGTCCGAGGGAGAAGGGCGTCAGCTTGTCATAGACGAGCGTCAGCGACGGGCGGTTGCCGGTGAAGACCCGGTGCGGGGCGATGTGATCGGCCTTGGCCTCGTTCATGCCCTTGTCGGTTAGCTGCTTCTTGGCTTCTTCCAGCGTGCGGCCCTTCATCAGCGCTTCCGACTGCGCCAGGCAGTTGGCGATCAGCAGGTCGTGCTGATGGCGAAGGGACGGCTCGTGGCCATTGGCAGCAATCATGAATTCGGCCGGAATGACCGTCGTGCCCTGGTGGATGAGCTGGTAGAAGGCGTGCTGGCCGTTGGTGCCGGGCTCGCCCCAGACCACCGGGCCGCTGTCGCCTTCGACCGGCGTGCCGTCGAGGGTGACGCCCTTGCCGTTCGACTCCATGTCCAACTGCTGCAGATAAGCCGGGAAGCGCGAGAGGCGCTGGTCGTAGGGCAGGATGGCGCGGGAGGGATAGCCGAGAACGTTGCGATGGTAATAGCCGATCAGGCCAAGCAGCAGCGGCAGGTTCTGGCGCAGCGGCGCGGTCTTGAAATGCACGTCGATCGCATGGGCGCCCGCCAGGAACTCGCCGAACTTCTCCTTGCCGATCGCGATCATCAGCGGCAGGCCGATTGCCGACCAGATGGAATAGCGTCCGCCGACCCAATCCCAGAAGCCGAAGATGCGATCGCTCTCGATGCCGAAGGCGGCGACCTTGTCGAGCGCAGTGGAGACGGCGCAGAAATGATGGCCGACCGCCGCCTCACCGAGCGCATCGGCAATGAAGGCGCGCGCCGTCTGGGCGTTGGTCATCGTCTCGATGGTGGTGAAGGTCTTCGAGGCAACGATGAAAAGCGTGGTCTCGGGGTCGAGGAGCTTCAGCGTGTCGGCAATATGGGCGGCGTCGATATTGGAGACGAAATGGGCGCGCGGGCCATCATGCTCCGGCGCCAGCGCCAGCGTCGCCATGACCGGGCCGAGATCGGAACCGCCGATGCCGATATTGACGACATCGGTGATCCCCTTTCCGGTCGCGCCTTTCAGCGTGCCGTTGCGGATACCGTCCGAGAAGCGGCCCATGGCTTCGAGCACGCCATTGACGTCCGGCATGACATCCTTGCCGTCGACCAGGACCGGCGTATTGGCCCGGTTACGCAGCGCCGTATGCAGGACGGCGCGGCCTTCGGTGAAATTGATCGCTTCGCCGGCGAACATCGCGTCGCGCTTCCTGGCAACACCCGCGGCTTCAGCCAGCGCTTCCAGCCCGTCGAGCACCTTGTCGTTGACCGCGCACTTCGAATAGTCGAGCAGCAGGTCGTCGAGCCGGACGCTGAAACGAGCGAAGCGCTCGGGATCGGCGGCAAAGGCCGCGCGAATATCGGTTGCCTTCGTCTCGGCAGCGGTGCTTTTCAGGTTTTCGACCAGCGCTTTCATCATCGGGCTCCTCGGCAGCGGGGCGTCGGCGAACCGTCTCGCCGTCGGCCGGGCCGCATTCCATGGAGCGGTCAACCGGCCGCGCTAGCTAGTCGCTTTGAAGCCTCTAAATCAAGACCGAGGCGGTGATTTTCGCGCGCACGACGCGTCAGCTGCGCAGGTCCTTGCGCAGGATCTTGCCGACGTTGCTCTTCGGCAATTCGGGGCGAAATTCGATGATCCGGGGCCGCTTGTAATTGGTGAGGTGGACTGCGCAATGGGCCCGGATCGCCGCTTCGTCCAGCGCGTCGTCGCTTTTGACCACGAAGAGCTTGACGGCCTCGCCCGAATGGCGGTCCTCGACGCCGACGACGGCGCATTCGCGCACGCCGGGTAGCATCATCACTACCTCCTCGATCTCGTTGGGGAATACGTTGAAGCCCGAGACCAGGATCATGTCCTTCTTGCGATCGACGATCTTGACGAGGCCCGCCGCCGTCATGAGCCCGATGTCGCCGGTGCGGAAAAAGCCGTCCGGAAAGATCGCCGCGGCCGTTTCCTCGGGGCGGTTCCAGTAGCCGCGCATCACCTGCGGGCCGCGGATGCAGATCTCGCCGATCTCGCCGAGCGCCAGCGGCCGGCCGTCATCGTCGCGGATCTCGACCTCGGTGGAGGAGAGCGGCAGGCCGATCGCGCCGGTGAAGTCCGGCAGGTCGAGCCGGTTGGCGGTGGCCACAGGCGCGGTTTCCGAGAGGCCATAGCCTTCCTTGATCGGGCAGCCGGTCATCGCCTCCCAGCGTTCGGCCACCGGCCGCTGCACCGCCATCCCGCCGCCAAAGGTCAGTGTCAGCGCAGAGAAGTCGAGCGTTTGGAAATCGCGATTGTTCATCAGCGCGTTGAACAGCGTGTTGAGGCCGGGAAAGATGACAATCCTGTGCCGGCGCAGCTCCTTGACGAAGGCGGGGATATCGCGCGGATTGGGGATCAGCACATTGCTGCCGCCGAGCGCCAGGCCCATCAGCGCGTTCACCGTCAGCGCGAAAATATGGTAGAGCGGCAGGGCGCAAAGGAAGACCAGCGGATCCGGACGCGGTTTGCGCAGGAAGGCCGTCTCCACCCAGAGCGACATCTGGGCGATATTCGCCATCAGATTGGCATGGGTCAGCGTCGCGCCCTTGGAGATGCCGGTCGTGCCGCCGGTATATTGCAGGAAGGCGACATCCTGTGGGGTCATCGAGACGGGCGAGAGCGCCATGGCCGTGCCTTTGACGAGCGCAGTGCGAAACGGCACATGGCCTGGCAGCGACCAGGCGGGGACCAGTTTCTTCACCCGGCGAACCACCAGATTGACGACATGGCCCTTGAGACCCAGCATGTCCCCCATGCTGGCGACGACGACATGACGGACCGCGGTGCGCGCCACGACCTGCGAGAGCGTGTGGGCGAAGTTCTCAAGAACGACGATCGCCTTCGCGCCGGAATCCTTCAGCTGATATTCGAGCTCGCGCGGCGTATAGAGCGGGTTGATGTTGACGACGATGAGCCCCGCTTTGAGGATGCCGAACACTGTCACCGGGTTCTGCAATATATTGGGCAGCATGACGCCGACGCGATCGCCCTTTTCCAGCCCCAGCGACTGGAGATAGGCACCGATGGCGGTGGCCTTTTCCTGAAGCGCGGCAAAGCTCAGCGTGGCGCCGAGCGAGTGGTAGGCGGTGCGTGTCCCATTCACCGCGCAACAACGGTCGAAGAAGGCTGCAAGCGAACTGTCGGGAAGGGGCTCGATGTCCGCCGGCACGCCGGGCGGATAGGATTTGAGCCATGGCCGCTCCCGGACAAGCTCTCCCGCGATCACCGCATTGTCCGCCATGACGCCCTCTCTCCCGTGCAGCGGCCGAGCCTGCCCTGCGATCCTGTGCTTCTTACGGCCAAGGCGCCTGCTCCTCCGCAGGCACGCAGCCCATCTGCAGCCTTCAGTTTAGGCCAATAGACCTCCGCTGCAAGTTTCGTCTTCGTAGCTGACGTGCACGTCAACGTCAACCAGCTATGCGCTTGGGTCAACAGAGAGTTACCCATGGCGCATGGCTCGCAAGCGAGGCTTTGCCGTGGTCTCCGAAGCGGTCTATGGCGGTGAGGACTGCAGCCACAGCCGCGGGATTGCACCGCCGGGGCTGTCTTCTCCATCCGGACCCATTTTCTCCGAAAGGACGGCACCGCCATGTCGGATCATGCCATTTCCATCGCCACTGCGCCAAGGCGCGGCAGCATGTCGGCGGCCGAGCTGGCGCTCGCCGTCGGCGGCTTCGGCATCGGCACCGGCGAATTTGCGATCATGGGCCTGCTGCCCCAGGTGGCGGACGACCTCTCCATCTCCGTGCCCTCGGCCGGCATGGTCATCAGCGCCTATGCGCTCGGCGTGGTCGTCGGTGCGCCGCTGATCGCCGTGCTCGCTGCGCGGCACTCGCGCCAGCGTGTGCTTCTTCTCTTGATGGCGCTATTCGCGCTCGGCAATTTCGCTAGCACCATCGCCCCCAACTTCGGCCTGCTCGTCGGCGCCCGCTTCCTGGCCGGCCTGCCGCATGGCGCCTATTTCGGCGTGGCCTCGCTGGTGGCGGCCGGCATGGTGGCGCCGCATCAGCGCGCCCGGGCCATCGGTCGGGTCATGCTGGGGCTGACGGTCGCGACCCTCGTCGGAACGCCGCTGGTCGCCTGGTTCGGCCAGGCGCTTGGCTGGCGCACCGCCTTCGCCATCGTCGGCGCCATCAGCCTCGTCACCATGGCGTTGATCCTGATGCATGTGCCGCGCGACAAGGCCAACCCTGCCGCCACGCCGCTCCGCGAACTCGCTGCGCTCGGCAAGACGCAGGTCTGGCTGACGCTCGCCATCTGCTCGATCGGCTGCGGCGGCATGTTTGCCGTGTTCAGCTACATCACCCCCGCGCTGACCGAAGTGGCCGGCGTGCCGCTTTCGGGTGTGCCGCTGATGCTGACGCTGTTCGGCGCCGGCATGATCCTCGGCAATGTCGTCGGCTCGCGGCTCGCCGACTGGTCGCTCGTCAAGGCGATCGGCCTGGCGCTGGTCTTCAACCTCGCCACCTTCGTGCTCTTCGCGCTCACCATGGACTCGCCCTGGATCGCGGTGGTCAATGTCGTGATGGTCGGCTGCGGCTTTGCGGTGGTGCCTGGTATTCAAACGCGGCTGATGGATGTTTCAGGCGAGGCGCAAACGCTGGCGGCTGCGTTGATGCACTCGGCCTTCAATCTCGCCAATGCGCTCGGCGCCTGGCTCGGCGGACTCTCGATCGCAGCCGGCTATGGCTGGACGTCGACCGGCGGCGTCGGCGCGGTCATGGCGGTGTTCGGCATCGTCATCTTCCTCCTCTCCGTGCGGCTCGATCGGAAGAGGGCAGCGCGGATCTGACAGGCTGAGCGCCTTATCTAATCTGCCCGTCATATTTTGGCTGCCTTTATGGAATTGTCATCCCGGCTTGCGCAACATGATGCTATGATCGTCCGACAGGCGGGATAGCGGGACGTCCATCCATGGAGGAGCAGGTGCGGTTGACTGCAAGCGAGCGGACACGCAGCCCCGCCGAGCCACGACTGCTGGGCCGCTCGGCCGCCTATGATCGCTCGGCCCTGATCGGCCCGACCTCGGCTGCCCGCTGGCTCCTTGTCTTCGTGCTGCTGGCCGGCGCCTATTTCTTCCACGGCTTCCTGGTTCCCGTACTCGCCGCCACCGTGATTGGCTTTGCCAGCTGGCCGCTCTATCGCCGACTTCTGAGGCTGACCGGCGGCAGCCGCACCATCGGCGCAACGGTCGCCATCATCCTGGTCGTCGCCTTCATCGTCACGCCGATTTCGATCGCCGTCGTTTATGCCGTGGACGAGTTCCGCGGCTGGGTGGTGTGGGCGATCGAAGCCAATGCCACGGGCGCGCCCGTGCCGGCCTGGGTGCTGCAGCTGCCGGTCGGCGGCGCCTGGTTCGGCGAACAATGGGCCAAGCATGTCGGCCATCCCGGTGCGCTCGGCGAGCTGGTGCAGCTCGTCTCCGGCTCCAATATCGGCAATATCTATCGCGGCGTGCTGGTGGTCGGTGCCTCGACGGCGAAAGCCTTTCTTACCCTTCTCTTCATGCTGATCACGCTGTTCTTCGTCTATCGCGATGGCGAGACCTTCGTAGCGCAGCTCGACCGCCTGGGCGAACGGATCCTTCCCACGCGCTGGGAGCGTGTCTCACGCATCGTGCCGCTGACGATCAGCTCGACCGTGACCGGCATGGGCCTGATCGCGATCGGCGAAGGCATCGTGCTCGGTATCGCCTACTGGATCGCCGGCGTGCCGTCGCCGGTGACGCTCGGCATCATCACCGGCGTCATGGCGCTGATCCCGGGCGGCGCGCCGCTCTCCTTCACGCTGGTCTCCATCTATCTGGTCGCCGATGGCGCCGCCTTTGCCGGTGCAGCGCTGTTCGTCTGGGGCACTGTCGAGCTCTTCATCGTCGACAAGACCCTTCGGCCGCGCCTCGTCGGCGGACCGATCAAACTGCCTTTCCTGCCGACCTTCTTCGGCTTGGTGGGCGGGGTGAAGACCATGGGCTTCCTCGGCCTGTTCGTCGGCCCCGTGCTGATGGCGCTGCTCGTCGCCATCTGGCGTGAATGGCTGCGCGAGGTCGAAGTGCCCATCGTGGCCGAGACCGAGGCCGAGCCGGCCAAGCTGATCAAGCACGCCTGAGCCGGTCGATCATCTCCTCCTGCCCGACACTTGCCGGGAACCGCCAGCTGGATCGCCGTGTTGGCGCTTGCGGGCGTGTCCGCTTCGATCGATAAAGGACGCCCGACGGGGCCGGCGCCTCAGTCTCCTACGCGCCACCCGTGACAGGAAGAGAGCGGATCCCGCTCCGAAAGGGTTGCCACGGTGAATTTCTTTTCTGCCTACGACCAGGGCTTCGTCCGCGTTGCCGCCTGCACGCCACGTTGCGAGGTCGCCGACCCTGCCTTCAATGCCGACGAAGTCATTGCCTTGGCTCGGCAGGGCCATGACCGCTCCGTCGGCCTGATGGTGTTCCCGGAACTTTGCATTTCCAGCTATTCGCTTGACGACCTGCTCGGCCAGGCCGCTCTCCATGACGCTGTCCATGCGGCCCTTGCCCGTGTCGTCGAGGCAAGCCGCGACCTGATGCCCGTTCTCCTTGTCGGCGCCCCGATCGAGAAGGCGGGTCGGCTCTACAATTGTGCCATCGCCATCCACCGCGGCACGATCCTGGGCGCGGTCCCGAAGAGCTATCTGCCCAACTACCGGGAATTCTACGAGAAGCGCTGGTGCGTCTCCGGCCGCGACGTCCGCGGCGAAACGATCGAGATTGCCGGGCTGACCGTGCCCTTCGGCGTCGATCTCCTGTTCTCGGCCAGCGACATGCGCGGCTTCGTCTTCCATGTAGAGATCTGCGAGGATGTCTGGATCGCCGCCTCGCCGAGCGACTTCGGCGCCTTGTCCGGCGCGGTGATCCTGACCAATCTCTCGGCCAGCAACGTCACCGTCGGCAAGGCCGCCACGCGGCGGTTGCTCTGCGCCGCGCAGTCGGAACGCTGCTTCTCGGCCTACGTCTATGCCGCGGCGGGCCCGGGGGAATCGACCACTGATCTCGCCTGGGACGGTCAGGCCTGTATTTACGAGCTCGGCAACCGGCTGGCCGAGACCGAGCGTTTCCCTTCGGGCGCGCAGATGTGCGTCGCCGATATCGACGTCGACCGACTGCTGCTCGAGCGGTTGCGCACCGGCACCTTCAACGATGCGGCCACCCATGCCGCGCGCGCCGATCGCAGCTTCCGCACGGTCGCGTTCCGCTTTCAGCCCCCCTCGGAGGATATCGGGCTCATCCGCCCGCTGTCACGCTTCCCCTTCGTGCCCAACAATCCCGAACAGCTCGATCAGGACTGCTACGAGACCTATAACATCCAGGTCCAGGGTCTGATGAAGCGGCTGCAGGCGACCGGCATCCGCAAGATTTGCATCGGCGTCTCGGGCGGGCTCGATTCCACCCATGCGCTGATCGTCGCCGCCCGCGCCTTCGACCAGCTCGGCCTGCCGAGGGAGAACATTCTCGGCTTCACCATGCCGGGTTTTGCCACCGGCGACACCACCAAGTCGAACGCCTGGTCACTGATGCGCTCGCTGGGGCTGACGGCGGAAGAGATCGATATCCGGCCGCTGGCCGAGCAGCTTCTGAAAGACCTGCGCCATCCCTATTCCGAAGGCAAGCCGGTCTACGACATCACCTTCGAGAACGTTCAGGCGGGCTTGCGTACCGATTTCCTGTTCCGCGCCGCCAACCGCTATGACGCGCTGGTGCTCGGCACGGGCGATCTCTCGGAAATCGCGCTTGGCTGGTCCACCTATGGGGTAGGCGACCAGATGAGCCACTACAATGTCAACGCCTCGGTGCCGAAGACGCTGATCCAGCATCTGATCCGCTGGGTGGTACGCAGGGAGCTCTTCGATGCCGAAACGAACGGCACGCTCCTCGGCGTGCTCGATACGGTCATCTCGCCCGAACTCGTGCCGGCCGACGAGAGCGGCGCTCTGCAGAGCACGGAAGACAAGATCGGGCCCTATGCGCTGCACGACTTCGCGCTCTACTACATCACCCGCTTCGGCCTGAAGCCGTCCAAGGTCGCCTTCCTCGCCTGGCACGCCTGGCGGGATGCGAACGCCGGCGCTTGGCCGGCCGGTTTCCCCGAGGATGCCAAGGGCGGCTATGACCTCGCCACCATCCGCCGCTGGCTGGAGGCCTTCCTGTTCCGCTTCTTCACCACCGCCCAGTTCAAGCGCTCGGCCTCGCCGAACGGGCCGAAGGTGACGTCTGGCGGCTCGCTCTCGCCGCGCGGCGACTGGCGCGCGCCGTCGGATGGCAATGCGCGGCTCTGGCTCGAGGAACTGCGCGGCAACGTCCCCGAGCGCGAACCCGCGTCCTGAGGAGATCCGAGCTGTCGAGAGACCCGGGCGGGCGCCCTGCGTCCACCGGCGCTGCGTCGGTCACCGTATACCTTTCCCAGTCCTGAAGGATGAGGGACGATTTCTCGCGATTGCCGGACCCTCGTCCTTCGGCAAGACTGAGGCCCGGTGTGAGAGCAACGGATGCAGGCGGATGGGACTGGTTCTGATCCAGGGTGGACGGGCAGAGGCCGAAGACAGCGCGGTGCCGACGGTCGCCGCTGTGGAGCGCGAGGCCGCCCGCCGGCTCGATCTGGTGGCCTTCGGGCGCGAGGCGGCGCGCGAAGCCGCCACCGGGCGCCCCATGCCGCTGCCACTGCGGATCTACGGCCTGCAGGTCAAGGCGATCGCGCTTGGTCTCTGCCGCCTGGAGGTGATCCCCGACGATTATCGCGCCGATCTCTACTGGCCCTCGGCGGGCGGCCTTCGAGGTCTCAGCGTGGTTCGACCTGGAAGCTGAGATAGGTCGGGTCGAAATCGGCGATGGCTGCCAGTTCGTCCCAGGCGAGGATCTCGATCGTCTGGTTGGTCCAGCTGATCAGCCCGTCGCGGCGCAGACTCTGGATGGTGCGATTCATATGGACGAGGGACAGGCCCAGCACATCGGCCATTTCGCCTTGGGAGAGCGGAAAATAGAAAGACCTCCCCTCGGTCAAGCCGACTGCGCGGAGTCGGACGAAAAGCTCGCAGATGATATGGGCAAGATGCGCCCGCTTCGACCGGCGGCCCATGGCGACGATCCACTCGCGATGGACGGCACCATCCACCAGCGTCTTCAGCCAGAACAGCCGCGTCAGATGCGGCGCGCTATGGGTGAGCGTTAAAAGATCAGCATGATCGACGGTGATGATGCGGCAGGGCGAAAGCGCGACGATGCCATGGTCCATCGTCTTCAGCAGGAAGGCATGAAGATCGACGAAATCGCCCGGCACATGCAGCGCGGTGATCTGGCGCGTGCCGTCGACGGTCAGCTTGTAGCGCGCGGCAAATCCGCTGGCGAGAACCGTGCTGAACAGCGGCCGGCTGCCCTGTTTGACGATATCCTCATCCGGCTCGACGTTCCGTTCCTTGTCGAGGATCATCCGAAGCTGCGCACGCTCGGCCTCGGAAACGATGTCGTGGTTTTCCAGGCTTCGGAAAAGAATGTCGATCACGTCTGGCTCCAGATCATCCAACCGCCATAGAACGGGCGATAACGGTTTATTTACCTTACCATTTCCCACTGCTTCGTCATCATCCGACAGGCTGGTGAAGGCCCGGAACAAAGCTTGCAGCGGACGCTTACGTAATCTGAAGCGGAGTGGAGCACATGAGCCGCTATTACTTTGATCTGAGCAACGGAGTCGAGCCGGTCCGCGACGAGGAAGGACAGGATTTCAGCTCCCGCAGTGAGGTCGCCCGCGAAGTGGCGCGCATCCTTGGAGACATCGCTCGGGATGAGATGGGCGATACGGGGTCCGGAACGATCTCGCTGACAGTCCGCGACCAGTCCGGACGCACGGTTTCCCGGGCGAAGCTGACTTTCAGCAATGAGTGGACCGACCCGGACTGGGCGCCGGGGAACGACTGAAGCATGTTGGTGTCGACGTCGCTTGCTGCCCTTCCCCGCTGCAAGACTGTTAAATATGAGGCAGATTTGATCGGCGCCATTGCAAATTGGCAGCCGTCGCCCCATTGTTCCTCCCACCGGATCCCGCCCCATGCGGACGGACCCGGACTCCGTCTAATCCGCATCGATTGTGCGAATGCAAGAATCCAATAACGTAAACGCACAGCGACGCTTTGCGGCTCTGCGCCGAAGCGGGCTGATCAACAGTGCCGGCAACAAGCACTTCGCTGCGCTCAGCGAACATGTGCGCGTCATGCTGGATGTGCCGGTGGCGATCATTTCGCTGGTCGAGGAGGACCGTCAGGTCTTTGCCGGACAGTGCGGACTGCCCGAACCTTGGGCGACACGTGGCGAGACGCCACTCAGCCATTCCTTCTGCCAGCATGTAGTCGACCGGAGCGAGCCGCTGATCATCATGGACGCGCGCGAAGAGCCGCTGGTCCGTGGCAATCTCGCAATCCCGGACATCGGCGTCATTGCCTATCTCGGCGTGCCGATCCTGCTGCCGACCGGGGAATGTATCGGTGCGCTGGCCGCAATCGATACCGTGCCGCACCGCTGGACCAGCCACAATCTCCGCGTCCTGCAATCGCTCGCTCAGGTGCTGGAGAACAACATCTCCGTCACGGTATCCGAACACAAGTTCCGCCGCCTGTTCGAGGACATGCAGGAGGGCTACTATGTGGCCGAGGCGGTGCGCGACGATGAGGGTCGGCTGACCGATATGGTCTTCGAAGAGGTCAATCCGGCCTTCGAGCGTTTGACGGGTCTTTCTGTCGAGAGTGTCCTCGGCCAGAGGCTCTCCCGTCTCGTTCCGGCGGCGCTGGACGATATGCTGCCGGCTTACGAGCAGGTACTCTCGACCGGCGATGTCGTCATCCATGCCAATCGTACGGATCTGCTCGGCGGACGATGGTACGAGAACCGCATCCGGCGACTGGACGAGACCCGCGTCGCCTCGATCTTCTCCGACGTCACCGACCGCAAGCGCGCGGAGGATCGTCTCGTCGCCAGCGAAATCCATTGGCGCAGCTTGTTCGAGCGGCTGCATGAGGGCTTCATCCTCGGCGAAGTGATCCGCGACGGACAGGGGCGGGTGGTGGACTGGCGCTGCCGCAAGGTCAACCGCGCCTTCGGCGAGCTGATGGGAGTCGCCGCCGAGCGCGCCATGGGTGAGACGATCCGCACGGTTCTGCCGGAGGCCAATGAGACCTGGATGGACCGGGTGCAGGCCGCGGTCGATTCCGGCGCGCCAACCGTCTTCACCGGGCCGGCGGGAACGAGCGGGCGCTGGTTCGAAGCGCATGCCCAGCCCTTCGGCGACGATTGTTTCGTGGCGCTCTTCGTCGACGTGACGGAACGGCTGAAGATGGAAAGCGTGCTGCGCGACCGTGAGCGTCAGCTGCGCACAGTGGTCGAGACGGTGCCGCTCGGCGTGCTGCTGGCCGAGGCGCCAAGCGGGCGGATCATCATGCAGAACCGTCGCCTGGTGCAGATGCTCGGCCAGGACGCGATGGAAGCGACCTCGATGGATCGTTATTCGATCTTCAACGCGCGCGACGCGGAGGGGCGCCGCGTCCCGCCGGAAGACTATCCTTTGAGCCGGATCGTGACCGGGCAGTGCGAAAGCGCCGGGCTCGAACTTCTCTATCAGCGCCGCGATGGCAGTGAGACATGGCTCTCGGTGTCTGCCGAAGCCGTGCACGATGCCGGCGGCGCGCTGACCGGCGCAGTCGTCGCCGTTTCCGACATTTCCGATCGCAAACGGGCCGAGGCCGAGCAGACGCTGATCAACCGCGAGATCAGCCACAGGCTCAAGAACACCCTCGCCATGGTGCAGGCGATCGCCTCGCAGACGCTCAAGCGTGTGCCGGACCGCCAGCTGGTCCAGTCCTTCGAGCGGCGGCTGCACGCGCTCAGCTCCGCGCATGACGTGCTCTTCGCCCGCAATGCCTCCTCGGCGGCGGTGGAAACGCTGGTCGGCAGCACGCTCTCCCGTATCGCGCCCGTTGATCGATTCGACATTTCCGGCCCCGACGTCGAAGTGGGACCCAAGGGCACCCTGTCTCTGGCGCTGCTGGTGCATGAGATGGGCACCAATGCGGTGAAATATGGAGCGCTCTCGAATGAAGAGGGCCGTGTCGCGCTCGCCTGGGTAATCGAAGGGCAAGGAGACGAAGCGGTCTTCCGCCTGACCTGGCAGGAACGCGGCGGGCCGCTGGTCTCACCCCCCGACCAGCGGGGCTTCGGATCCAAGCTGATCGGCATGGGTCTGGTGGGCGCCGGCCAGGTGGAAACGCGCTTCGACCCAGAAGGCTTTTCCGCCAGCATGGCCGCCGACCTCGCGCGGCTCCGGCAGACGGACTAAGGGCCAAGGCACGCTTGGCCGGCTCCTCAGCGGGGTCGGCGGCTCCGGCTGGGAATGAGGCCAAGCACCAACAGGCAGCCCATCACGATCACGGCAGCGCCGGCGAGCTGGATGCCGGTCAGAGGCTCGCCCAAGACGACCGCGCCGACGAAGACCGCGACGAGGGTCACGGCGAATTCGACGCTGATCGAGCGTGTCGCACCGATCCGGGCAACCAGCCGGAAATAGAGCACATAGGTCAGCGCGCTCATCATGAGCGCGGAGGTGAAGAGGGCTGCCCAGTCGAGCGGCTGCGGCCAGGCGGGGACCGGCACGATGAGGAGGAGCGGCAGGCTGATCAGCCCACCGGTCAGAAAGGCAGCGGCCGTCACCTCCAGCGCGTCGACGCCGGCAAGCCGGGCACTGACGACATTGCTGCCGAAGGCAGCGCAGAAGCTGCCGGCAAGGCAGGCGGCGCAGCCGAGCAGGAAGGAGGGCGTGGCGGGCACCGCTGGAAAGCCGACGAGCAGCACGATGCCGATGAGACCGAGGACAAGGCCGAGCAGCCGAGCCGGCGTGATGCGCTCCAGCCCCCAAGCCTGCGCGATGACCATGGAGAAGAGCGGAATGGCCGCGACGATGATCGCCGCCATCGCCGTGCCGATCCGCGGCGTGCCATAGGAAAGGCCGATCAATTGTCCGGCCACGGTGGTGGCACCGACCAGCGCCAGCGACGGGAAACCGGAGGTAAAGCGTAGCCTCCGGCCCGACAGCCGCGCGAAGAGGATGAGCGCCGCGCCGGCGATCAGCGCGCGAAAGGCCACGGCCCCGGCCCAGCCGAAACCATCCACCACCTGCAGGACGACGAGAAAGGAAAGGCCCCAGGCAAGCGCCAGGAAGAGGTAGGTGGCGAGATCGCGGGTCTGCATGCACACTCGGGCAAATGGAAGGGCGGATATGGCGTCCCTAGCCGAGTTTGCAGGCTTCCCGAAAGCCTATTCTGCCTGGACGGCTAAATTCCTCGACCCATCAACCCGGAAGGGTCACGGCGCCAGGGTCGGCCGGTGTCAAAAACAGGTAATAGGCGGCGGCCACCAGCATCGCGATGATGAAGATGGTGATCACGAAACGCCGCATGCCGCGGCCGGCTTTTTTGTCAGTGCTTGTTGTCATGACCGCTCCAACAGAGGGGAAGCGGCTTTTGTTCCCGGGCATGCTGCGTTGCGGAAAAGGGGCAGGACAGGCAGGACCGCCTATGCCATAAGGCGGCGACCAACGAGAAGCCCGACCGACCATGATCCGTATCGAAAACATCAGCAAGCAGAACAGCCACCGCCTCCTCTTCATCGAGGCCTCCGCGGCCTTGAACAAGGGCGAGAAGATCGGCCTCGTCGGGCCAAACGGCGCCGGCAAGACGACCCTGTTTCGCATGGTCACCGGCCAGGAACTCCCAGACGAGGGACAGATCTCGGTCGAGAAGGGGGTGACGATCGGCTATTTCGACCAGGATGTCGGCGAAATGTCCGGCCGCAGTGCGGTGGCCGAGGTCATGGACGGTGCCGGCCCGGTCAGCATCGTCGCCGCGGAACTGCGCGATCTCGAAACGGCCATGGTCGATCCCGAGCGGATGGACGAGATGGATGCGATCATCGAGCGCTATGGCGAGGTCCAGGCCCGCTATGAGGAGCTTGACGGCTATGCGCTGGAAGGCCGGGCGCGCGAGGTGCTGGATGGCCTGAGCTTTACCCAGGCGATGATGGATGGCGATGTCGGCAAGCTTTCCGGCGGCTGGAAGATGCGCGTGGCGCTTGCCCGCATCCTCCTGATGCGCCCCGATGTGATGCTGCTCGACGAGCCGAGCAACCATCTGGATCTCGAAAGCCTGATCTGGCTCGAATCCTTCCTCAAGACCTATGAGGGTGCGCTGCTGATGACCTCGCATGATCGCGAGTTCATGAACCGGATCGTCACCAAGATCATCGAGATCGATGCCGGATCGCTGACCAGCTATTCCGGTGACTATGCCTTCTACGAGCAGCAGCGGGCCCTGAACGAGAAGCACCAGCAGGCGCAGTTCGAGCGCCAGCAGGCCATGCTCGCCAAGGAGATCAAGTTCATCGAACGGTTCAAGGCGCGCGCCTCGCATGCCTCGCAGGTGCAGAGCCGCGTCAAAAAGCTGGAAAAGATCGATCGCGTGGAGCCGCCGCGCCGCCGTCAGACGGTCGCCTTCGACTTTCTGCCGGCGCCGCGGTCCGGCGAGGATGTGGTGAGCCTGAAGAAGGTGCAGAAGTCCTACGGGCCGCGCATCATCTATGACGGGCTCGACTTCACCGTGAGGCGTCGCGAACGCTGGTGCATCATGGGCGTCAACGGCGCCGGCAAGTCGACGCTTCTCAAGCTGGTTGCGGGCACGGCCACGCCCGATGCCGGCACGGTGGCGCTCGGCGCCAGCGTCAAGATGGGCTATTTTGCCCAGCATGCCATGGATCTACTCGACGGCGAACGTACCGTCTTCGAATGGCTGGAAGAGAGCTTCCCGAAGGCGGGCCAGGGTTCGCTGCGCGCGCTTGCCGGCTGCTTCGGCTTTTCAGGCGATGATGTGGAGAAGCGCTGCCGGGTCCTGTCCGGAGGCGAGAAGGCCCGCCTCGTCATGGCCGCCATGCTGTTCGATCCGCCGAACCTTCTGGTGCTCGATGAGCCGACCAACCATCTCGATCTCGATACCAAGGAAATGCTGATCAAGGCGCTGGCCCAATATGAGGGCACCATGCTGTTCGTCTCGCATGATCGCCACTTCCTGGCAGCCTTGTCTAACCGCGTCCTCGAACTCACGCCGGACGGCATTCATCAATATGGTGGCGGTTACACGGACTATGTCGCACGCACGGGGCAGGAAGCGCCGGGGCTGCATAGCTGATACCGGGTCCGAACGGATCGACGCGCGTCGTTTAGCCCGCGCTCGTCAGAAACCGAGCGTTTCCTCGAAGGCGTCCCAGGACTGGTACATTTCATAGCGGCCCACGCCGCGGATCGGCACATGGCCATAGAGGGGAGAAAGTTGCAGTTCCGCCTGCAGCTCGCTGCGGCCGGCCACGGCGCCGAGATAGATGGCGCTCGCCAGGCCCGTCCGGTTGGCGCCATGCTCGCAGTGGATCAGCAGCGGTTTCGGTGCGTCCCGCATCAGTTCGGCCAGCCTTGCGCTGTCCTCGTTGGAAAGCACCTTTTTCGAGCTCAGCGGCAGGTCGATCAGCGTGATGCCGGACTGCTTGGCCGCCGCGACCTCATCCGCATACCACTCGGTCCGCTTCTCGTTGCGCAGGTTGAGGATCGTCTTGATGCCGTAGCGCTCGGCATAGAGCGCCACGTCGTCTCCGCTCGGTTGGCCGGAGCGATAGAGTTCGCCGGGGATGACCGTGTGGAAATTGCCGGTCAGCTGATCGACGCCCATCTTTGCGCCAAGCGTGGCCGGCAGGGCGAGAAGGCAGAGCGCCACGAGACCGGTGATGCGAAGGCGGCGGCGGAGAAGGGGCGTTGAGCGAAGAGCGACCATGACTGGTTCTATCGCGGGACGCCAGGGCGCCGCAAGACGCTCACGCAGTTGTGCGCGGGCGCTTGCTGACAGAAGCAGATCACGAGCCGGAGTCCTGATTGATCGCCGGAGGCGATGGCCGGCTCGGCTGCTCGCGGGTGCGATCGGCCAATCGCACCCACCAGACAGAGACGAAGGCGGGGCCGCCGACTGACTCGGTCCAACCGGCTCGGTCTGCCGCGGTTGCCTCAGAGTTAGGAGGAAAAGATCCGTTCGATGATGAATACCATGTCCTGATCGGCCGAACAGAGTTCGCATCGTCCTTCATCGACGCAGGTCAAGATGGTGTCGATCTGGCGTTCGTTGCGTTCATTGGCCAGGAGCAAGACCCGCCGAAGATCCAACGCACTCAAACTGACCGGTCGCCGCGTCAGGCGACCATGGCGATAAACGCTCAACTGATAATTATCGATCATGCCGTCTCCCCATAGGCTCGGGTGACAATAACATGAAGATTTTTGCCTTGCTTAGTATGTGCTAAAGCGTACGCATGCGCGCGTCGCAAGAGACAATCTCGCATCGCAATATTAGGCAAAAAGATGAAAAATAAGTAATATCTAATACATTGTATTAAGCCTTTTACTGTTTTAAGTTACTGGATGTGTGTGGAGCAATCCTTAAGATTGGTGAGGCCGGATCTCAGAATTGCTTAATGGGCTCGCATGATACTGAACCAAACACGAAGGGGGACTAATCGTGGTTGGTTTCACGACATTCAGCGACGCCGCGAATGTGGTCCGCGCGCTCTCCAGCTCGCAGGCCGTCATCGAGTTCGATCTCACCGGACGGGTGCTCACTGCCAACGCCAATTTCTGCTCAGCGATGGGATATCGGGCGGAGGAAATCCTTGGACAGCACCATGCGCTGTTTTGTGATCCGGCGACGGTGGCATCGCCAGCCTACAAGGCTTTCTGGGCGGGCCTCGCCGCCGGGCGCTTCGATGCCGGCGTCTATCGACGGGTCGGCAAGGGCGGACGCGAAGTCTGGATCCAGGCCACCTACAACCCCGTCCTTCGCGGGTCCAGGCCCTACAAGGTCATCAAGCTCGCCGCGGACATCACCGCGGCAAAGCGGGCGGCGATCGAGGATGCGGGCAAGCTGGATGCCATTTCCCGCTCCCAGGCCGTGATCGAATTTACTCCGGCCGGCGAGATCATCACCGCCAATGCCAATTTCTGTTCCACCCTCGGCTACCGGCTGGAGGAGATCGTTGGGCGCCATCACAGCCTCTTCTGCAAGCGCGACTATGTGGAGTCGCCGGCATACAAATCCTTCTGGCCGCGCCTGGCTGCGGGCGAATTCATCGCCAGCGAGTTCGTGCGCGTCGCAAAGAATGGTAGCGAGGTCTGGATCCAGGCCGCCTATAACCCGATCCTCGACGCGGACGGACAGGTGACGAAGGTGGTGAAGTTCGCCACCGACGTGACCGAGCGCATGAGCGCGATCAACGAGATGGGCTCGGCCATGAAGCGTGTCTCTGAGGGTGACCTCACCTGCACGCTGACCCAGAACTTCGTGCCCTCGATGGAGGCGCTGCGGGGCGATTTCAATACGACGCTCGCGCAATTGCGCACCACGTTGTCCGGCATTGGCGTTGCCGTCGAGGCGGTCGCCTCCGCTGCGCGCGAAATCAGCGCGAATGCCGACAATTTCTCGCGCCGCGTCGAGCAGCAGGCGGCCTCGCTCGAAGAGACGGCGGCTGCGCTCGAGCAAATCACCACGACCGTCAACGATACGAGCCGCAGCGCCGAAGAGGCAGGCGGGCTGGTGGCCAAGGCGCGCGAGAGCGCCGAATGTTCCGGCGAGCTGGTCGCAACCGCCGTCGGCGCCATGGCCGATATTCAAACCTCCTCGGACGGCATTGCCAGCATCATCGGCGTCATCGACGAAATTGCGTTCCAGACCAATCTCCTGGCGCTCAACGCCGGGGTGGAGGCAGCCCGCGCCGGCGAGGCCGGCAAGGGGTTTGCCGTCGTGGCGCAGGAGGTGCGCGAACTGGCCCAGCGCTCGGCCCAGGCGGCCAAGGAGATCAAGTCCCTGATCGGCTCGTCGGGACGGCATGTAAAGACCGGCGTCGAACTGGTAGACCGGACCGGTGGGACGCTGAAGGCGATCGCCGATGAGGTAACGCGCATTGATGGAAACATTACCGCCATCGCCGCTGCCGCCCGCGAACAGGCGAGCGGCCTGCGCGAGATCAACATCGCCGTTAACAGCATGGACCAGGCGACCCAGCAGAATGCGGCCATGGCCGAGGAAAGCACCGCCGCATCGCATGACCTCGCCAATCAAGCGGCCGCGCTGCGCGAACTGCTGAGCCGCTTCAACTACGCCGTCGCGCGGGAGCGGGGCCTTCGTACGGCCGCGTGACATCGGGGCATCACGAATAGGACGTGACAAGCGGGCGCTCCGGCGCCCGCTTTCGTATTGATAAACTGACGTTTTGGCCGCCTATTCGTGCGCCAAGGAGCACGCAGATGCCGCGGCGGCACGATTCAGCTTTTCTTAAGAGCGTTCGTGAACGGAAACCTATTCTTTTTGAGTCATCGTGCACTTACAAAATACGCTGATGGAGTGACAGATGGATCGCCGGACCTCGTCCCTGCGGTTGGTGCGTGCCTTTGCCCGCGAACGCGGCGGCAATTTCGCCATGATGGGGGCGCTGCTCCTGCCGATGCTGATCGGCGCGGCCGGCGTCGGCATCGATGTCACCCGCCTTGTGCTCGCCAAGACCGAGCTGCAGGACGCGGTCGATGTCGCAGCACTGGCGGCCTCCTCCGGCCTCGCCAATGAGGTGATGACGGTCGACCAGGCGAAGGCCGTGGCCCGCAACAATCTGGTCATCGCCATGTCCAACGCCAAGCGGTCCGGCATGACGGTCGAAGAGGCGAAGGACGCCGACGATGTGGCGAAGAACGCCGAGATTACCATCGACACCAGCGCGACCGGCGTCGGCAGCGGCAAGAAATACACGATCATCGTCAGCGCCTCGTCGCGTCAGAGATTAACGCCGCTGTCGAAGATGCTGGGCCTGAACGACGTGACCCTCTCGGCCACGGGGCAGTCGGTCGGCACGACGGCGACGGAAAGTGCGCTCTCGATGTTCCTCGTGCTCGATCGTTCAGGTTCGATGGGGGAGAAGACCAACATCACGGGGGTCAACAAGATCCAGTCCCTGAAGCTCGCCGTCGCCGGACTGCTGACGCAGATGACGAAAGCAGATCCGAACGACACCTATGTCCGCACCGCTGCCGTTTCCTATAATGGCCAGATGGACACGCCAAGCGCCTTCACCTGGACGGAAAAGACGACGCTCGACTATGTCAATGCGTTGACGGCGAAAGACTCCACCAATTCGAGCAAGGCAATGGAGACCGCCTTTACTTCGCTGACAAACGGCAATGAGGATGAGGCACACAGGATCAAAAATGGGCTCGTCCCGAAGAAATTCATCGTCTTCATGACGGACGGCGACAACACCAGCAGCAGCTACGATACCGCCACCAAGAAAACCTGCAACGATGCGCGGGCGAAGAACGTCACCGTCTATACCGTCGCCTTCATGGCGCCGGCGAAGGGCAAGTCGCTGCTGCAGAGCTGCGCGACCTCGCCCAGCCATTACTTCCCCGCCGAAAACGCCAACGCCCTGATCGCCGCCTTCGCCTCCATCGGCCGCGACGCCTCCCAGCTCGCTGTCCGGCTGACGAAGTAAGATCGACATCACCGCGCGCGTGGGGGACGATCGAGCCCTACAGGAGGGGAAGGTCGGGACAATGTCCCGACCTTCCCCATCACGCGAGATACGGCAGCCCCTCAGCGTTGAAGAATGCAGCAAGAGGCAGCCTTGATCCCCGAAGCGCCCTGCGACGCGCTCGCTGGCGCCCAAACCGCCGCGCCCGATGAACAACCCTGTGATTGAAAATTAATGGTGCCGCTTACGTGACTCGAACACGTGACCCCATCATTACGAATGAGTTGGGCGACCGCATCATTTGAAACCATGATGGGTCATGCTGCTCGCGTAAGCCCATGCTTTCTGGACTTTCTTATCGGTAATGCTTCATAGTGCGTCTTTACGTATCGCTATAGCGCGCGTGTTTTGTTGCCCAGGAGTTGCCCGATGTTGCCCGAGAAAGAACGGAAGGGGAGGGTGAACCTCACCGACAAGGCCCTCAAGGCGATGAAGCCGGCGCCGGCCGGCACTGACCGTTACGAAGTCGCGGATGCAATCGTGCCCGGTTTACGCGTTCGTGTGAATGAGGCCGGCAGAAAGACCTTCGTTCTGCTCGCTCGATTCCCGATCTCAACGACTGGCAAAAGGAAGCCAAGGGTCGATGGAAAGATAAATCCAACTCGCAGGACCATCGGCGTCTACGTCGAGGGGGGTGTCACCGGTCGATCGAACTCAAAAGAGGGCGGCGATGCTCCGATTGGCTCGCTCGGGGACGCTCGCAAGACTGCACGGCAGTGGCACGAGCTTCTAAGCCAAGGCATCGACCCGCAGACACTTATCGCGGAGACGCGCGCCCGGGAGAGGATTCGCCAGGACAACAGCTTCGGCTTCGTCGTCGAAGAGTATCTGAAGACAGCGGTACTCGGGCCGGACGAGAAGAATCCTCTCATGCGCGTTGGCAAGGAGATCGCAAGAAACCTCCGAGTCGAGTTCGTAAATGACAAATGGGAGACCGGTCAGAAGGGTGCGGGGCAGGCGGCAGGCGGGAAAGGCAAGAAGCGGCCGGGCCTCGGCCCGCGTCCGATCAGCGGCATCACGAAGCAGGACATCCTCGCCGTTGTCGACGCGGCCATTGCCCGCGGCTCTCGCACGATGGCGCACAATCTTTTGGCTCACGTCCGGATGCTCTTCAATTGGGCAATTGATTCTGGACGCTTCGGAATCGAGGCATCCCCTTGCGATCGTATCAAGCCAAAGAGCGTGATCGGGCGAAAGACTAAGCGGAAGCGCGTTCTGAGCGATGCCGAGCTCCGCGCGGTGTGGGCCGCCTCTGAGAAGATTGGCTATCCATACGGCCCCATCTACCAGCTCTTGCTTCTCACCGGGCTTCGGAAAGGCGAGGTGTCGGACGCGCCGCGCCGTGAGTTTGATCTCGCTCGAAAGATGTGGACCATTCCGAAAGAGCGGATGAAGATGGACAATGACCACCATGTCCCTCTGAGCGATCTCGCCTGCGCTGTGTTGCAGAAATTGCCGCAGTTTGAACGATCCGCCTTCGCCTTCAGCACCAGCCTTGGCGCAAAGCCGGTCAACGGCTTCTCCAAAGCTAAAACGATCCTGGATCGGACAATGCTCAATGAGATGAGGAGAGCAGTGGCGGAAGAAGGCGGCGATCCAGAAGAGGTGACGCTGCAGCCATTCGTGATCCACGACATTAGGCGCACGGTTCGGACGAGGCTATCGGCGCTCGGGGTGAACCGTGTCGTTGCCGAGCTCATTCTCGCCCACGCGCAAAAGGATCTCGATGCTGTCTACGACCAGCATGCTTTTATCGACGAGCGGCGCCAGGCACTGGACAAATGGGCGATGGCAATGCGGTCGATAGTTGCGCCGACTTCTGGCAACGTAATCTCGTTCGAGGCCCGTCAAAATGCGAAGCAGCTGACTTGACGGGGCGGGGGGACTCGCGAAACTATATGACACGTCTTGCACCGATTAGACGCAACCCGATCAATGGAGAAGCCCCTTAGTCGTTTCCTTCAACTGAGCACGCTGCACGCCCCCTGACAAACAAAACGTCTGGTTAGCCACGCGAGCCACAGTTCAAAAAACCTAGAGCATCGATCCTGACTTCGGTCGGGGGTGACGGTTTTTGCTGTGCGCTGTTGTGGAAGACATGGGGCTTCAGGCGAGAGTGAGGAAACGATGAAGCTGCTATCTCCTGAAGGTCTGAAAGAGCGAGGCATCACTCTTTCGCGGTCGCAACTCTCCCGGTTGATGAAGGCTGGGAAATTTCCTCCAACAATCCAAATCGGCTTCCGGAAGCGAGCGTGGCTCGAATCCGAAGTAGAGTCGTGGCTGCGACAACGCATTGAAGAGCGTGACCAGGGAGGCGCAGCATGACCGGCGCCGATCACGAACACAATGAAGCGGTCACGCGTGCCGCGAGATGGCTTGCTGAGCAGAAGAACCCGCCGCATCCGATCGTCCCACGCTTGCGTGAGCAGTTCGGCCTCACGTCGCTGGAAGCGTGTGAGGCGGCAGCGCTCTCTCAGACCTATCGCACCTGCCGGCAAGTTTTCTCATGAGCAGGCGCGATTTCGAGAAATCGCGATCGCAGCGATTGATTGTCGGCCGAGGCTACGAGCCCATCGAAGGGGGCCTCATCGCTACAGGTCCTGACAAGCCGCGGCGACGCAAGGCTGCTTCCCGCGAAGAACTTGAGAGGCTGCTCACGCCATCCACCATAATCACGAAAATCATCACCTGCGAATGCGGGCATAGCGGAAAGGTGCGGATCCCGATCGCGCGAGCGCATAGCCGGTTTCAGTGTGTCACCTGCGGAAGGACGACACGATGAGCGACGCACGGTTTTTCGCAGTTGATCGCCAAGCATGGCAGTCGGTCTGTCGCCTCGGGATTAATGAGGCGGTTTCGTACCTCATAATTGCGTCCGGTACTGGTAGAGATCATCGCACGTCAGCATGGTCAGCTACCTCAGTTGAGAAATACTCCGGGATGCATCACGTGCGAGCCAAGGAGGCTATATCACAGCTCTTGGGAGCCGGCTTTCTTACGGTTGAGGCCCGGGGGAAGCTTCGACGCTACAAGCTCCTGCTAGGTGACGAGCCCCAACTCATCTGGCTCCCTACGTCAATAATCGAGGGCATCAACGGAGAGCGGCCGCCGGTCAAGCTGCTTCGGAAGGCGCAGAACGTGGATGCGCTCAGGCTTTTCGTCGATCTCTACTTCTTCCATGATCTCGCCGGGAATGGTGGTTGCGAATGGCGGCCGTACATTGGCATTCGGATGCCATTCGTCCGCGAGGCCGTCGCAGAGTGTGGAGCTCATAACCTGTGGCGATTTTCGCCAAAACTGCGTCCTGATGGTAAGCCCACGATCGAAGTTTTTCGGGATGCGGCGTTTGTCGTCCCCGAGTTCTTTACAGCGTTTGAGGTTATACAGCGAGCTGGCCTCGTCGACTTCGTGGAGCATCTCGTCGACAGCGACAGTAGGACTGGAGAAGTTATTCATCCCCTGCCGATGAAAAATCGTGGCGAGCCCGGCGAGCAATGCATTACCCGAGCTGCCGTCGCCGCGGGCATAAGAATGGCTCCCTCCTGGACCTCTCACCAACAAGACACAATCATCGTTCCTGTTGAGGCAATCGCCTCAAACGTTCAACTGATCGGAATCGCCCGTCTCCTCTACAAGCCGCACGTTAAGCAGACGCGAGCTTGGTTTGAACAGTCGGCGGAGTGGATGCAGGTCGCGGCCGGATTCGATAATTTAGCTTCCGGTATCGAGGACGGGAGAGATTCCGGTATTAAGAAACTCTCAAGAATCGATCAAGGATTGTTCTAGGAGGGATCAAGCTCTTTCCCCGATACTATCATGCGCTCATCGCCGCGCGGCTAGTCCTCATTGCCGGACAGGCTAGTCGACGCGGTTCGACACCCGACGTTTCACGTCAGCAAATTTCAGCGATGGAGAAAGAAATGACCAGGTTCGAAGACTGCTTTCCTCCCGACATAGTCCAAGCGGTCTATGCTCGTCTCGAGCAGGAAGCGGCTAAGATGGCGCCAACAACCGCCTCCGCTCAGGAGAAGGTGATCGATCTGGCGACATACCGAAAGAGGGTGGTTTCAACCGCACCAGACGACAGGGCCTGAAAGACAGGGCAACACGGCAACATCATCTCGGAAGCTTCCGGTTTCAATCAAAATAGGGGCTCCGTTGGGGAGCTCACATGACTGAGAGTGTGGTGTTTACAGCTAACGAGAGTTCACACGAAATATTCGAGGCGGCTCAGTGAAGGAATTCTGTCAGGCGCGACCACATCATCCGCAATGATGAGGCGATCCCTCCAGAACGACTTGTTATAATATTGATTTCGTGGGATAAATCATAGATGTCAGCAGCGGGGATCGTCGAAAAGTATGTGAGTGGGCAACATAGGCTGAGATCGGGCGACGTTTTTGCGTTTCTAAATCGGAACTTGCAATCAAAGTGGCGATCCAAACTCGCTGAAATCGCAGAAAAGGGCGAGCCGCGTGGCAGCAAACCATAGTACATCACCGAAAGCGTTGACTGCTGCCCGTCGCCGCGAGGCCGCTAAGCCAGGCCGCGACAAAATGATCGGTCGCGGATCCGGCCTCACTCCTCGTGTGCGGCAAGCCATCGATCGGCTCGTCTTTGGTGACGAGACCGACCGAACCGCTGTCATCCGCCTTGGGGATGCAGCGGCTTCTGTTGGCATCACCTCCAGAGCTCTGCGTGCGGCGATGCTCAAGCCTGCAGTCGATAGCTATTACCAGCAGCAGATGGTCGCGCTCCGAAACGGCGAGAGAGCTGCAAGCATTCGAACGATCGCTGAGATAAGGGACGACCCTGCTTTGAAGGGCAACGCTGCAGGGGCGACCGCGCGCCTGAAGGCCGCGACCGCTTTAGCATTCGATCCGCCGGGGGCGCCGCAGGTAAACGTTCAATTGAACACGATGACGCAAGTGACGCCCGGCTACGTAATCGATCTCCGACGAGAGAGAAGGGAGCCGATCGAGCATGAGGGGGGCTTACCGCAAGCAGCCCAGCAGGCAGGCTATGAGGACGCGTAAGCAGCCCCCGCACCCCCCTCTTTCCTGCCTGCGCCTGCTCGCCCGGGGGTGGGGGCAAAATTCCGCGCGCGCGCGCGCAGTCCACCCTCAAGCGCAAGTGCCGCACCTTCAGACATCGCCATGAGAAAAATTTTCACTATCAGGAGACATCGCGTGGCTGACACCCTCAAGCTACTGCCAGCTATCTTTTCTTGGGACCTCGGTTCCGTACTCGTTGACCTCGGCGACGGGCTCGGCCGTCGCCCGCTGCAAGAGGTGTTGGACGAAGCTGATGAGGACATCGCTATTGCCAGCAAGATCGAAGAAAACGTGGCTTTGCTCATTCGCGCACAAGGCCGTTGTGCCGCAGAGACTACGGAGCGCTCTGGTACCCCTCAGGCAGATGGACACAGTTTTTCCACCTCCAAACATTCCTAAGACAACCCGAATACGCCGCTATTGGTGAAAGTTACTGCGTGTCGAGAAAAGGATCAGATAAATGAGCATTGCGAATTGCCTTTCTCGCCTGGTGCAGTCCAAACGGATCTCTCAGAAAGCGGCTGACGACGCGCTAGCGCTGTACGAGGGCATGCAGCGCCGCCTGTATCCGACCATGGGCCCGATGTCGTCTGAGGCTGCCGGCGCGCTTGAGGCGGCCCGCGTCATGAAGGAGGCGGCGGAGCGGCGGAAGCTCATGGCGGCGAAGCAGGCGATCGCCTACACGACCGCGCTGAACCGGATGCAGCAGCACCCGAGCGGGCTGACGGCCGGACTTCAGAGCATGATCGTGCGCGACAACCTTGAGGCCGGCGAGGCCATGGGCAACGCGATCCACATCGACGGCCATAGCGAGAACGTCACGAAGCGGCTGCTCGGCATGATGAACGGGGCGATGGAGCCCTATGCCTCGCGGCTCGCCGGCCTGAGCCAGGACACCGAATCCATTTGGAATGTGGTGCGAGAGCTGTTCGGTAAGGACACCGGCGACCAGGCGGCGAAGGCGGCGGCGAAGGGTTGGTCTGACACCACGGCCTATGCGGTCGAGCGAGTGAAGCGCGCGGGCAAGCCGGTCTCTGTGCTCGAAGACTGGCGGTTGCCGCAAAGCTGGGACACCAGCCGGCTGCGCAAGTTCTCCCAGGCAGAGTTCACGAACGACCTGATGACCGAATATGAGGCCGGCAATCTACGCGTCATCGATGCGGAAGGGCAGGGCGACGCGCCCCGGGCCGCGGTGGGCGGCATCATCGCGAACGCCTATAATGACATCACCCTCGGTCGGACCGGTAACGGCGGCGCGGCCGGCTTCACGAACCAGTTGCGCGTGTTCCGCTTCCAGTCGCCCGACGCATACATCCGGCTGATGAAGAAATACGGGATGGGCGACGGCGGGCTCTACAACACGATGATGGGGCACTTCGGCGGCATGGGCCGGGAGATTGCCTCTGTCGAGATCCTGGGGCCGAATTATCAGCATAATTTTAAGAAGCTGCTTGATGCCGCGCGCCGGGGTGACGCTTCCCGGGAGAGGACAGTAGGGCAGAAGATCGCCAGCATCGTGTCGCTGAACACCCCGGCGGCGGTGCAGCGGACCTTTGACGCGGCGACGGGCAAGCTCGGCATGGCGCAAAGCGAGCTGATCGCTGGCATCGGCGGCGGCATGCGCAACATCCAGACCGCAGCCCGGCTCGGCTCGGCCACCATTGCCGCGCTCCCGGGCGACAGCTTCACTGCGGCGCTGGCGGCCAACGTCAACGGCATCCCGGCGACCGCGGTGCTCGGCCGGCTGGTCAAGGATCTGACAACGAACCGGGAGGGCGCCGAGGCAATCGCCCGGCAGATCAACCTTACGGCGGCGTCAATCATGGATCATGCCATCGGCTCGAAGCGTTTCGCCGATGAGGTGGTGGGGCAGGGGCTCACAGGTCGCATCGCCGACACCACGATGCGCGTCACCGGCATCAACGTCTGGACCGAGGGTCTTAAGCGAGCCTGGGGCATGGAGTTCAACGGCTTTATCGCACGCCAAGCCGACGTGCCTTTCGACAAGCTCGATCCGGCCTTCAATGGCTTCCTCCGCCGCTATGGCTTCACGGCCGAGCAGTGGGACAAGCTGCGCGCGACGCCGCCGATCGAAGCAGACGGCGCCAAATTCTTCGACATCAACGGAGTCGAGGACCAGCTTCTGGCGGACAGGCTGATGAACGCCATTCTCGACGAGCGGCGCTTCGCCATTCTTGAGCCTGATGCCCGGGTGCGCGGCGCGATGGCCGCTGGACTCCAGAGTGGCACAGTCACCGGCGAGCTGATGCGCTCGGCGATGCAGTTCAAGAGCTTTCCGATGACGTTCATGATGACCCATATGATGCGGTCGGCCATCCAAGACGGAGCTTGGGGAAAAAGCATGGCGGGTCTTAAGCTCGTCAGCCTCATGACCATCGCCGGTGGCGTGGCATCTCAAATGCAGTCTCTTATCGCCGGTCGAGACCCCCAAGACATGGGGACACAACAGTTTTGGACACAAGCTTTCTTGCGCGGCGGTGGTGCAGGTATGCTCGCAGACATCCTTACAGCAGGCGTATCGCGCGGCGGTGATGGCCTAACAGAATATGCTCTGGGCCCTGGACCCGGTGCTGTTTTCTCAGGAGCTGGCGATTTCATGCAGTCTGTGGCCGGCAACAAGGAGATGACCGGCAAGATGCTGGCGCAGCACGTCAAGGCGTGGACGCCGGGCTCGTCGCTGTGGTTCGCCAAGATCGCGACGGACCGCCTGCTGTTCGACAATGTGCAGGCCATGGTCGACCCGAATTATCGGCGGACCTTCGCCCGCTATGAGCGGCGGATGAAGAAGGAATTCGGCCAGTCGTTCTGGTGGGCGCCCGGAGACAGTTTGCCAAAGAGGTCGCCGAAACTTCCTTGAAGGTCAAGCGGTCCCCTATCGTCCACGCGATAGGAGACGCTCATGATAAATTCCGCCGCAACAGGCTACATCGCAGCATTGGCCACATGGCGGATCAATTGGGTCTCAAGCCTGGTGCGATGTGCTAGGCGACCCGCATCCCCTCCCGCCAGACCGATGTCACCAAAGGCGGTTGGCGGGGGGTGGTTCGGATGCGGATGAGGTCGGCGCGGCGGCCGACGTCGTTGCGGCCGCGGTCGTGCAGGCCCGCTGCGTCGGCCGGATTGGCGGTACCAGCCGCACGGCGGCGGGAAGGTCGGTCAGTTCCTGCTCCGACAGCAGGAAAACGGCCTGGAGGAGGCTGAAGGGGACATAGTCGGAGGAGAAGATGTCCAGCGCGCCCATCAGCACCTGAAGCCCGCTTTCCCGAGACAGAGCGGCGGCTTCGCGCGTTGTCGGGAATTCGGCCAAAGCAATGCCGAGCGTCAGTCCCTCCGCGACATGTTCCGGCGTCGCGTCGTCGTGAGAGGCGATGGCGATGCCGGCGGCATGGCAGTGCGCGGCAAGTGTCTTGCGGTTGCGGTCTGAATAGGCCTGCGAGTCGGCGATGCGCCGCTGGCTGAAAGTCTCGAAAGCGGCATCCGAAAGCTTCTTCTTGCCCTAGTAGTAGATGCGGAGGCCTCGAGGCTGACGAGTTGGCGCTGGCCAGGCGCATGATCCATCAGCGAGGCCAGGCGCACGCGGTCATTGCCGCGGATCCGCTCGAACTGGTCGACAACGTCAGGCACGGAGACTTCGTAGCGCACGTGAATGAAGTGCTCCGCCGCAGCCGCCCGGCCGCCGAGGCTGCGGAGATCGTGTCCGCCATGTCGTCGGCGATGCGACAGAGCGAGCCTATCGCCGCGGTGACGTGCTGGAGAAGCGCCGTAAGCTGATGCTGGCCTAGGCACAGCCATTTGCCAGCCGGCGCGCGCCGGAGAGCCGAAGGCGCCACCGGTTGATTACGCCGGCGCCGACCAGGACATCTTTTCTTGAAGTACTGAGAGCATGCCCCGCACTCTGCTACGCATCGCCGCTGCGCTGCTCGCGCTCGCCGGCTGCCAACCATCGAAGAGCATCAAGCTGAGATCGACGAGAGCCTGTACGCCAGGCTGGAGGCTTTGGACGGCTCGACGATCGCGCAGTTCACGGCGCAGACTGGGACGCTGCCGGCCGACGCGTATCCGGTCCAAGGTGGACGCATGTTCGTCTTCCGGACTGATCCCGTCATGATCACGATCCCGGCGACCCAGGTCACGCCAGCGATCACGCGCACGGCGCACTGCCAGCTGCTGATCCAGGCCGAACCGATAGACAGCCGCGGCACCGCAGATAACTGGAAGATCATCGGAACGCAGCGGACCGGAGCGTGCAACATTCTAGCGATTTAGTCATGCAGTCCGGCTTCCAGTGGTGTCATTGTGACTTTGCGCGAAACGCCACTTGACTGAAACTTTCTCTCGATCAGCTTCGTAACCGTCTCCAGTCAACGAGAGTAGCCTAGTCGAGGCCCTTCTCATGGCGAGCATTTTCGATCCTGGAAAGGTCGAAGCCCTACTTGACTGCGCCAGGCGGGTCTGGGTCGCGCAGTACACCGAAGGTAAGGACCGCCCAATGTATCTAGTCGAGAGGGTGAATGATCCCGAGTTTCCGAACCTGCATCCACCTTGTGGATGGCAAAAACGGCTGGAACCTCATAGGTCGAGCGTTGAACGACCCTAAGTATTAGCAACGCGGCGAAATCGTTGATAGGCTGCCTCATGCACGCGCGCTCAGGCTTCGAACTTAAAGTCGTGGCCTGAACGTGCGGGCTCGATGGTCATGCACAAGCGGCGTTCAAAATTACCGGGTGATTTGTTCGATCTGCGCCCCGCTATTGGGTTTGGCGGGGCCAAGAACCGGCTTCTGGCCGAGCGGCGTTGCCTGCTGCGGCTGGAAAACTCCCTTGCCGTCGATCGATCTGCCGTCTGACCAGCGGCCCGGCGCCGGCACGCTGCCATCGGCCATGAAGCCGAGCCAGGCATAGCTGAACTCCTGCTGTTCCTGGTCCTGCGGGAAGCTGTTGGGGATCGGGAAGGCGCCCGTGGCCCCGCCGAGCTCCTCCAGAGCGGCCATCCACTGGTTCTGGTGCATGGTGTCGCGGGCGATCAGGAAGGAGAGCATCTCCTTCATCCCCGGATCGCTGGTCATGTTGTAGAGCCGCACCGCCAGCACGCGGCCGGTCGATTCCGCCGCGATATTTGCGGTCATGTCGGCGGCGATATTGCCGCTTGCATAGATATGCGCCATGTCGAAGGGCACGCCATCGGAGTCGACCGGCATTGCGGAAAGCCCGCTGGACAGCAGGTTCTTCATGTTGATGCCGTTCAGCACTGAGCCGCCGACCGCGTCGGCGCTGATATCCTCCTTGACGCTAAGCGGGGCGCCTTCGAGATTGAGCGCGACGGCCGTCGCCAGCATCTCGATATGGCCGAATTCCTCCGTTGCCGTGTTGAGCAACATGTCGCGGAACTTCGGATTGCCGCGT
>NZ_JBKHKI010000010.1:0-26100 GCF_046546455.1 Rhizobium sp. YIM 134829
CAGCGCCGACGACCCCAAGAACATCAGTGCCGATGTCGGCTCGGTATTCTGCAATGATGCTAAAAGGCTCGTGACTATTTTCTGGTCCCATCAGCAGGATTACCGCATATGTGTCGGAGCCATTGCTGCTACCTGCGGCGATCGAAATGCGACTTCCATCGGAGACTGGCGGCAGTTCTTTGAGGACCGTGAATCGGGCTTCTACTTCATGCCCAGGAAAATGAACGAGGTTACTCATGCTCAAGCCTTTCCGCTCAAGTTCGCGATGATCTGACAGTTGGTGAAATGGTGAGGGGCTTACTCGCGAGGGACGAGCTGCAATCGCCCCTGGCCCTGCCGCTGGGCGACGTACAGCTGCGTTTGGCGGAGTAGGCCGTTGATCATGCAGTGACGCGCTCTGTCAGGATCGAACAGCCGAATGGCCTTGCCGCCGATGTCGGCCCGCTGTCCAAACTCCATCCCGGCGCCCATCTTCAGGAGCTTATTGCCGAGCCAGAGTGTCCCGCACTTGAGGGGCGGGAGTCCGTGATGTTCCCAGATGTGGCGTGCCGTCACGCCAGATCGCTGGAGTCCGGTGCGGGCTCGCGTAAGCTCGATCTGAACCTGATGCAACTCAGCGCGCATCTCATCGATCAGAGCGGCCTGAGCTGTGACCTTGCCTGACAGCTGGCGCGCAATTCCGTCAGTCCTGCGGATAAGCTCCGTCGTCTCTCCATCAAGGACAGGCGCCTTGCCCTCCATGACAGCGCGAACCTGCGTGTTGCACCACATGTGGAAGTCGGGTGAGAGATATTTTGCATAGGCCAAGCCGACCTGCCAGTGAGCGAAGGTCGCCCCGTTCCGCCCGCGACCTGAGCGGATAATATCGGAAATTCCGACATTACCGGCCACCACCTCCACGAACTCTTGAACCGGTTTGCTTTCGAGCCAGCGGGCAGGCCGCTTCATGTCGTCGCCGCCGGCGGCCTTCCACATATCGGTCAGCGAAAGCATTTCACCTTTGTCGGCGATCGGGTGGCTGTTGTAGACGAGCGCCTTCATGACTTCGCCTCCGCCGTGCCGGCAGCCTCGATCGCTGCGGCCAGATCCGCGGCGATGAGAGCGGCCGCCTCGATGTTCTGCAGGTGCAGATCGAGCTGCGAATTGTCGAGGATAAGCGTCGTCTCGGTTCCGTCATAGACGTCCGGGTCCATGATCCCCGCCGCAACGTCCGAGGCTTCCTCAGCCCCGCTGCGTTCGACCTTGGGGCGAAGCCACGTCAGCTCGCGGGACATGACCGCCGCGATTTCACCGAGGCGGAGCGCAACGTCGATAAGGATCTGACTGGCAGACTGGTCAACGTTGACGCGCGGGATAGTGATCGTAGGCGATGGGATGGGGGATGCGGTTTGCTGTGACATGGTCGCTCCATCGGTCTGATGGAGCTATAGTTAACAACCGAGTGTGTTGCTGTCAACACGTTTGATTGTTAATTTCGCGGCATCGGAAACTTGGCCACGATCGAACCCATCGCCGGCCAGGTAAGAAAGCGGGCGAGAAACGCCTCGTGCGGGTTGTAGAATTTCACGCGGCGGAACCGCTCCTTCTTGTCGCCGTCCTCTTGGTCTTCGAAGCCTATCCAAGTGCACAGCATGCCTGCGGTGCGGCCGTCGGTCATGCCATGAAGCATGAAGACCTCTCCACCGAACTCAGGTGCGGCGTCAGGGTTGACCACTGCAATGTCGCCCTTCTTCAAAACCGGGCTCATGCGTTCGTCCGGCACTACAATGCCATACGCGCCAAGCTGTCCTTCCACCGGATATGCTCGAGGGATGTAAGTCACGGGCTCTTGAAGAAGGACCCACGCCTTCTGCCCACCTTCCTCAGCCATTTCCATACCAAACACCGGCATTTTATGCTCGTCGCGGTATTCGTCCGCTACGTGCGCCCTGACCCCGTAGTTTGAGCCGAACTTTCCAGAGAAGCGGACGAGGCTCTCTTCCGGCTCCACATACGGATCCAAGTTGAGGGCCGCTCTGATCTCCGGCATGAACTTCGATTGGCGGGTAAGGCCACGCTCCAGTCGATCAATCGTCTGTTGATTGGTGCCGGCGCGCGCTGCCAGTTCGGCTTGAGAGATCCCGAGTTTTTCCCTTGCGGTTCGGATCTCGTCCCCCTTCGCCATCATCATCCGGTCAATAAGCGTCTCGCGCTTTTCGTCAGTCATTTCAGCCCCCTGAAGTTGCCAGGCTTCAATGACACATCCGCTCAATCTTGTATAACATATTGATGTGTTGAAACGACTTGTAGTTAACAACCAAACGTGTTAACCCTAGTTTGCCATGACAAACACACCAAACCCCAAAATCGTCACGCGGCTGTTGGAAGCTGCAATCGCCATCGCAGGCTCTGAAGCGAAGCTCGGCAAGATGGTTGCCGTGTCTCAAAACGCAATTTGGTCGGCCAAAAGGAAAGGGCGTGTCTCTGCAGAACTCGCGGCCGGCATCGATCGAGCAACGAACGGGGCTATTCAGAAGTCGCAGCTGCGTCCTGATATCTTCCCTCCATCTGCGGAGACATCACCATGAATCCGCGGGCTCTCCCCCACGCCCCCGAGGTCGTCACCGCCGCCCGCTGGTTGGCCGATCAACGCCAGCAGCTTCCCCGTCCGCTCGTCCCATTTCTGAAGCGCCGCTTTGGAGTTGAACCCAGCGCCGCGATCGAGGCGATCGATCTCGCCGGCCGCATGCTCCTGCTTCGGAGAGCGTTCGCCTGATGAGCCGGGCCGCGAAAACTTGGCTTCAGCGTCAGACGATCGAGGACAGGACTCTGCGCGAGATCCTGGCCGTGCTCGCTTCTGAAGCCGACGGCGCAGGGCACTGCGAGATCACGCAGGCGAAGTTGGCGGCGAGCGTTGGCGTCGCGGAACGCAGCATCCGCCGGCTCCTGCCGATCCTTGAACATCTCGGCGTTCTAACCAGAGCTCATCAATCCGGCTTCGCGAGAAGGGGCCGCGCCGCAGACCTCGTCTCCTTATCACTCGATCGAGATTTTACCCTCCCCAAGGAGAGCATCATGGATGCGAAGGCGTTGGGACCAACCGGACAAAATGTCCTGTTAAACGATGGGGACCAACCGGACAAAATGTCCTCTGGTCCCACGGACGAAAACACGACTGCCCCATATAAGGAACGCGCGCGCAGCGTAGTGTTACAATCTTCACCGTCCAATTCCCCATCATCGTGTTCGGTTCACGTTCGATTTGATGCGCTTCGCTCGAAGTGGCGGGCCTCCATCAAGGTCGACAAAGTGACGATGGAGCTGGGACGGTTCGACACCGAAGCCGAGGCCGTCGAGTTCGCCGACAACGCCAAGGCCGATGTGGTTCGGACCTGGCCGGCGAAGGCGGGCACTCCGTCAGATCCCGTCATTGCCCCTCATCTCAAAAGCCTTGATGCCCCAAATATCGGAGCGTTCCTGTTTGGCGATGACGATGAAGCGACCAATGACGACGGCAGCGGCGAAGCCGATGCTCCGGGTCGAGGGACGAAGTTCCTCGCGGGGTTTGGGGTGGAACCCCATGACCCTCTTCACCCAGACGCTGCGCGCGCGGGCGAGGAGGCGGCATGACCATCCCTCCTGCCACCATCGACAAGCTCGGCAAGCTTTTCCCCCGCTTGGCCAGCGACCATGACGGCGAAGTGGTCGCCACCGCTCGCGCGATCATCCGCACGCTCACCGCTGCAGGCTCCTCCCTTCACGAGGTTGCCGCAGAGATGCAGCCGAAGGTTCGGATTGAGGAACGGGTCGTCTACCGCGACGCTCCCAAGACCAAGGCGAAGCGGAAGAAGGCCCCGGAGCCGCCTCCGCCGCGACCGGACCGCGGGCGCTTCATACCCTATGACCAGGTGATGCGATGGGCGCCGTACCTGCTGAAAGAGGGCGGGCTGAATGAACGCACCGCGTCTTTCGTCAAGACCATGTTCAACCTCGCGACAGCATTCGGCGAGCGGTTCGAAGTTTCCAAGAAACAGGCCGAGTGGTGGCAGATGATCATGGCCGAACATGATCTGGACACGCCCTCCGCTGCGGCCGCATCAACAGAAGGAGTTTCAGCATGACCAAGATCATCAATCTCGCAGACCGAGAGCTCGAGTCCAAAGTCGAGATCGCCGTACGCGACGTCGCTGCAAGCGGCGTAGACCCTTCGACGATGAGTGCCGTCGAACAGAAGGAATTGAGCCGGGCGGCGTGGGAGACGCTGAGCCCCGAAGCCAAGAAGCGCGCGGCGATGGAAGGGTTAGAGCTCATAGCCCGTCGCGTCTTAGGCGAATATATCGCCGAACAGATATGGTTGGCAGGGTATGGATGGGCAGCGACAAAGAAGCAGATCGCGGAGTGTGGCAGCCGTACGAAGATACATCCCGACGATGTCGTAGACTGCCTAGAGGCTTTTCGAACGGCGCATGTCGATTTCACTGCTGAAGAGGCTGCTGATTTCAAATCTCTTTCCCGCTTTATGCCGCTCTTCGTGATGCAATCTGCTGAGACGACGCTGGGTGAAGCCGCGGCGCGCAAGGCCGCCGCCGGCGACAAGCTCGCTCTGTCGTTCCTCGCCTGGAAGGAGATCGCGTGATGTCGTTCAATCGGGAAGCGGGATCTGCAGCGATGATCCTGCTCGACATCATCCGTCTTCGCCTCCGCCTCTGGATGAAGAGGAGCAGCCGCCGATGAGCTACGTCTTCCCTGACAGCCTTGCCATGCTCCGAAACCGGCTGCGCGAACTCGGCGCCGACGTGACCGGCTTCGCCACCGCCCGCCAAGCGGCATTCATGGCGCAGCAGCTGCTCGGCACCCGCATCAAGTTCCCGCCGCAGGGTGCCGACATGTCATCGACACTCTTCCTCATCCAGCAGACGATCTCGGCCGGCCGGGGATCGTCCTTGGAAACGTCTCAACCCGCTGCAAAACAAGGCGGGAAGGGTGGCCGGTCGCCGGCAGGAAAGGGCGCGAAAAAACGTTCCAAAGTCTACCCGACCTGCGACTTCTCTGCCGGCATCCACATCTTCTGCGACGGCGCAGCGATCCCGAACCCAGGCGCGGGCGGTTGGGGTGTCGTCGTCTACCGCGACGGCATCGAGGTCGCATCTCAGTTCGGAGGCAGCGCTGAGGCGACCAACAACCTGATGGAGTTGATGGCGCTGCTGATAGCGATCGAGAAGGCGCGGCAGTTATCCGGAAATTCCGGAGAACTCATCACCATCTGGTCGGACAGCCAGTATTGCGTCAACGGCTGCAACGACTGGCGGCATGGCTGGAAGGCCAAGGGCTGGCAGCGCGGCAGTCCTGAAGCTAAGCCTGAGAATCGGCTTTTGATGAACGCGGACCTCTGGCGCGCGATCGACGCCGCCCTCGACGGCAATGGCGACCTCGGCCGCATCGTCATCAAGTGGGTGAAGGGCCACGCCGGCAACGTCGGTAACGAGCGAGCCGACGAGCTGGCGGAGCAGGGCAGGCAGGAAGCCGGCGGCGCGGCGTCGCGCGGCCGGGATGATGTCCGCGGGCCAGGCGATGGCGGCTCTGTCGATGATCTCGATGAGCGGTACCGGCAAATCATGGGGGCGGCGTGACGCGATCCCCCAACGGCATCAACGTGCACCGCTTCTGCGAAGGGTTCGGCGTCCGCGTGCGGCCATATCGCGAGGGGCGGAACGCCGCCGATCGGCCGCCGAACGTTGTCTATGGCGGGCGCACAGTCGCCCGTCTCCTCCGCCACGACGAGAACCGGGTCGCGCTGATGTTCCGCTGCATCCAGAACAGCAATGCTCACTGCTTCGACGACTACATCGTCCTGGCGGTCTGGCAATTCCTCGGTGCGCACGCCGCCGACACGGCCCACAGGGACGTTGTGGCGGCTTTCGCGAGCATAGACCTCGCCAAGATACGAAACCGCGCTCAGCGCCTCGCCAAAGGCCAGTACGGGCGCATGGGAAAAACCGTCGAGAAGATCAGCAGCCTGATCGCCGACGCACTGATACCGGAGGATGAAGCAGCATGAAGATCTCTGTCGGCAACGAATACATGGACGTCAGCGGCCGCAAGGTGTTGATCCTCGGTGAGCGCAAGACCGCCGGCGGCCTGAAGGTCTTCGCGGGTTACCAGATCGACCGCGGCAAGGCGCGGATCGGCCAAGAGCGGCACTTTAAGTCCAGCGGCCGCGACTTCTACGGCGACATCACCGGCCACCTGATCCGTGAGGCGGACTTCGGCATGACCCTGACCGATTACCAAGCCGTCATCCTCGAAAGGGTGATCGAGGCGATCGACACGGATGGCGCGCTGCCGGTGCGGACCGGACCGAAGATGTTCGGCAACTCCATGCCCGACGCGCTCATCACCGAGGCGGAGATCGTCCTGCTCGACTTCGTGGACTCGCACCAGACCGGCGGCGTCCACCTGCGCCAGCGCAATGCGGCGATCGATGCCGTGACCGAACGGCGCGCGAAATGCAGTCGGGCTCGTATTGGCCGGATGGAAGAGGCGCTCGCCTGGGTTCCGCGCTTCGTCTGGGACCACGAAATGCGGTTGGCTCTCTTCGCCTATGCCGAGGTGAAGGCCCGCGGATGGGACTGGGGACAGTACATCGAGAAGCGAAATCGACGGATGAGCGCAAAAAAAGCATGGGCTAAACGAACGCTCTACAGGTGGATTGAGAAGGCGCTGCAACAGATTGCCGACGGGCTGATCAAGAACGGCATTTTCTTGACCGATACTGCCGGTTTACAGGTGGCACGCCAGGAGGCAGAAAGCTCATGCAAATCGATATCGTCCGGTTTGCACGCGTGGTCGGCACCCGATGAATATCCCGCCTCGAGCGGATGACGAGCCGCGGCCATGCGAGACGATATCGGAGAGCCGCGCTCGGCGCCGCAAGGACCAAGCCGAGGTAAAGCCACAGCCTGGGACACATGGACGCCTGGGGGAACAGCGGCAGAAATTCGAGGCTTCGGCCTCAACGAGCAGAGGCAGCAGGTTCAACTCCTGTCCGGCCGCCCAGCTAGCACTCAGGCAGGCAACTTGAGGGGCGACAAACCCTGCCGACACGGCAGGGGCAGCCGGTAGCTCAACGGAAGAGCGCTGATTGTGTACCCGTCCACATCGGCCGTGACGGGAGAGTTCGAGGCAGTCGCCTCACCAAGTTCGGGAAGAGGTCCGGGTTCAAAGCCCGGCTTCGCGTCAGGAGACTGGCGGGCTGTAGCGACAATCGGTCAGAGCGCTTCCCGAGCCGCTTCAGTGTTTCGGAATTTCCGAACAACTCGCCGGCTGCCATTGTCCGCACCTGAATGCCGCATTATTTTCTGCCTCCCGCGAACCAGGAGGTTGAAATTGCCCGAACAAGATTTGGAAGATTGGCTCGATGAGCAGATGGGGGACATACTTCATACCCCGGGATTTTGCGAAGATCCGTCCCAGTTTGCCACTCATGCGAAGCAGCTTGAGGATGCTGCGATCGCCGAAGGGTACCAAAAGCAAGACCTGATCGATTTCTGCAACGGCGACATTGCGCGTTACCTTTGCGGAAAGCAGGACGAGTATACCCGCGATCACATCGGTCGACAGGAATAGACGTCTCTTCCTAGAGAGGTAGAAGCCGCCTCGCCTAATACCGTTCGTCCGGAAATTCAGCCGGATGCCACCCAGCCCCGTCACCGGTCATCCGGCGGCGGGGTTTTCCATTTCGAGAGGACGCCATGTCGACGCGCCGCACGCTGACTATCCTCGGCCTGATTGTCGTCGCTGCTTGGGCGGTGTCCTGGCTGGCCTCCTGTTCGTCGACAGATCGCCAATGGCGAGAGAGCCAGACCGTGCTGGAGAACCTGCCCGATGCTTGATGTCCGCGAGGAGTGGCTCAGCCCAAGCTTCCAGAAGCATCACATCCATCTGGGGGACGAGGTCTACATCGTCCTGCATCGCTTCACGGAAGTTGACACCGGCGATCCGCACGACCATCCCTGGAGCTTCACGACCACGATCGCCAAGGGCAGTTACGTCGAGGAGATCTTCCAGCTCGACGGCACCAGCGAGCGAGTTCTCCGAAAGCGCGGGGACTCGTTCCAGGTGCCAGCCGGCCGCATCCATCGCATTGTCGAGCTGCCCGAGGGCGAGTGCGTCACCGCGGTCCTCTACGGTCCGAAGGAGATGGAGTTCGGGTTCTACCGCTTCGAGGACGGGCGTGCGCTGTACCGGCAGCATGATCAGACGGAGTGGGGCAAGGCATGAAGCCCTTCATCATGATGCTGCCCGATCCCGCATGGCATTGCCGCATCGGCAAGATGCGCCTCAAGCCGGGGGCGACCATGATTTGTCCCTTCGCCTGCGGCAACGACTACTGACGTTCAACCCAGGCCGAAAGGACATGCAGATGACCACTCAGATCGACGTGAAGGCAAACCACGGCTGGCCGGTCAAGGTGACGGGCGTCAATCCGAAGACCGACGAGGACATCCCGCACTATGGCGGCGTCGTGCCGGCCGGCGAGACCCGCACCTTCCACTGCCACTCGACGATGGACCTGCGTGTACATGAGATCCAGCCCGACGAGGTTGAGCAGCCCGAAACTGATCGAGCGGCCTAACGCTCCCGCATGCCTGAAATGGAGCCGGGATTTGCGGCCCGGTTCGTCCCGCTAGTATCTGAAAGAGGGGTTCATGAAGAAGTTTTCGGTAAGCCGATAGAGTTCAGATACGCGGCCTTCAGCGGTCTCTTCGATGATCCCGACGTCAACTGGCATACCGATATCGCTTGACGCCAGTCGCTCGAGTTCCACTACAGAACGAACCGCGAGCGCGTCGAAGCCAGCGCAGTGCGACCTCAGGCCTCCGAGAACTTCCGCTGCCTGCGCGGTGTGCGTGCCAGAGACAAAACTGCTTCGGTGTTGGCTCGGTTCGCCGGTAGAAAGGTTGATCGATACTATCCTCCCATTCCCGTCAGACCCGATTGAGGCGGTTATTATGAAGGTTGGCGGGATTTGACGATCGTTTATCCGCCAAGTCTTCGCGGCCTCACGAAGGATGACCGGGCCATCCGCTTGGCAGGCGGCAATAATCTGGTCCGGAGATGCCTGATGAGCGATGTCTTTGAGTTTCGCAACCATCACGTCGGCGGCTCCAGTGCCTGCTCCTCCTTGAGCAATGATGACATCGTTTGAAAGCCGGTGAAGCTTGTCCACAATGCTGAGGCGACCGTTTTGGTGATCACGACGCTTGGTGTCAGCCGCGAGGAATACCTTGCCAGCGAAGCACTCGCCGAAAACAACAGTCATTCTAAGCCTCAATAGTAGCCGATGCCCGTCCCGAAGAACGCCTGGCATGAGAAAGTCGCCCAGGCGCCGGCAAACGGCAAGATGGTAACTGATGATCACGCTAGGGCCGGTCAGGGGGTGACCGCACTGCCGACGCGATGACGTCAACACAGATCAGAGTGCCCGAGTGGTCTAAGGGTAAGCAACGATAGCTACTCCTGAAATGTCGAGTTGCCGACAAGTAAGGGGCAGCCGAGGGTTCGAATCCCTTCTCTGAAGTTTCCATTCCTAGCGTTGAGGTCGCAGATGACTGAGTCCCGTCCCGACATCGTGAAGCAGACGCTCGAAGATGCTCTGGCTGCCTATGACCGTGAAGCGGAGCGACATAGCAAAAACGCTGCAGATCTTCGCGGGCAAATGCAGGCCGCTATGAAGGCTTGTGCTGAGGCGTATGCAAATGCTCAGGCGATCCGCGCTGCGCTAGAGGGTCCGAAGAACGAAGTGACGGTCATAGACAATCCGCCGAGCGCCTTCCGTCGGGCGTGGCAGCACTTCAACGACACCCGGGCATGAAGCTCTCGCAGCTCCGGCCGCAACTCGGCCGCCTGCCGCCGATGCTCGGCCCGCGGCCCGGAGACGAGCAGGACCGCAACCGGTACCGCTCTCAGTCGGAGCCCTGGCGCAGACTCTACAATACCGCGAGGTGGAAGCGCCTCCGCATCGCGACCTTCACCCGCGACCTGTTCACCTGCCGCCTCTGCTCCTCGGTAGAGGGCGATACCAGCAAACTGGTGTGTGACCACGTCATCCCGCACAAGGGCGACCTCGAGCTGTTCTGGGACGAGACCAACCTTCAGACCCTCTGCAAGACCTGCCATGACCGAGAGAAGCAAAGACAGGAGCGGGCTCTGCCCGGTGCATGACATGCAGATAGCCATGATCGAAGGCGCAACACGGATTATCGGCAAGAGCCAGGGCTACCTCGGCCTCCCCCTTCGGGATGAGCTGGTCAACTGCACGGTGAGCGGCGAGGGTACGCCGGCCATGTTGACCGCTTGGGAGCCGACACCGGATGAGCTCGCCCGACTGAACGCCGGCGCATCGGTGCACCTGCGAGTGCTGGGTACCATGCATCCGCCTGTCATGGTCGAGGTGGGTGACCCGCCGCATGACATCAGCTTGCCAACGACAGCCGCGTAGACGATCCTACTGGAGCCGAGCATGAGCATCAAGCCGCAAGACATGGGCCAGTTGATGACGACCGACGCCGCGACCATCTTCGCTATCATCGTCGACCAGTTCGGCGTCCGCATGGCTGACGAGATCGCGAAGGAAGTTCTCAAGCCGCGAGCATCTCAGCCGACCGTCGTCTGGCCTCGGCTGGACTGATGGACCGGAGCACGCTCGTCATCCTCACCATCCATGTCGTTGGCTTCCTTATCGCCCCGCTGGTGGCGCCCAAGGCATCCAAGGCCGAAGGGTCAATAGGCGAGGGCAGGAACTGCAAGGAATAGTGCAGAGATGCCTAATGGAAGTCCGAACTTTAGGGTCCTGTTCCATTAGGTACATCGACATTAGGGGGGGGAAGAAAAGGCTGGGAGGGCAGCCCCTCCCGGACCCGCGTCGCCCTCATGCACGCAATTTTTTTTCCAATCGGTGATTTCCGACCATGGCAGGCAATAAAAACTCCGGCAGGAAGGCTTTTCAGCCGACCGACGAGGACCGCGAGAAGGTGCGCGTTCTCAAGGCTGGCGGCATGTCGAACGAGGCAATCGCTGAGGCGATCGGCATTTCTGAGCCGACGCTGTCGAAGCATTTTCTTTCCGACCTCGAAGTAGGCGCGGCCAAGGTCCGGGCGGATATCCTGATGGCTCGCTATCGCTCGGCGATGGGCGGCAACGTGTCGGCGCAGAACAAGATGTTGGAGACTGCCGGCGCGGCACAGGCGCGGGATAAGAGGGCGCCTGCGGTACCGAAGCTCGGCAAGAAGGAACAGCAGGCGCTCGCGGCCAAGAACGTCGGCAGCCGGTTCGCTCCGCCGGCGCCGCCGAAGCTGATCGTGGACAACTCGTGAGAGAGTGGACGACTGCTTGCCCAGACTGGGAGGAGCGGATCCTGTCGCGCCGGTCGCTGGTGCCGTGCGATCCGCTGTTCCCTGATGAGGCCGAGGCAGCGCTCGCCGTCTTCAAGTCGCTGCGCATTGTTGACGTCGCCGGCCAACCGACATTCGGCGAAGCGTGCGACGAGTGGGTGTTCGATTTCGCCCGGGCAATCTTCGGCGCCTATGACCACACGACGGCCAAACGGCACATCCGCGAATTCTTCATGCTGATCTCGAAAAAGAACGGCAAGTCGACGATCGCCGCGGCCATCATGCTGACGGCGCTGATCAGGAACTGGCGGCACTCCGCCGAGCTACTGATCCTGGCGCCGACGCTCGAGATCGCGAACAACGCGTTCAAGCCGGCCAGCGACATGGTGAAGGGCGATCCGGAGCTGCAGGACCTCCTGCATGTTCAGGAGAACTTCCGCCAGATCACGAACCGCCTGACGGGTGCCGTCCTGAAGGTGGTTGCAGCGGACAACAACATTGTGGGCGGCAAGAAGGCGGCATTCGTGCTCGTGGACGAGCTATGGCTGTTCGGGAAGATGGCGAACGCCGACGGCATGCTCAGCGAAGCCACAGGCGGGCTGGTGGCGCGCCCTGAGGGGTTTGTGATCTATCTGTCCACGCAGTCCGAAGAGCCGCCGGCTGGGGTGTTCAAGGAGAAGCTCGACTACTTCCGGAACGTGCGAGACGGGGTGATCGTCGACAAGAAGAGCTTGGGCGTCATCTACGAATTTCCGCGCGCGATGGTGGAGGCCGAGGAGTATCTCGACCCCGCGAAATTCTGGATCACGAACCCGAACCTCGGGCGGTCGGTCAGCCTCGAATGGATCGAGGACAAGTTCAAGGAGAAGCGGGAGGCCGGGCCCGGACCGTTCCGGACTTTCCTCGCCAAGCACGGCAATGTCGAGATCGGCATGAAGCTGCGCAACGACAACTGGCCGGGCGCCAAATATTGGCTCGGCGCGGCCGACGAGACGATCATGCTGGAGACGCTGCTCGAACGATCCGAGGTGGTGACGATCGGCATCGATGGCGGTGGCCTCGACGACCTGTGTGGATTGGCAGTCCTCGGCCGCTGCAAGACGACGCGCGACTGGCTGCTGTGGAGTAAGGCATGGGCGCACAGCGACGTCCTGGAGCTGCGAAAGGACATCGCCCCGCGGCTGCTCGACTTCACAAAGGACCAGCGCGGCACTTACCACGACATGACGCTCTGCGAAGAGCCCACGCAGGATCTGACCGAAATCGCCGACATCTGCGAGCAAGTCCGCGAGGCGGGGCTGCTGCCGGAGAAGGGCGGCATAGGTGTCGACCGCATGGGCCTGCCGGGCATCCTCGAGGAGCTGTTGTCTCGCGGCTTCGATGTCGACGTCAACGGCGGCACAATAACCGGCATCCCGCAGGGCGGCCATTTGAACCCCGCCATCCTCGGCTCCGAGCGGCGCCTGAAGGACGGCACCATGTGGCATGCCGGGCAGCCGATCATGGCTTGGTGCACGAGCAACGCGAAGGTTGAGATGAAAACGAACGCACGCTCGATCACAAAGCAGTTGTCCGGCTCCGGCAAGATCGACCCGCTGATGGCCATGTTCAACGCCGTCATGCTCATGAGCCGCAACCCTGTCGCCGCTGCGGGGGTCGATATTGGAGACTACCTGCTGAACCCGGTGATGCACGCATGATGTGGCCATTCAACAAGAAGAGCGCGAAGCTGTCGGGCCGGGACGACGTCGAGACGATCAAGATCGCTCTTGGTGCGATGGCAGGAGCTGCTGGCAAAACCGTCGCGCCGGACAGCGCTCTGTCTCTGTCGACGGCCTGGTCGTGCGTGCGGCTTCTCTCGGAAACGATCGGCACGCTGCCGATGTCGTTCTATCAGCGCGTCGGCGACGAGAAGACGGTCGCTCGCAACCATCCGCTCTACGACTTGCTGCATGACAGCCCGAACGCGGATCAGTCGGCTGCCGAGTTCTGGGAGGGCGTCATCGCCTGTCTCTGTCTCTGGGGCAACTTCTACGGCGAGCGCAAGTATCTCGGCGACCGCCTTGTTGCCGTCCAGCCTTTGAAGCCGAACCTGATGTCTGTCGCGAGAACGGCGGACGGCCGGCGCGAGTATCGATATGCGGACCCCAAGGGGCGTCGTGTCTTCGATGAGGATCGCATCTTCCATGTTCGTGGGTTCGGTTACGGCGGCGACGTTGGCCTTTCGCCAATCAGCTATGGGCGGGAAACGATGTCCGTCGCCCTGGCGGCGGAGCAGACCGCGGCCTCGCAATTCAAGAACGGTCTGCAGTTGTCGGGCTTTCTTGAGCTACAAGGCATCAAGACCACCCCTGAGCAGCGCGTTGAGCTGATCGATCTCTTCGCGAAATTCGCCGGGTCCTCGCAGGCCGGTAAGGTCATGCCTCTGCCAGACGGCGCGAAATTCGTGGCGCTGGGGATGAACCCAGAAGACGCCCAGCTGCTTCAAACCCGCGCGTTCCACGTCGAGGAGATTTGCCGCTGGTTCCGGGTCCCGCCCTTCATGGTGGGGCACACTGAGAAGTCGTCCAGTTGGGGAACCGGTTTGGAACAGCAGATGATCGGATTTCTGACCTTCTCGCTCCGACCGTACCTGACGCGGATTGAGCAGGCGATCAAGAAGCAGCTCATCAAACCCGCCGATCGCGGCAGCTACTACGCGGAGTTCAATCTCGAAGGTCTACTGCGGGCAGACAGCCACGGCCGCGCTGCGCTTCTCAGCGCCCTTGGCCAGAACGGCTTCATCACGCGCAACGAGGGCCGCGCTCGCGACAACCTGAAGCCTCTGCCTGGCGGAGACACGCTTACCGTCCAGTCCAACATGATCCCGCTCGACAAGATCGGGCAAACGGATCAGCCGGCGCAGCAAGCGCGGTCGGCGCTGATGAACCTGCTCTTCGGCGGGGACCTCGACGCCATCATCGAGCAGCGCGTCAAGTCCATGATGGGCCACAACGGCGGCCCGGCTCTCGACAAGGAATAGGCACCGATGAACACCAAGGATTTCGCCCTGCAGGTCAAAGACCTGTCGGAAGACGGCACCTTTGAGGGCTACGGCTCGATCTTCGGCAATGTCGACAGCTATGGCGAGAAGGTCATGCCGGGAGCGTTCGTCGAAAGCCTTGCGCGGCACAAGCGCGAGGGCTCGAACGTCCTCATGCTCTGGAACCATGACGCACGCGAGCCGATCGGCGTTTGGGAAGATTTGGCGGAGGACGCGAAGGGGCTCTGGGGGAAGGGCAAGTTCCTCCTCGACATCCAGCGCGCCCGCGAGGTTCACGCGCTGGCAAAGGCCAAAGCCATCGGCGGCCTTTCGATCGGCTACCGCGAGATCGACACTGACCAGGACGGCTCGGTGCGTCTCCTCAAGAAGCTCGAGCTCTACGAGATCTCGCCTGTGTCGTTCCCGGCAAACCGCCGAGCTCGCATAGAGGCGGTGAAGTCGGAGCGAATGGAGGAGTTCGCCCGTCGCTTGCGCGACGGCGATCCGCTTCCGGTGAAGGATTTCGAGGACATCCTGCGCGAGGCAGGGGTCCCGAAAAGCATGGCCATGCAGATCGCCTCTGTCGGCTATGCCAAAGCCATTCGGAGCGAGTCCGATGGCGAGAAGGCGAATGACGGCGCTGCTTTCATGCGCGCCCTTCTCAACATCTGATCTGAACCCCGAAAGGTTTGACCATGAAGACGATGGATTACTATGCGTCGGCCGCCAGCCTCCTTGGCCCGATGACCGCCAACGAGCGCCGCGCCGGCCGTTACATGCGTGACGGCGGAGGCCACCCGACAGCCGAACAGATGGCCGTGCAGGTGAAGGCCAAGTTCGACAGCGCCCTCGATGCGGTGAAGGCGATCGCCCAGGACGCGCTCGGCAAGGCCGAGAAGGGCGAGACCATGTCCAACTCCGTCAAGGAGAAGGCCGATGAGGCGCTCGTCAAGTTGAACGAGGTTTCGACCCGTATGGGAGAGCTCGAGCAGAAGATGGTGCGCGACGCCGAGCATGGCGCGCAGCAGGTCAAGTCGGCCGGCTACCAGATGATCGAAAACGAGGATGTGAAGGCCTTCGCAAAGAACGCGACCCCGGGCAAGCGCATCGGCGTCGAGGTCAAGGCGATCATCTCCGCGGCCACGGCGGACGCGAACGGCTCCGCCGGTGCGCTGCTCGAGCCGCAGCGCGTTGGACTCGTGACCCCGGTCACGCGCCGGATGACGATCCGCGATCTGCTGACGCCCGGCCGCACCTCGCAGCCGTCGATCCAGTATCCGCGCGAGACCGGATTCGTGAACAACGCTGCGACCGTGTCGGAGACCGCCGGCCTCGCCAAGCCACAGTCGGACATCAAGTTCGACATCAAGACGGTGTCCGTCACCACGATCGCGCACTGGGTCTTGGCAACCCGTCAGATCCTCGACGATCTGCCGATGCTGCAGTCCTACATCGACGGTCGCCTGCGCTACGGCCTGAGCTTCGTCGAGGAGAACCAGCTCCTCAACGGCGGCGGCACGGGCACGGACCTGCTCGGCATCTATCCGCAGGCAACGGCCTTCGCTGCCGGGCCCGCCATTGTGCAGGCGCCGACGCGGATCGACGTCATTCGCTACGCGATGCTCCAGGGCGCGCTTGCCGAGCTGCCGGCGACGGGCATCACCATGAACCCGATCGACTGGGCCATGATCGAGACCACGAAGGACGCCGGCAACAACTACGTCATTGGCGACCCGCAGAAGAGCGCTCAGCCGACGCTGTGGAGCCTGCCCGTCGTTCCCACCCAGGCCATGGCGTCCGGCACCTTCCTGACCGGCGCGTTCCAGCTCGGCGCGCAGATCTTTGACCGCGAGGATGCCCGTGTCGAGATCTCCACGGAAGACGCCGACAACTTCCGTCGGAACCTCGTGACCGTCCTCGCAGAAGAGCGTCTGGCGCTCGCCGTCTACCGCCCGGAAGCCTTCATCAAGGGCACTTTCGCGGCCGGCATCACCGATCTCACGTCGTAATCGGAAGCTCCTCAGAGGCCGGCCTACGGACCGACTTCAACCTCACCCTCGAAAGGAACACAGCATGACCAACGTGAAAATGGTGGCCCTTGATACCGTCCACATCACCTCGGTGAGCAAGGACAATCTGACGGCGGGCGCGCAATTCGAGATCGACAGCGCCACGGCAAAGGATCTTGAAAGCCGCGGCATTGCGAAGCGCGTCGACGAGACAGCTTCAGCGACGACTTTGCGCGAGGATGGCCCTACGATCTCAGAATTCGTCGCCGCCGGCTACGATCCGTCCACCTATCCTCCGGCCGGCTACGCATCTCGCAGCACGGACCAGGAGATTGCTGACGCCATCGCTCAGGCGGGGGCGGCGGCGAGTAAGGCCGAAGTTCCGCCTCAGAACAAGATGGAGCCGGCGCCAACGAACAAATCCGAAGATCCTGCCGTCGCGGCTGCCGCAACTCCTGCCAGCACCAGCGCCCCACGCTCGCGTCGGCAGAAGGCCTGATTATGTCGGTCCGCGTCATCGAGCCTCCTGCCGCACTCGTCAGCCTGGAGGAGGCAAAAACATTCCTCCGGGTCTTGGACGACAGCGACGCTGAAACCGACAACCTGATTTCGGCTTTCATTGTTGCTGCGCAGGCGGAGTTCGATGGCCCGACCGGATGGGTGGGCCGTTGTTTCGGCGAGCAGAAGCTCGAATGGACCGGCAAGCCGCTCGCTTGCGAGTTCCGAGCGCCGTACCCGGACCTCAAGTCCGTCGTCTCCGTCGAGGCGCAGGCGGGCGGGCAGTGGCAAGTTCTGCCGCCGGCCAGTTACCAGGCTGATGATACTGGTGTGGTCCGCCCGGTGGCCGGCGCTTGGCCCAGCATGTCAGCGTCCCGCGTGACATACGTTGCCGGCATGGCTGCTGAAGACCCCCGGCTGCAGCAGGTCAAAACCGCGATCCTCTTCCATGTGAAGATCCATTTCTACGAAGGCGACTTTGGCGAGCGGATCCGCAAGTCGATCGACGCGCTGCTGGCACCGCTCCGGATTTACGCATGCCCCTGAACACGTCGCAGCTCGATCGCAAGATTACGTTCCAGCGGGCGAGCAAGGCCCCGAACGCGTTCAATGAGGCGATCGAGACCTGGAACAACGTCGGCACGGTCTGGGCGATGCGTCGGGATGCCTCGGACAGTCAGAAGATTGAGTTCTTGGCGGCCGGGCAGGTGGGCTCGTTCATCGTCTCAAGGTTCACGGTCCGCTCGTCTGTCCTCGCTCGCTCCATCACACCTGTCGATCGCCTGCTGCACGAGGGCCGTGTTTGGCAAGTCAACGGGGTGAAGGAAGCGGACCAGGGTCGCCACCGCTTCCTTGAAATCACAGCCTCAAGGGATGCCGACACATGAAGCTGTCTGTTCGTCGCACCCCTTGGGGTCTGGCGCTCGTTTCCGAGGCTGGCGAGATCCTGCCCATGCAGCGATCGCTGGTGATCAAGAGCGTTCCAGATGACCTGGTCACGGTTACCGTGGAATTCGTCGTCGGCGAAAACCTGATCATTGATGTCGACACCGAGGAATCGGCCGATGGCTAAGGTCACGATCAAGATCGATGGGTTGAAGGAGCTGGACCGCGCGCTCGGTCAGCTGCCGAAATCGACCGGCAAGGCGGTCCTCCGCAAGGTTCTGAAGGATGCCGGCGAGCCGGTGGCGAAGGCAGCGCGTGCCCGCGCGCCGCGCCTGACGCTGCATCTCGTCGAGACCGTCGACGTCGGCACGAAGTTGACCCGGCGCCAAGCTACTCTTCATCGCAGCCAGGCGAAGGACGATCGAGCCTATGCCGAGGTGTTCGTCGGCACCAGTGACCCGGCCGGCATGCAGGACGAGTTCGGCAACGAACATCAGGCGGCGCAGCCGTGGTTGCGGCCGGCATGGGACGGTACGAAGGACGCGACGCTCGAGCGCATATCGAACGCGCTGTGGGGCGAGATCGACAAAGCGGCGCAGCGCGTGGCGAGTAAACTGAGGCGGCGTTGATGGAAGAGGCTCTGATCGCTCTCCTGCTCTCGCATGCGCCGCTCACCGCGCTCCTCGGGCAGAAGATCCGGCCGGGTCGGGCTGATCAGGCAGACGTGCCGCCCTTCGCGGTCGTCCAGGTCATTGACAGCAACCGCTCCTACACCCTTGCGGGAGCCTCCGGCGTCGTTGCGGCCCGCGTTCAGATCGACGTCTACGCCGACACATACAGCGCAGCTAAGCAGGCCGCGCGGCTCATTGAGGCGCGGCTTAGCGGTCATCGAGACCAATTCTTCCAAGCGATCTTCCTGACCGATCAACGAGACCTGCCCGCCGCGGACGCGGGCGCGGTGACCACGAAGTTCCGCACATCCATCGACATCACCGTCCATTACGGAGAGCAGCAATGACCGACGTGACCATCGGCTATGGTACCAAGTACGAAATTAAGGACCCACGGTTGACGCCGGTCGCCTTCGTGGAGCTAGCGGAGGTCAAGAACGTGACGCCGGGCGCCACTTCCGTCGACCGCGTGGAAGCGACCCATATGAAGAGCCCCGGCCGCCGGCGGGAATATGTCGCGGGCCTGGTCGACAGTGGCGAGGCTAGCTTCGAGATCAACTGGATTCCGGGCAATGCGACCGACGAGCTGATCGTCCATCTGATGAGCACCGGCGCCACCGTCGATCACCGCATCACCTTCCCGAGCGGGAACCGCGTGACTTTCGAGGCTCAGATCACGGGCTATGAGCGCGACACGCCGATGGAGGACATCATGACGGCCACCGTCACGGTCTCCGTCTCTGGCGACGAAATCTGGGACGAGGCCCCGTGATGGCGAACAAGGAACGCGGGGAGGTCAGCTTCGACGCGCTCGGCAAGACGTGGACGATGAAGATCGGCACGGATGCCATGTGCGCGATGGAAGACAAGACCGGCAAAGGCATTTCTGAGATCGCTGCGGAGCTCGGCGGCGCGTCGGTCAAGCTGTCGACGCTACGACTGCTCATCTGGGCCGGCCTCCAGCATCACCACGAGGATGTGTCGCTGAAGGACTGCAGCGAGATCATCGATGATTTCGGCGTCGCTGAGATCGGGCCTCTTGTTGGCCAGGCGTTTCAAGCAGCGTTCCCGAAGAAGGATACGGACGCGCGCCCTCCGAAGGCGACGGCGGCATAGACTGGCCGTCGCTGATTACCGAGTGGGTCGCGATCGGCCAGCCCTACGAGCTGTTCTGGCGGCTGACCTTGAAGGAGGTGAGCGTCATCCTGGCTGGCGAGGCGGAACGCCTTATCCGCGCTCGCAACGACCAGATCAGCCTCGCATGGCATATCGAGTCGCTGGCTCGTCAGGAAAGGCTGCCGAGGCTGGAGAGGCTGCTGACCAAGAAGAAAGCAAAGCCGAAAACTCCGGCTGAGCTCGAGTTGGTCACCCGGTCATGGCTGAGCGGGGCAGCACGGCGTAGGAAACGCGCTATTGACGACGCCACTCCCATGGCAGAGTGAACTCGCCACCCCAGATGCCTGTCTTCGCCGACTTAGCGACCGCCTGGTCGGCGGCATAGGCGCCCTTCGAGTACCGTGGCCAGTCCAGAGCGTGTCCGTTTCGAACCATCCAGGCGGAAATGCTCTGACCGTCCGCGCGGAAGCAGTTTGCGACGACACGCTTGTAACGATCCTTTCCGGTCGCTTCACACCGGGTCGGTCGGGAGCGCGACAGGTAGTCGTCCAGGGCGGCGGCAGAGGCGCGGCCGCACATATAGGCTCGGCCGGTAGATGCGGTGCAGGTTTGTCGAGATTCAGGCGCGTCGATGCCGTTGAAGCGGATGCGCTGGCCTTGGATCTCGATTGTGTCGCCATCAACGACGGAGGCGCGGCCGCTGATGTCGGCAGCATTCCCACCAGCAGCGCCTGTGACGAGAAAGACAGCTAGAAAGGCAGCTTTTACGTTTGCGGCACTCATTTGAACTGAAACATCTCGAATGACCCTCCGGGGCCATAGTTCTGCATGAGGCTCTCACACACAGCGGCGCGCGGAGCGGATTTGAAGACCTTGAACCATGCTTGCTCCTCGGCCTGCAGCAGTTCTGGCTCCTCCTCACTTGCGTTCATATCGTACTCGATAAATCCCTTCGCCAGAAATTTGGTTTCGATGCCAGGGCAGTAGGCGGGACCAGCAAGAGCAAGAGCGTAAAGTTTCCTCTTCTGCACGTGTAGATCATCTGTTTGCGCGGCAACGTGCCCTGCGGCTAGCGCCGCGATCGTGGCGACGATCGTTCGTTTCATTTTGACCTCCTAAACAACCACTACGGTGTTGGTCTCATGGCATCAGCAGTTATCGGCGCGTTGCGCGTCAACCTTGGCATCGACAGCGCCGAATTCCAAGATGGCCTGAAAAAGGTACAGTCTAGCTTGGCTGGCGTGGGGAAGTCGATGCAGTCTGCCGGAAAGAGCATGGCTGCGTTCGTCACCGCTCCGCTCGCCGGCGCCGGGATCGCGATCCTCAAGACGGCCGGCGACTTCGAAGCATCCATGAACCGGGTGCAGGCTGCCACCAACGCGTCGTCGTCTGAGTTCACCGCCCTTAGTGATCTGGCGCTGCAGCTCGGCGCGAACACGTCCAAGTCGGCATCCGAGTCTGCCGACATGATGGAGATGCTCGCGAAGAACGGTCTCACCGCCACCCAAATTCTGGATGGGGCGGCGACCGCGTCTATCAAGCTCTCAGAGGCGACTGGTGGTGATCTCGCCACTTCGGCAGACGTTGCGACGAACGTGATGGCGCAATTCAAGATCGAGGCGAAGGATCTTGGCCAGGTCGTCGACGGCATCACTAACGTGACCTTGGCGTCCCAGTTCGGGTTCAACGATTACAAGGATGCTATTGCTCAAGCCGGGGGTGTTGCCGGGGCGCTGGGCGTAAGCTTTGAAGATTTCAACGCGGCGATTGCTGGTACATCATCGGTTTTCAATTCCGGCGCGGACGCTGGAACGTCGTTCAAGACCTTCCTGACGACCCTCGTGCCGAAGAGCGATGCGGCCGCCGCCGAAATGGAGCGGCTTGGTCTGGAGTTCTTCAACGCCAACGGCTCAATGAAATCGATGGCTGAAATTGCTGAGGAGCTGAAGACCAGTCTTTCCGGACTGAGTGACGAGGCGAAGACCAATGCTGTGTCCGAAATTTTCGGGCAAGATGCCATGCGAACTGCGTTGGCTTTGGCAGACCAAGGCGCGGCCGGGATCGACAAACTGGCTGTCTCCATTCAGCGAAAGGGATCCGCTGACGAGCAAGCTGCGGCGAGGATGAAGGGGTTCAATGGTGAGCTTGAGAAGCTGGGCGGCGCCTTAGAAACCCTCGCAAACAAGATTGCCAGCGGGGGCCTTCTACAGTTCGCGACCAGCCTGATCAGTAAGATGTCTCAGCTTGTTGACAGCCTGAGCAAGACAAGCCCCCAGCTCCTCAACTGGGGCGTGGTCGTTGCAGGGGTAGCTGCGGCTCTCGGCCCGGTACTCATCACCTTGGGTCTCGTAGCTACTGGGATTGCTGCAATCGGGGCTCCAGTTGCGGCCGCAGTCGCCGCGTTCGCGGCGCTGTCTGCGGCTGGCGTAGCGCTGTACCAAAACTGGGACGTCCTGAAAGAGAAATTTCCTACGGTCACTGGCATCTTCGAGACGCTGGGCTCGGTCATGGCCACTACGGCGAGCGGCTTGGCAACGCAAACTGCGCTGATCAGTCAGTATCTCATGCAGATGCTGTCCGGCGACCTGCAGGGGGCAGGACAGACTGTCCGGGAGATCTTCGTCAACATCGGCAACACGTTCACGGAGCTGGCCAACACCGTCATCCCCGGCGCCGGCGATATGATCAAGACGAAGGTCTCGGAGATCGCCGCCTATATCGTCGACGTGTTCAAGGCGCTGCCCGGCCAGATGCTACAGATCGGGACGGACATCATCGCCGGCCTTTGGAACGGCATCTCGGCAAAATGGGAAGAGGTGAAGGGCGGCGTGCGCTCCATCATGTCCTACATCCCGGGCGTCGCTCGCGAAGAAACTGACACGCACTCGCCGTCGCGCGTAATGCATGAGATCGGCCAGGACATCATGCAGGGCCTGGCGAACGGCATCACGCAGGGTTCGACCGGGTCGACAGCGGCGGCCAGGACAGCTGCGCAGCAGGTTTCGTCCGAGCTATCCAACGTAACGGCCGATACCGGGGGCGATCCATGGGCGGGTCTGCGTGAAGCGACCGATGGTGCCAAGGAGGGCATGGCTGGACTTGGGGATGCCGGTCAGTCTGTGGCCGACAAGATAGCGGGTGCCTTCGGTAGCATCATTGACGGCTCGAAGAAGCTGAAGGACGTGATCCGGGATACCTTTGCCGATATCGGCTCATCGCTGATGAAGAGCGGGCTGCAGAGCATTTTCGGTGGGTTGTTCGGGGGCGGCGGCGGGTTCCAGGCAAACACGACGCTTGGCGCAATCCTTGGCGCTGTTCCGGGCTTCGCCAACGGCGGGTCGTTCCAGGTCGGGGGCGCTGGCGGCATTGACAGCCAGCTCGTCGCTTTCAAGGCTTCGCCGAACGAGCGCGTAAGCATCACCAAGCCCGGGCAGGGCCGATCTCGCGGCAACACGTTCGTGACCAACCTCGACATGCGCGGCTCGAACTGGACCGAGGCGCAGATCAACGCGAAGCTCGACCAGCGTGATCGAAGGATCATGGAGCAGGTGCGTGGCAATGTTACTGGTTGGGTCGGCGAAGATCATGAGAGATTCGATTAATGGACTTTCCCGCGTCAGTCGCCGCGCAGCTCGCCGGCAACGTGGTCCGCTGCGATGCTTTGGCCGAAATCGGTTTCCTCAATGGCTCGCGCCGCCTCTACAACGGCTTCGGGACGCTCCGGACCAATGATGGCAAGCTCTGGCAGGGCATCGGCAACCTCGGCAGCATCGGGGGACTGAAGCAAGCGATGAACGGTGCCGCGGCGCCCCTTGAGCTGTCGGTGTCTGGCGTCGATGCTGGGTTCGCCGCCCAGGCCAAAGGCGATCGGGCGAATTGGTACATGCGTCCGGTCGTCATCTATCTGCAGTTCTTCGCGAACGACTGGCAGCCGCTCGACATGCCGTTCGCCATGGCCTTTGCGACCATGCGGCAGCTCACGATCGGCCGCCAGTCAACGGAGGGCGGCATGGTCTATTCGGTGACGATCCAAGCCGAAGGCCCGTTCATCACCCGCAAGCGGGCTCGGTACGGCTTCTATTCCGACACGGACCAGCAGAAGCGGTTTCCTGGTGACCGGGGTTGCGAGCGCACTTCGGGCATCGAGCAACACGTCATCATTTTCCCGAGGTCCTGATGACCGCCGACCTCGGCGCGTTCATTCGCGCCATGGCCGCCAGCGAGTTTCGTTGGGGCGAGAAGGACTGTGCCTTGGTGATCGCCGACTGGTGGGCCGCCAACCATGGTGGCGATCCAGCGGCGCACCTTCGGGGTGCTTACTCCTCGGATGAGGACTGCCAAGCGCTTCTTCGCGAGGTCGGCGGCTTGGCGCGGCTTGTGCGGCGCATTGCTGTCGCTGCTGGTGCCGCTCGATCGGCTGGCGACCGCCCCGGCGACTTTGCCGTGATCCGATACGGCAACCGGCACCTCGGCGCGATCAGATCGGCCTCGGGCCGGTGGGTCGTCAAAAGCCAAGACGGCGTGATCGCCATCAAGAACGCAAAGGTCGTTGCCGCATGGTCCGTTTGAGGGTGCTTCTGCTTGCCGGCGTCGTGTTGACTGCCAGTGCCGGCGCCGCGGCCGCTGACCCTGGCTCCCTGATCGCTGGCGCTATCCTCGGGGCTGGGGCCGCCGGCACGATCGGCGCAACGTTGCTCGCCGGCGTCATCAATGCGGCCATAGGCATCGGTCTGCAGCTGCTGACCGCGCGCCGGCCCGATGTGCCGAAGCCAGAGGATGTGCAGAACGTCATCCGGCAGTCGCTGCCTGTCCGGTCAAGGCATTATGGATTGCGGCGCCTCGGCGGCCCACTGCTGTTCATTGAGAACAAAGATGGCGCGGTCTTCCAGATCGTGGCCTTTGGCTCGCAGCGCTTTGATGCAGTCGTGGACTGGATCCTGGATGGCCGACACGTCACGCTCGACGCGGACGGCGTGCTGACGTCCAACCCCTACTACGCGGACAACACGCGTATTCTCTACAAACCGGGTACCGCCTCGCAGACGGCGTTCGCGCGCCTGGTGGAGCAATTCCCGACGATCTGGACCGTAGACCACCGCAACCGCGGGATCGCCAACGCGCTTCTCGAAACGCGCGGCGTCAAGCTCGAGAAGTTCGGCAAGGTCTATCCGAACAAGATCGCCAAGCTGAACGGCATCTTCCAGACCGCTCTAGTGCTGGATCCACGAACGAACACGACGGCCTATAGCGCGAACCTCGCGCTCCAGCTCCGCGACTATCTGACCTCGGATGACGGGCTGCAGATCGCCCCTTCGTTCATCGATGTCGACGACATCAAGCAGGCTGCAGACGATTGCGACGTGTTGCTGCCGACAAAGAGCGGCGGCACTGTCCGCCGCTACCATGGCGCCTTGAGTTACAGCTTCGATGAAGAGCCGGCGTCTGTCATGAGCCGGTTCCTGACGGCGATGGACGGCCGGATCGCATTGAAGCCGAACGGTAAGATTGGCGTCTCTGCTGGGGTCTGGCGCGAACCGACTGTCACGCTCACCGATGAGCACATTATCGACTTCTCGATGTCGGACGGCGCCGGTCCTCTGCGCGAGTTCAACGAGATCCGCGTCAAGTACGAGGAGCCGCTTGCCGACTTCGCCGCGGCAGATGCTCAGCCGTGGCGCCAGGACGACGAGATCGCGACCTATGGCGAGGTGCGGTCGAAGACGATCGATGCCTACGAGATCCAGAACCACAATCACGCGCGGCGCATCGCGAAGATCGCCGCAGCGCGCGGTGCGCCGCGTTGGCAGGGGACCCTGAAGACGACGCTCTTCGGAATGAACGCTTGGGATCAGCGTTTCGTCCGGGTCCAGATCGCTGACCTCGATATGGATGGTGACCCTTTCAACGAGACCATGGAGGTGACCGACATCACCCTCAACGTCGAGGAGATGACGGTCTCCATGAATGTGTCGAGCTTCGGCGCTGATGCCTATGCCTTCAACCCGGCAACGGAAGAGGGGACGGCGCCGCGGCTTCCCGAGCGGATCGAGGAGGACGCGATCCCAGACGTGCAAATGGCAAGCGCGATCGGCACGCAACGAACTCTAGCAGGGGGTGTCAAGGTGGCGCTGATCAAGGTCTCTGTCGCTGCTCCGGCCGGCCAGGACGATCTGAAGCTTGATGTCGAATACTCGCGGGCAGATCTCGAGGAGTGGCAGGCCGCAGCCGTCGCCCCTGATGCCCTGAAGGTCGATATCGTCGGCCTGGAGGACGGCGCGCTCTATGATGTTCGCATGCGGTGGCGCACTGCGTCCGGAGCGGCAGGACCCTACGCGCTGATCGAGAACATTCCTGCCGTGGCCGACCCCAACCCGCCGCTGCCGGTGACGAACCTCGACACGACGCCAGGGCCGACTGCCGGCACAGTCACCATCGCCTGGACCAACCCGAACAGCGAGAACTTCAAGGCTGTCCGGATCTATCGCAACAGCACCACAAACTTCGCGACAGCAACGGACCTTGAAGGG
>NZ_JBKHKI010000011.1:0-22508 GCF_046546455.1 Rhizobium sp. YIM 134829
GCGCACGACGCTCGCCTCCGTCGCCGATGCCACCGGCTCGATCGATGGCGGCTCGCGCGAGATCAGCCGCAGCGCCGACGACCTCTCCAAGCGCACCGAACAGCAGGCGGCGTCGCTCGAAGAGACTGCAGCCGCGCTCGACGAGATCACCGCCAATGTCGCCAACTCCTCCAAGCGTGCGGAAGAAGCCCGCACGGTCGCGATCCAGGCCAATGACAGTGCCCGCAAATCCGGTGCCGTCGTCGCCGATGCCGTCGATGCGATGAGCAAGATCGAGCAGTCGTCCAACCAGATCTCCTCGATCATCGGCGTGATCGACGAGATCGCCTTCCAGACCAACCTGCTGGCGCTCAATGCCGGCGTCGAAGCAGCCCGCGCCGGTGAGGCCGGCAAAGGGTTCGCGGTGGTTGCGCAAGAAGTGCGCGAGCTCGCTCAAGGTCTGCCCAGGCCGCCAAGGAGATCAAGGATCTGATCCGCAACTCCTCCGGCGAAGTGCAGAACGGCGTCAAGCTTGTCAGCCAGACGGGCGAGGCCTTGAAGACCATCGAGAGCTATATCGTCACGATCAACCAGCATATGGACGCGATCGCCACCTCCGCGCGCGAACAGTCGGTCGGGCTCTCCGAGGTCAACACCGCCGTCAACCAGATGGACCAGGTGACGCAGCAGAATGCGGCGATGGTGGAAGAAACCAACGCCGCCGGCGCGACGCTCGCCAGCGAAGCGACGCGGCTGAAGGAACTGGTCGGTCAGTTCCAGTTCGGTGGCGCGGCAGCCTACCGTTCGGCGCCAGTGACCGAGAGCACCGCCAGCTCTAGCTCGCCGGCCCTTCGTGCGTCGGCCGCAGCGGGGGCCAAGGCCCGCGCCGTGCCTTCGCCCGCCCGTAGCATGGTGAGCCGCATCGCGAGCTCCTTCGGTGCGAAATCCGCAGCGGCGGCGGCACCGGCCGGCGACAACTGGGAAGAGTTTTGAGTATGGGCAGAAATAGGACGCTTAGAGGTATCAAAAAAAGAAAGTCTTCGACGAAGGCTAGAGGCGCGACATAACTCTCATCAAAAGCTCGCACCTACCTCAGCTGCGAGCTTCATCGTCTGAAGCTCAAACCGCTTTATTTACGACAAAAAGACCGGCAAGCTATATTACGACGACGATGGCAACGGCTCGCACGGCAAGCAGCTCGTCGCCATGCTGGACAATCACGCAAAACTGACGGTCGACGATTTCATTATCAGCTAGATCGCTGCACCTGACCAACTAGGAGGCCTGCCCAGCTGATGCTTGGCAGGCCTTTATATCGACACCGCCTCATCATCATCCAATATGGTCGATCGGTGCGCGCCACTCGGCGTAGATCAGCGCGCAGTGGTTAAGAACCGTTGACATAAAAGTTTGGTAGTTTGGTTCTATCACCGGCCTCCTCTCAAAGCGGAGGGTATGGGTTGTCATCGATCATAGCAGTTGCTCGTGATGGAGAGCACAACTTCTCGAAGAGGGTGGTTGAAAGCCTGAACCTCGTTTCACATGTTGGCGTGGAGGGTGACGCGCATGCGGGGACCAAGGTTAAGCATCGCTCACGTGTCGCAGTCGATCCAAACCAGCCGAATCTCCGACAAGTGCACCTCATACATGGCGAGTTACTCATCGAGCTTTCGCAGAAGGGCTACTCTGTTAAAGCCGGGGATCTCGGTGAGAACATCCTCACCGAGGGGATCGATCTTCTCAGCTTGCCGACTGACACGATCCTGGAGCTTGGCTCAGACGTGAAGTTGAGAGTCACCGGCCTACGCAACCCTTGCGCTCAGATCGACACCTTTCAACCTGGTTTGTTGAAGGAAGTCGCATACATCGGAAAAGATGACGAACTGGTGCGGCGGGCGGGGATAATGACCGTCGTCCTCGCGGGCGGCAAAGTTCAGCCCGGCCATCAAATCCGCACGGTGCTGCCGCCCCTACCGCATCGACGCCTTGAACGTGTCTGAAACATCGAGCTTTAACTGGTCATCTAACCGCCGCGCCCGTGCACCATCTGACAGGGTTTGGCCGCTATGCGCCTTTTTTCCGGACCTAGAGGTCACTCCCTTTTTTGCCCGAAAGCAGGCATGGCTGGGTCTGCCCAGTCGTCGCGCTGAGCAAGCAGCGGTCGTGAGCCTCTTGGTGGCATGGCGCCTGAAACTTGAAAGAGCGCAAAGCTGCGTCACCCGCGGACCTACAGGCTCCTTGCCTTCAAGCAACAAATCCGATAATCTGGATTTATGGAATTAGAAGCTGCCATAGCGGCACTTGCCGCTCTCGCCCAGTCCACCCGCTTGGACACCTTCCGCCTGCTGATGCGCCACGAGCCAGAAGGATTGCCGGCCGGGGAGCTCGCCCGGCTGATCGGCGTGCCGCAAAACACCATGTCGGCGCATCTGGCGATCTTGTCGCGCGCCGGGCTGGTCAAAGGCGAGCGCCACAGCCGCTCGATCATCTACCGCGCCGAGATCGACGCCCTGCGCGACCTGACCCTCTACCTGGTCAAGGACTGCTGCGGCGGGAGCGCGGAACTCTGCGCCCCGCTGATCTCGGCTCTCACCCCCTGCTGTGCCCCGTCCACTCCGGAGAAGCTGCAATGACCGATCGCGTCTATAACGTCCTGTTCCTTTGCACCGGCAATTCCGCCCGCTCGATCCTCGCTGAATCGATCCTCAACGGAGAAGGCAAAGGCCGCTTCCGAGCCTTTTCCGCCGGCAGCCACCCCAAGGGCGAGGTGCATCCTATGGCGCTCGATACCCTGCAAGCGCTCGGCTATCCGTCGACCGGCTTCCGCTCCAAAAGCTGGGACGAGTTTGCCGAGACCGGCGCGCCGCAGATGGATTTCATCTTCACGGTCTGCGACAACGCCGCCGGTGAGGCTTGCCCGGTCTGGCTTGGCCATCCGATGACCGCTCACTGGGGCGTCGAGGATCCGGCCGCCGTGGAAGGCACCGAGCTTGAGAAGGGTCAGGCCTTTTCCCGCGCCGCGCGCTTTCTCAAAAACCGCATCACCGCCTTCCTGAGCCTGCCTCTCGCCTCGATCGACAAGCTCGCGCTGGAAACCCGCCTGCGTGAGATTGGCACTCTGGAAGGCAGCACCATCACCAAGGGGCAGGTGGCCTGATGTCGACCTTCGAACGCTATCTGAGCCTCTGGGTCGCGCTGTGCATCGTCGTCGGCATCGGCCTCGGCCATCTGCTACCCGGCGTCTTCCAGGCGGTCGGTGCAGCCGAGGTCGCCAAGGTCAACCTGCCGGTGGCCGTGCTGATCTGGCTGATGATTATCCCGATGCTGCTCAAGATCGATTTTGCCGCCCTTGGTCAGGTCGGCCGTCACTGGCGCGGCATTGGGGTGACCCTCTTCATCAATTGGGCGGTCAAGCCGTTCTCGATGGCGCTGCTCGGCTGGCTGTTCATCGGCTGGCTGTTCCGGCCCTATCTGCCGGAGAGCCAGATCGACAGCTACATTGCCGGCCTGATCATCCTGGCCGCCGCACCCTGCACGGCCATGGTCTTCGTCTGGTCGAACCTGACCAAGGGCGAGCCGCACTTCACGCTCAGCCAGGTGGCGCTCAATGACGCGATCATGGTCGTGGCCTTCGCGCCGATCGTCGGCGTGCTGCTCGGCCTCTCCGCCATCACGGTCCCCTGGGATACGCTGATCCTCTCGGTCGTGCTCTACATCGTCCTGCCGGTGATCGTTGCGCAACTGCTGCGCCGCACGACCGATGCGGAGCGACTGGCCGCGCGCCTGCAGCCGATGTCGCTGGTCGCACTGCTCGCGACGCTGGTGCTCCTTTTCGGCTTCCAGGGTGAACAGATCATCGCCCAGCCGGCCGTGATCGCGCTGCTGGCCGTGCCGATCCTGATCCAGGTCTACTTCAACTCGGGCCTTGCCTACCTGCTCAACCGCATCAGCGGCGAGGAGCATTGCGTGGCCGGTCCCTCGGCGCTGATCGGTGCCTCGAACTTCTTCGAACTGGCCGTCGCGGCCGCCATCAGCCTGTTCGGCTTCACCTCCGGCGCGGCGCTGGCCACCGTCGTCGGTGTGCTGGTCGAAGTGCCGGTGATGCTGTCGGTGGTCTGGATCGTCAACCGCAGCAAGGGTTGGTACGAGCGCGGCGCGGCCGTGCGGTCCGGCCCCTCTGCCATCCGAAAGGCTTGACCATCATGGATGTCACCATCTTCCACAATCCCGCCTGCGGCACCTCCCGCAACACGCTGGAAATGATCCGCAACGCCGGAATAGAGCCGACCGTCGTCGAGTATCTCAGGACGCCGCCCAGCCGTGCCGAACTGGTGCGCATGATCGCCGATGCGGGGCTGACCGTCCGCGAGGCGATCCGCCAGAACGGGACGCCCTATGCCGAGCTCGGTCTCGACGATCCGGCGCTGACGGATGACGAGCTGCTCGACGCCATGCTCAAGGATCCGATCCTGATCAACCGCCCCTTTGTGGTGACCCCGCTGGGCACCCGACTGTCGCGGCCCTCGGAGGTCGTGCTCGACATTCTGCCGAACACGCATCGGGGCCCGTTCACGAAGGAGGACGGCGAGCAGGTGCTCGATGCGGAGGGCAAGCGCGTTGGCTGATCTGCCTGCCGCCTTGCTGGCGCATCTGCGCCAGCCGGACCTGGACGCGCTGCGCCCGGCCTTCTCGACCCACAAGCCGCGCATTCTGATCCTCTACGGTTCACTGCGCGCCGTCTCCTACAGTCGGTTGCTGGCGCAGGAGTCGTGCCGACTGCTGGAGCACTTCGGCTGCGAGGTGCGAATCTTCAACCCCGACGGTCTGCCGCTTCCCGACGCCGAACCCGTGACGCATCCGAAGGTCGAGGAGCTGCGCGAACTGACGCAGTGGTCGGAGGGGCAGGTGTGGGTCTCGCCGGAACGCCACGGAGCCATGACCGGTATCATGAAGGCGCAGATCGACTGGATTCCGCTGGCGGTCGGTTCGATCCGGCCAACGCAGGGCAAGACGCTGGCGGTCATGCAGGTGTCCGGTGGCTCCCAGTCGTTCAATGCGGTCAACCAGCTCCGCGTGCTCGGCCGATGGATGCGCATGGTCACGATCCCCAACCAGTCCTCGGTTGCAAAGGCGTTCCAGGAGTTCGACGCGGATGGCCGCATGAAGCCGTCGTCCTATTATGACCGCGTCGTCGACGTCTGCGAGGAGCTGGTAAAGTTCACATGGTTGACGCGGGACGCGAGCACCTATCTCACCGATCGCTACAGCGAGCGGAAGGAAGAGGCGGAGAAGCTGGAACAGCGCGTGAGCCTCAAATCCATATGACCGCAAGCCTGCCGATTAGCGCGATTGCCGCGCTGGGCGTGACCCAGATCGTCGGTTACGGCACGCTCTACTACAGCTTCAGCATCCTCGCGCCGAGCATGGGTGCCTCCTTCGGCTGGCCGCGTGACTGGGTATTCGCCGCTCTTTCGGTCGCGCTGCTCGTCGGTGGGTTCACGGCACCCTGGTTCGGTAGCCTGATCGACCGAGTCGGGGCCGGTGTTGTCATGACGTTCGGCTCTGTTGCAGCCGCCGCCGCCCTGATCGCCTGTGCCGTCGCACCCGGCGCAGGCACCTACGTCGCCGCCCTGATCGGCATCGAAGTCGCCGCCAACCTTGTCCAGTACGGAGACGCCTTCGCGCTGCTCGTCCAGCTTCAACCGAACGCGGCGCAGCGCAGCATCACCTACCTGACGCTGATAGCCGGGTTCGCCTCGACGCTGTTTTGGCCGCTGACATCAAGGCTACATTTGGTTCTTTCCTGGCAGGACGTCTATCTGATCTTCGCAGCGCTGAACCTTCTGATATGCCTTCCTTTGCACGCGTGGCTGGCAATGAAGTGTCGCGGAGCCGCAAGCAGGCGGAGGCGAAGTTGCCCTATCCAGTCATCGGTACTCCGCCGCCAGAGCGTCGCCGCGGGGCAGTTATAGTCATGACGCTTGCCTTCGCTCTGCAATACCTTGCGGGCTCTGCGGTGCTGGTGCACATGGTGCCACTATTGGCCGGGCTGGGACTTGGCGCGAGTTCTGCTGTGGTCGGCTCGATCTTCGGCCCGTCGCAGGTAGCAAGTCGCCTGATCAACATGGGTCTTGGAAGGCGGCTCGATCCCCTGCATCTCGCTGTGATTTCCGCAGCTCTGATCCCGATAAGTGCGGTTATCCTGATCCTGACCGCTCCTTCCATTCCAGGTGCGGTTCTCTTCGCTGTGATCTTCGGCATGGGCAACGGCCTTCTCAGCATCGTCTCCGGCGCACTCCCGCTGTCGCTGTTTGGCAGCGACGGCTACGGTAGGCTTCAGGGTCGGATGATGGCGGCTCGTCTGGTCGCTTCGGCACTGGCGCCCTTTGTCCTCGCCCTAACGATGAGCTCGTTCGGGATCTTGGCGTCGAGTGGTGGTATTATCGTCCTCGCAGTCGTGGCACTCATCGCTTTCGCGACCCTGCTCCGCTTCCAGCGGCTACGTTGACCACGTGAAAGACGCCCTTAATTGCATTTTTTGAGGTGGCCGCGATGAAGATCCGTGCGCTGTAAGCGGACATTCCGATGTCAGCGCGGTCATTTGAATCGAAGGTACGCGTTCTCCCTGTGGCCAATGGTGGCTATAGGAGAACTGAAATGGGTATCTCACAATACGATCCTGGCGCACTGGGTCGGCCGGCTTGGAACGCAGGCAAGCAAGTTGGCGTCAAGAAGCCCTTGAAGCAGCGCCAGATCTGGGCAGTCCGCTTCTTCCTCGACCGTGAAGGAAGGATGCGAGATCGGGCGCTTTTCGATCTTGCCATCGACAGCAAGCTCCGCGGCTGCGATCTGGTAAAACTGAAGATCGGTACACTCGTCACCGGCCACGATATTCGAACTCGGGCGACGGTGATCCAGCAGAAGACGGGACGACCCGTGCAGTTCGAGATCACGACCGAAGTCAGAGCTAGTTTGCTCGCCTGGCTTCAACGCAGAGGAGGAACGGTCGATGACTATGCTTTTCCAAGTCGCGTCGATCATGCTGATCACCTCAGCACTCGGCAGTACGCTCGACTGGTCGATGAGTGGGTGACGGCGATCGGGCTATGTCGGGAGGATTACGGGACGCATTCCCTGCGGCGAACGAAGGCTGCCATGATCTACAAGGCCACCGGCAACCTTCGAGCGATCCAGATCCTGCTCGGCCACACCAAGATCGAGAACACAGTCAGGTATCTCGGCGTCGACATCGAGGATGCACTAGAACTGGCCGAACGGACTGAAATATGAAAAGGGGCGGCCCTGCACGTCGCGGGGCTGCGCCCGACTCTTGCGTGAGCCTTTCGAAGGACTCGATCCGCTTTGCGCGCCCCGAAAGCGGTCGTTCAAGTCAGTCCGCTAATTCTTGAAAGCCGCCGGTCTGTGTTTGCAACATTTATGGCCGTTCCATCTGGACATAGAAGTAATCCTCTGTCGGCGCCAGATTGCACGGGCTCAATCGAGGCTGTATACCTTCAAAGGCGCGGTGTATCCATGAACTGCCTCTAGATCTTACTCCGTATCAAGCCCAGTCCACGCGGTAGACAGGCGCCACAGACGTTCCGACGCGTCCGGATCGCAAGCCCAGGAGCTGACGCCCTTCCTGCCAGCATTCTCGTTATTGACGGTCGCGATGTCGCAATCCTCGCAGTAAACACCGCCCAAGCCGTCGAGATTTGGACTTATTGCGCACCAGACGCTCGTGGCGGCGCCTTGCTCGACAGTCTTCATCCCCCGCGCCGGATCGATGATGGGGCGTCCCGCTTCGTCCAGGGCGCCGAACGAGGCGATCTCCTCGGCGCTGAGATGGCGCGCAAGATCGGTGAGGATTTGGCCTGGATGAAGCGAGAAGGCTCTGATGCCGTGACCCTGTCCGCGACGGTCGAGCCCCATTGCAAACAGGGCGTTGGCAGTCTTCGACTGCCCATAGGCGACCCACTTGTCATAGGGACGAGTGCGGAAATCGATGTCGTCAAAATCGATCCCGGCGATCTGATGGCCACGCGACGAGACGCTGACGACGCGTGCGCCGCCTGCTGCGACAAGAGCGGGCCAGAGTCCGAGCGTGAGACGGAAGTGACCAAGGTGATTGGTTGCGAACTGCGCTTCATGTCCCTCGGCGTCTCGCATCTCCGGCGTCGCCATGATGCCGGCGCTGTTGATGAGGATCGATAACGACCGACCCGCGGAGACGATACGATCGGCAAAACGGGCCACGGACTGCGGATCGGCCAGGTCCATGGGTTCTACGGATGCGCCTGCAATCCCGCCCAGAGCGGCCTTTGCACGTTCGGGGTTGCGCGCCGGCACGATCACCTCGGCGCCAGCATGAAGAAGGGCGCGTGTCGTCGCAAGTCCGATACCCGAAGCGCCTCCGGTCACGATGGCAATCTTCTGGGAGAGATCGATGCCGGAGACGACCTCCATGGCCGTGCTGGCGGCGCCAAAACCGGAGCCAATGGGCGTTTGCTGTGTCATAGGTAGTTCCTTGTTCGATTGAGCGCGCCTGCAACTGAAGGAAGCGCTTTGCGAGGTGGACGTTGCAGAGCGACCGCAGTCCGAACACTGTCAGATCGTGGTGTCAGGTAGCGGGGTCCTGCTTCGCGGCGAAACCGCTCGCGATATGGCGAAGCTTGTCTGGATTACGGGTAATGTAGATGGCGGTGATCCGGCCGTCTTCGATAGCAAGCGCCGTCGTCTGCAGAATGCCCCCTCGCTCGCGGCTGATATAGCCGGGCAGCCCGTCGATCCAGGCAGGTTCGAGCATCTGCGCCCAACCTTCTCCCCATTTGCTCAGCACTCCCTGGTAGAGACGCAGGAGACGCTCAAGTCCCGTGATCGGGTTGATGAAGGCCAGCACCTTGCCGCCGCCGTCCGATCGCAGGACCGCGTTTTCGGCAAGAAGGGTCCGAAGTGTTGCGGTGTCGCCGCTGGTCGAGGCCGTGAAGAAGGCGCGCGCTATCCGCTCGCCTTCAGCGCGTTCGACCGGGAAGCGCGGTCGCGCGGCCTGCACGTTTCGGCGCGCCCGGACGGCGAGTTGGCGCACGGCTGCCGCCTCCCGATGGAGCGTGTCCGCCACCTCGCCGAGGGGCACGCCGAACACGTCATGAAGCAAGAAGGCGGCCCTCTCCAAAGGCGACAAGCGCTCGAGCGCCATCATCAGCGTCAGCGTCAGGTCGTCCTCCTCCAGGCTCTCTTCCTCGGTCTCGACCAGCGGTTCGGGCAGCCACGCTCCGACATAGGTCTCGCGGCGCGCCCGAGCCGACTTCATCTCGTCCAGGCAAAGGCGGGTGACAATGCGCGCAAGGAATGGATATGGGGCGGCAACGCCGCTCCGGTCCGCAGCCACCCAACGCAGCCATGCGTTCTGCAGAACATCCTCAGCTTCGCTGCGCGAGCCAAGCATGCGATATGCAATGCGCAGGAGCCGCGCCCGATGCGCTTCGAAGGTCACTGTGGCGTCGTCTGCATGCCGCATCTGCGTTTCCTTGCCGATGATATCGGGCGCCTTGGCTATGAAGGCTACGGACGAATCCCGCCCCTCAATATACATGAGGTTCCTACGGGTGATCCGGCGTGGTCAGTTCTGTATCGTCCGTATCCACCACAAACACCGCAAGCAGCTTAGAGGGCTCGATCTCACTCGCGTTCGCGCTGACGCTATGATGGTCGCCCGGCATTTCAATGAAGCTTTCGCCGGCATGGAAGACCGTTGGGGGTCCATCGTTGATCTGGCTGCGCACCGCGCCCTCGATCACGGTCGCCGTGATGAAGGCGGATGCGGCGTGGGTGTGCGACGGCGATGAACCGCCCGGACCATATTCGACGAGGACGCCACGCAAGCTCTTGCCCGGAACCGAAGGCAGAGGGTGGTCGAAGATCATGGTGACGCGGGCCTCGCCCTTCGCGACATCAGCCGCCGTCGCGGGTATCGCAGAGAGTGAGGAGACGGCAACGAAGGATGCCAGCAGAAATTGTTTCGACACGGGAAATTCCTTTCTTGATCGATGGGAGCGCATTGGGTTCAGCCGGCGGCAAGCCATTGCTCGAACCGGGTCGACCCGAGTTGCGCCGCGTCGGCATGCTCGGGAACAAGCGATCCCCGTTCGAGCGCCGCGCCGAAGTAATGCGCCGCTTTGTCGGCGAGAACCTCGCGATGATCGCCGTCTGCGGCGTTGCGGCGGGCGATGAAGTCCCGGAACGGCAGGCGGTCGGGACCGGCGATCTCGATCGTTGCATTGCGCGGCGGAGCGAGCGCGATCTCGGTGAGCACCGCGGCCACATCGGCGGCGGCGATCGGCTGGAACTCGGCATCCGGCACGACGAAGCGATCGCCGTCGATTGACGCTTGGGCGATGGTCGCGACAAACTCGAAGAACTGGGTGGCGCGCACGATGGTGAAGGGGATGCCGGACGCCTTGATCAGCCGCTCCTGCGCAACTTTGGCGCGGAAATAGCCATTTCCCTCAAGCCGGTCAGTGCCGACGATGGACAGCGCGACGTGGTGCTTCACGCCAGCCTCGCGCTCGGAGGCGGCGAGATTGCGACCGGAGCGCTCGAAAAAATCGAGCACCGCGACGTCCTCGAACGAGGGCGAGTTCGAAACGTCGACCACGACATCGGCTCCGCTCAAGACATCCGTGAGGCCCGCGCCCGTCAGCGCGTTCACGCCGCTGCTCGGCGAAGCCGAGACGGCCTCATGCCCTTCCTCTAAGAGTTGAGCTGTCAATTGTCGGCCGATGAGGCCGCTTCCACCAATCACCACGATCTTCATGATGCCGTTTCCTTATTAAGGACGGACGGCGCGGCTCCATGCCGCTTTCAGGCGTCCGTTCGAGGACAAGACGAGGCGGGCTGGGTCAATGTGACATCTGAGGACGAAGAATTCGATCTGATCGGCACTTCTTTCCCGAGACCGGATCGATCCCGGTGGGGAGGGGCGGCGCGAGCGCCGCCCCTGATGGCGCCCCAGCGCTCACTAGGGCTTTGCTTTGACCGGAAGGCGAAACGGTGCGCCGAGGCGGTTGAAGGCGTTCATAGCTGCGATGGCGATCGTGAGATCCACAAGGTCCTTCGGCGAAAATGCCGCGCTAGCGGCCGCATAGGCCTCGTCGGAGGCATGCGTCTCGCTTACCAGCGTCACTTCCTCCGCCCATGCGAGCGCCGCACGATACTGGTCGGAGAAGAGATGCGGCGCTTCGGCCCATACCGGAACCAGGACCACTTTTTCGATCGGCATGGTCTTGAGCAGGTCGCGGGTGTGCAGATCGATGCAATGGGCGCAGCCGTTGATCTGCGACACCCGCAGGAAGATGAGGTGGATCAGTTCGTCGGGAAGATCCGTGCTCGTGGTGATGTAGTGATGAATGCCATAGAACGCTTTGGCCCCTTGAGGGGCCACTTCGTTCCAGACCAGTCGCTTGTTGTCGCTCATGTTTCGTCCTTTGACTCGAAACGTCGAAAATCGACGTCTGGAGCCATGACGAGATTTGTGCGCGGGATGTGACATACGGCGCGGGATTTCTGCTCGAAGGTCGCTAAGTTAATCGGACATGCTTATGTCCGCTCCTGGTTTGGGTTCAGCAGCTTACTGGAGAGCTGACGCGTTGCGTTCTAGGCAGTCTGCAACGCGCCCCCCTTTCGGTCATTCGCCAGCTATCCGGCTGTTACCAAACGCTGTCATCCAAAATAGGGAGAGAACAGAGCGGCGTGTTCTTAGCGGTAACGCGTCTTCCGATCGGCGCACTGCATGCCTCGGGTGCAGCAGTTCAATGACGACCGTGCTGACTAGTGGAGTGCTCCCCGTTTCACCGGACAGGTCGGCTAGATTGATTTAGCCCTGATAAACTGCCGAGGGGAAGCCATCTTGAGCGCTGAATGTGGATGGATTTCGTTGTAGTCCTCGATCCATCCCTCGATGAGCCGGAGCGCCGTTTCGGCGTCCGGTAGTGCAGAGATGCGGATATAGTCCCGCTTCAGGGTTTTGACGAAAGCTTCCGACATGCCGTTTGACTGCGGACTGGCCACCGGCGTGAAGCAGGGCGTCAGATTGAGCGCTTGGGCAAATAGCCTGGTTTCCCGTGCTGTATAAGCCGAACCGTTGTCCGAGAGATGCTCGATAGCATGCGGTGCTCGGGTTGCCTGGAAGCGTTTCTCAACCGCCTCCAGCATCATGTCGCGCACGTCCGAGCCGGAGATGCCCGCGTTGGCGACGGCCGTCCAGGCGATGATCTCGCGGTCGAAGGCATCGATGATGAAGGCGAGACGGATGACCTCGCCATTCCAGCATGTGAACTCCAGACTGTCCGAGCACCAACGTAGGTTCGAGCGCATAACCATGACCTTGCCGTCGTGCAAGCGGCCCTTGCGAACGGCCGTATGCTTCTCCAGCAGCATGGCGTGGTTGCCCATGATGCGATGAACCCGCTTGGCGTTGACGACAGGCTGATCGGCGGCTCGCCTCTCGCGATTGAGGAGCGCGGCGATCCGCCGATAGCCATAGGTTGGCCTTTGGTCCATCAGCCTGCGGATGATGGGCAAAAGCTCTGCATCCGCGGCCTTGTGATAGAAGCCGCGCGGCTTTGATCTACCTTTCAACCGCTCGACGAGGTTTGAACGGGAAACGCCCAGCGTGTCGGCGACGGCCTTCATCGGGAACCGTCCTTCGGCAACAAGATCGGCCGCGATATCCGTTTTTTTGAGTCCGCTTTGGACAAGGCTTCCCGGAGGATTTCGACCTCCATCGTCTTGCGGCCGAGCATGCGCTCCAGCTCGCGGACGCGGTCCTCCAGCTTCTTCACTTCCGAATTGCCCACAACCGGCTCGTCAGAATCCACGGCTGCAGCACCTCCCTCGCTCAAGAGCCTGCGCCACCGGTAAAGCAGATTGGGCGCAACGCCATGGCGGCGAGCGGTCGAAGACACCGTCTCACCTGGTTCGAAACTCTGCTCGATGATTGTCAGCTTCTGCTCGGTTGTCCACCGTCTACGGCGGACATCACCCGTCAGCAATTCGACGTGTCGATACTCGTTAGACATAAGCCTGTCCTCAAGCCTGTGCTTGAGCCCTTCTGCTTATGCCGACTGTCCGGTCGAAATGGGGGGCAGTTCAACTAGCTACATCACGTCGGCTAACGTCATCCCGACGATGCGGCTAATGAGGATATGCTGGGGCATCTCGAACCCCCGTCAGACTGATGACGCACAACTATTTCTGCCGTTCGAGGGGTCGTCGCCCCCTGGTTGCCGCGGCATGAACAGATTCGAAGGCTTAAAGCCTTACGCCAACTCTGCCGATAAAAAAGGTTTACTTTCATTATGTTATTGGAAATGTGGAAGGTTTTTTCTGGCATGAGTTGAAAAATCTTCCAGCATGGTGCTATGCTTAAAGAAAACAGGAAAGGGACTCCGCTTGTCGTCGGCCGAAGAAAAAATCGAGAAGGACATGGTTCAGCTGGCGCGCGTCGCGCTGTCGGGCCGCACCCAGGACGTGACTGCGCTACTGCACCGTTTTGCGAAGAGCTACCGTGACAACGCGCCGGTCGTAGCGACCGCCATAGCCGCCCTGCTGCGCGAAGCGCCGACGCGCTCTTCGCCGCTGCGGCGACAGACGGAGGCCGTGCTGCCCGTGGATGTTGACACGCGCTTCCATTTGCTGCGAATCGAAGAGCACCCGCTGATTGAACATGATCCGGTCTACGCGCCTGAGGTGACGGCCACGCTGGAGACGATCGTCGCCGAGCGCCGGCGGAGTGCGGCGCTCCTCGAAGCGGGACTTGAGCCCAGCCGGACGGTCCTTTTCACGGGGGAACCAGGCGTCGGGAAAACGCTCGCCGCGCGTTGGCTTGCGCGCGAACTGAACCGCCCGCTGCTGATTCTCGACCTCGCTGCGGTGATGAGCAGCTATCTCGGCCGAACCGGAACCAACCTGCGCCATGTTCTCGATTACGCCAAGTCACTGGATTGCGTTCTGCTGCTGGACGAGCTGGACGCGATCGCCAAGCGCCGTGACGACCGCGGCGAGATCGGGGAGCTGAAGCGACTCGTCACCGTCCTCCTGCAACAGATCGACGACTGGCCGCCGAAGAGTCTTCTCATCGCGGCGACGAACCATGCCGATCTTCTGGACCCAGCGGTCTGGCGGCGGTTCGACGTCGAGTTGGAATTCCCCATGCCGGGCCGCGACGCCATCGAGGCCCATCTGCGGGCAGTGCTCGGCCCGGTCAGCGAAGGGGCGGAGGCGTGGTCGCGCGTCCTGGCGGTCGCGCTGGAGGGGCAATCTTTCAGTAATATCGACCGCGACATAAAGGCCGTGCGCCGGAAAGCGGCTCTCGCGGGCGAGGCGGTCGATGGGCATCTGCCCGCGCTTTTGCAGGGCTATGCGGGCACCAAGGCCGCGCGCATAGCCCTCGCCGCGGAGCTTGTCGGCAGCGGTCTTTTCTCGCAGCGCGCCGCCCATGAACTGACGGGCGTTGCCCGCGAAACGATCAGGGCGCGGACGGTCCGCAGACCGAAGGAGCGTGGCCATGGCTAAGACCAATTTTCTGCTTGGTAAGGGGGAGCGCCTGACAGAGGACGTTGTCGTCCGGTCCGGCGGCGGCCCCAAGGCGCAGCCCTATACCTTCCAGCAGGCGCGGACGCGCCTCGCGCCAATGCTTGACCGGACGGTTAACCAGATCACGGCGCTTCCGCCCGAAGCCTGCCCGCAGGGCAAAGCCGTAGCGGCCGTCACCCTCAATCCCGAATTCATCGCCAAGTCCTATTTCCCGGCCGAACTGTTCCGCCAGACGGGGCTGACGCCGGTTGGCAGCAAGCCGCGGCGGGTGAAGCCTGCGCAGCGTTCGAAGGGGCGTCCGCCCGAAGAGGCCCTGACGACGGAGCTGTTCGTCATGGGCGCGAAGGAAGATTTCGTGCGCTGGCAGGCGGCGCTCGGCAATTGGGCCGAGGGGACGCCGGTTGCGCGCGATCTGATGACGGTCGAGGAGATCGCGCCCCAGACCGTGCAGGACAAAATCAAGGGCGCCATTCCTGACAAGAGCACCACGGTGTTTGAAGTCGTGCTCCATGCCGAGCAGCTCGACGGCGAGCACGCCATGCTCCCGGAATTCCGCAACTACCTGCGGCGGCTGGGTGTCGAGTCCGGCCTCGACCGGCGTTTTTACGCGGGCGGGCTATGCTTCGTGGAAGTGGAGGCGCCGTCGGCGCTCGCGGAGCAAATCGCCACCTTTTCCATCGTACGCGCCCTGCGGCAGATGCCGCCGCTGCGCGTATTGCAGCCGGCCTTCCGCACGTCTGGGATTCCTTCCGCGGCGGTGAATCTGCCCGCGGCCGCCGCGATGGACAAGAATATCAGGGCGGCCATTTTTGACGGCGGGCTGCCGCAAGCGCACCCGTTCGGGCCTTGGGCCTCCGCGCACGACGTCTCCGGCGTCGGGCCGGCGGTGGACGATTTCCTGTCGCACGGCACGGGCGTCACGTCGGCCTTCCTTTTCGGCCCGGTCGATCCGGCCCGGCCGCTGCCGCAGCCATATGCCGATGTGGATCACTACCGCGTCCTTGATGGCGATCCGGGGCAGAACCTGCATGAGCTGTACGAGGTGTTGAACCGTATCACCGGCGTTCTAAACAGCCGGAAATACGACTTCGTCAATCTCAGTATCGGTCCCTCGCTGACCGTCGAAGACGATGACGTTCATGCCTGGACCGCGGTGCTGGACGAACGGCTCGCGCGTGTCGACACGCTGGCGGCCGTCGCCGTCGGCAACAACGGCGAAGGCGACGAGGAGCTGAGGCTCAACCGCGTGCAGGTGCCGTCGGACTGCGTCAATGCCCTGGCCGTCGGGGCGGCGGACACGCCGGGAACCGGGTGGGCGCGGGCGCCCTACAGCTCGGTCGGCCCCGGCCGCAGCCCCGGCCTCGTTAAGCCGGACGTGGTGCAGTTCGGCGGCTCGCTTCAGCGCCCGTTCCTCGTCGTCGCGGGCGGCGTTAAGCCGGCGCTGGAGGCCACCGGCGGCACGTCGTTCGCCGCGCCGAGCACCCTGCGCCTCGGCGCGGGCATTAAGGCGCATTTCGGCGACAGCATCGGCCTGCTAGCCGTGCGCACGCTTCTGATCCATTCGACCGAGGAGTCGGAGCATCCGCACCGGGAAGTCGGCTGGGGCCGCGTGGCGCAGAATATCGAGGATATCGTGGTCTGCGACGACAACAGCGTGCGCGTCATCTATCAGGGCGACATCTCTCCGACAAAATATATCCGCGCGCCGATCCCACTGCCGGACGGCGGCATCGCCGGCAACGCTGAGATCACGGCAACGCTATGCTACAAGTGCCTCACCGATCCGCATCATCCCGGCAATTACACGCGGGCGGGCCTCGAAGTGACGTTCCGGCCGCATCACGGCAAGTTCAAGCGCGAGGATCAGATCCATCCCGATTCGCGCAGCTTCTTCTCCGCTGTCGATCACGGCGGCGAAGAGGAAAAGTTGCGGCGGGACGCCTGGAAATGGGAAAACTGCCTGCATGCGCGCAGGACCTTCCGCGGCACGAGCCTGCGCAACCCCAGCTTCGACATTCATTACAATGCGCGCCTGGAGGGGCGGAACTACACGCCGCCCGGCAAGCTTCCCTATGCGTTGGTAGTTTCGGTCAGGGCGAAGGGCATCGCCGACCTGTACGATCAGGTCGTCCGGAAATACGCCACGCAGCTGGAGCCGCTTCGCCCGGTCGTCGAGATCCCGGTCCGCACCTGAGTCCTACCAGCTGGAGGCGCGCTGAAACCGCGTCATCGCGCCACTGATGCGCAGCCGGTAGTGCAGCATGGCCTCGCTGATACCGTAGATGCGCTGCGCCTCGTCGAGAAGGCGGCGGAACATGACATGGGCGGCGCCCTCGTCCGTCAGCAGCAGCACGCCGGCAAGGTGATTTGCCTCGGCCTCGATAGTGCCGTCGCGCGCCCGTTCGCCGGCCGGCGTCAGAGGCGGGACGCACTCATGTCCCAGGAAGCAGTGAGCAAGTTCATGACAGATGTTGCTGCGCTGGCGATAGAGATTGTGGGCGTCATTGTGCACGATTGCGGTGCGGGCGCCGCAGGGGACCGTCACCGCCGAAAAGCACGAATCCGCCGTCCGGAGCAGCGGAGAGGCGGGGGCGAGGTCGCTAAGCCTGATGAGCGCGATATCGTAGCGCGCGCATATCTCTTCGGGATCGATGGGCGCGACGGGCGACAGGCCCATCTGCGCCCTGATGCGCAGGGCGATGCGATTGGCTTCCGCCTTGAAGCCGCGCCGGAATCCCACGTCAGACGCCCCGCAGCTTTTCGTACGTGCTAATGACGATCTCCTCGATCAGCTTCGCGTTGGTGGGGGTGAGCTTCGGGTCCGCGCGCAGCAGCGCAGTAATCTTCGCGATCGGCTCGGCCTCGCGCTGGTCGGCGCCGCGAATGAACATCTCGGCCTTGAGGTTCGACCAGGCCAGCAGCGCCGCGAGGCCGTTCACGTCGGGCTTGGCTCCCTGGCCGATACGCGACAGCGTCGAGGCGTTCACGCCCGCTTCTTCGGCGACCTCCTTCCACGTCTTTTGCCGGCTGAGACGGGCGGCGTTGAGCGCCGCATAGAAGGCGTCGCTGTCGAAACGGTCTGTCATGGTCGCTCCAATTGCACAAATAAAATCGATTGCGATATTGCAATCGTTGGCCTGTGTTGATATTATCAAATGGATTGCTAGATCGCAATCACCTGCAACGTCCACACCGGCGGAAATCCGCCAGAAAGGCTTAATCCGATGAGTGTAGTGCAGCGCGAAGAGCGCCCGAAGACCGTGACGATCGTCGTCAACGGCCGTCCCCGCGAGGTTCCGAAGAACGATGATCTCACGTTCGAGGAGGTCATCGGCCTGGCCTTCCCGAACCCGCCCACGGGCGACGGTATCCAGTACACCGTGCAGTACACCCGCGGCCACGGCAATAAGCCGGCGGGCACGCTGGTCGAAGGGCAGTCTGTCAAGGCCAAGGAAGGGATGGAGTTCGATGTCACGTCGACCAATCGGTCTTAGTCCGGACCTGCTCCGGCTCCAGAATGAAGGCTACGACATCGAGATACGGGACGGCTTTCTGCTCGTCAGGGACGTCCCGTACGTCGACTCGTGCGCAACTCTCCAGCGCGGAATCCTGATCTCGCGCCTGGAGCTTTCCGGCGACGTCACGGTGAAGCCGAAGGATCACGTGGCATACTGGACCGGTGCGCACCCCTGCCACAGCGACGGCCGAAAGATCGCGGCGATTCAGAACGGCTTCGCTCCCCAAGATTTCGGGAACGGCGTGAAGGCCGATTTCACCTTCTCGGCCAAGGCGGATTACCGCGACTACCATCACAAGATGACGACCTACATCGCCCGCATTACGGGCGAGGCGACGAAGATCGATGCGGACGCGACCGCGCGCACCTACCCGCCGGTCCCGGCGCACGGGGAGGCCAGCGTGTTCCAGTACGAGGACACGGCCACGAGCCGGGCCGGCATTGGCGCGGTCAACGCGCGTATCGGGGGCCAGCGTCTTGGCATCGTCGGGCTGGGCGGAACCGGGGCCTACATCCTCGACCTCGTCACCAAGACGGCGGCCGCGGAAATCCGCATCATCGACGGCGACGTGTTTTCCCAGCACAACGCCTTCCGCGCGCCGGGCGCGGCGTCCCTTGAGGAACTCGCCTCGCGCCCGCGCAAGGTGTCCTATCTCGCCGCGCGCTACGGCCACATGCACAAGGGTATTGTGGCCCACGAGGTCTTCATCGACGAATCGAACGTCGCCCTCGTGGACGGCCTCGACTTCGTGTTCCTTTGCCTCGACCGGGGTCCGGTCAAGCGGGCCGTCGTGGAGCGGCTTGTCGCAACCGGCACGCCGTTCATTGATGTCGGGATGGGGGTCGTTCTCAATGACGGGCAGCTGGGCGGCATCGTGCGGCTGACGATGAGCGCGCCGGATACGAGGGACAAGGCGGCACCCCACATCTCGTACGCGGACGACGACGGCGGCGCCAACGAATACGCCACCAACATCCAGATCGCCGAGCTGAACGCGCTCAATGCGTGCCTCGCGGTGCTGCGTTGGAAGCAGTATTTCGGCGTTTACCGGGACGGCCGCAACAATTTCTATGCCGGCTTTTCCATCGGCACGGGAGAGATTGTGCAGGAAGCGGCCGGATGACGAGGATCACGGTCATCCGTCCGCAGTTCGTGGAGTTCGTCCCCGACCGGCTTGAGGCGGGCGTACTCTATATCTCGCGGCGCTATGCGACCGCCGTGCATCTTTGCTGTTGCGGTTGCGGCAGCGAGGTGGTTACGCCGCTGAACCCGGCGAAATGGCGTCTTGCTGAGAGCAACGGCGCGGTGTCGCTCTCTCCCTCAGTCGGCAACTGGAGCCAACCCTGCCAGTCCCATTACTGGATCATCGGAAACCAGGTGAGATGGGCCGGTGCCATGCCGGCTGAAATGATCGCCGCCGTGAAGCGGCGCGACCGGCGCGATGCCGAAAGACTGACGCTCCCGCCGCCAAGCTGGTCCACACGGCTCTGGCAGTTCATCGTGGCGCTCTTTAGAGGCAAGCAAGACTGAAGAACTCAGATCGCGCCAGTGCCCGCTGATGCCAACCCTCCAGCTCCGCTATCGAGCCTCTGAGTGCGGGAGCCGCGGGTTCACTGTCGGCCGCCAACAGGCCGACAGTGGGGCTGCCAATAGCGCGGCTCCAGGCAACACGTCCTTGACCATGGAACGATAGAGACGAGTGGGAGACTAATGGCAGCTTGTTGCCACTGGCTACCAGAACCGGACAGACCGCTGTCGGCCCCAAAACAGCCGCTCAACAACCCAGCTTGAAAGTTTCAGAGTGGCGCCCTGTCGTGGAGTGTTGATCTGCAGAGTGAGTAAGGCCCTCACAGAGGGCGGCTTAGATCACTGTGCCGCTGAACTGAACCGCCCCGGCTTCGCCGAAGACCCCAACTCGTGAGAAGTAGGGTCTATGACAAGCAAAACGACGAACAAATTTTCTCCTGAAGTTCGTGCCCGTGCCATTCGGATGGTGACGGAGCATGAAGCCGAACATCCCTCCCGCTGGGCGGCGGTATCATCGATAGCGGCCAAGATCGGTTGCTCGGCGCATACCCTCCATGAATGGGCGAAGAAGGCCGAGATCGACAGCGGCGAGCGCGCAGGTTTGCCAAGTGACGTGGCGGAGAAGATGAAGGCTCTGGAACGGGAGAACCGGGAGCTTCGTTAGGCGAATGAGATTCTCCGCAAAGCCTCGGCGTATTTTGCCCAGGCCCCTTCAGCGAATGCAAGCATTCGCCTATCGGGCAAGGGGAGCTCGACCGCCCCTTCAAGCGATGATTTCGTTCATCGACGAACACCATAATGTGTTTGGGGTCGAGCCGATCTGCAGACTGCTGCCGATCGCCCCGTCCACCGATTATGAGGTCGTTGCCAAGCGCACGGACGTGGGTCGCCTATCGGCCCGCGAACGCAATGATATTGCGATGACAGTCGAGATACGCCGGGTGTTCAACGAGAACGTCCAGGTCTATGGCGTTCGCAAGGTCTGGCGGCAGTGGAAGCGTGAAGGCTCTGACGTCGCGCGGCTCGCACTGTTGCCAGGCTCATGAGAATGATGGGTCTTCAAGGCATCATTCGTGGCAAGCCAGTCAAAACCACCGTATCGGACAGGTCTGCCCCCGTGTCCGCTCGACCGCGTCAACCGCCACTTCAAGGCTCCCGCGCCGAACATGCTGTGGTTATCCGATTTCGCCTATGTGGCGACCTGGCAGGGCTTCGTCTACGTGGCTTTTTGTAATCGATGCCTTCGCCCGCCGTATCGTTGGCTGGCGGGCCAGTCGAAGGGCGCACGCGGGATTCGTCCTCGATGCTCTCGATCAGGCACTGCATGATCGGCGGCCCGTCAAACGTGGCGGGCTGGTTCATCATTCCGACCGCGGCTCGCAATACGTGTCCATTCGCTATTCCAAACGGCTGGCGGAGGCAGGCATCGCCGTCTGTCGGGAGCATTGGCGACAGTGACGACAATGCTCTCGCCGAAACGATCAACGGTCTTTACAAGGCCGAGGTCATCCATCGGCGAGGACCATGGCGCAACTTCGAAGCCGTGGAGTTCGCCACACTCGAATGGGTCGACTGGTTCAACCACCGTCGTCTTCTGGAACCCATCGGGAATATTCCGCCAGCAGAGGCAGGAGACCGACACTACGCCATGCTGGACGCGCCAGCCATGGCCGCATAACTTAAAATAAACGGTCTCCGGCAAAGCCGGGGCGGTTCAACTCGGCTCCATTGCTGGATGAAAAAACGATCCCAAGAGCCTTTTTCGTGGAAGGTGAGCTTCGGCGCTCTACCAGCCCGAGCTGTTTCGACGATCGCCTCAATGACCGGAGCAGCGTTGCCCTCGAGTATGGAGAGCTCCTTCTCCATGGAGGAGTCCTTCTCGCCGTCGTAGGCAGTCTCTGTGTAGAGGTGGGAGGCAACTAGGAGATTCCCTGGGCCCGTGCGCCACACGCCCTTCTCCGCCCGTTTCCTATCGAAAACGAACAGGTTTCCGTCTACCGCAAAGTGCGACTGCAACATCCTCGGCACGAAGTGGTGGCGTTTTGGGTTGCTAATGAGTGCTGTCTGGTGAGGGGCAAACGGTAGGGAAAGATAGCCTTTGTGCCGACACGGGGGGAAGCCTCGTTCAAAGACGGTGCACAGGCTTCCAGTGTCTTCCAATTTCCCAGCGCGCTCGGCCGTGTCTACCTGATTTCAACAATAAGCATGTTACATGACCAGTAGCGATAACGGTTATTCACGATGCAAAAATGCCTGCTCTAAAAGCATGACCGGGATGGGGGCAAGGATTGGGGAATAGATGCTAAGGAACCGATTGTTGTGGTCCGCTCTACCAGTGCAGGGAGGTGCGGAGTATTGCAAATTGACTTGAGAGGTTCCGTTAAGGCGTGGATCTGCCTACCGGGGATGCAATGCGGCAGCTTAGCTAGTGAAAGCGCCGGCGGCATTGTAGCCGCCGGCTGCGATCTCTATGGAAGAATTTGTTCGATCTGCGCCCCGCTATTGGGTTTGGCGGGGCCAAGAACCGGCTTCTGGCCGAGCGGCGTTGCCTGCTGCGGCTGGAAATCTCCCTTGCCGTCGATCGATCTGCCGTCTGACCAGCGGCCCGGCGCCGGCACGCTGCCATCGGCCATGAAGCCGAGCCAGGCATAGCTGAACTCCTGCTGTTCTTGGTCCTGCGGGAAGCTGTTGGGGATCGGGAAGGCGCCCGTGGCCCCGCCGAGCTCCTCCAGAGCGGCCATCCACTGGTTCTGGTGCATGGTGTCGCGGGCGATCAGGAAAGAGAGCATCTCCTTCATCCCCGGATCGCTGGTCATGTTGTAGAGCCGCACCGCCAGCACGCGGCCGGTCGATTCCGCCGCGATATTTGCGGTCATGTCGGCGGCGATATTG
>NZ_JBKHKI010000012.1:0-2500 GCF_046546455.1 Rhizobium sp. YIM 134829
TTGGTTGCGGGGGCAGGATTTGAACCTGCGGCCTTCAGGTTATGAGCCTGACGAGCTACCGGGCTGCTCCACCCCGCGGAATGTTTGGTAAGGGCGTTGTGTTGAGAGAAGAGTGTTGATGACTTGCGTTTAGCAGACCTGGCAGCGACCGACTCTCCCGCGTCTTGAGACGAAGTACCATAGGCGCTGGGGCGTTTCACGGCCGTGTTCGGAATGGGAACGGGTGGGGGAACCCCGCGATGACCACCAGGTCGGCTAAGGGCAAGTTTTCGAGAAGCTGGATTTAGGGCGCCGTGCGATTGCGGAGAGGCCAATGATGGTATTGGCCCGTCGGCAGTCGCTGGTTTTGAACACGTCGTTGGTATGGCGGTGGCGACGGAGCCTGAAGGCTCCGCAAGCGCGAGGCGCGTCGCCCCTTGTTGGGCGCGCCGTCCGTGAGCCGACGCGGCGAAGCCGCGACAGCGTCAGGACAAGGATTGCCATACTCGTTTGCCGACAAACGCTTGCGTGCGTTTGCGGGCCGTGATGAGCATGAGCAATGGGAACGATCAAGATCGAACGAACGATTAGTACCGGTAAGCTTCATGCATTGCTGCACGTCCACACCCGGCCTATCAACGTGGTCGTCTTCCACGGTTCTTCAGGGAATACTCGTTTTCAGGGGGGTTTCCCGCTTAGATGCCTTCAGCGGTTATCCCGTCCATATATAGCTACCCTGCTATGCGGCTGGCGCCACAACAGGTCCACCAGAGATATGTCCATCCCGGTCCTCTCGTACTAGGGACAGATCCTGTCAATATTCCTACACCCACGGCAGATAGGGACCGAACTGTCTCACGACGTTCTGAACCCAGCTCACGTACCGCTTTAATTGGCGAACAGCCAAACCCTTGGGACCTGCTCCAGCCCCAGGATGCGATGAGCCGACATCGAGGTGCCAAACAACCCCGTCGATATGGACTCTTGGGGGTCATCAGCCTGTTATCCCCGGCGTACCTTTTATCCGTTGAGCGATGGCCCTTCCACGCGGGACCACCGGATCACTATGACCGACTTTCGTCTCTGCTCGACTTGTCAGTCTCGCAGTCAGGCGGGCTTATGCCATTGCACTCGACGACCGATTTCCGACCGGTCTGAGCCCACCATCGCGCGCCTCCGTTACTCTTTCGGAGGCGACCGCCCCAGTCAAACTACCCACCATACACTGTCCCGGATCCGGATAACGGACCGCGGTTAGACATCCATGACGATAAGGGTGGTATTTCAAGGATGGCTCCACAGGAACTGGCGTCCCTGCTTCAAAGCCTACCACCTATCCTACACATGCCGACACGAATGCCAGTGTAAAGCTATAGTAAAGGTGCACGGGGTCTTTCCGTCTGACCGCAGGAACCCCGCATCTTCACGGGGAATTCAATTTCACTGAGTCTGCGTTGGAGACAGCGGGGAAGTCGTTACGCCATTCGTGCAGGTCGGAACTTACCCGACAAGGAATTTCGCTACCTTAGGACCGTTATAGTTACGGCCGCCGTTTACTGGGGCTTCGATTCAAAGCTTGCACCTCTCCTCTTAACCTTCCAGCACCGGGCAGGCGTCAGACCCTATACGTCGTCTTACAGACTTCGCAGAGCCCTGTGTTTTTGATAAACAGTCGCTACCCCCTGGTCTGTGCCACCCCATCCTGGTTGCCCAAAATGGGGTCACGCTTCTTCCGAAGTTACGCGTGCAATTTGCCGAGTTCCTTCAACGCAGTTCTCTCAAGCGCCTTGGTATGCTCTACCTGACCACCTGTGTCGGTTTCGGGTACGGTCTGTACGGTGGGGCTCTTTCCTGGAACCGGTTCCCTGCAAGGCGCAATCCAATAAGCCCTCACAAGTTGCCCGATCCGTCACTTCCCACCAGGCCCACGATTATTAACGTGGTTCCCATCGACTACGCGTGTCCGCCTCGTCTTAGGGGCCGGCTAACCCTGCTCAGATGAACTTTAAGCAGGAACCCTTGGTCTTTCGGCGAGAGGGTCTCTCACCCTCTTTATCGTTACTCATGTCAACATTCGCACTTCCGATACCTCCAGGAGCCCTCACGGGTCTCCCTTCACAGGCTTACGGAACGCTCCGCTACCACGTGGATTGCTCCACATCCTCAGCTTCGGTGCATGGCTTTAGCCCCGTTACATTTTCGGCGCAAAACCCCTTATTTAGACCAGTGAGCTGTTACGCTTTCTTTAAATGATGGCTGCTTCTAAGCCAACATCCTGGTTGTTTTGGGAGTCTCACATCCTTTCCCACTTAGCCATGACTTGGGGACCTTAGATGGAGGTCAGGGTTGTTGCCCTCTTCACGACGGACGTTAGCACCCGCCGTGTGTCTGCCGATTAGTACTCTCAGGTATTCGGAGTTTGATTAGGATCAGTAAGACGGTGAGTCCCCATAGCCCATTCAGTGCTCTACCCCCTGAGGTATTCGATCGACGCACTACCTAAATAGTTTTCGCGGAGAAC
>NZ_JBKHKI010000013.1:0-2427 GCF_046546455.1 Rhizobium sp. YIM 134829
TTGCTTGGGCTCGTGGGGGGCGCGGCCGCATTGCCTGACACCGCACGATAGCCAATTCCTGTTAGGCCTCTGCGATGCGCCAATCCTGCCGTGCTGCCCACTGTTTGAGGGTTGTGGTGGTCAGACCGTAATGAGCCGCGTGGTAGGGGCGTGCGGGGTAGCCGACGAGGTCGTCCCAGGTTCGGACTCCCTCCTGGGTTGCGCCGCGAACCTGCTCCCACTCCTGCGGGGTCTGAAAGACTGCGGTGATCGTGCGGTTGGCGACCGCGGAGATGGCATCTGCGATCTCGGGGTGCGTCAGCGCGTCGCCTGCGAGTTCGATCTCGGCTTGATGGAACGGGAAGGGGTCGGCCACGGCGGCGGCGACGGCAGCTCCCAGATCGTCGGCATTGATGAGTGCCAACGCGGTCTGCGGGCCATCGGAGGTCACCAGTTTGCCCTCGGGCAGCTGGTGTAGCTCGGGGAGCATGTCTTCGCGTTTACCGGGGAGCAAGTTGTCCATGTACCACGCAGGCTTGAAGATGGTCCAACGCTCGATCCCCGACTGCCGGACCACGGCCTCCGCTGCTTCCTTGCCGTCCCAGTACGCCCGAAACAACTCACCCTGCTCGTAGCCGGGGTGCCGGCGGCGCCATCCGGTCCCCGAGACCGACGTGTGGATGATCTGGGTGACGCCGGCTTGCTTAGCCGCGGTGGCGATGTTGCGGGCTTGGCGCTGTTCGGCGCCCGGATCGGCGGGGTCAACGCCGGCCAGCTGGACGGAGAATACGACGTCGTGTCCGGTACTGGCGTCCTCCAGGGACGCCGAATCTTCGAGGTTCCCGATCGCTAGCGCAACGCCCTGGCAAGAAAGTGCTTGTGCCGCTGCCGATTCGGGGTTGCGTACGAACGCAGTCACGGAGTGACCTCCGTACAGAAGCGCCTGGACGACACCGCCGCCCTGCATTCGGGTCGCCCCGGTAACCAGCGCTCTCCTCTTGTTCTCATTAGTCATGTCAGGCCCTACTCTCGGTTGAACTCGTTCGGACAGCTCGTCGAGGGGTACCGCCTCGACGGCAACCCCGATACCCCGTAAGACGCCAATGCGCCTTACCGGAGCAATAATTCGCTCAAAACAGCAGCACGGGTCGTCCCCGCAGCCCGCCCGCCTCGATGAGCCGGTGCGCTTCGGCGACCTGTTCGAGCGGGTAGGTGCCTGCGACGCGCAGCGTGAGGACACCGGTCTCGGCCAGGTCGCGCAGCCGGGTCAACGCTGCGGTGTCCCGGATGCGGTCGTAGACGTAGACGGGGAACCAGCGCACACCTCGGTCGGTGTCGCCGGTGAATCCCTTGAACGTCGCGATCGCTGCACCGTCACGCACCGCCGCTGCCACCGCATCGCCCACCGATCCGGCGTCGAGGACCCCGTCCGCGCCATCGGGGCGCAGCTGGCGGATACCGTCGGGGAACCTGTCACCGCGAGGGAGCACGTGATCGGCACCCAGGCTCGCAACGAGGTCGCGGTCCTTGTCCGCTGCGTCGGCGATGACAGTCAGCCCGGCCTCCTTGGCCAACTGCACGGCGTAACCACCGATTCCGCCGGCCGCACCAGTGACCGCCACCGTTGACCCCGGGGCTAAAGCCAGTGCGTCCACGCCCATCAGCGCAGTCAGTGCGGCCATCAGCAGGGTCGAGGCCGCCGTCAGGTCGACTCCCTTTGGCGCGCGCACTACCGATTCGGCCGGTACGACCACGTACTGCGCCTGTCCGCCCAAGTCCAGCTTGGGCTCCGTCACCGCTATCACCTCGGCGCCGAGGGGCAACTCCGGACGTGCTCCCTGCCCGACCTCATCGATCGTGCCGGCCACCTCCCACCCCGCGACGTACACCTCCGAGGGCGGGTTCACTTCCGGGTCGTACTTGGCGGAGAGTCCTTTGCGGATATTGGTGTCGGCCGGGTGGACGGCGGCGGCGGCCACCTTGATCCGCACCTGCCCTGGTCCCGCGTGCGGTTCGGCCAGCTCCAGGACCCGCATCACCTCGGGCCCTCCATGCTCGGTGAAACCTACAGCCTTCACTGCGCTACCTCTTGTCTCAAACTCGCGCCCATCAACCCGAGACGGAGTTGTCTTGAGTCGTTGTCACGCTAGCAGTCCGATACACTGAAGACAAGTCAGTCCTAGTTTGCATAGGAGAGCCCCATGTCCCAACCCAATGCGAAGCTGCGGCGTCCCCCAGGCGTCTCCGGACCGCCTCGCGACCCGGCCCGGGATGCCCAGATCCTGCGCGCGGCAACAGAGTTGCTCGCGGAGGGTGGTTACTCGGCCTTGACCATGGACAAGGCCGCGGCACGAGCCGGGGTGGGCAAAGCGACCGTGTACCGACGGTGGCCATCGCGCGCTGAACTTGCCGCGGAAGCCCTCAGCCACGCGGGGCTCACCGACGACG
>NZ_JBKHKI010000014.1:0-2065 GCF_046546455.1 Rhizobium sp. YIM 134829
GACTGGGTCGACCGAAGCGGAAACCCTGTCCCAGGCTTGCCCCCAACGCGAGCGCCCGGTGCAGGTGCTCGGCGGTTTCGATGCCCTCTGCCAGCACGTGGGCGCCTGCGCGCTCGTGGTGGGCCAGCACGGCCGCCCACGTCCGGGCCTGCTGGTAGTGGGGCTGAGACTGGACGAGGGTCATGTCGAGCTTGATCACGTCCGGCGCCAGGACGTCGAGCAGGGTAAGGGCGTTCATGTCGGCACCGACGTCGTCGAGTGCGATGGCGAAGCCCTCTTCCCGGAGGGCAACGACTTTCTGGAGCAGGTCGGGCGGGTGAGCCAGCAGGCTGCGTTCCGTCACCTCGAAGACCAATCGGAACTGCTCTGCGCCCTGGGCCAGAATGCGGCTGTCAGACCGGCTGAGGAAGGGTGCAGTCGCCTCACAGTTGATGAAGAGCGCGGTGCCGGGCGCCAAACCGGCGGTCTGCGCGCCGACGATGGCCGCCTCGATGCAATGACGCTCGAGCCCAGGCGCGCGCCCCGTGTCGACGGCGTAGGTGAAGACGTCCTCGCGGGGAATGCCGGTGAGATGAGGCCAACGCGCCAATGCCTCGTATCCGACTACTCGCCCCTCGGGTAGTGAGACGATGGGCTGGAAAACCGCCCTGAGGCCATCGCCCGCTACGGCACGATCCAGGTCGTGGCGCGACGGTGTGACCGGTGCACGCGTCATGGGAGGGTATCCGCGCGAATCGTGTTCTCGAGCACGCTGCCCCCGCTCGCTTCGTGGATCGCCGAGTGACACCACGAGTGGTCGGCTGCCCCGGCTGAGCAAATCTCAAACCAAGGGTATCGGGCCGCGCCGTCGACGCACACCGTATGCGCAATTCGAACTTCGGCGCAGCGGCGTTTGCATGACGCAATGTATTGACACGTCTGGCAACCGGACCACAAGGTAGCTGCACGAGGGTGGCCGCGGTATTCGCCGCTGCCCGTCAGTCGAAGTGGAGGCCGCGTGAACCGGTACCTCAAGGGCGTGGACCCTGCCGTGTTGTGGGGCTCGGCGGTAGCGATCGCGTTCTTCGTCGGGTGGGGCCTTATCTCGCCGCAGAGCCTCGGCTCGGTGATGACGACGACGCTCAACTGGATCATCGGGAACTTCAGCTGGGCCTTCATTCTCCTTGCGACGGGCGTGCTGGTGGTGTGCGTCGTCCTGGCGGTCAGCAAGTGGGGGCGGATCCGGCTCGGACCCGACGACTCCCGCCCGGAGTTCAGCACCTTCTCCTGGGTGTCGATGATGTTCGCGGCGGGGCTCGGTGCTGGCCTGCTGTTCTTCGGTGTCGCAGAACCCGTCACGCATTGGACGGCTCCGCCGCACGGGCTCGCTACGCCAGAGACCGAGGAGGCCGCGCTGGTCGCACTCCGCTACACCTATTTCCATTGGGGCTTCAACGGGTGGGCGATGTACGCCGTAATGGGCGGTGCGATGGCCTATTTCGCGTACCGCAGGGGCATGCCGATCCTGGTCAGTTCGACGTTGTCGCCGTTCCTCGGTCCCGATGCACCCTCGCGCCCCCTGGGGCGCCTGGTCGACGGCCTGGCCATCGTCGCCACGCTCTTCGGCACCGCAACGGCACTGGGATTGAACGGCCTTCAGCTCAACAGCGGCCTGGACTACCTGTTCGGAGTGCCCAAGTCGAATGTGGTGGCCGTGGTGATCATCGTCGCGGTCACCGCGATGTTCATCCTGTCGGCCACTTCCGGCGTGGAGAAGGGCATCACCTTCCTGGCCAATCTCGGTTCGATCGCCACCATCGGCGTCTTCCTGTTCTTCCTGATCCTCGGCGGCAGTACGGTTTTGGTGATCTCGAACGGCATCGAGTCGATCGGCAACTACATCATCCAGGTCTTCCCCATGTCGGTGCAGACGGGCGTTGGCGACGAACCGTGGATGGCCAGCTGGACGATCTTCTACTGGGCGCGGTGGATCTCGTGGGGGCCGTTCGTGGGAATGTTCGTCGCTCGGATCTCCCGGGGGCGCACGATCCGGGAGTTCATCTTCGGTGTGGCGGTCGCCCCAACC
>NZ_JBKHKI010000015.1:0-1574 GCF_046546455.1 Rhizobium sp. YIM 134829
CACCCACCACCGACAGGACACCAACCAAGCCTGCCCCCACCCGCACAGGTCGAGCGTACTTCGCGCACATCACAGTTGCGCCAAGCCGAGCTTGTGTATGTCTCGTTTGTAGAGATCCGAGTCAATCGGATCTTGTCTCGCCAAAACGGGCGACCCGGCTATGGGTTGTCTCGTTGTGCGACAAGGACGGCGGCGGGTCCGCTGGTCTGATCGGCGGGGAGGCGAAGGTCGGCCACGAGTCGCAATCCTGCCTGTTGCACCAGGGCGATGAGTTGTTCTGGCTGCCATTGGTAGGTCGTCCACTGGACCGGCACCCCGTTGTAGGCCTCGGTGCGCTCGACATCGCTGTCACCGACGTGGGTGGCAATGATCAGTTGCCCGCCCGGGCGTAGAGCCGCGGCGAAAGAGGCCAGAACCGCCGGTAGCACGTTGCGCGGCAGGTTGAACAGCGACCACCAACCCAGCACTCCGCCCAGTGATCCCCCGGGCAGGTCGACGTCGGTCGCCGATCCAACGGTGAACGCGCACTGAGGATGCAGGCGTCGCGCGTGGTCGATCATGCGCGGTGAGAGATCGACTCCCGAAACATCGATACCACGCTCGGCGAGATAGGCCGTGACCGTTCCTGGGCCGCAGCCGACGTCGAGGACTGGGCCTATCGAGGCGACCGTGCTCGCAAATGCGTCCATGGCTGCTTTGAGCCACGGGTGGGTGCGGATGTCGCCGATACCCGTCGTTGTCACCATCTCGACGTAGCTGTCGGCCACGCGGTCGTACGAGTCGCGAACAGTGTCGAGATCGGCAGGTTGCGGAGGCGGTAGCCGATTCACGCACGTGACCATAGTGACGCCCGCAGACAGCCGCCCTGTCTCGTATCTAGAGAAACGAGACACCCACCCCTGCACCACTCCCCCGCCGAAGAGCGCAGGTCGTGACGTCTCATAACTTGTCCCGAATCTGCGCCGGTCTCGGCTCTGTAGGGCCGGCCGCGTTCTAAGCCCGAGTAGGTGCGAGCCCCGCCCTTGGACGGGGCCGCCGAATCTACCGAACTGCGCGCTCAGTACCTGTCTTAGTCGGACTGGCGGACGCCAGGTAATCGCCGCCGGTTCGATTGAGACCGGATACTAGGTCGGTAACCATCGCGCCACTGGCGACCGGCGAGCTGATGGTGGGGCCGAACTGCTGCTCGAAGCGGCCACACACCGGGCACAGGAAGTCCTCGTAGAGGCTTTCGCTGCAGACGAATTGACCCCGAACACCCTCGCTAGTTGGCAGCGCCAAACCCAGGGCTGGTCACGGGCAGGCACATCTGATCACCCGGTGCTTTCTGCCACAAGGCCCGGACGGAGCGCGTCTTGGCCGGCATTCACATGACGCGCACAACGGCTATGTAATCCGACCGGACGAGTACGCCGGCTGCCGCGACGGCACAATCGACTTCGTGAACTTCGGTGAATACTTTCGCGCCCTCGGCTGAAACCCAGTCACCCGTACGCGGTCACCCAAGCGAGATCGTCTTCTTCGTATTCGGCCGGTTTCGCGATCCTGTGTCGGACGAAGGGAAAGCGGCCATT
>NZ_JBKHKI010000016.1:0-1418 GCF_046546455.1 Rhizobium sp. YIM 134829
GGTAGCGTCCGTGCTCGTGGTGTAATTTCGGGGGCGCATTGAGTGGAAATTACGGTTGAGAATTCGCTTCCGTTTTTACTGAGCGCCGGGTGGTCACCGGGCCTGTCGGATAAGGTGGAGTTGTTCGACTTCAACCTGCCGAAAGGAACTCCGATGACCGAGGATAGATTACCCCTTGCCGAGCTTGCCGCGAAGAGCGGCGACAGCGATTTTCTCCGTGCCATTGCTGAAAGCGTGCTGCAACTGATCATGGAGGCCGACGTGGACGGCCTGATCGGGGCTGGCCGTTACGAGCGCGGCGATGGCCGCCAGACCTGGCGCAACGGCTACCGCGACCGTTCACTCGACACGCGGCTCGGCACATTGAACCTAAAGATACCGAAGATGCGGCAGGGAGCCTACTTTCCCGGTTTCCTGGAGCCGAGAAAGATGGTGGAGAAGGCGCTGGTAGCCGTGATCCAGGAGGCATGGATCAACGGCGTTTCGACCCGCAAGGTGGACGAGTTGGTGCAGGCAATGGGCATGACCGGCATCTCCAAATCCTCCGTTTCCAAGCTCTGCAAGGACATCGACGAACGGGTGAGCGTATTCCTCAAGCGCCCTCTCTCCGGCGACTGGCCCTACCTGTGGCTCGATGCCACCTATCTGAAGGTGCGCGAAGGCGGTCGCATCGTCTCTGTGGCGGCGATAATCGCGGTGGCCGTGAATACCGACGGGAAAAGGGAGATCGTCGGCCTGCACATCGGCCCTTCCGAAGCCGAGCCGTTCTGGACAAGCTTTCTGCGTGATCTGGTGCGCCGTGGCCTCACCGGCGTCAAACTCGTCATCTCCGACGCGCATGAAGGGCTGAGGGCCGCCATCACCCGCATCCTCGGCGCGACATGGCAGAGGTGCCGCGTTCACGCCATGCGGAATGCGCTCGCCTACGTTCCCAAGGGCCAACACACCATGGTCGCCGCCGCGATCCGCCAGGCCTTCATCCAGCCCGATCACGACAATGCCGTGCAGACATGGCGGCATGTCGCCGACCAGCTCCGTGCCAGATGGCCGAAGCTGGGAACCTTCATGGACAATGCCGAGGTCGATGTGCTGGCCTACATGGCCTTTCCCGCGCAGCACCGCACCAAGTTACACTCGACGAACCCGCTGGAGCGATTGAACAAGGAAGTGAAGCGCCGCGCCGATGTCGTCGGCATCTTCCCCAATGACGACAGCATCGTGCGCCTGATCGGTGCGGTCCTGCTCGAAGCCAACGACGAATGGCAGCTCCTGAGCCGATACATGCAGGTCGAGGCGATGGCCGAGCTAAATCAACCGACGATCGAGGAGGAAGCTACACTTCAGATTACACCCAGAGCCGCCTGATCATGACGGCCCGGAACCACACCCGAAATTACACCATCTTGACGGACGCTATC
>NZ_JBKHKI010000017.1:0-1230 GCF_046546455.1 Rhizobium sp. YIM 134829
GATCGACGGCATCTCGTTGCCGATCGCCCTCGGCTTGCTGATCATGATGTATCCGGTGTTGGCCAAGGTCAGATACGACCGCCTCGACACCGTGACCGGCGACCGCAAGCTCCTGCTGAGTTCCCTGTTCTTGAACTGGGTGTTCGGGCCGGCGTTGATGTTCGCCCTGGCGTGGCTGATGCTGCCCGACCTGCCCGAGTATCGGACCGGGCTGATCATCGTGGGCCTGGCCCGCTGCATCGCCATGGTCATCATCTGGAACGACCTGGCCTGCGGGGACCGCGAGGCCGCTGCGGTGCTGGTCGCGTTGAACTCGATCTTCCAGGTCGTCATGTTCGCCGTGCTGGGGTGGTTCTACCTGTCAGTCCTGCCAGGCTGGCTCGGCCTGGAACAGACCACCATCGACACCTCCCCGTGGCAGATCGCCAAGTCGGTGCTCATCTTCTTGGGCATCCCGCTGCTGGCGGGCTATCTGTCGCGTCGGCTCGGCGAGAAGGCCAAGGGTCGCGACTGGTACGAATCGAAGTTCCTGCCCCGAATCGGCCCGTGGGCGCTCTACGGGCTGCTGTTCACCATCGTGATCCTCTTTGCCCTGCAAGGCGAACAGATCACCAGCCGCCCCTTCGACGTCGCGAGAATCGCACTGCCGCTGCTCGTCTACTTCGCGATCATGTGGGGCGGGGGTTACCTCCTGGGCGCCGCGATCGGCCTGGGTTACCCGCGGACCACCACGCTCGCGTTCACCGCTGCGGGCAACAACTTCGAACTCGCCATCGCCGTCGCGATCGCCACCTACGGCGCCACGTCCGGACAAGCTCTGGCCGGGGTGGTCGGCCCACTGATCGAGGTGCCCGTGCTGGTCGCTCTGGTCTACGTCTCGCTGGCGCTGCGCCGCCGCTTCGCCGACCACGCCACTGTGCCGGCGGCAGCTGCCGACCGTCCATCGACGACGAAGGACTCCCGACCATGACCGAGTCGTCCAAACCGTCGGTGCTGTTCGTCTGCGTCAAGAACGGCGGTAAGTCACAGATGGCCGCCGGGCTCATGCGCCAGCTCGCCGGTGACACCGTGAACGTGCATTCCGCCGGCACCAAACCCGGTGGCGCAGTGAACGATCTGTCCGCCCAGGCGCTGCTGGAGGTGGGCGTCGACATCATCGGTGAGCAACCCACGCTGGTCGATTTGGAGCTGGCCCGCGACGTCGATCTGGTGGTCACCCTGGGCCGCGAA
>NZ_JBKHKI010000018.1:0-1191 GCF_046546455.1 Rhizobium sp. YIM 134829
GCCCTCATGGCAGGGCTGCCGGTGTGACCGGAGTCCTCGATGATCCCTAGGTCGGCGTCCGGCCACGCCTGAGCAAGTTCCCATGCGGCGAGCAGCGGGCCTTACAGGTCGAGAGGCTCGTGGCTTGGTGTGCGCCCACTTCGACGCACAGGCAGGCGGGATGTCGATCTCGGCTGCGAATGTTGACGGCGACCTCGAAGGTCGAGCACGCGTGGCGATGAATACTCGTCATTGGGCGCCGTTTCGTTCCGACACTGCGTCGCCGCGCCGGACGGCTGTGACGGCATCGCTGATGTGCAGGATCCAGTCGGCGGACTGCAGGGTGAGTTCGTCGAGCGGGAAGTAACCCTGAGCGGGGGTCACGTCAGTACGGGAGTAACCACTCACCAGCGTCGATGCCGGCACTAGGCCCCAGCCCGAACTCTCGTGCTCGCCGCCGGTCGCATGCCCGAGGAGCGCTTCGTAAGTGTCAGGCGGCGGTTCTTGCAGTCCGAGTTCGGAACTGGTCCCGAGGCTGCCCGCGACGAAGGTGTAACGCGGCCCGATGACGCTGTCGATGATCGCGCCCGCGCTATTCCAGACCAGGTTCATGTCGCCGAGGGTCCACTGACTGCGTTCTCTCTGCAAGTGACGGTTGTGCGCATAGACGATAGTCGCTCCGCGGCGGCCTTCCTCAGCGCGGATGTCGATCAGATTGCGAGCCATGATCGCATCGCGGGTAGCCAGCAGTCCGCTCAACCGAGCGGTCTCGTCGACCTGTTGCGCTGCCTGCTTGTGGTAGGCGAGAAGACCTAGCACGGCCGTTAGATGAACCCTTACAGAGCGCCAAGCGTCATGGGAGGTCGCGGCGATCAGTTGCGGTGCACGGGCATGCAGTGAGATGAGCAAGTCGTGGGCGATTGCACGCAACGCGTCCGCCTCAGCGGCGGCTCCTGGGGACAGGCCGGCGTCCATTACGGCTTCCGAGCGTGACCACTGCTGGTCATCGCCAACGAGGTCGTCGATGTCGATGTCGGCGTCGAGATAGTCGATGGCACGTTGCAGATAGGGTCGCGGGCTGGGAGCACTCGTAAACTCGGTGGGAGCGTCGAAGCCGTGCACGGTCACTCGCTCTGGCCCGGGCCGCGACAGATTGAAATCGTGCAGCCACTCGATGAGTCTGCGATTTGCCTGCAGTTCGCCAAGACTGTG
>NZ_JBKHKI010000019.1:0-1020 GCF_046546455.1 Rhizobium sp. YIM 134829
GGCGGGGTCGACGGACCCGCCTGCACGCTGGGCCCAGAGGGTGCCCGCCTGGAAGTACGTCACGAAGTCGACGGTCTTCTCCCGCTCGGCGGTGTCGGTGATCGACGACATCCCCACGTTGAAGCTGCCGCCGCCGACCGAGGACATGATGCTTTCGAACGCCGTCTCGCGGTAGTCCGGCGTCAGGCCGAGCACCCGGGTGATTGCGTTCATCAGGTCGACGTCGAAGCCGACGATCTTGCCGGACGAATCCTCGAACTCGTTGGGCGCGTACGGCGTATTGACGCCGATCACCAGGCGGCCCGTCGCACGGACGTCCGGTGGCACGGTCGCGGCGATCTGCGGCACCGCGCCGTCGGGCGCCACTGCGGGCACCGTCGACTCGGCCACCCCGGCCGGCTTGGTGTCCCGGGCGGGCGAACCCCACATGTGCCATGCCCCGAACGCGCACAGGCCGGCCAGCACCACGACCGCGCTCGACACCACCAGCGCGCGCCACGGCGTGGGATGGTGACCGGTCGGCACGGGCGCGGAATGCCGTCCGCTGGTCCGGATCGAACGAGCCCGCGGGACCGGTGCGGTCAACGCCCGCCGCGCAGCGCCCGCCAGCTGGGCGGCGGTCTGGTACCGCTTGATCGGCTTCTTCGCCATGCCCGTGGCGATGACGTCGTCGAACGCGCCGAGCTTCGGATCGGTGGCCGAGGGCTTCGGCGGCGGCGACATCATGTGCCCGGCGATCTGCTGCTCGAGGCTGTCGGCCTGGTACGGCCGGACCCCGGTGAGCAGCTCGTAGAGCACGCACGCCAGCGCGTAGGTGTCCGCGCGGCCGTCGATCGGCCCGCCCTCGAACCGCTCCGGAGCCATGTAACCCAACGTGCCCAGGGTGTTGCCCGCCGTGGTCATCCCCGCCTCGCCCGCCGTGCGGACCAAGCCGAAGTCGATGAGGTAGGCGAAGTCCCTGTCGGTCAGCAGGATGTTCGACGGCTTGACGTCGCGGTGGATCAGACCCTTGGCGTGCGC
>NZ_JBKHKI010000020.1:0-1013 GCF_046546455.1 Rhizobium sp. YIM 134829
GAGGGACGGCGGCACCTTCGAGGAACTCTCAGCGATCGCCGCCACCGCCATGGCTGCACTGCCGTCCCGGCCAGCAGACGGCAACGGCTCGTAGAGGGGCGCAACGCAGCACGGGCCGCCGTCGCCGAGCGGTTAGGCCGTACGGGTCGAGACTGCGTCAGCGATGCGGTCGAGGGCGTCGGCGTTGACACGGTAGTACGCCCATTTGCCGCGCTGCTCACGGCCGACGAGGCCGCTGTCGACCAGCAGCTTCATGTGATGCGACACCGTGGGCTGACTCAATCCGAGCGGTTCGGTGAGGTCGCAGATGCAGGCTTCCCCACCGTCGGAAGCGGCGATGAGGGACACCAACTTGACCCGAGCCGGATCGGCGAGCGCCTTGAACACCGAGGCAAGTCGCTCGGCGGCTGGCGTATCAAGGATGCCGCCAGTCAGCGGGGAGCAGCAGGCAGCCGCATCACCCGGTGTCAGCGGCGCGGTCGCGATGGCCATGCCCCCATGATGCCACACACATTGACAAACTTCGATGGCACGCGTTGGATCGAATCATCGAAGAACGTCGATGGGAGGAGTCGAAGATGTCGAAGCTACCCGTCGTGGTGATCGGGGCCGGGCCGTTGGGTCTGGCGGCGGCCGCGCACCTGCTCGAACGTGGACTCACCCCGCTGGTGCTGGAGTCCGGCAGCGGACCGGGGGCAGCGGTCGAGCAGTGGGCGCACGTGCGCACGTTTTCCCCGTGGCCGGAGTTGGTGGACCCCGCCGCTGCGCGGTTACTGGCATCGACGGGCTGGACCGCTCCCGGGGAGGGTTTCCCGACCGGCCGAGAGTGGATCGACGGGTACCTGGCGCCGTTGGCCGATGCATTGGGCGAGCGGGTGCAGTACGGCACGCGGGTGCAGGCGGTGTCGCGACTGGGTCGCGACCGGTTGGTCAGCCCGGGGCGGGCTGAGACGCCGTTCGTCGTGCACGCCGGTACCGTCGCAGGAGCCGAGAGCCGGGTTCGGGCCCGTGCG
>NZ_JBKHKI010000021.1:0-989 GCF_046546455.1 Rhizobium sp. YIM 134829
TAGCCGTGCGCGGATTGGCCGTCGAACCAGTCGACGGCGGCGCGGGTCCACGAGGGTCCGGTGATCCAACCGGCGGCGGCGATCCCGTCGCGGATGCCGACCGCGCCCGCGGCGATCAACAGCAGGGCACTGATCACCCCGACGTAGTGGGCAGCTGCGGGCGCCAACGGTGGTGGCGCGTTGGCGGGCTTCTGAGGTGTCGCGGTGGGTTGGCGGGTGCCGTTGTGGGTGACTCCCGGCGCCGACGGTGCGGGAGGTAGGTGTTCGAGGCGTTCGGTCACGGTCACTTCACTCGCTTTCGGGTGGCGGTGTCGTCGTGAGTGATGGCGGTGACCGCTACGTCGACGCCATCGACCTGCAGTCCGGCCAGGTGCGACAGCGCGAAGGTGACGTTGGCGCGCACTGCGGCGCCGACCGCGCTGAGGTGATAGCTCCAGGGCATGGCGATGTCGACTGTGGCGCGCACGCGGCCCCCAGCGATGCTGACCTGGGTCTTGGGTGTGGTGCGTCCGGTGAGTTTGTTCAGGCCGCTGGCGTGTAGCTGAACTCCGGTGGTGTCAAGGGCGGCTTTGGCGGCGATCTGCTCGGCAACGCGGTCGTGAACGGTCAGCGAGCCCCGGTCACCGGGGTCGCTGCCGACCGGTGGCGGGTTGTCAGCCACGGCCGCGTCCCCGCAGGATCGCTGTCAGGTCGAATTCGCCGTCGCGTTGTCCGCCGATGGCGTAGCCGATCCCGCCGAGGATCAGGGCGATTAGAAAGCCGGTGAAACCGCCAGCGGCGGCGGCGACGCCGAGCAGCAGCCCGGCCAGTAAACCCAGAGTGGCAGTGGTCATGTCGATGATCCTCACTTTTCGGAGTCGTTGGGTGCGGTGGGCGCGGGTCAGAGGGTGATGTAGCGGCGGACTCGGTGTTGAGACCGCCATTGATGGAGCCTGCGGCGCAGTCGTGCTCTCCGGGAGCGCTGAATGATCAGCACCGGCTGGCCCGCG
>NZ_JBKHKI010000022.1:0-976 GCF_046546455.1 Rhizobium sp. YIM 134829
CGGTGACGCGCGGCGTGAAGCCGGAATCCTCCACTGGCGGCAGCGATGTGGCGGCGTCGGCCAGGGAGCGGACGGCTGCGTCCACGGCCTGCGCGATGAGCGACACCTCGTCGCCGCCGACTGCCGGTGTGAGCGGTGTCGGTGCGCTCGGTGGCGGTTCGGGTTCGACGGCCGCCGGGGCGCCCTGCCTGAGCCGCGCGATCGTGCCCTGGGGCCACTGCAGCACTTCCTCGAGCTTCGCCCGAGTCCGCTCGCGCGGCCAACTGCGTCCCTTCTCGAACGAGATGAGCGCGCCGGCATTGATGATCCCCTCGGCGGCGAGGCGGCGCTGACTGATGTCGAGTTCGCGGCGGCGGGCGGCCGCGGCGGCGCCGGCACGGACCATGCCCGGGTCGATGTCACCAGCCGCATCGGCCGGCTCGACGTTGACCACGCGCCGTCCCTCTCGTTCAACCGCTGCACCGCTACGTCTGAACCACCTTAGACGCCCCAGCCGCACACCGAAAGCGTTGCGGCGTGCTAGTTACAACCATGTCATTGCGACGGTTCGATTGGGCCAGGTCATCAACCCACGGATTCACTTTCTGGACAGCGACGCTTCTGACGGGCACTCATGCGTGATCCGCACCGCTCTCCACCCGCCCACCACCAAACTGTTGCATCGCTACGGTTGTTGCTATAGATTCGGCTCATCGCGCTTCGGAGACGTGGCGCACGACCCAATAGGAGCCAGAGATGAACGCAGTGGGGATGGACGGACTGCCCGTCGGAGAATGCACCCGCGACCCCGAACGGTGGGTGTCCAGGGCCGACGAGGAGGCCAAGGCCATCTGCCGGCTCTGCCCGCGCCGGTGGGCCTGCGCCCGAGAGGCCGTCGAACTCCCACGCGCCGAGGGTCTGTGGGCAGGCATCGTCATCCCGGAAGCCGGCCGCGGCAGAACCTTCGCCCTACGTCAGCTGCGCTCGCTCGCCGAGC
>NZ_JBKHKI010000023.1:0-917 GCF_046546455.1 Rhizobium sp. YIM 134829
GTGCCCATGACGAGCACCCAGCCCCCCGCCACCACCCCGAAGTCCCCAATAACCACCAGCGACTCGGCGTTGACCACCTCTCAGGGCAAGACCACGATCGCCGATACGGTGGTCTCCAAGATCGCCGGCCTATCGGCGCGCGAAGTCACCGGCGTGTTCGCGCTAGGTGGTGGCGCATCACGCATCGTCGGCCAGCTTCGTGAGCGCATTCCCGGTGCCACCGTCAACCATTCGCAGGGCGTTTCGGTAGAGGTCGGCGAGAAGCAGGCCGCCATCGACCTCGAGATCGTCGCCGAATACGGCGTCGCGATCGCCGATCTGGCCAACGGCATTCGCCGCAACGTCATCGCCGCGATCGAGAAGATGACCGGCCTGGAGGTCACCGAGGTCAACATCACCGTCAACGACGTGCACGTCGACGACGACAGCGACGACGACACCGCCGAGACCAGCAGCCGCCCGGCCCGGGTTCAGTAGATGAGCCAGGGTGGTGCGGCGACGCCCCCACCGCTGGAACCCGCCGAGCGCCTCGCCGCCGCGGTCCTGGCGGTGCCCGGTGTCGCCGCGCTACACCCCGGCATGTTCGGCGAAGTCGGCACCTATCTGCCGGGTCGGCGCGTCGCGGGGATCCGGGTCGCCGACCACGCCGTCGACGTGCACATCATCGTCGTGTTCGGCGTCGCCGTGCGCGACACCGCCGCAGCGGTACGCGCCACCGTGGGGCGCCTGCACCCCGGCGCCGAGGTCAACGTCACCGTCGAGGACGTCGCCCCCGCGGCCGGCGCGCGGTGACTGACTCGGAGGCAGCCCGCGGCGACCGTGGGAAAGCCCGCCGCGCCGCCGCCCGCCTCCATCACCCCGATCGCGGCGGGTCCGCGGCAGCGCTCATTGCCGCGCTCGCCGCGATCGACGCGGGC
>NZ_JBKHKI010000024.1:0-814 GCF_046546455.1 Rhizobium sp. YIM 134829
TCTCGAATGTGATCACTTTCGAGACACGGGTTAGCAGTATTTTGTCGCTTTTCCGTCCGAGTCACGCCGCGGCCCGCACCGGGCGGTACGGCGTCTCTATGGGCGTCGATGCGACGGCGGACGACGCTTCAGGCGCCGTGATTGACCGCTGCTGCCTCATGAATGGCAATTTTGAGCTTGTCGTATGTGCAGGGGTGCGCACCGAGGGCGATCAACGGTCCGAGTCCAATCGTCTTCTGCGTCGGCATGTTTCGGTCGAGTTCGCTCTTGGGCAGCACATAGAACTTCCATTGCGCGACTTCGAGCGGATTGATATGTTCGCGGTGCTCAGTTGCGAGCAGGCAGAAGACGTACTCACCGACGGATCGCTGTGCGCTGGTCGCATAGGTGTCGGTGCGGGCGTCCCAGCCCGTCGTGGGGCGGATGCCGAACACAATTTTTGATGGCTGCGATTGCTTCCACGTTTGCACGTAGGCAGCTGATTTCACTTCTACCTTGACACCGTCGGTCTCGAGGTCGTACTGGTCCCATTCCACGCGCTTCGTGTCGCGAATGCCGAGCGCTGTGGCCACGATGTACTCCGCCAGCACGCCGCGCGTGGTGTTCGTGAGTAGGTCGTCGTACGCCCAGGCTAAAAATTCCTGTTTATCCAAGGAAGTCATCGTCGAGTCCTCAACACTTGAGCAGTTCCCTTTCCTAGTACGGTCGTCACTTTGTGCCGGTCGATGTCGTCGAGGGTCAGCACCGCTTCGGGTCGGGTGATCCGCTTCATGTCCCCGGCTGTCGGCTGCGGCACCAGCAGTGCCAGTTCGCG
>NZ_JBKHKI010000025.1:0-775 GCF_046546455.1 Rhizobium sp. YIM 134829
CACCGAAGCGCAACCGACGCCGCCAGTTGCTAAGGGTATGTTCGTTAGGCAATCCTCACCTTGCAGAAAGGCCGGTCGATGTCAGCCCGTCGTAGTCGTTGGAGTCGCATCACCGCACTAGGGGCCGCCGTCGCGTTGGCAGCGGGTCTCACCGCCTGCTCGTCGTCGGAGGAAGACGACGGTCTGCTGGTCTACAACGCGCAGCACGAGTCGCTGACCAAGGAGTGGATCGACGCCTTCACCAAGGAGACCGGCATCAAGGTCACCTACCGCCAGGGCGGCGACACCGAACTGGGCAACCAGCTGATCGCCGAGGGCGACTCGTCGCCTGCCGACGTGTTCCTCACCGAGAACTCGCCCGCCATGGCCGCCGTCGAGAAGGACGGCCTGTTCACCGACGTCGACCAAGCCACCATCTCCCAGGTGCCGCCGCAGTTCCGCCCCGCCACCAACAAGTGGACCGGCGTCGCCGCGCGCACGACGGTGTTCGCCTACGACAAGACCAAGCTCAGCGAGGCTCAGCTGCCACGGTCGATCATGGATCTCGAGAAGCCGGAGTGGAAGGGCCGCTGGGGCGCGCCGCCGGTCAAGCCGGACTTCCAGGCCATCGTCGCGGCCATGCTGGAACTCACCGGCGAGCAGGCCACCAGCCAGTGGTTGGCCGCCATGAAGTCAGGCGCCGAGATCTACTCCGACAACATCGCCACGCTGCGCGCCGTCAACGACGGCCAGGTCGAGGGCGGGATCATCTACCACTACTACTGGTTCCGCGATC
>NZ_JBKHKI010000026.1:0-772 GCF_046546455.1 Rhizobium sp. YIM 134829
CTGCTCGATCACGGTGTCGCGGTAGACCTCCCAAGACAATCTGGTGGGATCGCCGTCGACCTTCTCCAGCGCCTGGTACATCGGCACGGTCCCCACCGGCACCGGGGAGTTGCGCAGGATCCACTCCCGGGTCTGATGGATCTCGCGGCCGGTCGACAGGTCCATGATGGTGTCGGCTCCCCAGCGGGTGGCCCACACCATCTTCTCGACCTCCTCGGCGATCGAGGACGTCACCGCCGAATTGCCGATGTTGGCGTTGACCTTCACGGCGAACGCCTTGCCGATGATCATCGGCTCGCTCTCGGGGTGGTTGTGGTTGGCCGGGATCACCGCCCGTCCGCGCGCCACCTCGTCGCGCACCAGTTCGGCAGGCATGCCCTCGCGTTCGGCGATGAACGCCATCTCGGAGGTGATCTCGCCGTTGCGTGCGCGCTGCAACTGGGTGCCGCGGTCGCGGACCACGCCGGGACGCGCGGGCAGGCCCGCGGCGAGGTCTATCGCCGCGGTGTCGTCGGTGTACGGCCCCGAGGTGTCGTACAGGTCGAGGTGCTCGCCGTTGGTCAGGTTCACCCGGCGGAACGGCACCCGTGCCCCGTCGCGCAGCTCGCGGTAGGTCTTCGAACTGCCCGTGATGGGGCCGGTGGTGACGGAGACGGAATCGGACACAGCAGTCATCTGACGAAGCTCCCTACGCCGGCATTACCCGGTCAGGTTCATACGGTCGACGGCCCGTTAGCCGTCCTCTCAGCGCACTGGTGTGCGCTCCCGCGCG
>NZ_JBKHKI010000027.1:0-714 GCF_046546455.1 Rhizobium sp. YIM 134829
CGCGGACGTCACACCGTAGATTCGGGGCCTGGTAGCGACCGCCAGCAGTGCGCCCGCCGCGGCAATCGCGCCGAGGGCGAGGAACATCGCGGCGTACCCGCCGAGCAGGCTGGCCAGCGCCGCGCCAACGAACGGGCCGATGGCGGTGGCGATCATGACCGGCGCCGACAGCAGGCCGCTGAGGTGACCGTAATGGGTAGAACCCCAGCGTTCGGTGACGGCGGTGGCTTGCAGCAGCGTCATGATGCCCCGCATCACCCCCGCCCCGATGGCCGCCGCCACCAATGCCGCATAGGTGGTGAACACCCCGAGCAGCGCCGTCGTGCCGGCGACGCCGGCCATGATGACGACCGTGCGGGGCACGACGCCGACGCGGCGCACCAGCGATTGGTAGCCCAGTCGGCCGAGCACTTGCCCCGCGCCGCCCAGGCCGAGCGCGACGGCGGCGGCACCGGTGCCGATGCCGCGTTGGCTCATCAGCGGCACCAGGTTGGCGATCACCGCGTAGGACGCGAGTCCGGCGAGCGCGAACGCCGCCGTCAGGGCGAGGAACGGCACGCTGCGCGCGGTGCGGCCCGGCGCCTCGACGTCGTGGTGCGCGGCGGTGACCGGCGGCCACGGGCGCCGCAAGCCGAAGAAGTGCGCAGGGATCGTGATCGCCGCCATCACCACGGCAACCACCAGATACGTCTGGCGCCAACTCATCTGAGCCGA
>NZ_JBKHKI010000028.1:0-605 GCF_046546455.1 Rhizobium sp. YIM 134829
CGATAGCCCGAGGCTGCACGCCGGCTCGGGGTCAGCAAGCCGATCTGGTCATAGTGGTGCAGCGTCCGGACCGTGATGCCAAATCGATCCGCGACGTCGCCCACCGTGAGTTCGTCCACCTTCGTCTCCTGCGTCACGTCCACCAGGCTGGCGCCTCACGTTGCGTGAGGGTCAAGTGTTCATTCAACAGAAGGCTGAGAGCGAGCAGCCCCGATCTACCTGTCGTTCGTTTGCGTCCTGATTCGATCGCTGTCAATATCGATGAATGTCGATTTCGGAGAGCCCGGGGGCGGACGCCTGCTGTGTCACGCCGCCGCTGTTGCGCGAGCCACTGACTGAGCTGGCCGCCGCCGAGATGGCCACGAAGCTGAAGGCACTGGCCGACCCGGTGCGGTTGCGCCTGTTCAGCGCGATCGCCAGCCATTCCGGCGGCGAGGCGTGTGTTTGCGACATCTCCAGCGGTATCGACGTTTCGCAGCCCACGGTGTCGCATCACCTCAAGGTGTTGCGCGCCGCCGGTCTGTTGACCTCTGAGCGCCGGGCATCGTGGGTGTACTACGCCGTCGTCCCGGAGGCGTTGCGGGAGATCGCGGCGCTGCTGGATC
>NZ_JBKHKI010000029.1:0-598 GCF_046546455.1 Rhizobium sp. YIM 134829
GACCTTGAGCGCGACGACTCGGTCGGTCTTGGTGTCGTAGGCCTGGTAGACCTCGCCCATTCCGCCCCGGCCCAGCAGCATCTGCAACTGGTAGTGCCCGAAAGGTGTCGCATCCACCGTAGAAACTCCTCGGCTGCGGCCAGTCGGGTGTCGAGGAGAAGTTACCGCACAAACCGTTCAGTCGACGAGGAACTAGGCAGTCGGTGCCAGTTTCTCGCCCGCCTCACGTCGCGGCGTGTGGGTACTCGGCCTCGCGCTTCTGGAACTCGAGGATCTCGGGGTTGGCGATGACGCCGTCCTGGATCTCGATGGCCCGCTGGATCGTCTGGTCGTTGCGCCACGCCTGTGCCCCGTCGAGCACCGTGGGCAGATACGGGATGAGTGCGGCGCTGATCTCCCACGTCGCGGCGTTCCACAAGTAGGACGGGCTGTGGTCGACGGCGTAGTAGGTGACGTTGTCGCCGACGACGAAGCTCGGCGACCCGAATGACGTCGGCGTCGCCCAGCTGAAGCCCATGCCCTCGTCGCAGGAGACGTCGACGATGAGGCTGCCCGGCCGGAACGACGCCAGGTCGTCCTCGGTCAGGAAGATCAGCGG
>NZ_JBKHKI010000030.1:0-578 GCF_046546455.1 Rhizobium sp. YIM 134829
ACCTGGTCCATCTGGTTGACGGCGGTGTTGACCTCGGAGAGCCCGACCGACTGTTCGCGCGCGGAGGTGGCGATCGCGTCCATATGTTGGTTGATCGTGACGATATAGCTCTCGATCGTCTTCAAGGCCTCGCCCGTCTGGCTGACGAGCTTGACGCCGTTCTGCACTTCGCCGGAGGAGTTGCGGATCAGATCCTTGATCTCCTTGGCGGCCTGGGCAGACCTTTGAGCGAGCTCGCGCACTTCTTGCGCAACCACCGCGAACCCCTTGCCGGCCTCACCGGCGCGGGCTGCTTCGACGCCGGCATTCAGAGCGAGCAGGTTGGTCTGGAAGGCGATCTCGTCGATCACGCCGATGATCGAGGAGATCTGGTTGGACGACTGCTCGATCTTGCTCATCGCATCGACCGCATTGGCGACGACGGCACCGGATTTGCGCGCACTGTCATTGGCCTGGATCGCGACCGTGCGGGCCTCTTCCGCACGCTTGGACGAGTTCGCCACATTGGCGGTGATCTCGTCGAGCGCGGCGGCGGTTTCCTCGAGCGAGGCCGCCTGCTGTTCGGTGCGCTTGGAGAG
>NZ_JBKHKI010000031.1:0-565 GCF_046546455.1 Rhizobium sp. YIM 134829
CCGAATGGACCTGTCCACGCGGAACGTGTCCAAGTTCGACAAAACGCTGACGCCCTACATCAACGCCGCACTCGAAATTACCGGTGACGAGCTCCCTCGTAACCGCCGCACCAAGAAACCACGGAGCACCAAGGCCAAGGCGGGAACTAGCACGTCGGCCATCCGCGCCTGGGCAACCGAAAACGGATACACAGTCAGCCCCCGCGGCCGCGTCCCCCGCGAAGTACTCGAAGCATTCGAGAACGCCACCACGCAATAATCGGCTCTCACCACCGCGCAGCGACGGTCCGCGATTTCAGTTATGGGACGATGCCGGTGAGTGGGTCGCATCGGCTAGGGCGCACAGGTCGACGTCGTCTACGGAGTGATGATGGAGCCAGCGCAGGAGTTCTCGACCCGAGTCATTCATGCGTAGGCGGGGTCCTTGGCGAGCGAGGCCCACGGCGACGCACGCTCGCAGGTCAGAGTCACACGTCCGCCCGTGGTGTCGACCCGCCGAGGCGCAGGCAGTCGGGGTGGATGCGGGGGTGTACCGGGTACAGCATCGACCATTCTTTCACCGTGG
>NZ_JBKHKI010000032.1:0-565 GCF_046546455.1 Rhizobium sp. YIM 134829
TGCGTTTCGACACCCACCACGTCGCTCGAGCCGAGGACCCCGAACGCGGCGTCTGGTACGGCGCGTCCAGCCCCGATGCTGCAGTGGCAGAAGCCTTCAGGTCGATCGCACGATCGACCGCCAACGACACGCCCCTTACGTGACTGGTCTCTCGTTCACCCGAGCGCTCACCGTCCTCGATGTCGCCGCCGACAGCCACGGTGCATGGGCGACGCGCGCCGACGGTACCTACGCCATCTCCACCGGCCCCCTCACCGTTACCCAGGCGTGGGCACGAAACGTCGTCGATGCCTATCCCACCCTCGACGGACTGTGGTACAAGAGCCGAATCGCTGGCGCACCATGCCTGGCACTGTTCGCGCCCGCAGCGCCAGCGATGCCCGACCGGCCCAAACTCTCGCTGCCGCTGACCCACCCCGATCTAGCGACGCGCATCGCGGGTGCGGCGAAGCGATTGAGCTACGCCGTCGTGTGAGCGATTCATCGGCGAACTGATGCCCGAATCGACGGGCGAGTTCCGGGACGTGTTGGCGTTTAGCTCAGCCGAGGGCTTCATGCCTTACCG
>NZ_JBKHKI010000033.1:0-519 GCF_046546455.1 Rhizobium sp. YIM 134829
CGTGGCAGCCACCGCGGCGATGTCTCGTGCAGCTATCCATCCGACGCGGCGATCGCCCCAGAAGACCGAGAAGGCGCCATCGTCGACCGGTGTCATGGACGCCAGTCCCTCCATGAAGACGTTGGGGTGCAGGTGCGTCCACGCCAGACCGCTTCCCTCGATGTAGCGTTCGATCATCTGGTGCCAGACGAAGTGCGGATCGGTGACGTCCCAGTTGGCGAACACGCCTTGGTGCACGATGTGGCTGACACCCGCTTTGACCGCGGCGTCGACGATGGTCTTGCTCTGGGTCAGCATGGCAACGGTGTAGCCGGTCAGCAGGTATACCCGGTCCACACCGTGCAGCGCGTGGGCGAAGGTGCTCGGATCGTCCAGGTCGAGGCGCACCGCGTCCCGCCCTGCCGTGCGCAGTTCGTCGACCTGCTCGGGCTTGCGTGCGGCATAGCGGACTCGGACGTTGCCCGGGTCGCGGTCGAACTCCTCGACGATCAGCTTCCCGACCTGGCCCGTCGTTCCTAT